>NZ_CP033459.1:1460084-2190126 GCF_003265305.2 Pseudoprevotella muciniphila | reverse complement strand
GTCGCTCAGTTTCACGCCACTCAGGGTGTAGATGCCCGTGCGAGCGGTCTCTGCGGCTGGCTCGTCCGCCGTCATCACTTCGCTGATGCCCGTAACGTCAGGCTCTGTGCGGAAGGTCTGCACCTCGCCGTAGTAGGTGTCGCCCTCGCTGGTGGTCATGAACGAAACGTAGCTGTACTCCGCGTCGTAGTCGAGGTCGGAGAGGCTGGCGGTCATGATCTGCGAACTGCCGGTTACGGTCAGCGTCTTGGCGTTGGCAGGAATCGTAACTGCCATGAGTTTGGGAGCCGACTTGCCAGTATTCTTCCAGTACATGAAGCCCTTCACCGTTACGTTGTCCGAGCCGCGCAGGGCATAGCCTTTCACGAGGACTGTGTTACCCTGGATGTCCACCTTGGCGTAGGTGTGCACCGTGGGTTCGAAGTAGGACGTGTTCGTCGGGTCGAGCCCCACCCAGTCGCCGTAGTAGTACGTGCCGTCGTTGGCAAGGTAGTACGGGCGGTACTTCCAGAGTTTCTCCGTGTTCAGGTTGCGGATATAGCCCTCTATCATGTTGGTGCCTGCCGTGCCGTCGGTATAGACGTATGCCGTGCCGGTGTTTGAGGCGAAGTCGCCCGTCCAGTCGGTGCGCCGCCACTCGAAGCCCACGTTCTCCTCCTCCTCGCTGATGTTCGATGCTGCCGCCACAATCACGTTGCCGGCGCTCACCACCTTCGGCTGACGGGTGGTCAGGGTGAGGGCTGCCGTGGTGAATTTACCCGTCTTAGTATAGGTATGCCCGTTGGCTGTAACTGTATAGGTGGCGGTGTACTCCTTGTTGGGGTTCAGACCTGTAAAAGTAGCTGCCTTGCCGTCCGACACGTCGTAGGTCGTACCATTGATTTGCAGCTTCTGTGCCGTTACCGTTGCATCGCCCTGCGTGTAACTGCCTTTTACGGACAATGATGAGGCTGTGGTTGCCGTAGTCGAAACGGATGCATTGAGCGAAGATGTAAAATATTCTTTATATTCTTCAAGTGAATACCAATCTTCAGCGTTCTTTTCTGCGGCGTATAAATATGCCCAGCCGTAATAATCGGGATAAAGAGACAGATTCAGTACATTTGCCTCTGCTACTTTAGTGTCCGAAGTAATCTTGTACTTATAACTGTCATCACGATTGTTGATGGTAAGTTTCACCGTACTTTGCGTACTGCTGTAACTCAAAGTAGGTTTAGGCAGCGACTTCTGTGTATCCTTGTCATAAACAGTATAACTCGCTCTCCACAGTACCAAGACAGACACCTTGCCCTTTTCTGCGTAGATTTTCGTAGCAGAGGGGAACACATCACGTCCTATGCTCGTGACGGAGTTGGGAATGGTTATGGAGGTCAGGCCGGAGCAATTATAGAAAGCATAATCTCCTATGCTCGTGACGGAATTGGGGATGGTTACCGAGGTCAGGCCAGAGCAACCGCTGAAAGCCTCTCTTCCTATGCTCGTGACGGAGTTGGGAATGGTTATGGAGGTCAGGCCGGAGCAATTATAGAAAGCATAATCTCCTATGCTCGTGACGGAATTGGGGATGGTTACCGAGGTCAGGCCAGAGCAACCGCTGAAAGCCCCTCTTCCTATGCTCGTGACGGAGTTGGGAATGGTTATGGAGGTCAGGCCGGAGCAATTATAGAAAGCATAATCTCCTATGCTCGTGACGGAATTGGGGATGGTTACCGAGGTCAGGCCAGAGCAACCGCTGAAAGCCTCTCTTCCTATGCTCGTGACGGAGTTGGGGATAGTTAGCGAGGTCATGCTGGAGCAATTACAGAAAGCATAACTTCCTATGCTCGTGACGGAACTGGGAATAACCAATTCTGTAACCTCACTGTCGTTTAAATAAAGGTGCTCTGCATAATATAAGGGATTGGCAGAGTCGTTACCAAAAGATATCTTGCACCATGAGGCTATGTCTGTGATATTTACCTTCGTCAGGCCGGAGCATTTATAGAAAGCAGAACTTCCGATGGTCGAGACGGAACTTGGGATGGTTACGGAGGACAGGCCGGAGCAATTATAGAAAGCATAATTTTCTATGCTCGTGACGGGATAAGTCGTTCCGTTATAGGTAACGGAATCCGGGATGACCACTTTGCCTGAATACTCATTTGAGTAAGAAGAATAGGATGTTCCTCTATAAGACACGCCTAATTTCGTTTTGTTGTTGGTATAAACGTAGTAGATGCCATCGACCTCGATGTCGTGGGCGAGGGCGTTTGTGCCGCAGAGGATGAGCGGCAGGAGCAGAAACAGTAGTTTTCGTTTCATAACTTTATTTTTTGCGGCTCAGCCTCCGGAAGCCATTGTAAACATGGGGATACAAGAAAAGCGTGAAGACTTGTTTTGTTCATCAATCATAGGGTATCGCCAAACACCTCGTACAGAAATGAACCATATACAACTCCCTCACGCTGTGAAATATACAGCAGTTCACACAGCATGCAAGCATGTATGAAACTATATATCACAGATGAGCGTTAATTGCTTTAATCCTTCTATACTTTGAAATTGGCGATTTCTATGATTAGGATAAATCAAAAACGCATTCTTGGTCGCAGATTTCTCCCTGCGACAGGGCAAAGTTAATAAAAAGAACCACGAACCGGCACAAATTAACACAAAATTTTTGCTGCGCGTGGCTTTTTTTTGATTTTAAAAATCAATGGGGTATTCTCTATTTATAAGAAGAAACATTTGTTTGATTTGAAAAGATTTGTCGGATTTCTCGACTTCAGGCGACTACATGGAGTTCGCCTCGCTGTGCTCGTCAAAGAAATCCTGCGAATCGGTACAAATCTAGCAAACGGAACCTTTTATAAACAGAACCACAAATGGACACAAATTAACACGATTTTTTTGCTTTGAATCTTTCAAAGATTGTGTGCCCCTTCTTTACACAGGATTAAGATAAAAGGCATAAAACGATTTTTCTGAAAAGAGCGTCCAAATAAGCGCATAATTTTGGTACTATTGGGAGTAAAAATGTATATTTGCAACCAAAATCTGTGGCACGCCACAAAAAAACGACTTAGATGTATTACTTTCAACGGCAGAAATATCTTGATAAATTAGTAGAAAGTCAAGGAAACGGATTAGTGAAGATAGTAACTGGTGGACGAAGATGTGGAAAATCTTTCCTGCTCTTCGATATATTCCATCGTTACCTGACAGAGCATGATGTCGATGAAAACCACATTGTCGAACTATCACTTGATGACCGGACAAACCGCCGGCTACGCAACCCCGACGTTTTATTGGATTACATTGAAAACCGGACACCTGCTGATGGGCACACATACTATGTCGTACTTGACGAAGTACAACTTGTAGATGACTTCGTTGAGGTACTTTTGAGCCTCATGCACAAACGTCATTTAGATGTTTATGTGTCGGGTTCTAATTCAAAATTTCTATCCAAAGATGTCGTAACGGAATTCAGAGGACGAGGAGATGAAATACGAGTGTGGCCATTGAGTTTCAAGGAGTATTACGAGGTTGTAGGTGGCGACAGGACAACGGCGTGGAATGACTACTATACATTTGGTGGACTTCCTCAAGTGGTACAATTTGAATCCGCGACCAAGAAGATAGAGTACCTCATTAACCTGTACGAGTTGACTTATTTACACGATGTGATAGAGCGTAACCATTTACGAAACCCTGAAGGCTTAAGACAACTTACGCAGATTCTTGCCTCTGCTGTTGGAACATCCACCAATCCTAAACGAATCTGCAACACATTCCAATCAGTTGAAGGAAAAACGATTATCAGCAAAACCATTAAGGACTATATCGGCCACTTACAAGACGCATTTTTGATAGAAGAGGCTATGCGATACGATGTAAAGGGACGGAAATATATCGGGACAGAAACCAAATACTACTTTACTGACATAGGTCTTCGTGCGGCAGCACTAAACTACAGACAGCAGGAAGAAACGCACATTATGGAAAACATCATCTACAACGAGCTCCGTAGTCGTGGTTATCGGGTCGATGTCGGACTTGTGGAAACGTGGGAGCGCGATGATCAGGGAAAGGCTGTTCGTAAACGCTTGGAAGTGGATTTCGTGGTAAATCAAGGTCCGGATCGTGTTTATCTCCAATCTGCCTTTCGTATGCCGACATCGGAAAAGGAAAACCAAGAACAAAGGCCACTACTTGGAATCAATGATAGCTTCCGCAAAATGATTGTCGTTGGCGACAACATAATGCGTAAGATAAATGATAAGGGTATTGTAACGATGGGGCTGCTCGACTTTCTGCTTGACACAAAAAGTATTTCATCGCTATTTGAGAAATAACCGAAAGATGCTCACCGACAGGCGACTGCTAAGGAGTCAAGCGCATGGAGTTCGCCTCGCTGCGTTCGTCGAAGAAATCCTGCAAATCGGTACAAATCTTATAAATTCTGCATCAAGATTAAGCAGTAAGAAAATTTGTGAACATTCGTGTTAATTCGTGGTTCTGTCTTACTGTTCTTTTTCCAAAAAACGGCGATTTTTAGATTTGTTAAAGTTTTAATGCGAGCAAATCCGCAAGTATTTAGTAATTTTGCCTTTTGAATTAGAAACTCGACGCCTTTTGAGGAAGTTTTTTTATACCGTTTTCTGCCTTTTCATCGCTGTAAACATAGCGGTGAGTTCTTACGTGCCCTGGAACGACAGCCGGACAGAAAAGGCTTCAGACGTTTCTTCGCAAGGCAGGATTTCGTCTGAAAACCTTTACCGACAGAGCAGAGAGGCATTACAGGCGGGAAGGAGCAATGTGTTCCAAAACCACCCTGCTCCGCCTCGCGACATCTGGCCCAACGACTCTGTGAACGACTCCATCGTACACGTTCAGGACAGCATCACGGAAGCGATGGACTCCATCTTTGGCGACAACTTCCTCAAACGCATTTCGCAGCGCGACACCGTTCTGCCGGGCAATGCCGGTGCAGATACGGTGAAGGTCGATACGCTAAAGAAGCGCTCTGCCGGTATCGACGTACCGGTGGAATACCGCGCCTCCGACTCCCTCGTTTATGACGCCACGACCCGTCAGGCATACCTTTACGGCAAGGCACAGGTGAAATACACCAACATGACGCTCGATGCCCATAAAATGACGATGATCATGGACAGTAGCAAGGTGTATGCACAGGGCAAGGTGGACACTGCCGGCGTGATGACGGAGAAGCCCACCTATCGGCAGGGCAACGATGAATATGTGAGCGAAGAGATGGCAATGAACTTCAAGACGAAGAAGGGCTTCATCGAACACGTCTCCACAACGCAGGGCAACGGCTACGTGCAGGGCATGAAGGCCAAGCGCGATTCCAACGGCATATTCTACATGGAGAAAGGCAAGTACACCACTTGTGATGCCGAGCACCCGCACTTCTACCTCGCCCTCTCACGCATGAAGGTCAGACCGGCTAAGGACGTGGTTTTCGGACCTGCCTACCTTGTCGTAGAGGACGTACCGCTACCACTCGCCATCCCCTACGGTTTCTTCCCGTTTAACAAGAAATACTCCTCCGGTATCGTCATGCCGAGTTATGGCGACGAGACGACACGCGGCTTCTACCTGCGCGATGGCGGTTATTATTTTGCCATCAACGACTATGTAGATCTCAAGTTGCTTGGTGAAATATATACCAAGGGCTCGTGGGGACTAAGCGCCGAGACAAACTATCGCAAGCGCTACAGATACAACGGCAATTTCTTTGTCAGTTTCCTGCGCTCCGTGGAAGGCGAGAAGAATATGCCCGACTATAATGTGACCAAGAGCCTGAAGGTACTGTGGACACACTCGAAGGATGCCAAGGCTTCGCCTAATACCACATTCAGTGCAAGGGTCAATTTTGCATCAGAATCTTACGAGCGCAACAACCTCTCATCGATGTACAACCCCATCTCGTACACCCAGTCCACACGCTCCAGTTCTGTTTCGTTCAGCCACAACTTCACGAAGATTGGTCTCTCGCTTTCGCTCTCGAGCAACCTCACGCAGAATATGCGCGACAGCACCATAGCATTGACGCTGCCGGAATTGAGTCTGTCGCTCACCCGCTTCTACCCCTTCCGTAGGTCGAAGCAAGTGGGCAAAGAGCGTTGGTACGAAAAGATTTCGATGTCGTACACAGGAAACATGAGCAACTCCATCACGACTAAGGAAGACAAACTCCTGCACTCCAACCTCATCAAGGACTGGCGTAACGGTATGCAGCACAGCATACCTATTGACGCTACTTTCCAAGTGCTGAAATACATCAATGTGTCGCCATCGTTCAACTTCCGCGACATTATGTACACCAACAAAATCAAACGCAGTTGGGACGAAGACAATCAGCGCGAGTTGCAAGACACGGTATATGGTTTCTACAACCTCTACAGTTGGAACATGGCGCTCAGCGCCAACACCACGCTCTATGGTTTCTACAAGCCATGGAAGAAACTCTTTGGCGACAAGATTATTGCCGTGCGGCACGTGCTGAAGCCGAGTGTGTCGCTGAGTTATTCTCCCGACTTCACTTCTTCGCGCTACGGCTACTTCGATACATACGTGAAGACTGATGCCGACGGTAATGTCTCCACTGTGTCGTATTCGCCATATTCCAACGGACTGTACGGCTATCCGTCGAACAAGACACAGGGTACGGTGTCGATGACGCTGTCGAACAACCTTGAAATGAAAATCAAGAGCGACCGCGACTCCACGGGCGAAAAGAAGATTTCGCTCATCGACGAACTCGCCGGTACACTGTCGTACAACCTTGCCGCCAAGACACGCCCCTGGAGCGACCTGAGCACCCGCATCCGCCTGAAGTTATCCAAGTCGTACACCTTCTCCATGGCAGCCGTATTCGCCACATACGCCTACGCCTTCAACGAATCGGGCGCTGTGGTAACGAGCGACCGCACGGAATGGAGTTATGGCAGGTTCGGACGATTCGGCGGTATGTCGCAGAACATTTCATATACGCTCAATAACGAAAAAGTCAGAAAACTCTGGAACACCCTTACCGGGCAGGGCTATCTGAACCGTAAGAACCAAGATGAGAACACCTCACAGGAAGAAGAGACGGACACAGAAGAATCAAACATCGACCCGAACCTTAAGTCCAGCCAAAAAGGTGCGAAGAAAGTAAAAGCCAAGGTGGACGACGATGGCTATCTGGCTTTCTCCATACCTTGGAGTCTTTCGCTGAGTTACGGTATTTCCATGTATGAGGACAGAAGCAAGGAAATCAATGTGCGCACGATGCGCTACCCCTATAGTTTCTCACAGACATTCAACTGCTCCGGATACGTACGTATCGCTGATGGTTGGAACATTACATTCTCAAGTGGTTACGACTTCACTAACCACAAAGTGTCGATGACTACGGCAAGCCTCTCTCGCGACCTGCACTGTTTCGAGATGAGCGCCAGTGTGGTGCTTCGTCCTTACACCAGTTTCAACTTCACTTTCCGCGCAAGGGCAAACGAACTCACCGATGCCCTGAAATGGGACAAACGCAGTTCGTATAGTTCCAATATCGAGTGGTATTGATTATAGATGCTATAGATATTATAGATGCTATAGAAACTATAGATGCTATAGAAAACTATCAACCATCAACTCTCAACTACTTCTTGACAGGGTCGAAGGTAAGTCCGCAACCGAGTTTCTTAAAGATTTTGCGGTCCACTTCGCTAAGCATCACCGTGGCATGCACCTGACATCCATCGAGCAGTGGCAGTGAGTCGAGCGCCCGCTTGCAGTTGTCATCATGCTGACTGAGCACTGCGAGAGCCACCAGCACTTCGTCGGTATGCAGACGTGGGTTCACGCCATGCAGCATAGACGTCTTCATGCGCTGTATGGGCTCAATCATGTTTTGCGGTATGAGTTTAAGGTTATGGTCTATGCCTGCCAGATGTTTCGTGGCATTCAGGATAAGCGCCGCGCTCGGTCCGAGCAGACTGCTTGTGCCGGAAGTAATAAGTGTGCCATCTGACAGTTCTATGGCTGCCGCGGCTGTCCCTCCTTTTTCTTTTCTTTCGTGTGCCGCCACAGTGCATCTGCGGTAGGCTGTGGTAAGTTTCATCTGCTTCATCAGCAGCAGAATCTTATTGATTTCCCTGTCGTCCTTGCTGCCATCGGTCAGGGAACATAGTGCAGCATAGTACCGGCGTATGATTTCCTGTTTCGATGCTTCGCTGCACACCTCGTCGTCGCTGATGCAGAAGCCCGCCATGTTCACGCCCATGTCCGTCGGCGACTTGTAGGGGCTTTCACCATAGATGCCCTCGAAAATGGCATTCAGCACAGGGAAAATCTCTATGTCACGGTTGTAGTTTACAGTGGTCTTACCATACGCTTCCAGATGGAAGTGGTCAATCATGTTGACATCGTTCAGGTCTGCCGTAGCAGCCTCGTAAGCCACGTTGACGGGGTGTTTCAAGGGGATGTTCCAGATGGGGAACGTCTCGAACTTGGCATACCCTGCCTTCACACCGCGACGGTTCTCATTATAGAGTTGGCTGAGACAAACTGCCATCTTTCCGCTACCGGGACCGGGTGCCGTTACCACAACGAGCGGGCGGGTGGTCTCCACATAGTCGTTCTTGCCAAAGCCCTCGTCTGAATCGATAAGTTCCACATTGGTGGGATAACCCTCTATGAGATAGTGGTAATACACACGCACCAGTCCAAGTCGTTCCAAGCGTTCCCTGAACGACACCGCACTTGCCTGCCCGTTAAAATGCGTGATGACCACACTGCTCACATAAAACCCCCATTCGGTGAAGATGTCACGCAAGCGCAGCACATCCTTGTCGTAGGTGATGCCTAAGTCGCCTCGTATCTTATTCTTCTCAATGTCTTCTGCACTGATGACCATCACAATTTCTGCGTCATCCTTCAGTTGCATCAGCATTCGCATCTTACTGTCGGGCTGGAACCCTGGCAGCACACGGCTGGCATGATAGTCGTCGTAGAGTTTTCCACCAAATTCAAGATAGAGTTTGTCGCCAAACTCACTAATGCGTTCCTTGATGTGTTCAGACTGTATGCGCAGATATTTGTCGTTGTCAAAACCGAGTTTCATGAGAAGAAGATGTATTTAAGTTATTTATTGAACTTCATAAAAAATAAAGGGTCGTCGATATAACCGCCTTTTGGCAGTTCAAACGACCCCCTTTCTTTAATTTCACTGCAAAATTATCTATTCTTCAAAAAACAGAAAAAGAAAAACAAAAAAATGTGCAGCAGAAAAACGCTCCAAAAGAAACTTTCAACAAAACGGCGTTGATATATCTGAAAAAATATATCTATCTTTGCAGCCGATTTCGGTCCCGTAGCTTAGTTGAATAGAGCGTCAGATTCCGGTTCTGAAGGTCAAGGGTTTGAATCCCTTCGGGATCACAAATAAAATTTCCGCATGCAAACTGAAGGCTGGTTGAATGCGGAAATAATTATTATAGCACACCGCTATAGAACTATCCTTTATATATCCCTGATTTGGTCGAACGATAAGATTTTGGTACACAGCAATGCTTTCTCTTCATCGTAAATCGGTTGGCCGCACAGCGTTTCCATATCATAAATGGCTTGTATCAACGATTTTACCGATTCGTTGTCGGGAACAATGAGGAAATTGATGTCTGATATGTCAAAGGGGAGACTCCAACTGTTGATGAAGATGTCGCCGTATTTTTCTCTCCAGTCATCGAACTCCTGTTCAGTCCAGAACCATTTACACCGCTCTGTGGCAGACAGGCGTGCATTTTCCGGTACAATCATTCTCCATTCACATTCATCATAATTGATCTGAACACCTTTCTCATACTCTGAACAATAGGGCTTTATTATGCCTATGGAAGTGGTAACCAACTGATGGTAGTTGTTCGTGTCTAAAAAACTCTTCAACACACCCGGTGCCTCTTCTTTTGACAAAATTGTTTTGTCGCCGGGACTATTGGAAACTGTCAGAACATTTCCCCTGTTATACACGTTACTGCCATATATTTTAAGATAATCTAAAGCCATCTTAAATATAGGAGCCCCTTTTAAATAATAAGTGACCGGTCCTATGGCAAACGAGTAATTTGAAATGAGGTATTCCTTTGACAGCCCAATAGCAAATTCACCATATTTTGAAGTATGCTCAACACTCTGCGCCACAGGTATATCGCAGAAAGAAATCATAGGAATACCAAAACAAAGCCGCTCGTCAAGCCGCTCTTTGCAGTACACAAACCTCAAGCCTTCCTTGAGAATAGATGACAGGATGTCTTCGCTCTTGGTATAATGAAACAATGTGTTTGTGTGGCTGTTCAGTCTGTTACGTCTTAACATACTTCTCGGGCATTTTTACAGGTATTCTACTTAGTTTTGCAAATGTAAGCAAAAAATATGGTTCAGAGGAGTAAGTGAGTCGGTCATAGAGAATAATTATTGCTGTTCGGAAAAAGAATAATAAGGTTACATGATTACAGTTTTTACCACTTTGAATAGCCTGTATATAAAGGGGTTAACACAATCTGATGAAATAATTGCCAATCGGCAGCACCCCACGCGACTACATCGAAATAAATCGAGAGAAAATTCGGAAATACCTGGGCATAAAAAAAGCCAGCTGATTGATATTCAGTTGACTTTAAGGTGGTACCACCAGGAATCGAACCGGGGACACACGGATTTTCAGTCCGTTGCTCTACCAACTGAGCTATGGCACCATTTGTTTTTTTGCGACTGCAAAGATATGTCAAGTTTTTGGAATACGAAAATATTTACGTGATTTTTTTGAAAATTGTTTTCGCATTATGTGTGGTAACGGCTTCTATAGTATTTGCGTCTGTGGCATAGATTTCCGCGAGTTTGCTGATTATGAGCGGTATATAACTGCTCTCATTGCGTTTGCCCCGATGAGGTGTTGGCGCGAGATAAGGCGCATCGGTTTCCAACACTATTCTGGAGAGTGGCACTGTGGTTTTGAGGAATTCTGGCAGCGATGACTTCTTAAATGTGATCACACCACCTATACCGAGCATAAAATTGGGGAAATCCAGCAGTTCCTCCGCCTCCTCCTTTGTCCCTCCGAAGCAATGGAAGATGCCTCCGCAAAGTTCGTCGCGATAAGGCAAGAGTGTGCTGACTATTTCATCTTGCGCGTTTCTGGAGTGGATGACGAGAGGCAACTGAAACTTCACTGCCCATTCCACCTGATGCCGGAACACGTCTATCTGCACGTCTCTCCTGCTGTCGTCCCAATACAGGTCAACACCCACTTCCCCCACCGCTACATAATCGCCACCTGCGAGCAGTTGCTCCATGCGGTTGAGCAGTGGCCACGGGTCTTCGGGTATGTCCGTAGGGTGCAGTCCCATCATGGGATAGCACAGACGTGGATAGTCCCGACACATCCGGAGCATTGGTGCTATGCTTGCTTCGTCGATGTTGGGTAGCAAAATGCATTGTGCCCCCGATAGTACAGCCCGCTCCACCACTTCTTTGCGGTCGGCATCGAATTCCTCTGTGTAGAGGTGTGTATGCGTGTCTATGTAGGACAAGTTAGTTGAGAGTTGAGAGTTATTCGAGGATGATTATTTCTTTCTTTCCATAAGTTCGCTTGCCCATGCCCAGAGGGGTGCTTTCTTGTTTTCCGGCAAAGGCAGTGTTTCGTAGAGGTTTCTTGCGTCATCGTAGTACGCTTCGATGGCATTTTTGCAGATTTCGGGTATGCCTATAGCGTTGTAGATGTCCGTTACAGCCTTTATTTTATCTTCGCTGCCGATGTTTTTGTCGTTGATTAGGCTGAGCAACTGCATGCGCTGTCCTTCGTCGCCTCTGTTGAGTGCTGAGATGAGCAGATAAGTCTTCTTTCCGCAGAGAATGTCGCCTCCTATTTTCTTTCCGAACACAGCGGGGTCACCATACACATCGAGATAGTCGTCCTGAAGTTGGAATGCTATACCGATGCGTTCTGCAAAGGCATAGATGAGTTCACAGTCTTCTTCCGGAGCATTGGCAGCAATGGCTCCCATCTTTGCGGCACACGCCACAAGTACACTCGTCTTTAGCCTTATCATTTCGAGGTATTCGTCCACAGCCACTTCATCACGCTTTTCAAAGTTCATGTCGTACTGCTGTCCCTCTCCCACTTCTATGCAGGATTGTATGAAAACATCTCTTAACTCAGCCCAGCGCTTGCAACGACATTCTGATACATACCTAAGCGCCAGCATGAGCATCACGTCGCCGGAGAGTATGGCTGTGTTCTGATCCCACTTCACGTGTACCGTAGGTCTTCCTCTTCTCATCTCCGCGTTATCCATCACATCGTCGTGGAGAAGTGTGAAGTTGTGGTAGGTTTCTATGCCTATGGCAGCCGGCATGGCGCGCTCTATGTCATCGCTATAGAGGCTGTAGGCTAACAGGAGCAGACGTGGACGGACACGTTTCCCGCCTTCTTCGAGTGCGTATTTTATGGGTTCATAAAGGCCTCTGGGTTGTTTTGGATACTTCAGGGCATCGAGTGCCGCATTGATTTTGCTGATCATGGTTTTTTGCTTTTATGAGGACGTCCTCTTTATTTTGATTTCTGTTCTGCATTTTCCGTGGTTTTCGCCCCTGTTCCCTGTTCCTCCGCCGGGAGGGGTGCCCCTGTGGCTTTTTCCAAGGCTTTGTTTATCTCTTCTCCAGTTACGGGGGGTGCTTCCGTTCCATCGTTTTCGACCACGATTGGATCCTTGCCTGAAGGATCGAACTCGATGGGTAGTATTACATCGCAGCGCGACGGTGTGCCGTTGACCATTCTTGGTCTCCATTTGGGCATTTTCTTCACTATTCTTAGTGCTTCGTTGTCGAGTTGCGGGTTGAGCGACTTGACAATGGTTGCATTCTTGATTGTTCCGTCTGTATCGACATAGAATTTCACCTTTACTTCTCCTCCGATATTATCTCTTATACATTCTATGGGATAGCCCAGGTTTTCGCCAATCCATTTCAACAATGCCTGCCATCCTCCCGGCGGCAACGGCGAAGCAATGACAACGGTGGGTGTCAGCGTGTCGTTTTTGGTAATAGGTGCCGCCTCATCTTGTTGCATAAGGGAATCTTGCGTGATTGCCACGAGTGTGGTTTCACCCACCTTCACTTGCTTGGGCCCTTCCTTCACTACTTCTTCCACCTGATTGGCTACAAATTCCTCCTTAGATATGATTTTGAGATTGGGACCTTGCTCGGGTGGTGCATCGGGACGTGTCTCTGCCGTTTCACGACGACCTTCCTCCACCACCTTCTTTTTCTTCTCTTCTTCCAGGTTGATGGGATTGAGTTTTATCGCCTCTTCTATCTCGCTCATTTTGTGATGTACCACCAATCCTACAATCCCCTTCACGCCGAAGACGACTGCAAGTACGAGAAGAACCGTAACGAACACCACGGCAAGCGAGAACGAAAGCCGCCTGGCATATCTGCTGCGCATAACGTATGCACCATATTCGTGGTTTCTCTCCTTGAATATGATGTCCAGCCAATCTTCGGATGATAATAAATTGGCATTGGTTGCGTTATTTTTATTGAATATTTTGCGCATCTTGCAATGTTCGCTTTTCTTGGACATCGCCACCCTTTTACCTATCTACTATATGCAAATTTAGGTATTATGTGCGACATCTGTGAAAACGCGTTGGCAAAATTAGTTGCAAAATCTAAATTTATGAGTATCTTTGAACACAAAAAATCTTAATAAAATGAAAAAAGGCCTTTGTTCGCTTGTTTTCATGCTTTTTGTGATTGCTGCCAATGCCCAGGAGAGCAGGTCGGCTTACAATTTCCTCAGGGTGCCCTCATCATCGCACGTATCGGCACTCGGTGGTGAGAATATCTCGCTGATAGCAGATGATGCGGCTTCTGCCAGACAGAATCCTGCATTGTATGCGAATGTAAACGACCGCACGCTGGGACTCTCATTCATGACCTATCCTGCCGGCGGCACCCTCTTCGGCGCACAATTCGTGAAGGCTTTCGGCGACCGCCATACGGCAGCATTCACTGCCCATTACATGAACTATGGCTCCGTGGATGAGACTGACGAGAGCGGCATAGCATCGGGAACATTCTCCCCCAAGGACCTCGTGCTCAGTGCGGGATACAGTTACCTCATGGGTGACTATGTGAGCGGTGGTGCACAACTGAAAATGATATCTTCCTCGTATGGCGACTACAGCAGTATGGCGCTTGCAGTGGATTTGGGTTTGAACTATTTCGACGAAGACCACGACCTTTCCCTCTCTCTGGCAGCCCTGAACATAGGCAGGCAAATCAAGATGTTCGACGACCGGCGCGAGCACCTTCCTTTCAACCTGCAAGCCGGTGCCACTATCGGACTGGCTCAGGCTCCCGTCCGTCTGAGCATCACGATGACCGACCTCACCCGCTGGAAGAAGGAAGACTACTTCACCACAGAGGACAAGATAGGATTCGGGAAGATGCTTCTCAACCACTTTGTTGCAGGTGTTGACATCCTGCCGACTAAGCAGACCTATCTCTCGGTGGGTTACAATTTCCGACGCGCATACGAACTCAAGCAGGCAGGTGAGTCGCATTGGGCAGGGTTATCTGTGGGTGGCGGGCTTACATTGAAGGACTTCAAGTTTGGTGTGTCGTTTGCCAAATACAGCCTCAGCGCCAGCAGCCTGATGGTCAACCTGTCCTACAGTTTTCCTGCCTCTAAGAAGAAAAAGAACGCACAGACAACAAAGTCAACTGATACACAAGCCGAGGAAGAGGAATAACTGTTCCTCTGACACTTAAATAACAGACTACATAAAAAACGGAATGAAGAAGATAATCATAGCCATCGACGGTCACAGTTCCTGCGGCAAAAGCACAATGGCAAAAGCACTCGCCAAGGCGATAGGCTACATCTATGTCGATACAGGTGCCATGTATCGTGCCGTTACGCTTTATGCCATCCGCAACGGTATGTTCACGGGCGAATCACCAGATGCCGCACTCCTTGAAAGCAGGATGGACGATATTCACGTCAGTTTCCGCCTCAACAAAGAGACGAACCTGCCCGAGACACTCCTCAACGGCGAATGTGTGGAAAAGGACATTCGTGGCATGGAGGTATCGAGCAAAGTCAGCCCCATCTCTGCCCTACCCTTCGTACGTACAGCCATGACAAGGCAACAGCAGTTGATGGGCGAAAAGAAAGGCATCGTGATGGATGGTCGCGACATTGGCACTGCCGTTTTTCCCAATGCCGAACTAAAAATTTTCGTTACAGCCTCCGCCGAAGTGCGCGCCGGGCGTCGCTTCAAGGAACTGCAGGCGAAAGGCGAAAAGGTGGACTTTGAGGAAGTGCTCAAGAATGTGCGCGAACGCGACTATATCGACAGTCATCGCGAGGTGGCACCTCTGCGCAAGGCAGATGATGCCATACTGCTCGACAACAGCCAGATGACCATAGATGAGCAAAATGCATGGTTGCTGAAACAAGTCAGGAGGATTACAGGCTGAAACTGTCTGAAGAGGGAAAACGACAGATTCTTTATATGGATAGCGACTTGGATAAAGATAAGACACTTGCGGACAACAGACCGCTGAAAGTGGAAATAGACTCTTCAAGCGGTTTCTGCTTCGGTGTGACCACCGCCATCAGCAAGGCGGAGGAGGAACTTTCGCGCGGCAGACTGTACTGTCTTGGCGACATAGTCCACAACAGTGGCGAGGTGGATCGACTGCACGCCAAAGGCCTTGAAACCATCAACCACGACACGTTCCGCAACCTCCATAATGCCAAAGTTTTGCTACGTGCCCACGGAGAGCCGCCAGCCACCTACGACATAGCCAAGCACAACGCCATAGAAATCATTGATGCCACATGCCCTGTGGTGCTGCAACTGCAGAAACGTATCCGGAAGGTGTACGAGTCGAGTCCTCATGCACAAATTGTGATTTATGGTAAACGCGGTCATGCAGAAGTACTGGGCCTCGTAGGACAAACTGCAGGCAAAGCCATTATCGTGGAAAACATAGAAGAAGCCGAGAAAACTCCACTCAACTATAACCATGACATTTACCTCTTCTCGCAGACTACAAAGTCGCTTGACGGTTTTCATAAACTCAAAGAGTTTTTCCTCTCACACATTCAGCCTCCCGCACAGTTCCATGCTTTCGACACCATTTGCCGCCAAGTTGCCAACCGTCAACCTGTGATAGAGCGATTTGCCGAGCGTCACGACGTGGTAATCTTCGTATGCGGAAAAAAAAGCAGTAATGGACATGCGCTCTACGAGGCTTGCCGTCGGAGCAATCCGCGCAGTTATATGGTGGATAGTCCGTCAAGTATCGAACTCGCCTGGTTCAATGAAGTGAGCAGTGTGGGGATATGCGGTGCCACGAGTACCCCGAAATGGCTGATGGAAGCCTGCAGAGACGAGATTTTCCGACTAACGAAAAAGTGATGACGCATGGAGATTGCCAAACGACTCATATTGTTTCTTCTCTTCGTGCTATCAGCGATGATTGCCCGTGCCGAAATGCCCGACAGTACAGGCATTGTGCGCCACACCCACCTTTTCGGCTTAGGCGCGACTAACATTCTCGACACCTACCTTTCACCCTTGGAATACACTGGCGGCAGTTTCGTTACGCTCCACAGCACAGAACGCCGATTACCATGGCGCCGCGGACATTGGGCGATTATGGGCATGTATGGTGGAGATTTTTCATATACCAAGTCGCCCACAGATGACAGCAAATATCTCGATGGCAATGCCCGTGTGGCATTTGCGCTGCACAACAACTGGCGCATTGCTCCGCACCTGCGTCTTGCCGCTGGTCCGTTGGCAGAAATCAGCGGTGGTTTTACGTATAACACCCGCAATGGGAATAATCCCGCACAGGGTCGTTTCGCCTTGCTTCTTGCCGCGAGCGGCCAGGCGGAATACGACTTCAGGGTGAAACGCGCAGTCTGGACTGCACGCGCACAACTGGACATCCCTGTCATTGGCATGATGTTCAGCCCCAACTATGGGCAGTCGTACTACGAGATATTCTCTCTCGGCAACTACGACCACAACATTTGCGCCACAACACCCTTCAATGCACCGTCGGCACGCCTGAGTGCACTACTGGAAATACCAGTACGCAAGTCGCGCCTCACGCTGGGCTACGAAGGAAACATCCGACAGAGCGACGCGAACCACCTCAAACGCCACTTCTGGGGGCACTATTTCGTTATAGGCTGGAGCCGAAAGTTGAAAATCATCAAATAACCGGACATGACGCACCTCCTGAACCGAATTATCCCGCTGATGGTCCTATGCATCGCCACGTTGACATCCTGTGTCACGGAAGATGTGGAGGACAACACCAAACGCGGCAATTTCGAAGCCTTCTGGAAGACCATCGACGAGAGGTATTGCTTCTTCGACTACAAAGCGAAGCAATATGGACTCAACTGGAACGAGGTGCGCGAACGCTACCTGCCTGCCATATCGGAAAACATGACAAACGCCCAACTCTTTGAGGTGCTGAGCAACATGACCTACGAACTGCGCGACGGACATGTCAACCTGACAGCAGCACACAACGTGTCGCGCTATGGCGCATGGTTCGACGACTATCCCATGAACTTTTCCGACTCTTTACTCCGCAAGACTCTCGGGCGTGCAGAGGAATATCGTTCTGCATCGGGCTTGCAATACAAGGTTCTTGACGACAACGTCGGCTATGTGCGTTGCTCATCGTTCAACTACGCTTTTGGCGACGGCAATTTAAGCCAGATGATGAGCCATCTCGCAGCGTGCGATGCCCTCATAGTGGACATACGCTCAAATGGCGGCGGCCTTATTTCTTCCGCTCAGGACCTTGCCTCTCTCTTCTTCAACGAGAAGACCATCGTGGGCTACATGTCGCACAAGACAGGCCCCGGACACAACGACTTCTCCTCGCCCGAAGCCATAGAACTGACACCCTTCAAGGGGTTGCGCTGGCAAAAGCCTGTGGCTGTGCTGGTGAACAGGAGAACATATAGCGCAGCCAACTGCTTTGTGATGTACGTGAAGCCACTGCCCAACGTTACCATCATTGGCGACCGCACGGGTGGCGGTTCGGGCATGCCTCTGTCATCGGAATTACCTAACGGATGGTCGTTGCGTTTCTCAGCCTGCCCGATGTACGACATCGAGATGCACGACACGGAAATGGGAATAGACCCTGACATTAAAGTAGATATCGCCTCAGAGGATTATCAACGGAGCATAGATACCATTCTTGAAACCGCGAGAAAAATCCTCAAAAATGATTCTTGACATTTTACCTAAAACACTGAAAAAAATAATAATACCATGGACAATCATCAAGACCCCGAAAGAAAATCACGCATCCGTAAGCACATCCACCGGCTTTGCATTCATGTGGGGCTGTTTCTTCTGCTACTTGTCATCGCTGGAATTATATTCTACCTAACGAGATAGAACTGCCCCAAGAAGATTTTCACTACAACGCACATTATCCTCAACTACTTCGAGACATGAAGAAGATTTTCCTTTTCCTTGCCCTATGCATGGCATCAGTTGCCCATGCACAGAAAACTGCCGTGGATTACGTCAATCCTTTCATCGGCACGTCAAATTTCGGCACATGTAACCCCGGTGCCGTATTGCCTCACGGCATGATGTCGGTTACACCATTCAATGTAATGGGAAGCAACTTGAACAAATGGGATAAGGACAAACGGTGGTGGTCCACAGCCTATAGCAGCGACAACAGCGTGATGACGGGCTTTTCGCACGTTAACCTCAGCGGCGTGGGCTGTCCGGACCTCTCATCTTTGCTTTTAATGCCAACGACAGGCACTCTGTCGGTGGATTATCATGACTATGGCAGCACCTACTCCAACGCCGTGGCTACACCAGGCTACTACAGCAACATCCTTTCGCGCTACGGCATAAAGACGGAAGTAACAGCCACGCCCCGCACTTCGCGTGCACGCTTCACCTTCCCAAAAGGACAAGGAAATGTCCTGATGAACCTTGGCGAGGGACTTACCAACGAGTCGGGTGCCACTGTGCGCATGGTTAGCGATACGGAAATAGAGGGAGTGAAACTCTTCGGCAATTTTTGCTACAACGTGCCGGATGCCGTGTATCCTATGTATTTCGTAATGAGAGTAAACAAGGCAGCAGACTCCTGTGGCTACTGGAAGAAACAGCGCGAAATGGATGCCGAAGCGGCATGGGACCAACACGCAGGAAGATACAAACTCTACAAGAAATATACGAAAGAAATCTCGGGCGATGACATCGGTGTGTACTACACGTACAACTGTGCTGAAGGCGACCAAGTGGAAGTCAGTATAGGCATATCTTTTGTCAGCATAGATGGTGCAAGGAAAAACCTTGACGCAGAACAGGCAGGAAAGTCGTTCGACGATATCCGCCAGACTGCCCGCAAGGCATGGCAGGACGACCTTTCGAAGATAGAAGTGGAAGGCGGTACAGATGAGCAAAAGACCGTATTCTATACAGGTCTCTACCACCTGTTGCTTCATCCTAACGTTCTGCAAGACGTTGATGGCAGGTATCCCAAGATGGAATCTTCATCTATTGGGAAAACAGACTCCAACCACTACACGGTATTCTCGCTTTGGGACACCTATCGCAACACGCACCCGTTGCTGTGCCTTCTATTCCCCGACCGTCAGCAGGACATGGTGCGCAGCATGGTGGACAAGGCTAAATCGTGGGGATGGATGCCCAAATGGGAACTGTACGGACGCGAAACCAATACCATGGACGGCGACCCCGCGAGCATAGTCATAGCCGATACATGGATGCGCGGCATACGCGATTTCGACATCAATGCTGCATACGCTCTTTGCATGAAATCTGCCACAACCCGCGGCGCAGAAAACTTTCTGCGTCCCGACAACGATATCTATCGGCAAAATGGCTATCTCCCAGTGCTCTCTGAAAACAGTTTTGCAGTGAGTGCTGCGTTGGAATACTATATGGCAGACTATGCCCTGTCGCGACTTGCTACCGATCTCGGAAAGGCGGACGATGCAACCATGCTGCTCAAGCAGTCGGAGGGTTGGAAAAACTATTTTGACAAGGAGACAGGCATGATACGCCCCCGTGTGGGTGACGGCAGTTTCCTCAAGAACTTCAATCCCCTTGCTGGCCAGAATTTCGAGGCAAATCCGGGTTTCCACGAAGGCTGCGCATGGAACTACACGTTCTATGTGCCTTTCGACATCAAAGGACTTGCCCGCTCTATGGGTGGCGACAAGATTTTCGTAGAGAAATTGCAGTCGGTGTTCGACAACAATCTCTACGACCCTGCCAACGAACCGGACATCACCTACCCTTACCTCTTCAGTTATTTCCGTGGCGAGGAGTGGCGCACACAGGAACTCACGCAGGCTCTGCTTGCCAAATACTTCCGCAATGCACCCGACGGGCTGCCGGGAAACGAAGACACCGGTGCCATGTCTGCTTGGGCTATCTATTCCATGATGGGGTTCTATCCCGACTGTCCGGGCGACCCCTCCTATACACTGACAACACCAGTGTTCGACAAAATCACCATCCACCTCGACCGCAATTTCTATAACCTCCCCACCCTTACTATCAACAAGAAAGGCACTGGGAAGAGAATTGCCGGACTGAAGGTTGACGGCAAAAACCATAAGTCGTTCCGCATCTCACACGACGAACTCATAGATGCCGGTACCATTGAGTTTACAACCAAATAATCATTCGCAAACTATATAAGAAAATATGAAGAGACTGATTTTTCTATTGGCATCATGCCTATCTCTTACCGCCACTGCCCAGCGCGCGCTCGATGTGGTGCCCTATCCACAATATGCCCAGAAAGGCGATAAGGTGCTGACCCTCAGACCTTCCGAGATGAGTTGCTACATAGGGCTGAAAGGAAAGGAGATGAAAATCCTGTCCGAACAGATTGCAGCAAATGGCTTCTCACTCCGCACCATCGGAAAAGCAGACGATGCCGCTGTGCGGTACACAATAGACAACCTCGACCCGCAGTTTGAGTCGCCCGAGGCATATCGCATGGAGATTGGCGCCAAAGGCATAGACATCAGTGCAGCAGGAACGGCAGGTCTTTTTTATGCCCATCAAACACTGCAGCAGTTGGCAAAAAAGCAAGGTGAGAACTACATCCTTCCTTTCTGCAGAATTTATGATGCCCCTCGTTTCGGATGGCGTGGTTGGCATGCTGATGTGTCGCGCCATTTCTTTGACAAGGAATACCTCAAGAAGCAGTTGCGCATGATGGCGCACTACAAAATCAACCGATTCCACTGGCACCTCACCGATGACCCCGGCTGGCGCATAGAAATCAAGAAATACCCGCAACTGACACAAAAAACCGCCTACCGCCCACAGCACAAGTGGACCGACTGGGGTGCTGCCGGCATGCAGTTCTGCGATGTAAAAAAAGGTTTGCCTGAGGGTGCCTACGGCGGCTACTACACACAGAAAGACATCAGGGAGATTGTTGACTATGCTGCAAAACTCCACATCACCGTTGTGCCCGAGATAGAAATGCCAGGACACAGTTGGGAAGTGCTTGCAGCCATGCCCGAACTCGGCTGCTCTGGCAAGCCATACCAAAATGGTGAACTTTGCATTGGAAACGAAGCTACATTTGAGTTTCTTGAAAACGTGTTGACAGAGGTTCTTACATTGTTTCCTTCAGAATACATCCATATCGGCGGAGACGAGGCGAATCGTTCGCATTGGGCGAATTGTCCTAAATGCCAGAAGCGCATGCAGGATGAGAACTTGAAATCGGTAGAAGAACTGCAAAGTTATCTCACACGTCGTATAGAGAGTTTCCTCAATGCTCACGGCAGGAAACTTCTCGGATGGGATGAAATCATCGAAGGCGGTCTGTCGCCGCGTGCCACAGTGATGTCGTGGCGCGGTGAGCAAGGCGGTATAGAAGCAGCACGCACAGGGCACGATGCCGTGATGACACCATGGCAATGCTATCTCGACAATGCTCAGGACGACCCACAAGTGGAACCAAGGGGTGTGGGCGGATACGTCCCACTCGAAAAGACGTATGCCTACGATCCTGTGCCTGCAGAACTGACACCATCGGAGGCAAAGCATATCCTCGGTGTACAGGGCAACGTATGGGCAGAGCACATCCCTACGGCAGAACATGCCGAATACATGATTTACCCCCGCATACTTGCCATTGCCGAAGATGGTTGGAGCCTGCCGGAGAACAAGAACTGGCAGCATTTCCATAGCCTTGCCTTGCAGCAAGTGGACTGGTTGCGCGCTATGGGGTACAACACATTCAACCTCGCCGCCGAGAAAGGCGACCGCAAAGAGGCAAGGACACGCATCAGGCATCTGGCTTCTGGCTGCCCCGTCATTTATACAGACAAGTACTCACACAAATACACAGCCGGAGGCGACTCAGCGCTGACTGATGGTGTGCGTGGCAGTTTTATGTATCAGGATAAGCGCTGGCAGGGAGTGGAGACAAAAAATTTTGAAGTAACCATCGATTTAGGTAAACTGAAAGAAATACATGGCGTAAAAGCCTGTTACATGCAGCGAAATGACCAGTGGATATGGTTGCCGAAGGAAGTCGTTACAAGCATCAGCGACGACGGCATCAACTTCCGCGAAGTGGGGCGCGAAACTCACACCATCAGTCCCGACATTCCGGACATCATCTATCGTGAGATGGGCTGGAAAGGCACGGCAAAGTGCCGCTACGTCCGCCTCACAGCAGTAGCCAACGGACGGCAGGGCGGCTGGATATTTACAGATGAAGTAATAGTGGAATAAAGAAAAAACAACATTATGATAAAGGATTATATTCAAACAAACGAAGCGCGCATGCTCGAGGAACTCTTCAGCCTTATCCGTATTCCCAGTATCAGTTCCGAGCACGAACACAAGGCAGATATGCTGAAATGTGCTGAGCGTTGGCGTGAACTATTGTTGGCTGCAGGAGCCGACAAAGCAGAAGTAATGCCATCGGAAGGCAACCCAATGGTTTACGCAGAGAAAATAGTTAATCCTGAGGCACAAACGGTACTCGTCTATGGCCACTACGATGTGATGCCTGTGGAGCCTATTGAACTCTGGAAGTCCGACCCCTTTGAGCCCGAAGTACGCGACGGCCATATCTTTGCCCGCGGTGCAGACGACGACAAGGGGCAGTCGTTCATCCAGGCAAAGGCATTTGAATATCTGGTAAAAAACAACCTGCTCACGCACAATGTAAAATTTATTCTTGAAGGAGAAGAAGAAATAGGCTCTCCAAGCCTGGAAGCATTCTGCAAAACACATAGCGAACTGCTGAAAGCCGACATCATCCTTGTGAGCGATACGTCGATGCTGAGTGCCGACCTGCCGTCACTTACTACAGGTCTTCGCGGTCTGTCCTACTGGCAGGTGGAAGTAACGGGACCCAACCGCGACCTGCATTCCGGGCATTTCGGCGGTGCCGTGATGAACCCCATCAATGCACTCTGCAAGATGATTGCCCAAATTACCGATGAAAGCGGGAAAATTACCGTTCCCGGTTTCTATGACAAAGTGGAGGACCTCTCGCCCGAAGAACGTGCAATGATAGCCCAGATACCGTTCGATGAAGAGAAATACAAACAATCTATTGGTATCACCGACGTGTTCGGCGAAACGGGCTACAGCACCATTGAGCGCAACAGTTGTCGCCCCGCATTCGACTGCTGCGGCATCTGGGGCGGCTATACCGGCGAAGGAGCAAAAACAGTCATTCCGAGCAAGGCATACGCCAAGATTTCCACTCGCCTCGTACCGCATCAGAACAGCGAAGAAATAGGCGCGTTGGTAGCAGCCCATTTGCAGTGCATAGCACCGAAAGGTGTTACCGTGAAGGTGGATTACCTGCATGGCGGCGAAGGCTATGTATGCCCTATCTCGCACCCTGCCTATCGTGCTGCAGAGAAAGGCTTCGAGCAGGCATTCGGCAAACGCCCCCTGCCCGTAAGACGCGGTGGCAGCATACCCATCATTGCCACTTTTGAACAGGTGCTCGGCGTGAAAACCATACTGATGGGGTTCGGCCTCGAAAGCAATGCCATCCACTCCCCCAACGAGAATTTCCCGCTCCACATGCTCCGAAAAGGCATAGAGGCGGTCGTGGGCTTCCATTTGGCGCTCTGAGTTAAATAATTTCTGCATTGGTGGAGGAATATGAGGCTATCCATTATCCTATTGCTCCCCCCTACTCTGATTGATACAATCAAGTTGCGAATGTATGAGATGGGACTTACACAGGCAAAGCTTGCAAAAATGTTAAATTTAAGTCCTGCACGTGTTAGTGAAATAGTTTCCGGAAAAGGCGAACCTTCGCTAAAAACCGGAAGATTAATAAGTCAAAAATTAAATATAGACCCTTCCATCGTATTAGGTGTTTGACTCCTTTCGTGTTTCTATTTTAACAATTTAGACCGCATATATTTGGACTATTCGGATGCATTTGCTATATTTGTAGCATAAAAGCCTTGTGCAAACCTGTTTTTGCAGGGAAAATGTCGTCAAGCCCCTGCCGGTTGACTGACCGGCAAGAGGGTTTATAATCATTGCAATTGCATAAACCGTGGAAATAATCCTTAATCCGAAATACAGCCACCTGCACGACTTTTTGGCACATCTTGAAGAGCATTATCAGAAAGGTGAAATAGTGCAGGACGATTTTAACGAGATACGCACGCTTGAAGTTGACGGGCTGAAACTGTCTGTAAAGAAATACGGTCAGTCGATGCGCCACCGCCTGAAATTCTACAAGATGGCGAAAGGCAAGAAAGCCTACATCGGACAACGCCTGCTGCGCGAGCGCGGCTACGAGAGTCCGGAACCCGTGGCTTTTGTACGCTATCGTCGCAGGATGCTGACGTCAAGAACATATTTCGTCACGGTGCGCTCCCCGCTTCGCTATTCCCTCAACGACCTCCCCTCTCTTTCTGAAGAAGAACAGAAAGCAGTAGTCCGCGCTTTCGCCGCCTACGCCGCACGTTTCCATGAGGACGGCTTCACCCATCGCAATATGAAAACGAAGCATGTGCTCTTCGACAAAGTGGGCGACGGCTACACCTTTGCCCTGCTCGATGCCAACCGCGTGCACAAGGGGCGCCACGTGAGCGTGGAAAAAGGTTGCGCCAACTTCGCACGCCTAAACTGCAGCGACGAGAACCTGAAACTTCTCTTGGACGAATATGCAGAAATCCGCCACGCCGACAAAACAGCGTGCTACAACATCTTCGCCCAGTCGCACGAGAAATACAGGAACAAAATCCTTCGGCGCGGACACTGAAACAAAGATAAGCGCTGAAGGCGCTTAGGAATACAGGCAGGGGTGCAGCGGAATAAACGAAGTTTATGAAGCGTAACCCCTGTTATTATGCAATAGCGTACATGCGTCCCGAAGGACATTATACTGTAAAACTGCTGCCAAATTGGAAATTGACAAACAAGAAAATCACATATTCCAGATACTCTTTCGCTTCCTTACGGGCTGAATACAAGTCTAAAAACCAACTCTTCCAATGATTTGCGTTCCAATGACTTGATATATTTCTTTACCTCAGTTTTTGACATGAATTATGTTTTGAAGAACTTCTCTGCCATTGCCTTTAATTGCGTAAAGGTCAGATTGGCAATACCCGTCTTTTCTATCAGCGCGTATTCCTCCTTGTTCTTACCTATAATAAATTTGCGTTCACTGCCATCTATCGTTGCCAGAAGATGGAAATTGCCCTTGTAAGCCTGCTCGATTCGGAGATTGGAAACGGTGTGCCCGCTTATAATCTGCTCAGGCATAGCATTTTCACCTTCCCATTCACCCCATGATTTCAGATGGTCGATAATCGTGGTTTCTATCCTGCCAGCCCATTGTTCCGGCACCCCGTTTTTCTTTGCAACAGACCGGAACTGCCTTAGGGCAGCAGCCACTTCGCAAATGACAGCATCAGCCCTATGTATGCTGTTTTCACGAGCAAAATGTAAAATATCTTCGCGAGTAATGTCTTGCAACTTGCCACCGACCATCAGGCAATGCTCCTTGTTAGGCAAATAACCTCCCAAATCGAAAATGTAGGTCATGTCGTATGCCGGCGACAGTCGCCATTTGCCTTGACGGTTCATCACAAACGTGAAATTCTTATTATGGTCATCAGTGTTGTTAGCAAGTATATTGAAAACCATTCGGCGGAACAGTTCCTGACAATCAACTTCCGGCAGATGCAATTTGCGGCACACTGAAAATAGCTTTTCATAGCTGTCTGCTTCAGGGTTCATCGCCGCCAAGGTCTGCGTGTGCAACTTACCTGTTTCATTGCGGTCGAAGCGTTTCGTGAGGAAATGCTTTTCACCTTCCACTTCAATTATGCGCGACTGCATCATATTGATACCGGCCGCAAGAGCCATTTCGTAATACGTTTGCTCTATTTCTGCCGTAGAACGCTCTTTGTTGCCAAACTTCAGTATATAATATTCTAAGTTTGGTTCTGCATCAATTTGCCCGCTGCGTATCTCTCTTGTTTCTTTGTCGATAGCAATAATTCCTTTGGGCTGGCGACCTCCAGCCGAAGTGCCGACAGCTATCAACGATTGCAAGGTAACCGACTCATCGGGCATGATTCTCACACTCTCACGCTCTGAAACAATTTTGTTTGCCAAATCAACTAAAGCCTTAATGTCTATCCTGTCTGCCACAGCATCGCGTTCAACTGCCGGAACAAACTCCAATGCCCCCATTCCTCGCCTGCCTATGAATGCCAACTTTTCAAGTGGAGTTACAGTTCTTTCTGTAATATTATTTGCCTTACGCCATTGCTCAAAAAGCTGATTACCCCATGCATCGGGAAGGGAATCTGCTATGAAAGACGGTAGTTTTTGATATATACGCTCCGTTTCTCCGAAGATGGCACGAGTGCTTAATGGATGATGGATGGAAGCCACCAAAGGCGCTATATCCAATGTCCCTTTTAAAAACTCCAGATTATACATAAAGAATGTTGTCTTTCTGGCTTCATGCCAAGTCAGACGACCTATTTCTTGTCCCCAGAGGAACACTTTTAAAATCTCTTTCATGCCCGCTTATGTCTTATCCGTTGAACCTTCTTGTTCTCTTTATATAAATAAGGCGACTCTGGCTGCTCAGGCATCAGTTCGTTCAAATCATTTATACAACCCACCGCCTTTATCAGCAGCAGGAAGGAACTCAGCGCTATGTCAGTTACCGTGCCGTTCTCAAATCGATGTACAGTCTGTACCGAAAGACCCGACATCTCTGCCACTTCTTTCTGTGTCATGTTGGCTCTCAGGCGATATTCCTTAAATCTGCCACTTAACATTCTCACTAACTCTACAGCTGAAAGTTCTGAATAATCAATCATTTTTAATTTTATATTTCTGTTAATTTATAGCCTAAAATCTTGCATAATATACCATCAAAGTATATTTATTAGCGCAAAAATAGACACAATTTGTCTATCTGCCAAATTTTCGGAAAAATATATCAAAAAGAGGGGTTATTTCTCCCGCGCGAGCATCTGTGCGACGGCTTCGGCGCAGCGTTCGCCGTCGATGGCGCTGCTGACTATGCCGCCGGCATATCCTGCTCCTTCGCCGCAGGGGAAGAGACCTTGCAGATGCGGGCTTTGGAGGGAGTCCTGGTCGCGCAGGATGCGTACGGGCGAGGAGGTGCGTGTTTCGGAGGCGATAAGAACGGCTTCGTTGGTCAGGAAGCCTTTGCTGCGCTGCCCGAAGATGCGAAAGCCTTCCTGCAAGCGCGTTACGATAAAACCTGGCATCCAGAAATGGAGCGGCGAGGCTATGACACCCGGCGCATAACTTGTGGCAGGCAGTTCGCCGGACAGTCGCCCATTGAGGAAGTCGTACATACGCTGTGCCGGTGCTGTCTGTTTGCAACCACCTTGCTGCCACGTCATGCGTTCGAGGGCGCTCTGGAGGTGCATCATGCGGAGCGGGTCGTCTGTTGCAGGCACTTCCATTTCGCAGTTGGCAAACAATTCGGAAAAGTTGTTGTCTATATCCTCCGGATGCAACTCCACCACCATGCCGCTGTTGCTCCATGCCGAACCTCTGTTCGACGGACTCATGCCGTTCACGACGAGTTGCTCCGCACCGCTCGCAGCAGGCACGACAAAACCGCCCGGGCACATACAGAAACTGTACACTCCGCGCGACACGCCACCGCCCTTCTGTACGCTTGCGCCACGCTTCTTCGCTTTCTGCTGCACAGCGCCAGTGCATTGCGCCACAAAACTGTATTCTGCCGCAGGGAGATATTTTCCCCTACCCTCGCGCGAGTGGTATTGTATCTGGTCTATAAGATGTGAAGGATGCTCCAGACGCACGCCCACGGCAAGTCCTTTAGCCTCTATGGCAACCTGTGAGCGGTGGAGCATCTGATAAACATCGCGTGCTGAATGCCCCGTGGCAAGAATGACGGGACCTTCGTACGCCCTGCCGTCGGAAGCAACAACTCCCCTGACTTCTTGCTTTTCTATAATGAGTGCATCAGCGCGTGTCTGGAAATGCACTTCCCCACCTGCTGCGATGATTTGTTCGCGCATGCGCTCGATGATGCGCGGCAATTTGTCCGTACCGATATGAGGATGGGCATCGCAAAGAATGTCAGTAGATGCTCCATGTTGGCAAAACACACGAAGTATTTTCTCTACATTGCCGCGCTTCTTGCTCCGCGTATAGAGTTTACCGTCGGAAAAAGCACCTGCTCCGCCTTCGCCGAAACTATAGTTGCTCTCGCTGTTTACCGTGTGCTCTCGCGAAATAAGCGCAATGTCCTTACGGCGTTCATGCACGTCCTTGCCTCGCTCCAGCACTATGGGGCGCAGACCGAGTTCTATGAGCCGCAATGCAGCAAAAAGTCCACCCGGTCCTGCACCTACAACAATGACAGCAGGCTTTCCGTTGACATCGGGATATACTATCGGAGCAAAATAGAGTTCGGGAGCAGGCTCATCGATAAAAACTTCTAAAGAAAGGTTTACAAAAATCTGCCTCTGCCTGGCATCGATGCTACGGCGAAGTATGCGTACGTCCTTAATACTTGCCACATCCACCCCCATCTCATCAGCACAAGCGGCTTTAAGACGACTGGGAGTATAAGCAATTTCAGGTGGGAGACGAAGTGATATCATAACTTGACGAATTCTTATCCGAACAAGGCGCGCAAGGCTTCTTCCACGCGCTTCACGGGAACGAGTTCTATGGTGATGCCTTTCTTGTCGAGCCCTTTCACGTTGGCAGCCGGTACAATCATCCGCTCAAAACCGAGTTTCTGTGCCTCGCTGATGCGCTGGGCTATGCGGGTAACGGGACGTATCTCGCCGCTCAGCCCCACTTCGCCCGTGAGGCACACGCTGCGCTCTATGCCTGTATCCACATTGCTCGAAAGCACGGCTGCAATGACGCTCAGGTCGATGGCAGGGTCGCTCACGCGGATACCACCGGCTATATTGAGGAAGACGTCCTTCTGCCCCAGTTTGAACCCCACGCGCTTCTCGAGTACGGCAAGCAGCATATTGAGTCGCCGCGTGTCGAAGCCTGTGCTGGAGCGTTGCGGTGTACCGTAAGCCGCCGTACTGACAAGGGCTTGCGTCTCGATGAGGAATGGACGCGCACCCTCTATGGCAGCAGCAACAGCCACGCCGCTGAGTTCGGCATTGTCTTCGTTTACGAGCACTTGCGAAGGATTTTCCACGGCGATGAGTCCATCGCTGCGCATTTCGTAGATGCCGAGTTCTGCCGTACTGCCGAAGCGGTTCTTTATGCTTCGCAAGATGCGGTAGAAGTAGTGGCGGTCGCCTTCGAACTGCAGCACCGTATCGACAATGTGTTCCAGCACTTTCGGTCCGGCAATGGTGCCGTCTTTGGTGATGTGTCCAATCAGAATGACGGGAACACTGCTTTCTTTTGCATATTTCAGTATGGCAGCGGTGCATTCCCGGATTTGCGTGATATTGCCTGGAGCAGAGTCGATGGTGGAGGTAAAGATGGTCTGTATGGAATCTATGACCACCATGTCGGGCTGCGTGTTCTTGATGTGTGCGAATATGCGCTCCAACTCCGTTTCGCAGAGCAGCAGGCAGTCGGTGCCCTGATGGTTCAGCCTGTCGGCGCGCAACTTGATTTGCCGCTCGCTCTCCTCGCCGCTCACATAGAGCACGTTTTTGTCGCGCATACCGAGGATGGTCTGCAGGAGAAGGGTGGATTTGCCGATGCCCGGCTCACCGCCAAGGAGCGTGAGCGAGCCTGGCACAAGTCCGCCACCAAGCACACGGTTGAGTTCCGTATCATGGGTGTCGATGCGCGGTTCCTCGGCAGCCGAGATGGAAGACAGACGCACGGGCTCCGACTTATGTCCGTTATCGAGCACACCGGAGGCTATCTTCTCGCTGCGACGTTCCGGCATTATGGTCATCTCCTTGAACGTGTTCCACTGTCCGCAACTGGGGCATTTGCCCTGCCATTTCGGCGCATCGTAGCCGCAATTTGAGCAGACGAAAACGGTTTTTGACTTTTGTGCCACGGGGAAAAGTTTTTTATTTTATAATTGATTCTACTTTCTGAAGTTATCGAAACACCTTGAAGTTAACGACGAGACCTTATGCTGATGTCTTCTTTTTTCTTTCTTTTATCGTACCTAAGTATCGTCGTTAACTTCGTTAACTCCGATAACTTCGATCGAAGCGATAACTTCTTCAAATTCTTTAACTTCGAGCAAATGGAACTCCCGAAACTTAAATAATTGATTATTCAGGGACTATTCCAGTTCTTCGAGGTTTTTCTTTATGGCTATCAACTCGGCACGTATTTTCTGCAACCGCGCCACGAGTTCTGCCTCCTGCTGCACACCGCTCTTGTTCTTCTTCAGCAGTTCGCGGGCAGCAGAAATCTTCAGACCGCGCACCTTGACGAGATTGTGGATGACACGAATCTGCTCGATGTCGTCCTTTGTGTATTGCCTCACGTTGCGGCTCGTCTTCTTCGGGTTGATCTGCTTGGGGAACTCACGCTCCCAGAAACGGAGAGTGGTGTCCTTGATACCGAACATTTCAGCCACCTCGTTGATGGAGTAATAAAGTTTCAGGTCCTTCTCGTTTGCCATCATTACTGTATTTGACGCACAAAGATAAAAAATTTTATCGAAAGTCAGCAGATAGTCTTCCGAGTATTCGGAATACACAGAAATAGTCGGAGTCATCGGAATATTCGGCACTCAAAAAAACTTATTTTGTCGATAAAAACATTTCTTTAATCGATTGCGTGCAAACTTTTTCAACTTTTTTGCGTCTAATAGATGTAAATCAAATTTCAACAACAAAAAAAACAGTATGAAAAAATTATTATTGATTATGGCAGTAGCACTGTTTGCTACAAGCATGTCTGCCCAAAACGATCAGGGCGGACGTCGCGGCCGTGGCGACCGTAAGGAAATGATTGGCCGCATGGCAGAACAGAAAGCAAAAGAGATGAAACTCGACGGCGACACCAAGCAATGGTTTATTTCGCTCTATACCGAATACCGCGACACCTTGATGGGCACACAATTCCCGGGGGGATTCGGAAACAGAGACAGAGACAACGATAAGAAGAAGAAAGAACTCACCGATGAAGAAGCCACAGCAAAAGTGCTCGAAGGCTTTGCACGCGAAGAAGCCGCAGTAAGGCTGAAACGCGAATACTATAAGAAATTCAGCGAAAAACTCACCCCACAGCAGGTGTACAGCGTTTTCAACGACCGCGGCATGCGCCGTGGCGGCAACAGGCCTAACATGAACGGAGGCGGCTTCCAAGGCGGACCTGGCGGATTCGGAGGCCCTGGCGGATTCGGAGGCCCTGGTGGTTTTGGCGGACCGGATGGATTCTAAAACCACTATCGCAAAACATACCTATAATGTGTGAAAAAATATAATATGCAAGGTTAAGAATGATGAAAAGGTAATAGAATTTGGGATTAGAACGACGGCTGCCCCTTCAAGAGTAAACACTCCGTGGGGCAGCCGTCTTATTTTGGCTGCCCCCCATTTCCGGCTTTCAGCCTTTTTACTTACCTTTGCTTTTCGCAAAAAATGAATGAACCATGGAATACATGTCTCAAGAGGGCTACGACAAACTTGTAGAGGAATTGCGGCAGATGATACATGAGGAACTGCCCAAGGTGAAAGATGCTATTGCTGAAGCGCGCGACAAAGGCGACCTCAGCGAGAATTTCGAGTATCATGCAGCAAAGCGCGAACAGGCACGCCTGCTGAGCCGCATACGCTTCAAGCAGAATGTGCTGAAGTATGCGCGCGTCATGGACAAGTCGCGGCTCAACAGCGACAGCATAGCCCTGCTCAGCAAAGTAGAAATGACCAACCTCACCACTGGCGCAAAAATGAACTATACGATTGTCAGCCCCCACGAGGCTAATCTGCGCGAGGGAAAAATCTCCATAAAGTCGCCCATAGGTCAGGCGTTGCTCAACAAGAAAGCCGGCGACACCATAGAGGTGGCTGTCCCGGCAGGGCTCTTGAAACTGCGAATAGATAAGGTTGATTTATAGGAAAAATGGTTGTACTATTACAACCTTTTTTGATTTTGTAAATAAAACAGCAACACCTTAATAAAAACAAACATGAAAAGAGGGCTTTTTGCCAGTGATTTACCAATAGTCAAAAATTAAAAGCACCGCAACCTATCTGATTGCAGTGCTTTAAGTGCTAATTTATTGTACCCAGAGCCGGGATCGAACCGGCACGCCTTGCGGCATTGGTGTTTGAGACCAACGCGTCTACCAATTCCGCCATCTGGGCTTAGCGAGTGCAAAGATAATGCAACGGCGCCAATCGGAAAAACTTTTTAAACATTTTTTTTGCGCATACCGGCAAAGTTTCACCTGCTTAAGCAACTCTCTGACCCTTTAACAAAATAATAACATTTTTTTTGCGTTATAAAAGTAGGAATTCATACATTTGCAAAAAAAGATGGGCAGAACAAGCAATGCCCCGCAACCTTGTAAAAGTTGAACAAAAATGATAAAACACAACGATTATTGCATCATCCTCGCAGGAGGATCCGGCAAGCGACTATGGCCTGTAAGCAGACAGATATACCCCAAGCAGTTCATGGACCTCTTCGGCATTGGCAGATCGCTTCTACAGCAGACGTACGACCGCTTCGCAGAAATAATTCCACCGGAACACATCTTTGTTGCCACGTATGCCGGGTACGTTGACCTCGTGTTGGAGCAACTGCCTGAACTCAGGCGCGACCAGATACTCGAAGAGCCCGTACAACTCTCCACTGCACCTCCCGTGGCATGGGCAGCCTTCCACATTGAGCAGATCGATCCCAAGGCGAACATCATCGTTTCGCCAGCCGACCAGATCATCATCAATCAGGAACGCTTCAAGGAGGATGTCAGAGAAGGACTGAATTACGTGGAGGACCACGAAGAAATCCTCGCACTCGGCGCAAAGCCCACCATGCCCAACACATCCTACGGATACATTCAGAAAGGCGAACTCACAAGCGAAGAAGCACCTATATACAAGGTAAAATCGTTCAGCGAGAAGCCCAGCGAGGAATACGCCAGGATGTTCGTCGATTGTGGAGAATTCGTATGGAACACGGGATTGTTCCTCTGCCAACTGCCCACACTGACACGCCGCCTTGAGCAACTCATGCCCGGTGTGGCAGAACACTGGCGCGAAGAGAAGCGCGTGCTCACGGCAGAAGAGGAACGACGACTCATCAATCAGTACTACCCCGCCAGCCTGCGCATCTCCATCGACCTCGTCATCCTCGACCAATCCACCAATGTCTGTGTGCGCGAATGCGACTTCGGATGGGCTGATGTCGGTTCGTGGGACAGTGTGCGCAATGTGATGAAGAAGGACGTGGATGGTAATGCTGTTGATAAAGGAGCCATCGCCATGTTGTCGAATTGCAAGGACAACGTCATCAGCGTGCCCAACGGCACACTCGTCTGCCTGAAGGACCTCAGCGGCTACCTCGTGGCGATGCAGCAAGGCGTCATCGTGGTCTGCCCGAACAACAACACCGACATCCTGCGCACATACATCAATCAGGCACAAATGGACGACGAAGGAAAGTTCGTATGACCTCTCTTATGCAACGCTCCTTCATCAGACTATTGCTCCTCAGCACCTTTTTCGCCTCGCTCCAAGTCTCGGCACAGGAGCGGGGTCAACTGGCTGCCATGAAGGCTACGGCTGAAGGCGGCTACAACTTTTGGCTCTATGCACCGCCGGAATACGTGGTGGACGGCGAGCGAGTGCCCGTCCTCGTGTTCCTCCACGGCAGAAGCCTCTGCGGCACCGACATGCAGAAAGTGAGACGATACGGTCCTCTCGATGCCCTGCAGCGCGGGCTCTACTTCCCCTGCTTCATCATCGCACCACAAAACCCGGGCGGACCGTGGAAACCCGAGAAAATCATGCAATGCCTCGAATGGGTGGAGCAGAACTACGACGTCGATAGCAACCGATTCTATGCCATCGGCATGAGTCTCGGCGGCTACGGCGTGATGGACTTTGCCGGCACCTACCCCGACCGCATAGCAGCCGCCATGCCCATCTGCGGCGGAACCACGCTGAAAGACAAGTCAGGACTCGGACGACTACCCCTCTGGATACTCCATGGCACAGCCGACCGCGCCATCAACATCGAAGAGTCGAAAAAGGTGGTACGCGCCCTGCAGGAAAGCGGGCAGGACAAACTCCTGAGATACAGCTGGTGGGCAGGAGCCAGTCACGGCGACCTTGCCCGTCTCATGTATTCCCACCAGGCCTACGACTGGCTCTTTTGGCACAATCTTGCCGACAATCCTCGCGAAACCTACCGCGAGATAGACATCACCCTCAGCGACTTGAAGGATGTCTATCAGCAACTCGTGCCCGAATGGACACAGTTCGACATCGTCAGGAAAATCACGACGCCTTAAGCCCGAAATTTCCGGAAATCCCGAAACATCCGGAACATCCGGACTATCCGGAAAAATCGTTGCTATCCGCTTCCGCCTTGTTTATCTGAGCCTTGAGCACTTCTATTTCGCGTTGCTGAGAGGCAATCTTCGCCTTTAGTTCTGCTATTTCGCGTTCCTGCTGTGCAATGATTTGCTTCTGTGTACCGCGTTCGTCAAGGCGGGCAGCAGTCATACGCTCCCTTATGCCGCCTTCTTCTACGAACTCGCGGTCGCGTTTTTTAAGGAAAGTGGTCAGGGCTTTGTCCACCATGTGGCACAGGCAGATAGCGACGTTTGCCATCTCCTCGTCGGTCCAGCGTGTGAAATAGGGGCGGTAATCTTTTTCGTCGTGGTGCTCATAGCAAAAGTTGCGCATAACATTGTATCGGCCAGTGTTTTCCTTTGCCCATTCGGGAATGTTATGCTGCTTAATATAGTCTTGGTAATCCTCCAAGAGTTCCCTGTTACTGCCCTTAGCAGTGCCAAGCAGTTTTATCTCCATCTCGAAGGATGTTTGCCCGTCGGTAAGCCCTTCAGCGATATTTTGCTTTATGGAGCGCGCAGCCTGTATCATCTGGTCCTTGGTGCGGTCGCCATAACGGGGAAGAAAGCGATTGCAGAATTCTTTTGTGAGTTGAACAAGCACATCGCTCTTACGGTAGAAGTATAACTCTGTATAGACTGTCGCCTTGCGCATAACGCTCGGTGTGCCATCTTCGTAACGTTCCAGACTTATGTTCTTTTCTTTTGACTTGTTCTTTTCTTTTGACACCATAAGCATTCTATATTCTATTGCTGATTTCACCTACAAATTTACATAAAAAGTTGATATAGCCTTTGTGCCCGCATCAAACTTCCAGATTGTCCGGATTTTCCTGACCTTCCAGAAATCCCGGACTTTCCAGACATCCCGGACTTTCCGGACATCCCGGACTTTCCGTAAAAGAAAAGCCCCCACAAAAGCCAAAACCGAGAAATTCCGAAAAATCCGGAAATCCTGAAACATCTGGAAAATCCGGGTTGTTATATCCTTGGTTCCTACATCAAACCACAACCTATTGCAGGCAAGGGTGGCACGATTACTGTTGTTATATCCTTGGTTCCTACATCAAACCACAACATTCATACTAAGCATAAGTGTTTCGAGCGGTTGTTATATCCTTGGTTCCTACATCAAACCACAACTAAATCGGCATCGTCTAAATACTCAAAATCGTTGTTATATCCTTGGTTCCTACATCAAACCACAACAAGTGGTGGAAGACACAGCCGCGCGTTACGTTGTTATATCCTTGGTTCCTACATCAAACCACAACATGTCCGCTGTCCTTACTGCTGGTCGAAAGGTTGTTATATCCTTGGTTCCTACATCAAACCACAACCACAGGAGCAGTATGATGCGGGTGCACGTGTTGTTATATCCTTGGTTCCTACATCAAACCACAACGTCTCGGCTGCGACGGGACGACGCAGGTCAGTTGTTATATCCTTGGTTCCTACATCAAACCACAACAATCTTCATTATAGTTGTCTCTCACAAGAGTTGTTATATCCTTGGTTCCTACATCAAACCACAACAGCTCCGCCTGAATGTCACCCAGCAGTCGGGTTGTTATATCCTTGGTTCCTACATCAAACCACAACACCACACACGACTCACACTCCATCACACTCGTTGTTATATCCTTGGTTCCTACATCAAACCACAACCTAATCGCTTTATTTTACTGATTTTCAGTATATAACTTATGTATTTATGTATTAGGAAATGGAAAAATATAGGTTTCTTTTTGCAAAAGTATTAAAAAAGTTCCAACTGTACAGGTTCGCTTATTACTTTCTTTTCTTTGCCCCAAAAGTTGAGAATATTCCCATATTGTTTATCTGTTACGCTGAGTACACTTATCTTTCCTTTCGGGGGCACAATGGCCTTAATCCGTTTGAGATGTACATTCTGACTTTCATAAGAAGCACAATGCCGGATATACACAGAAAATTGCATCATCGCAAAGCCATCCTTCATCAGTTCCTTACGAAACTGTGCGGCTTGCTTGCGTTCTTTCTTCGTAGTTACCGGCAAGTCGAAAAATACGAACAGCCACATGATATGATATGCATTTAGTCTAATTTCACTCATTTCATTTCCGGGAGCACCAATTTACCTTCCTGACCTTTATACACCCTCACAAGCGATGCCGTTGTCATTGACAATGCAATCTGCAGAGGTCTTACTATTTTATTCATTTTTACATCTGACGTCAGGCATTTAAGCAGTTGTATTTTTACCTCCTTGTTAAGACTATCAACTTCTTCATCCATATATTGGTGGTAAACTATTTCATCCACAAAGGGACGGTATGGTTCCATAATGTCATCTGCCAAAGGAAAAGCATTGTAGCGATTGCGATGGTATATGCCAAAAGCGGGCAGGAGTCCCGACCCCACCAACGCGCGTGCCACCGCTGCACGAAGTATGGCATACCCATAATTCAGCAGATTGTTTGGCGAAAAACCATCGCGGCTTCTCAGGAAATCCTTGCCAAACAAGGTTTTCCAATAAATTTGTGAAGCAATGCCTTCTCTGTTGTCGGAATCCCCTGATTTCACATTCATATAATATGGCTTTAGTTTGTCGCCATCCTTACCCACTAGTTTAAGAAGTGCCGACTGGTTTTTTATTTTTGCTTCTATGATTTGTTTCCAAAGTTGTTTGTTGGTACTCTTTTTTGCCTCTATCTGAAACCGATAACTTTCTTGCTGAGTGGAATTACCCTCCAGCGTCAAGAGCATAGAACTGGGCATTTGACGGCTGTCGCAAAAGATAGTAGCCACATTGTTTTCTGTCAAAGCATTTATCAATGGCACTGTCATCTTTACCATCGGATTGTCCACCACCACAAAGCCGATGTCTTCTATCGGACGCGTCACAATGGTATCGTCTTCTTTCTTTGAGATAACCAACTGGCAATCCTTTAAAGACAAAGACACTGGAGTTGTAAATATTAAAGTCTGCTTTATCATCTTAGTCTCTTGATTTCGCCCAAATCGTTCAGTACAAAATCAACTCCTTCAACGAGGGCATTAATTTGGGTATGATACATCTTAATGCCAGATCTTAATTCCTCATTTGAAGCATAAGCACCATTTTTCAGTTTTACTTCACTGCTCCTTCTTGCCTCTTGATGATGAATCAATGATATTGTACCATACACATAACTACTTATCACCAAAGAAGAAAGTCCCGTAACTTTATATAGTCTTCTCTGCCAAGCTTTCTTATCGGACAACCAAATTTCTTCTGGAGATTTTTCATAAAGCAGCACCATTGTTCCTATCTTCAGGCAGTAAGCAAGGGAGAAACCATTCTTTTCGCTCACATCTGGCACTAAACCTCCTTCCGCATTGTTGCTACGTCTGTAATATTTAGCTGCTTCAAGATTGTTTACCACCACAAAGTCTCTTTTTTCTTTCCCTTTCTTATCTTTACCGATATAGATAGCCATCAAATAGTTACGGTCATTCTCTACATGGTACTGGCGTTTGTATTCTTTTCTTGATTGGTCACGCTGCTGGCGTATTTGCAGTGGTCTAACAACATTTTTTGCATAAATGCGTACTTTCTTAATAGGTATTTGCAGTTGTTCATTCATCCAGATTGTGGATTCCACTGCTTTTTTCAGACTTCCGTGTTTTGCTATAGCATCTTCCACTTTTTGGCGCACCACGTCATCCACTATATTCTTGACATCTTTTTCTTCCATGCCATCAAGCGGTTTCCTGACTACATATTTCACCTCCTCATCCTTTTCAATAGCACCATAATAAGTCTCATTGTGAAGAGATGTACGCGCGGTATCACCTTGTATATACGTTTTGCCTACCCTCTTTCGTGTATGTTTCGGCATATTATCCTGACTATAGTGCGCCACAAGCAACTCATCTTGAATTTTCATGACATCCTCCGTAAATGTCGGCCAGGGCTTTACGAATTGAGGTCTATTCTTTTCGTTGTTCCTATATTCTTCCACCTGATGGTAAAAATGAGCAAGTTTGTTATGCTCGTCAAGCCCTATGCAAGCAATCGTTATAGCATCTATACAGTGATGAACATGATTCACGCGCTCCTTCTTGGTATATTCTTCCTGAATACCCCAAATCTTTCTGAATTCCGCTGTAGCATTACCCTTAACCACATATACCTTCTCAAAAACCGACTTAAGATATAGGCGAGCATAGCGCGAAATCAAGCCGATGCCTGCACCCTGCCTGCGAGCAAAACCTTCGGGCACCTCTTCCATCGTGAATCGGTCGTACTTGCCTTTCCAATAGTCGCGCTGCATCTTTAATTGATGCCGCTTTTGAATATCCGAATCCCTTTGCTCCTTGGTTGTTGCTGACTTGCGCTTTATTGCCCTTATTTGCTTGTCCAGACTCTCATACTTCTCTCTCATAAACTCAATACGCATCAAGATTTCATCATAATCTGGCAACGCTGTAGGCAGTTTGGTTCTTTTTACTTCGCGATTAAACTTACTGCTACACAAGGTCATGTTTTCCTTGGTACTGTCACCTCCCGCACTTCGCGGTATGGTGTGCTCTATATCGTATTTCGGATTTTCTCCCAAGAAGTCCTTCACACCGATTTGCTCGCCTGTATAAAGACATTGGTGGCCTTGCTCTTCCCACAATTGATATTTCAGGATGTCTGTGTCAGAAACGGAGGTATAACCCAATTCCTCAATTTTCTTTCTGCATGCATCTCGGTCGTTTTCGTTTATTTTTTGGAGAAACTTAATAGCCTTCCGTTTGTTGGCATCATTCAGTTCCCTTGCAAACTCTATATGAATGATGGTCTTTTCATCTATTTTGCCCTCTTTCAATAACAGATTGACCACTTTTCTCAACCTGAATAACGAATGCATCGCCATCGGGTTGCGTACACTGTTGATGCGCGGACTGCCAAGTTGGAAGATGCCATCACTATTGGAACGCTGTTGCGGATAATGTTCCAACATGGACGGATGGTACAACCTATTCAAAGCATTTTCGTCAACACCATACTTTTGGCTCAAATATTCTCTGACAACAGTTCCTAAATTTCCTGAAAGTTTGCCGATTTCAACGTTTTCCATCACATCTTTCACTTCGTCTATCACAGACTTCCGTGCCTCCTCATTTTCCCAAATCTCTTGTGGAATTACCTCTCCCAAATTTGCCAAATAGACGGCCTTTGAATAAATCAGTCCGTAGTCGCGCATATAAGGCAGTATTTTTCGGATGGCTTTCATGCTGAGTGCTGCGTAATCGCTTGGTAGTGTTATTTTGCAGAATTTCTCCGACTCCTCATCACTGAGTTGTAAGCGGTTTTTGGCAAAACCTTTGAGTTTTTCTTCATCGTCATAAAAGAACAATGCATGCCAGACGTCATTGACGATTTCGTCTTGTGTCTTGCCGTCAGACAAAGTATAGACCTCGCAAACGGCGTTTTTCCAATCGCTGCCGAAGATTTCCTCAAGTTGGGCATTGACCACACTTCCGGATACTGATGTATCCATCGGGTAATTGAACTTATAAGGCTTCTGCTCCTTGTCTTTGAAGTAACAATAGTTTTTCTTACCAGCCAATTCCTTGGCTATGTCTTCGAATGGGAATTTCTTTTTTGATTTTCTCTTGAACTTAGGGATTATTTTGCTCTTTTCTATGGGGCACAGAACGAAGCGTATAAGGGAGAGAGGGGACGAAAAACACAGAAAGCCGTTTATTTACAAAGAGTTGCGAGGGTTGAGGCTGTGAGGTCGGCACAAAACGAAACGTTTACATAGGCTTACGTTTGCTTTACGTTTGAGGCAAATTCGTTTACGTCCGTGGGACGATAGATTTACGCACAGAGGGCTGCACGTTTACGCGTGTGGCCTTTTTTGTTTGTGTGTGGGTAAATCCTTTGTATGTGGGCGTTTAGTGCGTCTGTGGGCTTTATATTGCGTCCACGTTTGAACGGTGTTCTGATGGCATTAGAAGGCGGTGGGTCTGGAAAAGTCCGTGTTCCGTTCCCAGAGGGCGAAATTGGCGAAAAACGAGGGGTGGGGTTACAGGTGGGGTTACAAAGTGGGGTTACATTTTCGGGAAACTGGGGTTACAAAACTCTTGCCCACGCATACCGTGTGAGGGGGGGGCAACGAGCAAAAAAATGGAGTAAAGTGTAGGAAACTGACCCTTTTCGTGCAACTTTGTCGGGGGTGTAATCTGGCGTAAAGCCCCATAAATGGGGGATTTCGTGTGTATTTGGGTAGTGTTTGGGTGGGGGGAATACCCCTCATGGGGGCACCTGGGAGCATGGGGGTGACAAAAAAGCCCTACACAAGGCAGGGCTATAACTCGGTACCAATTAGATGCGTCAAAGGGTTTCAACTTAGGCCATATAAAATGATTTCGTTGTGTTGGAAGTTTTCATTTTGGATATACGCAATCTCTTCACGTGAAATGGTGCATTTCATGAGTTCTGTAATAGAGACTCCTCCTTCTGTAAACTTCCCATCTTTTGTGTTTTCTATGAAATCGAGGACTTCGCTAAAACCTTTTGGTTGTTTGTCGTTCTTTTCCATTGCTTTGCTATTTTAGTGTGACTCTTTTCTTGAACTGATTTTCAAACATATTTTTAATTGGTTTCAAATCGATTGTAAACCCACATCCTGGAGTATCACAGACCAAGAGGTCATTATCTTTTACTAAAGGGTTTACTTGCAGATGGAGTCTTCGTATATCTGCGCTTGAAAGGTTAGGGTATCCCTTTATTTTATGTTCTTTTCCGCATTTAGGACATGGAACTCCGAACTCGACCACTTCTATGCTCTTAACGTCATTCTGTGCTGCAGGTTTGTTGAATGGAGTACTGGCCACATTGGCAGATCTTGCCAGTTCGCAATCTTCCCAGAAATATAGTTTAAAGTCAGTACTGGTGTCGAATATTAATCGGATAACAGTCTTTATCCTATAGACTATATTCGCGAGGGTAGGATTATCGTCAATATTTTCAATTCTCAGTTCTGCATTGAGGTCTTCGATTTTGAGGGATCGCCCATGTGTGTGCCAATCCATGTGATTGCACAGTTTCTCGGAAATTTGCTTTGCCCTTTTCTCTTTCATTTCCTGAGTAACAGGAAGACCTCGAGTTTCTGTAGTTATCCAGTCCTTAAATTTGTATTTCGGCAGCCATTCCTCCACAAGATCCTGTGCGAATTGCAGCGAATTCATGATGCCATAGATTTCACCTGGGGAGATCTGTGAAATAAGCAAAGCATCAAATGGATTCAATTTTCCTTTTTTTGCGGCCTCTTCCCTTCTCTCGTCAACCCAAGTCTTATAGTCATAGGCAGAGATTGTACTTCTTCCAACTCTTACCTGTGCATCGATTGGTCCCAAACTGCCAGTGCTGCACATATAAATATTATTAGCACACATGGCAAGTATGGTTCCGGCACTTTTTGCTTCCCCTGCTATCACGAAATTCACTTCCTCAAATTTTGAGTGTAGGAATCTTGCAATTTCCTCAGCAGACTCTCCACTTCCTCCAGGAGTTTCCAGGTAAATGTCAATTTGCTTCTTGTCAGACTCTCGCAAAATGTCCTGAATCATATAAAAGTCATCTTGCATAAGACTGACGTCTATACCTTGCTTCCCCTTGTTAAAGTCAGCAGCATAGATGAACAAGTTGCGTCCAGTCAACCTGTTATATTCAGAACGCAATCGACTGAGTTCTTTTTTCAGATCCAAGACACTCATTCTCTGCGAAATATATTTACTGATTATACTTGCCATATTTTTGCAAACTTAATGATAAAAATCAATTATTCCAAAAATTGTTTTAAAAAATAATCTGCGTCCAGATTATTCGAGGCGGATGATGCCGATAACAAGGGCTACGGCATAGATGTCCTCGTATGGTAGTTCAAACGGATCATATTCTTTGTTGTCGGAAACGATGAGGACGTGCTGCTTGTCAGATCCCGGCTTTATGCGTTTGATAATTGCCCCCTGTGCCGTGTCGAGGACGTAGGGTTTGTTCCATTGGAAGAATAAGCCGGACATGGGTACACGCTGGCAAGCCACTATGTCGCCTGATATGTATGTCGGCATCATGCTGTTGCCTTTCACTGGCATAAGAAAGTCAGCCCCGCTGAAAGCCGGTACCACATAACGCTCGCACTCGTATTCCAGGACAGACTTTTCCCCCGTTAAGGCTCCTGCCATTGCACTGAACGGTATAAGTGGGATAGCCTTCGAGTTGCTAACAGGAATTTTTTCTGAAGAATTTTTATTTTTTTCAGAAATTTTTCGCTCATTTTCTTTGTTTGTTTCAAAATTTTGAATGAGCATATCCCCCTTATCACGTAACAGCCAATCTGCAGAAAGCTGTGGGTAAAGAGTCAATGTTTTGACTATTATCTCACCCCCCGGCATACTTTGAAGTCCGACTCCTTTAAAATTAGAAGGAGCAACTCCTATTTTTTTATAGTATTCTTCTTTTTGAATACCTATTTTCTCTAAAAAAGACAAAATTTTTCTCTTTACGGTCAATTTTTCGCTCATTTTCTTTGCTTGTTTCAAAATTTTGACTATCTTTGCAGCGTATTCAATAATGAATAGGGGCTCAAAGTTACGAAACTTTGCCGAGACCAACAAATTAACAGTTAAAAGAACATGTGTGAAATCAAAGAATGGCAGACGCAGAGCGTGAAGCACAAAGTGGCCACGCTGCTTATGGTTGACGGTGTGTCTTTCAGTTACAACGAAGAGGACGGCATTGTTTTCTCCGCCCCTGAGTTATATGTTAAGAATATGGTCCGTCGGCTGATGAACAGCTACGGTGTGAGTTTAAGACCAATAATAACAGAAATAAAATAAATGATTATGGCAAAAGTAAAAAGCGTGAGAACCATAAAGGTTTCGAAGGAGAACAAGGCGAGGCTCGCGAAGTTGTTCGGTTGCACTGAGCGCATGGTTTACAAGGCTCTGTGCTTTGAGAGCCAGACGCTTCTGGCGAGAAAGATTCAGCATGTAGCCCGTCAGGAGATGGGCGGCTGGGTTGAGGCTGCCGTGCCTGAAGACGAGATCTTCTACGACACAATGGACAGCGGTGAGCGTTTCATGCGCCAGTATTTTAACAATGGAGCCGTTCTGGAAGTCAGCCTGACCACAGGCGAGGGCGTTGTACGTTTCAAAGGCTCGCCCAGGCATCGCTATGAAGAGGTGCTTGTGAGAGACATCCCTACCATTCAGAACTACGCAAGGAACTTGAAGTAAGGAGGGGAAGATGGAGTATTACGGAAACAGGCTTTGCATAAGTGCCCGTGAACTTGTAGATAGCGGTGTGATGAGCATCCCTAACTACAAGGCGATGGCGAGCCGTGGACGCATCGACGTGGTGCGTCGTGGCGGTGGTGCAGCCGGTCAGTATGCCCTTGTTGCCGTTGAAAGTCTTCCTCGCTACTACAGAGCCAAGGTTCAAGCCCTCTATCCCGACGGCGACCTGACCCACCTGAAGGGTTGGGTGTGCAGCAACTACGAGGTTGACCAGGCTGCGGTGGCGTTTTTCCACAGCAGGGAGCAAGCAGGCCTTGACCTGCCTCCTGAGAAAATCAAGGAATATGTGGTGAACGCCAGTGTTCTGAACTGCTGCATCCGCTTGTATGAGCGTGCTGCAACGGCTCAGAAACTGTTTGGCGGCAAGTATAACTGGGAGCAGATGGCGAAGGCCATTGAAGCCCTGCGTGAAGAGTACGGACATACACTGCCAGCGAGTACGCTTCGTTTTCGCAAGAAGGTGAATGAATACAAGCGCAACGGGTATGGCTGCCTCATCAGCGGCAAGTTCGGCAACCAGTGTGCGCGGAAGGTGGACTACAGGACAGAGCGTCTGATACTCGGTCTGGCAGTGCTTCCCAACAAGCCTTTTAACACTAACATTGCGGAAATGTACAATATGTTCGTGTGTGGTGAACTGGACGTTTACGACCCGAAGACTGGCGAACTGATGAACCCCGAAGACTTTGTTGATAAGAAAACTGGTGAGCCAAAAGAACTGAGCGAAAGCACCATCACCAACTATCTGAACAAACCAGCCAACAAGACCCTGATTGAGCACTCGCTTATGAGCTGGACGACTTTCATGCACGAGCAGATGCCACACGTTCACCGTCACGGCGGCAATTTCTCATTGTCACAGATAACGATGGACGACGTGGACCTGACCAGAAAGCTGAAGGACACCAAGCAGCGCGTTCACGCCTACTATGCTTACGATGTCGTAAGCCAGTGCGTTGTCGGTGCGTCATACTCCCGCAAGAAGGACGAGGGCTTGGTTGTTGACTGCTTCCGCGACATGTTCAGGCTGATAGAGAAGAACGGTTGGGGTATGCCTGCCGGCATTGAGGTGGAGAATCACCTGATGTCGCAGTATAAAGACGGTTTTCTGCAAGCCGGTGTCGCTTTCCCGTTCGTTCACTTCTGCGCTCCCCAGAATTCTCAGGAGAAGTATGCCGAGCCTCTGAACGGTGCGAAGAAGCGCAGCGTGATCCACAAGAACCACGAGGGCATTGGCCGTTTCTACGGCAAGGGCAAGTGGCGTCAGGAGTACAAGAAAGTGAGCGACGAGACCAACGAACTCTACGAGGACAAGGAATACTTCAGTTGGGACCAGTTGGTGGCAGAAGACCGACGTGACAGTTATGAGTGGAACCACCAACTGCACCCCAACCAGAAGAAGTTCCCCGGCATGACAAGGTGGGACGTTCTCTGTGAGCGCATCAACCCGACCCTGCAGCCTCTCGATAAACTGACGCTGGCACGCTACATCGGTGAGCGTGTGGAAACGAGCATCAGGAGGAACTCGACGGTGCGTGTGGCACACGAAGACTGGTGGCTGAGCGACACCAGCGTTTTAGAGAAACTTCGCCCGAATGACTATCAGGTGACCGCGTACTATATGCCTGACGAGGAGGGCAAGCCTTCTGAGGTGCATATTTTCCAGGGCGACAAGTACATTGACCAAGTGGAGAAAGTTCAGACCTACAACCGCGTAATGGCAGAACAAACCGAAGAGGACACCGTGAACTATATCGAGCAGCGCAAGAAGATTGCGAAGTTCAGCAAGTATGTAAAGGAAAATGCCATTGACGAACTGGGTGTGATTAAGCCGAGTGTAGCACCTGTCATGCAGACAGAAGCCGTGGCATTGCCACCGCAACAAACAGAACAAGAGCTCTTGTATGTTCCTGTAGATGTGGAAAGCAAAGCTCTTGCAGATATGTAGAATAACATTAAAACGCCGTTAGAATATGATTAAAGATTGGCAAAAACAGCGGATTCTGGAGGCGATAGCCCAGAACCGCAAGAACTACCCGAGCGATGCCAAGCACGCTGCCTCGCTGGGCATTTCCGCAAGCGTGTATAACAGTCTGAAGAAGGGTCAGACGGATAAGGCTCTGAGTGATGCCAACTGGGTGAACATTGCCCGCCGTTTAGACGTGAACCTGCGCGACTCTATCGAGTGGAAGGGCGCAAGGACCGCGACCTTCGACTATATCACCACACAGTTAGAGGCTTGCCAGGAGCGTAGCCTGAGCGTGATATTGTGCGACCTTCCGAACATTGGCAAGACGTACACCGCTCGATGGTATGTGAATGAGCACCGCAACGCCGTGTATATCGACTGCAGCCAGGTGAAGACAAAACGCGCCCTGGTTAAGAAAATAGCCAACGAGTTCGGCGTGGGTGCCACGGGCAAGTACCAGGACACCTATGAGGATTTGGTTTACTATCTGCGCTCGATGGAGCGCCCTTTGGTGGTGCTTGACGAAGCCGGCGACCTTGCATACGAGGCTTTTCTTGAACTCAAAGCCCTTTGGAACGCCACCGAAATGTGCTGCGGCTGGTATATGATGGGAGCCGACGGACTGGCAGCCAAGATCAACCGCAACGTGGAAGGCAAGAAGGTGGGTTACGCTGAGATCTTCTCACGTTACGGCGGCAAGTACAGCCGTGTCACTCCAGACCAGGGAGACGACCGCAAGGCGTTCTTGATGGAGCAGGCGCGAGTTGTGGCCAGCGTGAACGCCCCGGAGGGAACCGATATCGGTCAGATCGTGCGCAAGAGCCAGGGTGGTTTGAGACGAGTCTATACTGAAATCGAAAAACTAAAGAAAGGAGCCTGATATGAAAATAAAAGTAATTTTTTCAGATGGGAGCCGCCGTGTACTGAAATCCCCATCTGAATTGCAGAAAATAGATAAAAATCGCGAGGCGAAATTTGTTATGGACAATGGAGAGGTCTATACAGGCTATAGTGATGGTGATGTCGATGAGGAGGACGATTTCTGTATTATGGGAACGATACACGGCATAGGACTTCCGTTCAACCGCCTATTGGGTTGGTGTTATACAACAAACAAAAAGATATGAAACGCGCCTACAGCCCGAAAGAAATAGCCAAGAGGACCTACAAGACGCTGCCGTTTGGTGGCAAGTGGGCAGCAGCCTTCGGTTCGCCGGAGGAGAACTCCACCTGGTTCATCAGCGGCGCGTCTGCCAGCGGCAAGAGTTCTTTCGTGATGCAACTGGCCTACGAACTGACCCACTACGGGCAGGTGCTCTACCTGAGTTACGAGGAAGGTTTGAACCAGTCTTTCCAGGAGCGAATGCTACGGTTTGACCTTGACAAGAAACAGGGCTGGTTTCGTGTGGTGACCAGTGATACCGTGGAAGACCTGACAGAGCGCCTGAAGAAGCGACACAGTGCGAAGTTCATCATCGTGGACTCGTTCCAGGACGCAGGCTGGGAATGGCTGGAAACGAAAGCCCTGCTCGAGGCCTTTCCGAAGAAGAGTTTCATTTTCATCAGTCAGGAAGCCAAAGGGCAGCCTTTGGGCAAGCCTGCTGTCAGACTTCGCTACCGTGCCGGTGTCAAGGTCCGCGTTGTAGGTTTCAGGGCTTACTGTCAGGGTCGTTTCAATCCCGATGCCGGCAACAGTTTCGTGGTGTGGGAAGAAGGAGTTTTGAGAACCAGCAATAATTTTTAATCATGGAAAAAGTAAGAATCACATCTGAATTAAACAAGGGCCACACTTGTTGCATTTGCGGCCGTACATTTTCCGGCAAGGGCCATAATCCCGCTCCCGTCAGGTATGATGGTGTGTGCTGTGGTGTGTGTAATGTCAACGTCGTTCTCAAGGAACGGTTCAGATTGGCAAAAGAAAGGGAGAAATTATGATCACTGAGATATTAGTAAAAAAAGACCGTATGGGTTTGGTGATTGACGACTGGATGGAGTGCGGCGAGTGCGACCTTACCCTGCGGATGTCCAAGACCACCGGCTGCCGCGTGATAGAGACCACCGATGCGCTGTATGCTGAAAGGATTGTCAGTTATCTGCGAGCCGCTGAGAAAGTAAACGTAAAACAATCAATCAAAAGCAATAAATGAGCAAGACGAAGCAGATACTTGAATTGAGCAGTCCGAGCATCAAGACGTTGCGTGAGCACGTTGTTGGAATGGTGCAGCGTTGTCACTATTGTTGCGGCAGCGGTTGGTTCTGGGGCACCGACGAATTTGGCGAAAGCGAGAAGCTGCCCTGTCCTTTGTGCGGTGGTGCGGGTCAGTTGCGTCCTGAGGTGACGATTGAGTGGAAAGGTGTGAATCATGTTTAATCAACAATATATATCATTATGAAGACAAACATCAAGAAAGTACAATTATTAGCGCCGAGATGGTGGAATCCGCTGTTTTGGCTGTTCGTAGTTCTCGCCCCTGTTCTTGGCATTATTGCCGGTTCTGTTTTTGGCGGTCTCATGGGTTTGCTTATCGGTTATGAGTCAGGGCTTGAAGCCTCTTTTGAAAAGATGCGCCAGATTAACGCCAAGCTACCATGAGTGTAAAGAGTTATCACCGTTTTTATGCCTTGTTCAATCGTCTGTCCGGCGTTGACCGTGAGGACATGAAAGAGACCCTTGTGTCGAGTTTCACTGACGGGCGGACAACCAGTCTCAGGGAAATGACGAGCAAGGAGTATGATGCCCTGTGCGCCTCCCTGGAGGCGCGCACCGGCTGGAAGGAGCAGTTGAAGAAGAAGCGCAGCCTTTGCCTGAAACTGATGCAGAAAGCAGGTGTGGATACCACGGACTGGGCTCGCGTCAACGACTTCTGCCGGAACCCGAAGATAGCCGGCAAGGTGTTCGCACAACTGGGTCTGAAAGACCTCGACGCGCTGCAGGTGAAGCTTCGTGCCATTATGGGCAATAGAGGGCTGAAGGCTGCCAGGGCGAGAGAGGCTGCGACACAGTCGCAGCATACGGAACCGGAACCCTGCTTGAAAGCCATACCCCTGACCGTAATGGGAGAGGCTTAGTAGTAATAGAAGCTATAGAAGCAATAGTAGCAATAGTAGTAATAGAAGCAATAGTATTAACCATCAAAAAAACAAAAGACAATGGCAAGACAGAAGAAGACCATTATCACCGGCGTGACCCGAGAGGCCGCCGACGAAGCCTTCGCCACATACGCGAAGAGTGATGCCCAGATTCAGAAGATCAATGCGGAGATTGAGCTTCAGTGCGCCAAGATCCGTGAGAAGTACGCCGACAAGTTAGCCGCTTTAGGCAGTGACAGAGACAAGTCGTTCGATGTGCTTCAGAGTTTCGCCACCGAGAACCAGGCAGAGTTGTTCACCAAGAAAAAGAGCCTTGACATGGCCCACGGCACCATCGGCTTCCGCACCGGCACGCCGAAGCTGAAAACCCTGAAGGGCTTTACCTGGGCGAGTGCGCTACAGTTGGCTAAGAAGTTCCTGCCTTTCGCCTACATCCGCCAGACGGATGAGATTGCTAAGGACAAGTTGCTTGCCGACCGTGACCTGAAAGAAGTTGCAGTATATGACACCCCGACGGGTGAGCCCCGTGAGGTCACTATGCGCGAGGCTATGGCAGCCTGTGGTATTCAGGTGACTCAGGACGAGACTTTCTATGTAGAACCCAAGAAAGAGGAGACTGCCGTATGAAGACCCGGAGCATCACTAAGCCCGAGAAAGTTGCCCTGTGCCGTGAATGCCACGGCAGGGGCACTGTCTCCAAACTGGGCTTTTCAAGGCTATGCCCTAACTGTGAGGGCAGCGGCAGGGTGCTTGTTAGTTGTGAGATGACCCTGCACGTCAGGCCCTATAAAGTGCATTAATTAACTTCGACAGTCAGCTGCATGGGAATGAAGAAGCGCAAAGGCAAGAGTTATGCCAAGCGTGTCGCCGACATCAACCAGATTTACGACACGTACGCGAAGACGGGTCTTCCGAACAGGGAGATCTGGAAACGTTATGTCTATCCGAAATACGGCATCAGCGAGCGTACTTTTTACAATCTGCTGAAGGCCTCTGCCAATCCTCATCTTGAGGAGCGTGTGGAGCTTTCGGCCCAGGGCTTCTTGTTCCCGGAACTGTTATACCCCGAAGATGAAGTCAGAGATCCAGGCTATTTTAAGAAGAATCCTTAAGGACATCGAGGTAGAGATGTCCGACGAGTTCGACCGGAACTTTGAGCGTCAGGCCTTTTTCAGTGAGGCGTGGCAGCGCAGGAAGAGCGCGACTCGTCCCGGCGGTCACATACTGGTCGATACGGGACGTTTGCGCCGTAGCATCCAGAGCCGGACCACCGAGAACAGCATCACGTTCTTCACGACGGAGCCCTACGCCGCCATTCACAACGAAGGGGGCGAGATAGTGGTGACAACCAGGATGAAGAAATACTTCTGGCACAAGTATTACGAGGCTACCGGCTCGTTCGGTCGCAAGAAAGACGGCAGCCGGCGGAACGACAAGCGCACGGTGCAGCTGAGCGGCGAAGCCGAGTTCTGGAAGTTCATGGCCTTGAAGAAAGCCGGTACCACCATCAAGATTCCTCGCCGAAGGTTTTTGGGTACCAGTCCTGAAGTGGAGCGAGCTGTACGGACCATCATCGAGGAGAACCTGAACGGATATATTGAAGAATCCATCAATTTTACGATTCGAGAATCATGATTATCGGCTGCGCCTCAGCATAAGAGCGAGCTCTTCTGCCTTCGGCTTGCACGATAATTGAAAATACACGAGAAATGAGAAAAGAAGTATATCAGATGCTCATAGAGCAACTATCCAAACTATATGTGACAACAGAAGGTTACTACGGAGTAGCAGAAACTGAAGACGACGTTCCTGAAGGCTGGGAACGTGCCATCAAGCACATCGACCTGTGGAACCACAACGTTGAGTTCATCGAGCAGGAAGAGAATTGGGAACGTCCGGCGGTGTTCGTGGAGTTCCAGCCCATCCAGTGGAATGCCATACAGCCTGGAGCGGAATATCGTGCAGAGCCGATAGTACACCTTCATGTGGTGACGGACTGGCAGGGCAGCAGTTCTGCAGATAGTGAGTTCCGTGAACAGGGTCTGAAGGTGTTCGACTTACTGGAGGCGATACACCTTCAGTTGGCTTGCAGGAGAGGCAAGACGTTTCTGGAGTTTGACCTTGTGGGAAGCAGCACGAACCACAATCATGAGGATATTATTGAGAACATTGAGAGTTACCAATGCGTGGCAATTAAATCGTTGCGATGAAATCGCAACATACAAAACGATAATGACAATGGAGATATTCAAGAGTTTCAGACTTTTCGGTCTTTATTTCTACATTTCGAACGTTCGGATGAAGCGCAGACGTACGATAGACGAGCAGCTGCGCAATCGACGTAATGCTCTTCTCCGGAAGAAACGGCTTCTCTACCAGATGCGTGGCGGCTGCTGTGAGCTTTGCGGCAAGCACTTTGCCCTGGAGGCATTGGAGATACACCACTTGGTGCCGGTGAGCCAGAACCCCGGACTGGCGTTGCAGACGAAGAACCTGGTTCTTCTTTGCCATGACTGCCATGTAAAGGTGCATCAGAAGGAGAGTTAGTGAGGAATTTGAAAAAAGTCCGCAAACTTGTTTGTAGGTTGCGGATTTTTTTGTATATTTGTGAATGCTATGTCATTGCTGTATGAGATATATAATTTCCGTAGGATTCATGATTTGCATACAGACATAGAGGATGCAATAGTCAAAGAAAAAATATCATAGTTAAAGGGACATTACATTTTTGCTTTGTAACCAAAATCTTTAACTAAAAAAAACGTAAGAAAAAAGCTTTACAATGAAAAAATCCGCTATTTTGTTTGGAAACTGCGGTTTTTTTTGTATTTTTGCATCAACGATTCCGTAGCTAATGACTACCGATTCGTTGCAGAATGAGGAATGAGCAATCATTCCTCAAACTTTTTTATAGAACAATCTAATGCCAGAATCATCATTTATCCAGATCTCATCTATTATCTGTCCCTCTTTTACTCGTTGGTTTATATTACGCTTCATATATGCATCAGTTAGATTTGGTCTGTCTATTATGATGCGGCTTGATTGCCTTAGACCATGATTTAGCATATTGGAAAATGCACGTTTAGGTTTGTCAGATACGAACCCTTCATGCTCATACCAAACACCGTTGATGCAGAGGTCTGGACATTTTCCTTCGTACTTAGTGCCGACAAGAGAACCATAGACACACTCGTACTGGAACTTTGGTGGACGAGACATTTTGGGTGTCAGTATCACCTCAGCCCCATGTTCCCTTGCAAAGAAAGTTGCAATATCATTTAGCTTGTTGAAATCGCTATCATTGCGATTTATCAGTGTGTGGATGGTAACAGTTCCATTCCCCTCTTGCCGTTTCTCGCCGATTTGCTCAAAACGTCCGTGCAATAGCCGACACGCAGCACATAGTTCGTTTTCTGGAATGAATGGGCGTGATAGGCTTAATGGGCTGCCTGCACCGTTCCCTTTAGCAATATCGCAGTCCCGGCATCGACGTATGGTGTAGGGATTATAGTCAGGGAAAGTCTTCTGCTCTATGCCAGGATTGAAGTGGAAGATGCCTTTTGTGTCTTTCCCTGTAGCCTCCTCACCGAGCGCCATTGCCTCGTCGTGTGGTGTCACGGGGTACTTTGACTTGCGCACCTGTACGACTGTGCATCGGCAGTTCCAACCGTTGGGTGGGTAATACTCCTGCCAGAACGGGTCTGTGATGGGCAACGTGACGCGGTCGAGCGCTGCGTGTTCCGGACGCACTCGGTCGTCGTGTGCTGTTCGGTATTGTAGATTGTATCGGTCGCCGTCCTGCATGAACTCCTCCCACTTGGCAGCCATGTCAGCCGAAGCCTGACAGAAGTTGTATTCTGCGCGGAGATAGTTGCGGTTGTAGGTACGGTCTATCTTCTGAACGTCATTCAAAAACTGTTCGAAAGGCTTTCTGTTGCCGTTCTCGTCGATGAGTGAAGGGAATGCCTCATTGAGTTCGTGGAACGTCTTCATGCCGGAGAAGATGTAGTTTGAACGTTGCAGTCGCTGTCGCATGGCATCGGACATCTTCACCTGCCGGAAAGAGGAATCGAGTGCGGAGGCATGAGTATCTATGAACTCCTGCATTTTTGGTGTCTCGAGCAACTCTATGCGGAACTGTGACCCCTGCTCCTTGTAGAGTGTCTTCATCATTCCCTCGAACAGGCGCGAGAGTTCCTGACGTATCTCGTCCTCACGGGCGAAAGTGGCGACGGGGAAACCGCCGTCCGCAAGGATTCGGGCATAGCGTTCGTGCAGCCCCAGGTAATCACTGGGGCTCAGTCGAAAAAAGGGCGCGCATTGGCTTCGCCTTCAATCGGCTGCACTCGGCCATTCAAGCGAACTTGATGGCTCTCGCTGGCACGATTGTTTTGTTCCTGTCGCGTCTTTTTGTCCGGCTTGGGCGTTTTATTGCCTTTGGGGTCTTCATCGTCCTGTGGCGGCTCTGGTGGCGCGACAGGCGGCAGCATCTGCCTACGTTCCCCTACAGGCATGTTGTATTTCTCGGAGAAGTATGCAGGGTCCACCTCGTAGTTGTTGAGTACGAGTTGTTCGTATGCTGCCTGCTGCTCTGGTGTGTAGTCCACGCTGTAGTCCCAGTCGAAGTGTATTCCTGTGAGCGGGAAGCCGTGCCGTATCATGTGGGGTATGAGCTGGTTGTTGACCATGTCGCGTATGTTGTCGCAGTCTGCCTCGACGAGGTTCTGGAAGACTTCGAGGTGTGTTTCGGACTGTGAGAGGCTTGATCCGTCCTCTATGGTCATGGTCTGCCCTATGATGAGTTTTGAGAGTTCAGAGTTAGCCCGGTCGATGCGACGGTCATAGACGTTGAACGCATCGCCCTTTGATGACTCTACGAACTCCAGTTCCGTTCCCTGGTCGGCGAGCATGTATCCTGCGAGTCCGGACTTCTCGAGCATGTCTTCTATCTTCTTGCGCTCTTTCTCGTCGCGTGTTGTTGTCCTGGCGATTCTCATGGGCATACCGAAGATTTCGGCGAAGGTATCCCAGAACGCCAGTGCGTTCTTTTTTGGTATGGTCTGTGTTGCCGCCTTGAGGTAGAGCCCGAGGCTATCCGGCTGTCCCACCTCGATGAGCCAGTCGGCGAAGGGCGGCTCACGGTAGTCGATGCCCGTGTGCCAGTCCTGTCCCAGGTCTGTGATGACACGGTGATATTCCGGAATGACATGCTTACGGGGTATGAGCTTCACGCCGTCGTATGTCTGCCTTCCGTTGATGTCGTTGGTGATGTTTCCCAGTTCGATGAGCGAGTGTCCCCAGTAGTTTGCGTCGAGTGCGAGCTTCATGAGCAGCTTGAACCAGGATGTGTTGAAATAGTTGACTGCCTCCTTGTCCTCGTCTCCTTTCTCGTTGACCAGCTTGAACGAACGTGAGAGCACGAAGCCTTCTCGCTGCTGTATGCAGCCCGATAGGTGGAGGTCCACCTCGACGTCGCGGTAGATGTCATAGAGACGCTGCCGGTTTGGGCTGTCTATGTTTATGGCGAGTTGCCATGCCATTCGCCAGTCGCCGATGTCCTTTCGTGTGAGCGAGTCGGTGGTTCTCTGGAGCTGCATGACGACCTTGCGCACTTTCGGTGCATCCTTTCGTGCCAGCCGGACGGTACCAAACGGCGTCTGCACGGTTGTTTTATTCTTGTTGTTTTTTTTGCTCTTTCCCATTGTGTTACCAATTAACCTTGTTGATTGTTGGCTGCATTCTGCATAGCCAAAATAAATATTGTCTCTGCTCTCATTTGCTCACCAATTATGCCGTAGCGGTTTTTGCGATCCATAGGTGAACGGCAGCCCTGTTGCGTTTCCGTCCTCGTCTGTAGCGAGCGGCAGGTCGGGAACGATTTTTCCGGACTGTACTCCCTCGAGCCATTTGACTGCCCGCTCGTAGCGTTCCTTTCGTATCTCCATTCCCATTTTCTGCGGTGCGCTGGCTGCCATGTGGTAGAGGGCGATGTCGCAGGTGTACATGACCACGAGTCTGTTTCGTCCTGTTCCCGTTGCCGAGAAGACGGCTTCGGTGTCGTATTTGGGTCTGAGGTAGCCGCTGATTTCCTCGACGGCTTCGGTCTCGGCATTGGCGCGGTTCTCCAGGCTGACCTGCGAGACCACCTTCAGCGCCTGGTCGCCGATGACGATTTTATAGTCTTGATCTGTTACAAACATAGCCAGAAGTTTAGAGTGTTATGTAAAGCGCCTTTGCTTCAATGTCGCGTGTGGTGGTACCTTTCCGGAACACCCCACCGGCTATGAACTTTTTGAGTTCCTGCTTGGAGAGGACTTCGAGGCGTCGGTTAATGACCAGCACCATATATTTTCGGTGCGTGATGTGTTGCAGGCGGTCTGCCTTTTTGACGGCTTGCCTGAAGCGGATGCTGAAGATGAGTTGCTTAATCAGTTGTAACATGTTTTTTCTATTTGTGCTGCGACGATGTCTCAGCATAGTGAACTACCATAAGTTTTTAGAGGTTGGTCTTTTTCCGAACCTCGGTTTATAGGTTTGTTGTCTTGTGCTCTTCTGGAGTATATAGATGGCTCCCTCGTCGGCGTCCGGTGCGTCGTCGTTGCCTGACATACCTTTTTCGAATGCCAGCAGCTGCTCGAGTCCTGCCTGCATGTCGGGGTCTTCCTTCTGTGCAAGGTCGTAGAACACGAATCCGCGTTCCCAGAGCGGGCTGATGGCTTCTATTCGCTGGAACTTGTCCGGTTTCTTTCGTGTGTCGCCCGTGATGGGCAGCTGGTAGCCTCGGAGGTTTCCCTCTGTAGTGAACTCATCGAGGAGTATGTCCTGCATGAAGGATGCCTCCATTGCGAATCGGATGGAGATACCCACGTCCAGGCTCCACTCGTAGAGGTCGTAGCACCATCGTACCATTTCGGCGAGCGATGCCTTGCGCACGAAAGCGCGGAGGTGCCACAGGTGTGTCTTGTGCTTCGCCCATAGTTTGGCGGCTTTCGTATCGTTTGACTTCTTGCTTTTCCATGACGGGTCGATGTACAGTACAAACTCGGTGAAGTCCTTCCATGCCGGACGCTTGGCCCAGCGTATCCACTCCTGGTGGAATACTGTTCCCTCGACGATAGGGTTGTGCATCATCTCCTTGTTCCAGGCACGATAGCCCACGAACTCCATGTACTCACGTGCCTCCTCCTTTGTCCATTTCTCTTTCCATACGGGGTTGCCGTCGTTGTCAACGGCATATACCGTTGAGACATGAACGCCTTTCGTGGCGCAGATGTTCGCCAGCACGGAGGTTTTGGAGATAAGGTTGCCTACCATGAGGAAACGGCCACGTCCCACGTCAAGTGCTCCGAAGAGTGCTTCTTTCACCCAGTCGGTGAGTTCCCTGACACGTCGCTCGTTGCGGCAGAGTTCGTCATCGTCGAGGTCGTCGATGACGATGTAGTCCGGTCGTGACTCACGCTTTCGGAGACCACGCGGTGATTGCCCGCGACCACAAGCCAGGAAATACACGCCGTCCTTTGTGGTGAACTCCCCTTCGGTCCAGTTGCCGATTGACATCTGTTTTCCGAAGTCGGCAATGATGCGCTTGTTATACTGGAGCTCCGCCTGGATGTCACCCAGCAGTCGGTCGGCACTGTCCTCAGACTTTCCGACAATCACCATGAAATTGATGAGCCGCTTCGGTTGGAACATCAACCAGAGCGGCATGAAGATGTCGAAGTGTGTGGACTTAGCGTGACCACGCGGCCACTTGAAGACCGCTTTCAGGTTAGGCGTGTTCTTAACCTTCGTGGCAGCGGCATTGTGGAACGGCGCGTTGTGTATGGTTCGTATGGCTTCGCCTGTCACCTTGTCGCGGAGTGTGAGGAAATGCGGAAAGTAATACTCACAGAATGCGGCATAGTCGCGCTGGAGGCGGCGTATGCGCTGCTCCTTCTGTGTGGCATTCTCGCGGACGAGACTTTTTGTGTCGGTCAGGTTCTGTATCTGCCGGCAATGTTCGCGCCACTCCTCCTGTATTTTCCTGAATTCTGAGATTGTCGCCATAGAAGTGAATAGATGCTATAGAATTTATAGATGCTATAGTGCAGACGGCGATGCCATCTTTTCCATGAGGAACTTGTTCTGGTACTTGTTGATTGCCTTGATGAGTTCGGGTGTGATTTCGGGGTCGTAGCATGCCTGGTCCTGAATCCACCGGTTGAATGCCATGAATACCTCTATGGCATCGATGACGTTTGCTTTCTTGTCGAGTTTCTCGATGGTGGATGATAGTTTCGAGAGTTTGTCTGCGAGTGCTCCGATGGCTTCGGGGTCGCCTGACGCATTGACCTGCGCGATGAGGTTGTCGATGGCGAGTAGCAGTTTGTTGACGAGTTCGGGCCGTGAGATGTTCTTTGCTGCACGTGCCTCCTTCCATCCGTCGTTGCTGCACCATTTGGAGACAGACTGTCGTGACACGCCCAGTTGGTCTGCAATCTCTGTAAGTTCCATGCCGGACATGTACAGTGATCGTCCGAGTGTCTTTTTCCTTGTCTTTTGCTCTCGCGAAAGTCTGGTGCGTTCGGGCAATTCGGAACCAGTTCCGTTTGCCTCTCTCTTCGTTGTCTTTTGCTCTCGCGAAAGCCTGGTGCGTTCGGGCAATTCGGAACCAGTTCCGTTTGCCTCTCTCTTCGTTGTCTTTTCTTGTTTTGTCATTGTTCTTTTTATTTGTTTCAGTTGCGACATAGTCGCAACATACGCGATTGTTCTTGCTGCAAAAGTGGTTATTTTCAGGTGGTGCAGGAAAAAAGTGTGCAATGGTTTCAGAGAAGTGTGCAACGGTTTCACACTTTTTTTGCGGGATTGTCTGAAGCCCTCATCTTTGCGGTAGAAACATCGTAAAAGAACTGGAAAAAAATGAGCAAGACAAAACGAGTGAGAATCAGCAACGAGCGCCTGAACAGCTACGGCACGCGTGTACTTACGACCGGCATGGACGTTGAGCAGTACAACAGGAACCCCGTACTACTTTATATGCACGAGCGTGGTCAGGTTATCGGCTACGTGAAAGACTTGAAGGTGGAAGGTGACGAGGTGACTGGCGAACTGATGTTTGACGAGGCCACGGAACTGAGTCAGCGCTGCAAGAAGCAGTGGGAGTTCGGCAGCCTGAAGATGGTGAGTGTCGGTATCGACATTCTGGAGCTGAGTGAAGACCCAAAGCATTTGGTGCAGGGTCAGACCAGTCCGACCATCAGCAAAAGCAAACTGTTTGAGGTGTCGCTTGTTGACATCGGTGCGAATGACGATGCGATCGTTCTGCAGAAGGACGGTCAGCGCATAGAGTTAGGCAAAGACGCGGCTCGAGTGTTGCCGCTGTTGCATATTAATAACAACAAAAACCAAAAACCAAATCAAATGGATCAAGAGAAGTTAGCCCTTGAGTTGGGCTTGCCCAAGGATGCCGACGAATCCGCCATCAATGAGAAGTTGGCAAAGCTGAAGGCAGAAGGTGCAGAGGCGGAGACCCTGCGCCAGGAACGCGACACGCTGCGTGCCGCACGTATTGAAACCCTTGTAAACTCTGCGATAGCGGAGAAAAAGATCGGCGAGGACAAGAAACAGCAGTTCCTGGATCTCGGCAAGAAAATCGGTGCCGACGAGTTGAAGCAGACCTTCGACGCCATGTCGCCCCAGGTGAAGCTGAGCAACATCGTGACAGGTGGCGGTGCCCCAGCGGGTGGCCATGCTGAGTACAAGAAGCTGAGTGACGTGCCGAGCGACGAGCTGGCGAAGCTGCGTGAGGATAACCCTGCTCAGTACAAGAAGCTGTACAAGGCCGAGTACGGCATTGAATGTGAGATTTAATGGTTGCGACACAGTCGCAACATACTAAACGAGACGAGAGAATATTTAAAAACCAACTAAAACAAAGACAATGATTCGATTTATTGGAATGATCGTTGCGGTTCTGTTGAACTGCTTGATGGGCGGCGCTCTTGCTGCCATGGTCGGTGTATCCCCAACGGTGGGTGCCATCGGCTTGAATGTGTTTGCCGCCACTGTCGGCAACGTGTTCCCCTCTGGTGCCTTAGGTGCCGGAGTCTATACCGAGATTTGGACGGGCGAGCTGGTGAAGTTCCTTCGCCGTGGTCTGGAGGCCACCTGGCTTGACGGTATTCCAGACTCTTCGAGTATTGTGAACAACGACGTGATTCACCTTGTGGAGGTCGGTGTTGACCCTGACGTACTGATCAACAACACTACCTATCCGATTCCCTTGCAGGCTTTGGACGATGATGACATTGCCGTTCAGCTTGACAAGTTCCAGACGAAGGTTACTCCCGTGACCGACGATGAGCTCTATGCCATCAGTTACGACAAGATGTCGCGTGTTAAGGAGAGCCACGGCAATGCCATCAACGTATCGAAGTTCCAGAAGGCTGCTCATGCCCTTTGTGCGCAGCAGAACGGTTCCACCACTCCGGTTCTTGTTACGACTGGTGCGCGTGACGCAGACACGGGCCGTATCAAGCTGTGCATGCAGGACGTTATCAACCTGAAGCGTGCGCTTGATAAACTGAAAGTCCCTGCAGACGGTCGCCGTCTGGTGCTTTGCACGGACCACGTGAACGACCTGCTGGAGACCGACCAGCGCTTCAAGGAACAGTACAACATCGACCGCGGCAACGGTACGGTAGGTCGTCAGTACGGTTTTGACATCTACGAGTTCGCGAACAATCCGATTTACACCACGTCGGGGCAGAAGAAAGCTGTCGGTGCGAGTGCCGATACCGGTGAGTTCCAGTGCAGCTTTGCGTTCTACGTTCCTCGCGTGTTCAAGGCCACTGGAAGTACGAAGATGTATTACAGCGAGGCGGGTACTGACCCCGAGTATCAGAGAAACAAGATCAACTTCCGCCACTACTTCGTTTGCATGCCTAAGAAGGCTGATGCGGGCGGTGTGATTATGAGCGGCTATGAGACGAGTGGTTTGCCCACCATCTCCGGTGACGCCGAACTGACTGTGCCTTCGACAGCAGGCAGCAACGTCCGTACATACGCGACGAGCAACGGTGCGGGTGTTACAGCTGAGAGCGATGCGTCATGGCTGACTGTATCCGTGAGCGGCAACAAGGTGACGTTTACCCGTGAGGCTTACCCCTTCACTGAGAACGCGGAGGCGATGCGTTATGCCAATGTAACCATCGGCATTGCCGGCACGAGTGTTACGAAGACCGTGGTTGTCGGCCAGGAATTAGCGCAACCTTAAAATGATGTGAAACATGAGACTGATTGTAAAGAAGATTTTCCGCGACAAGACGGACCATGTTACGGTGTATGAGCCCGGCTCCATCTTAGAGATGGATGACCAGGCTCGTGCCTCGGACCTGATTGTTCGCGGTCTGTGCGCCGAGCACAAAGACAAGAGCGACGCTTCCGTGGCTTCTGCCGAGGTGGTGAAACAGGCAGTCGTAAAACCTAAAGTCAGGCAGTCATGAGCAAGGTTGTTATTCTCGGTACTGCTCACGGTTCGAACGTGGCAGGTAAATGCTCTCCGGACGGCAGGTTCCGCGAGTACAGGTTCAGCCGTGAGATTATCTCGATGCTGAAGCCGCGTCTTGAGTCTCTTGGTCTGACGGTGTTTGTTGACATGCCTCAGGACGTTGTCCCTCTCCCCATGAGCACCGAGTTGTCTCAGCGCTGCAAGATTGTGAACGGCATCTGCGGCAAATATGGCAAGGAGAACTGCGTGTATGTGAGCATTCACGTGAATGCTGCCGGCGGTGATGGCAAGTGGCACGACGCCCGCGGTTTTGCGGTGTATGTGTCGCGTTCGTGCTCATCGTCGAGCAAGCGCCTGGCGAAGTTGCTGTGCGACCTTGCGCTTGTCCGCGGTCTGCGCGGCAACCGCTCGGTACCCGGTGAGCATTACTGGCAGGCCGGCTTCTATGTGCTGAAGCACACTGTCTGCCCTGCGGTACTCAGTGAGAACCTGTTCCAGGACAACCGCGCGGATGTGGAGTTCCTGATGTCGCCATCCGGCAAGGAGGCTGTCGCGGCACTCCATCTTGATGCTCTGAAGCAGTATTTTGGTATCAATCAATAATCAACCATCAATAGTTATCAGATATGGAAACGGACCTCAGTCAAATCCTCAACTGGTTATTAGGCGGCAGCCTTGTCGGTGCGCTTATCTCCATCGTGACCATCCGCAGTGCCCTGAAGAAGGCTCGTGCGGAGGCGGAGAGGGCGATTGCCGAGAGCGACACGGTGAAGATTACGAACACTGAGCAGGCGACCCGGATTCTGATACAGAACATTGTTGAACCCTTAAAACAAGAATTGAATGAAACGCGAAAGGAACTGTCATCGCTCAAACGCGAGGTGGCCCGTTTCCGTAAGGCTGTTGACAGTGCTAACAGTTGCCGTTACAGCGATGACTGTCCTGTTCTTGAGCGGATGCGCGACACACCGAAAGAGCGCAGCAGCGTCAAGCCACGCGCAAGTGTCTGCAACGCTTCGCACGGACAGCGTGATTCGCCAGTCGATAGACAGCGTAAGCGAGCTTGTGGAGATCCGGACGGAACCTGTGACTGTTCCGATGTCGTCGGTGACGCTGACGATAGCGACGGACAGCCTCCTTAGTCTTCCGAGCGGTGCGAGCTACAGCGACCGCAGCGGTCAGGCCAGTGTGAAGGTTTCGCGCAAGGCTGCTACAGCCACCGACCCCGAGTACATCTATATTTATGCCACATGCGACAGTCTGCAGCTCCAGTGTGAGCGATATGAGCGTTACATTAGGAATCTGCACAAAGACTATGGCGAACAACTTAATGGCATGGTGACCCGACTTGCCGAAGCCAGGCAAGAAGTTCAGGAGGTGAAAGAGAAATCTCCTAACGGCATTGGAACGGCATTGAAATGGTATTTAGCCGGACTTGTATCCGGAATCATTGGAACAATAATCATCTTTATAAAACTAAAAAAATGAACAAGAATTTTATCTACGGCATAGCAGCCGTGAAGTTTGGAACCGCAGTGATCGGTTACATTGAGAAAGGCAGTTGGGACTGGGGCGGCACGAAGCCCGAGACCACCGATGTGGAAGCCGAACAGGTGCCCGATGCCCCGGTACTGACCCTGGTTCAGAAGAATGGCCAGATCAGTCCGACGTTCAACCTTATCCAGTTGGACTACGAGAATCTGCACAACGTGCTTGGCGGCGAGTTGGTGGGCACCTCGCCCAACTATACCGGCTGGAAAGCTCCGACGAGCCTTGTGGAGAAAAGTGGCCAGTGGACCATCGACTTCGTGAGCGGTCAGACGATGACCATTCCGAACGGTACTATCCTGGCGAACCTTGGCGGCAAGCTGACCTTGACCGAAGTGTCGAAGGTGGAATGCCAGCTGAAGGTGAATAAACCTGCCAACGGTGGCGCTCCATACGAAATCAACGACACTCCTGGTGAAGGCTGATGGACGCGCGTATTATCCAAGAGATCCAGAGAGAGGGAGCGGAAGCCTTGCTGAACGTGGGTGTTTCCCTCCCTCTCAAGGATTTTAAGGTGCCTTTCCGAAAGTCGCCTTTGCGTATGCGTCTGACGATGCGCCGCCCGACGATGGCCTGCCAGATACGGATTGCGAGGACTTGGCTGAGTGTCGGCATGACGCTGGCGGAATTTGAGGGTCTGGACTACGATGGTCAGATGCAGTTCCTGGCGAAGCACGGCAAGAAACTGAGCCGCATGATTGCACTAACGATGCCCCACTGGTGGCTGCCTACTTGTGTCTTGTCGTGGTTTATCCGCCACTTCATGAAATGGGAGTATCAGAAAGGCGCGTTTGAGAAGTTCGTGACCCTGATTGGCACGGAGTCTTTTACGCCTATTATCAGATCAGCCGAGATAGCGAATCCGATGAAGCTGAGACTGAGCCGCAGAGAGAAGGGGAGTTAAAGAGCCGTTGGGAAGGCTCCCATAGCCCTTTCGGATTTATATGGCAGATAGCGAGTGCAACAGGCTGGAGTGTTGACTACATCTTGCACGGCGTGAACTACCAAACGCTGATCATGATGATTGCAGACGCGCCGCGCTATGTGGACCAGAAGAAAAAAGAGAATGACAACAGAAGTGCCGAGGAGGAAGCCGGCGACATTGTAGGCTTTTTCCGTAGCGAGTTAAGCAAATAATAGGGCTGCGATGGTATCGCAGCATAGAAAACAAATAAGCATGAAACCAGTAGAGGTAGAGTTCCTGATGAAGGACGGCTTGTCGAAAGGAGTCGATAAAAGTCGTGAAGGTATCGAACAACTGCTTGATGCCTCCCGTCGTGTTCGCGAGATTCTGAGCCGGAGCGGAGAGGAGGGCGCACGAGCTTCCGACAAATATAGCAGCAAACTTAGTGGTCTGCGCCAGGCTGTGGAGAAGATGTCGGCATCCCTGAAATCAATGGGTGTATCAGAAAAGGACACAGCCGGTGTGCTTATGAAGTCGAGTGAGCAGAATGTGAATTTCATTGAGGCACAGGCTACAAGACTCCGCAGTATGGAAGAAATGCTACGCTCGGCATTGGAAAGTGGCAACACGGCCTTGGCCGAATCGACCAGAAAAGAGATGGAGACGGTGGAGACATGGATTAATGAAGCCCTCGATTCCATTCAGAACAATGCGAAACTAATACCCACCATCGTGGAGAACGCCTCTACTGAAGTCCCGGACCAGCAGGTGGAGAGCATGAGGGCACAGCTGCGTAAGCTGACGAACGAGATTGCAGCAACAACACTTGAATATCGTCGTATGACTGATGCGGAAAGAAACTCCGCAGCCGGCATGGAATTGAAGCGCAAACTGGAGGAACTCGTAAGGAAAGCAGGAGACCTCCGCGATGCGATGGACGACGTAAACCGTCAGGTGCGTGGCTCTGCTTCGGACACCAAGACCTTCGATGCTATCTCGCAAGGTCTGAACGTGGTCGCTTCTTCTGCCGGAGCGGCTACGAGTGTATTTCAGATGTTCGGTGCAAAGCAGGAAGACCTTATTAATATACAGACAAAACTGCAGGCAACACTTGCCATCAGCAATGCTCTGACGGTCATTCAGAACAACCTGCAGAAAGAGAGTTCCCTGATGTTGGGTATCCGCACCATTCAGGAGAAAGCCCATGCTGCCGCCATTGCCCTCAGAACCGCTGCAGAGGGTCGCGGTGTTATTGTAACAAAACTTGCGACCATAGCTCAGGCAGCCTTCAATGCCGTGGCGAATGCCAACCCTTATGTTTTGTTGGCTACAGCCATTTTGACCGTGGTCGGTGCGCTGGTGGCTTTCACTACCGGCTCCAATGAAGCGACTGCAGCAGAGAAACGCCAACGGGAGGAAGGCGAGCGACTGAGAAAACAGCAGGAAGACATGTCCAACGCTCTCGGACAGGCTACAGGAAATGTAGAGGCCAAATATCGCTCCCTTCAGCAGCAATGGAGCCGTCTGAAGACCGAGAGCGAGAAAAACAAATGGATAAAGGAAAACGCCAACAAATTCCATGAATTGGGGCTTAACGTAAACTCAGTGTCAGATGCCGAGCAGGTTTTGGTGAATATGGCTCCACAAGTAATAGAAGCACTTAGGGCGGTTGCAGAGGCAGAGGCTTATAGCGACCTTTACAAACAAGCCATCATTAAACGTGCTCAGAAATGGGAATATAGAGTGAAGTCCCGCGCGACAGGTGATTATTATACCACAGCCAAACCGGGAGATAAAGTTTCTGATGAAGAACATAAGGCTGCCGGATTAACTGAAGAAGACTACAATCATCGCACCATAAACTCACCAATGCATCCCGGATTAATCAGATCTGGCCTGAACCAGTCTGGTGCAGATAAAGTCAATGCCGATCGTAATAGAGAAGCCATAAAAACTAATAAGGAACTTAAAAAAGGTCTGGACGAAGAGGTAAATTATTATCGCGATAAATCAGAAACTTCGCAACAGAAAGCTACTGTGGCACTTTCCAGAATTCCTTCGCGTTTCCGTTACAACGGTGGCGGAGGTGGCGGAAGTTCCAGCGGTTCCGGAAGGAATGGTAGCGGAGGGAATGGCGGAGGGAATGGTAGCGGAGGGAATGGTAGCGGCAATGACCTTAAAGACGAGAAAGACCGCGCCGAGGCACTTAAAGAATTACAAGCCAAGAACCGCCAGGAAGAGATAGACCAGATGGCAGAGGGTGCTAAGAAGAAACGCGCCCAGTTACGTCTGGACTATGCCGAAGAGAAAGCGGAACTTGACGCGCTTGAAAAGGATTGGAGCGCCGCACAGAAGGGGAAACTGACCAAAGCCCAGACAGACGCACTGGAAGAAGCCCGGAAATTAGCCCAATCCAAGTTAGATAACGGAGAGGCAGAGATAGACAAGGAGGAGGCAGAACTGGAACGTGTGCGTCGCCGTGCAGAGACCCAGGCAATGGTGGAGTATTTGAAGGAATACGGCTCCTACCAGCAGCAGAAGCTGGCAATTGCCGAGGAGTACGCACAGAAGATTGCGGACGTGGAGGCGTCGGAAGCCGACGAAGCCACCAAGCAATGGCAAAAGAAGAAACTGAATAAGGAAAGACTCCAGAGAGAAGCGAGCCTGTCCTTTGAAAATATATCTCGCGGTATTGACTGGCACGCGCTGTTTAGCGGTGTGGGTGACCTGACGAAGGAAATGATGGCACCGATGATGGAGCAGCTGCAGGCATGGGTGAAGACCGACGAGTACAAGAATGCCGACGCTGAGACCCAGCAGAAGGTGACGGATCTGATTCAGGAGATGCGCAAGTATGTAGGTACGGACCAGAGTGTGACATGGCAGGCTCTTGATAAAGCCATCAAGGACTTCACGGCAGCCGTCGCCGCCTACGACAAGGCGAAGAGAGAGGAAGACGCAGCCGTGCGCGCCCGTGATGAAGGAAAGAAGCGTCTGGATGCCGGTGAGATTACTGCAGACGAGTATAAGGCATTAGAGCAACGTGCCCAGGAACTTGGTGACGCGACAGCGCAGGCCCGTGAGGACATGGAAGCCTTCGGCGGAGCATTGAACCGGACGAGCGAAGAGGTGGCCAACTTCACGAGCGGATTGACTACAGCCCTGAGCAATGCCAAGGGCTGGACAGGTGCCGACGGCTTCGGCAACATCCAGAGCGCCGTTGGCGGCATTGACCAACTGAAAGGAACGCTTGACAGTATTCTGCCCCAGATGGGCGACGGAATGGCAAAGACGATAGGCACGAAGCTGAGCAGCACCATCGGCAGTACACTGGGCAGTATCGGCAGCGGCATCGAAGGCCTGCTGTCAAGCGGCCTTGGCAGTGTCATCGGTATCGTAGCACAGATTCCCCGTCTGATTCTGGACTTGGTGGGTGCCATCAAGAACTTCGTGACCGGTATTCTCGACGCTTTAACAGAGTTGATCAGTCTGCGCTGGATAGATGACCTTGTGGTGAGCATACTGGATGCCGTGGGCAATCTGATAGACGCTATCTTCGACCTGCCTGAGAACCTTTTCAAGGTGCTGGAGAGTATCGTGGTGAACGGCGTGGGCGGTCTGCTGGACGGTGTGATAGGCAGGATAGGCAACATTCTGACCTTCGGAGCCCTGAGCAGCAGCGTGAGCGACTGGTTCACGAACTCGAATGCCGCAGAGGTGGCAGAGACGATAGACAGACTGACGAAGCGCAACGAGTTGCTGGAGCAAGCCATCGAAGACCTGACAGACGAAATGAAGAGTGCGCGTGGCGCGAGGGCCATTGATGCCTCAACGCGCGCCCGGCAGTTACAGGAAGAGACCAACGCCAACTACAAGAGCATAGCACAGGCGCAAGCCGGCTATCACAGTGCGCACCACAGTTGGAACTACTACTGGGATGGTTTCAGCCAAGAGCAGATAGCCCGTCTGAGCGGTCAGATAGGCAGGCAGTGGAACGGCGACCTGTGGGACCTGAGCCCGGAGGAGATGAAGATGTTGCGCAGCAATGTTGACATGTGGAAACTGATAGCCGACACAGGCAAAGGACCCTACGGCGAATCAGTCCAGGAAAAACTGAACGCCTACATTGACCAAGCCGGCAAACTGCAGGAGATAACCGATGCCCTGTATGAGAACCTGACGACCACGACGAAGGAGAATGTCTTTGACGACTTTCTCGGTTCCCTCTACGACCTTGCCGACGGCAGCGAGGAAGTGATGGACAATATCGCGGACAACTGGCAGAAGATGGTGAACAGGATGGCGGTGAACAACCTCGTGGGTGCGAAATTCCAGAAGAACTTGGAGGAGTGGTATGAGAATCTGGCAAAACTGAACGAAGCCCGTACAAACGGCGAGATTACCGACGAGGAATACAGGAAAAGGCTGGATGCCCTGAAAGCCGAGTATGATGGCTATGTGGAGAGTGCGAAGCGCGACATTGAGACCCTGCGGACGGAGGGTATCGTGAAAGCCACGGAGGAAAACAGCGGGGTAACTCAGAGCGGCAAGGCCGGTGCCTTCACTACGATGAGCCAGGACCAGGCAGGAAAACTGGAGGGACTGTTCGTAAGCGGTCAGATGCATTGGGCGAGCATGGACGACAAGTTGACCGACGTGACCCGTCAGATGGACGAGGCCGGTGACCACCTGCGCCAGATAGCAACGAACACAGGCAGCAGTGCCCAGTCATTGGGTGAGATAAAGGAAGACATCAAGAAAATGATACGTGACGGACTAAAAATGAAATAACGATGGCAACAGGACAACATATATTGAGCGGTCAGGTGCTGGTGAACGGCACCGACATCTGGCAGGAGTACGGCGTGTTCCTGACGGAGGAGAAGAAAGGCGGTCGGGAGAACCTGACCGCCATCATGACGGCGAGCAAGGTAAAAGGGCATGTCGGCGTGAATATCAGGGAGCAGAACGGCAAACGCTATTCCCAGAGTCTGGTTGTGGCGAATGAGGAGCGCGACGTGACGCTCCACTTCGCACAGTATGCCGCCACGAAAAGCGACTGGCTGCAGAACTACATGGAGTTTATCCAGTTCCTGAAGGCTGGCACTAACGGCTGGCTGAATATCACGTTCACGGAACTGAACCTTACGTTGCGCGTGTTCTATGTAGAGAGCAGTGCCTACCGTCCGCTGACGTACCTGTGGAAAGAGGGTGTGCAGGCGAGCCGCTACAAGGTGAAGTTCAGGGAGCCTAACCCGATAATTTAAGTTGAGAGTTGAGAGTTGAGAATTGACAATTGAGGTTTTAATTGGACTGATATTATAATACGATTAGAATATGCTTCTTACGCTATACGACCAGACGGGGAGTGTGAAGACAGCGCTCTCGCCAAACGACACGAGCACCCAGGACAAGGAGATTCAGGGCGACAACGTGCTGAGCCTTTCGTTCACGCTCTACGAGTATGTGAGCATTGACGTGAACGACTATGTGGACTTTGAGGGTGAGCGTTACTGGGCTGTTGAGAAATACCTTCCCAATGAGAAGAGCACGGTGGAATGGGAATACAACGTGAAGTTGTACGGCATTGAGAGTCTGATCAAGCGTTTTCTGGTGCTGAAGACGGTGGACGATGCCAATGAAGCAGTGTTCACGCTGACCGCCCGTCCGATAGAGCACATGTGCCTTATTGTTCAGAACATCAACGACGGCATGGACCACACGACCAATTTCAAGGTCGGCACGGTGGAAGGCACGGACAACGTTGTCATAGACTACACCGGCAAATACTGCGACGAGGGATTGAAAGAACTTGCTGAAGCCGTCGGTGTGGAATGGTGGATAGAGGGTGAAACTGTGAACCTGTGCCGCTGTGAGCATGGCGAGGAACTGGCACTGGCCTACGGTGCCGGTCTGACCAGCCTTGACAGGGACGTGGCCGACAATGCCAAGTTCTACACGCGCCTTTTCCCGATAGGCAGTAGCAGGAATATTGATCCTGAGAGATATGGCGCAAGCCGATTGCAGTTGCCTGGCGGCGTGAAGTATGTGGATGTGAACGCAGAACGCTACGGTGTCATCCACCACTACGAGCAGGAAGCCTTCTCCGGCATCTATCCGCGTCGTGTAGGCGTGATTAGTTCCGTGCGCAGTGAGAACGTGCAGGACAGCGACGGCAATCCGTTCACCATCTATTATTTCAAGGACAACAGTCTGACGTTTGACCCCAATGACTACGAGATAGGTGGACTGGTAAAGCATGTGAGTTTCCAGGAAGGCAGCGAGCTTGCCGGACTGGGGGTGGACGATGACCACTATTTCGAGGTGAACTATAACAGCGAGACCAGGGAGTTCGAGATTATCACGATATGGCCCTACGATGACGACACACAGTTGCCAGGTGGTACACTGGTACCCGAGGTTAATGACCGATACATCCTTTGGAATATCAGGATGCCGGACGAGTATTACGGTTTGGCAGAGCGTGAGTTCCAGAGTGCGGTGGAAGAATACAACAGGAAGCACGCCCTTGATGTGTCACGCTATAAGGCCCCGACCGATCATGTATGGATAGAGGATGAGGGAGTGGACTTGTATATAGGTCGCAGAATCCGTCTGGAGAGCCAGGAGTATTTTCCTGACACAGGCTATCGCGCAAGTCGCATTACAAGAATCAGTCGACAGGTGACGCTGCCCAGTCAGATGGACTTGGAAATAAGCGATGCCCTCTCGACGCGGACGCTGGAGAAAATAGACGATGCCATCAGTGACGTGAAGAACTACGCGGGTACGTTGGTAGGCAGCGTGAATGTTCCCGACATCATCAGAAGCTGGGACACAACACGTCCTACGGACAACAACCTGTATAGTGCGCGACGCAGCCACAAGGAGTTCCTGAGCAAGAACAACGCTGACCGTGCTAAGAAGAAGATTATCTTCGACGAGGGCATCGACATCGGCGACTTTGAGGCCGGTGAGGAAGGCGGCAGGATAGATGGTCTGGGCAATGCTGAACTGCTGACGCTGGTTGTCCGCCAGTTGTTGCGCAGCGCAAGGTTTGTGGACGGATTTGGCGGTGAGGGCTGGCAGTTGTGGATAGACCAGAACGAGCTGGCAAACCTGACCATTGACAAACTGACGGTTCGGCAGGTGATGACCGTGTTTGAGTTGCTGGTTGAGAAGATCCGCAGCGTGGGCGGTCAGATAGTGGTGAGTGCGGCGAACGGCAAGATAAAGACCGTGGAGGAGTTGGACGGCTACTACAAGATCACCTTCGAGCAAGAGAATACCTTCCAGGCACATGACCTTATGCGCTGTCAGACCTTCACCGGCGGGAACCTGAAATCGTACTGGGTGGAGGTGGCTGCTGTTGCCTGCAATAGCATCCTGGTGGCGAAGAGCGAGTTTGAAGCGAGCCTTCCTGCAGCAGCCGATGAGTGCGTGCTGATGGGCAACAGCGAGAACCCCCTTCGCCAGAACCTGATACTCATATCCGCCACCGAGGACGGCCAGCCGAGAATCGACGTGATGGACGGCGTGAAGGCGAAGAACTTCACGGATTGCCTGCGTGCGCGTCTGGGCAACCTGGACGGCATCAATGATGACTGGTTCCCGGCAGACAACCAGCCGCAGGGCAACGGCCTGTACAGCGACAACGCCTACCTGCGCGGCACGTTCCTGCTTGCGACGGGCGAGGACATCAAGACCAAGTTCGAGATAACGGAAGGCAAGATCGAGAGCAGCATGAGTGCGCTCCGCCAGGACTTCGCCCAGGAGAAAGGCTATCTGAACAATCCTAGTTTCGACGAGGGTCTGAGTAAGTGGCTGACGGAGAACGAGACCTTGTTCTGGCTCGTTGGCAACCAATGGATATGGGCCAACCGTAACTTGCTGTCGAAGAAAGGCGACGGTGTGAGCGTGACGAAGGACGACGGTCGCGTGGTGGTCAGGATCAAGAACAAGTATATCATCCAGAAGAATGCGAGCCTACGAAGCAAACCGACGATGGAGACGAACGCGGACGGCACGAAAGCGGCTAAGCCTGTGTATCTGAGTTTCCTTTACCGCTGTGCGAGTGCCGGCACGCTGAGGGTAAGGTTCGAGAATGTGGATAAGACCGGTTTTGAGAACTTCAACCCGATAGACGTGGAGGAGCAACTGGCTGTGACCGACGGCTACAAGCAGTACACCTGCGACGGCCTTTGGAACGGCACGGGCGACTTCAAGCTGAGTTTCACGGGTGACATCTTCCTGTGTATGCTCATTCTGAGCACTGACAAGACAGAGGCCTTGGCGTATAAATACCGGACGCTCTTTGAGCAGAGCGAGAAACTGATTAAGCTATCCGCCCAGAACTTCGACCAGAACGGCAACGTGCTTGCCGAGAGCGGCATTATGGTAAAGGCGAACGGCACGGGCATCTACGCTCAGGGACCTGACGGCAGACTGGCACTGATAGGTGTAGGCGTACAGGAGACCTATATTGATGGGGAGGGGCATGAGCAGACCCGCACCGTGATTAAGCTTACTGCCGACAACATCGCGCTGGAGGGACTGGTGACAGCGAACCGGAACTTCAGGATTAAGGCAGATGGCAGCATTGAGGCCGTTAACGGTAAGTTTGCGGGCAGCATCGACTCCAAGAGCGGTTATATCGGCGGATTTGTGATAGCCGACGACCATATCGGCGTGGGCAGCGTGACCTACGAGGAGGACGAACACGGCAATTTGCAGCCGGTCATTCACGATGACACGAACGGTCTGTTCCTCTATGACAGCATGATTGGTTTCAACGACACGGATCGTCAGGCCATTTTCGGCACGTGGAACAGTATGGGGCAACCCATGCTGTGCCGCCTAGTTGACACCGGAGACAATCTTCTGCCGAAATATGGTATTTTGTTCGACATCAGGAATTCCAGGAGCGCGAACCTTGCATTCGCCGGTACCGGCAACGGTGCCCTGAACGGCTTTATCGACGGTTACAAGTTCAAGAAAGTGGCCGTGAGCCAGGCGAACAAGATATACGATGTGGGTCTGGCGGACAGCAACCGCATCATCGTGAACTGCTCGGCGGCCAATGCCGGCATAGCCCTTCCGCGACTGTCGTCCGTGCGCAATGCGCTGAGCATCGGCACGAGTACTCCGTTTGCGGTGAGACTTATCGTTACCTCCGACCTCGGCTCGCTGAACTTTTACATTTACGGGCGTAACAGCCTGCCGGACGGCAGCAACAACACCCCTTGGAACTCGGAGGACTATCCCTTGATTACGCACTGGAACGGTGGCTGTTGGACGAACATTGAAATCGGTCAGGGCGGCACGGTGGAGGTGCTGCTGGTGTATGACCCTGCCCGCACTGCTACGATAGACGGTTTTACGACCGAGTTTACAGCGAGAATAATCAACATGCAAGATTAACCATAAAATTCCATCAACATGACAGAACAAGAGAAACAAGAACTGAAGCAGGAGATTATTGCACAGATTCAATCCGAGAGCCAGGACGTGACGGAACTGGCGAGGGTGCAGACCCTGGACGGTATCAACACATTGCCAGCCCTTCGGGGTACGGAACTGGTGATTGTGCCGGTAAGTCTTCTCGGCTCCCCGGCAAGAACGGCGGCTACTGCGGCTATGGCGGCAAAGGAGCTGGCCGAGACAGCAGCAGCAACAGCCGGAACGGCAGCCGAGAATGCCAATGAGAAAGCAGGCCTTGCCCAGACGGCAGCATCGCAGGCGACAGAAGTTCTGGAAGCCATGGAGCGGAGCCATTGCCGCCGTATTTATCGCTACTTTGCTGATGACGTGTTCACCGAGACGGGGCTGATGCGTGCGGACGGGAGTGTGAGCACCAGCAGTGCCTATCTGCACACAGTTCCCATGTCTGTAGCCGGCGTGGAGAGATTTATGCTGCATGTCAAGTTGGTAGCCGATACTGCTACATCTTTCTTCCCCATCGTGGTATGGCTCGATGACGATAATAACGTGGTGGGCTACGTGAACTGCACCGCCGGTGAGGTCGACTATGAACTCGTACCGCCTTTGGGGGCTACGTTAGCGGTGTTCAATGCTCTGCGTACTTTCGTGGTGCAGACCGACAAAATTGTGTGCCATGCAGACATCGTGAGTGCCACCCCATTTGCGCACCGCATATACCTCTCGCCGGAGGGCAGCGATGAGAACGATGGACTGAGCAAGGGCAACCCCGTGCAGACCCTGCGCCGGGCCAACACTTTGCTTGCACCGGACGGCGAACTCGTGATGCTCGCGGGCGATTACTACAACCTGCCGCTCGACCTCTCGAACTACGGCAGGCTGACGGGCAGCGGGCGTGTCCGCATCATCAGTTGCTACCGCGTGACGGCGGCAACGGCTATGAGCGGCTACACGCGTGTGATGAGTGCCACCATCGACAATCCGCCCGTGCGCGGCACGTATCTCTGGCAGCACGATGTGGCTGACGCGGCAACGGCGATTGCTCCGGACGAGGTGCACCCCGTGCAGGAAGGCGCGACGCACCGCCTGCCCTCCACGCGCATCTATCCTGCTGCGTCGATAGCCGAGATAGAAGAGAGTGCGGACGTGCTGAAATGGTACGTGAGCGGCACGACGCTCTATTTCTCCATAGCTGCCGGCACCGACCTTGCCACGCACCCTGTCGTCATTCCGCGCCGGACCGTTGCAGCCTCCGAAGGCGGCAGCATTGAGGTGAGGAACGTGCGTTTCCTCTATTCCGGGCTGCTGCTGGGCGGCATGCACGGCATGCTGGAAAACGTGAGTGTGGGCATGACGAACGCTGCCGGTGCGGTGCGTTACGACGGCACGACCGACTTCCTCATGCGCCGCTGCGAGGCATTCGGCTGCTCGAACGACGGCTTCAACGGACACGGCACGTCCGCTGCCCCTTCCGACATCGTGCTGGAAGACTGCTGGGCGCACGACAATTCGGACGACGGGGAGAGTTGCCACGAACATTGTGCAGTGACCTCGCGCGGCGGGCTTTATGAATACAACGGTAACGGCTGTACGCCGGCGAGCGGCGGACGGGCGAGTTATTACGGGGTTACTGCGCGAAAGAACCTGCCGGGTCATGCCTGGACGGGCAGCACGCGCGAGGGCACGGGTTTCTCGGCACAGGGCGCGGCGACGTCGGGCGCACAGACCGCCATGCTCTGCCAAGGCTGCCATGCCACGGGCAACAGCACCGGCATACGCACCACGCTTACCACCGGAACCATTGCAGTCGAGTGTACGTCTGTTGACAACGCAGCTGACTATGGCGGTAATGTGGTTATCGTGGAGAATGTGTACAGTACGTTGCAGCGGCAGAAAACGCGCTACGCAGCGCATGGTGCGGATTATGACACCTTGACCGGAACGTGGCGTATGCACAAGGTAGGCAACGACTACCTGGTAACCGGCTTGAGTGCGGCTGACATGGAGGTCATCTGCGCAGGCGTGGACATCAATGGTGCGGGCAGCCTCTTTGGTGCGCTGGGCTCTCCCTATGCCGGCAAGACCAACAGGCGGATATATACATATACCGGCATTCATAGCAAATTTTTTCCGCTTATTGCAAACTCAATGGCGAACGGCAACAAGTCGCTCGAAGTATTCTATTCGCCGTACCATGCCAGCGGCTTGCTGTGCGTGAGCAACCTTTCTGCAGGCTTCGCCAACTGCTCCGCGTTGAGGGTGGTGAAGTACTTGGATGTGAGCAGGGTGACGAACTACGCTGGCTTCGGAAACGCATTCCTTAATTGCGGTAACCTCGAGGAGTGCTACCTCAAAGGCTTCGACGCACAGAAAGACATACGGACGGGACATGAGACGGACGGCACGCTTGATTTTAGCAAAAGCCCCAAACTAACTCGTGAGAGCCTTGTCTTCATCGTCGAAAATGCCGGCACTGCTTACGAGAAGAATCTGCGCATTCCTTCTGGCATATATACAGCATGGAACGCGGACGAGGAAGCGTCACCGACATGGCAGGAATTTACTGAGATGTGCGTAAGCAAGAAAATATCAATACATTTAGCATGATAAGAAAGATTTTGAAATGGCTTAAAACAAGCCACAGATACCTGCACCTGCTTGGCGGCATGGTGCTTGGTTTGGTCAGCAACGGCTGGTATATGGCTTTGGTTGCTGGTTTCTGCACGGCAGGGGCGCTGGAATACAAAGACTGCATGTACAACAAGCGTATCACCGCTTGGGACTGGATTGATTTCGGACTGACTGTGCTCGGAACTGCGGCAGGCTGGTCCATCCATGCGTTGATTTTTAGTTGAATACAACCCGGATATTTCCGGTTGAATGTTATCTGACTAAGCCCTTGGGGGCGGGCATAGAAAAAGCCCCCAGCCTGTTAATTAGACGTCCTACTTCCTAATAAACACATTAACGCCACAAGTGCGCAGCTGGGTAGCTTATGCTCTTTGCCGCACTTGTGGTTTTTTACGTGTTAAAAGTAGGACGGTTCAAAGATACATAATTATATTGAAAATGACACTATTTGAGATATTAAACTTCCAAAAAGAATCTATCGACAGGCTTATTTCTGTAGGTTTCAAACCCAGCGACTGCCGTTATGTGGAACTTTATGCTGACTATATGAAGATGCAAAGGCAAGGCGAGAAGATGACATATATCGTGGCACTGCTCTCTGACAAGTACAAGGTGAGCGAGCGCAAGGTGTACAACATCATCAAGAAGTTTAAGACTGACTGCACGGCCGGTGCAGTGTGATTTGTGGTAAATTATATTGCTTCTTTAATGAGACACCTACCTTTGCAGTACCAAATTTCGAGACAATGAGAAAGCAATATCTATCGGCACCGCTTCCTTTTCAGGGTCAGAAGCGGATGTTTGCCAAGGAGTACATCAAGGTTCTCCAGCAGTTCCCTGACGGTACGACATTCGTGGACTTGTTCGGCGGCTCTGGCCTGTTATCTCACATAGCCAAGTGCCAGAAGCCGCATTCCACTGTAGTATATAACGATTTTGACGGCTACTGCCAGCGGTTGGAAGCATTGCCCGTAACCAATGTGCTACTGGCAGAACTGAGGGAGATAGTGGACGTGCCACGCCACAAGCCCATATTGGGAGAGGCAAAGGAACGTTTGTTGTCATGTGTCCGCAAATATGAGCGCGACTACGGCTACATTGACTATGTTACGCTGTCCTCATCGATAATGTTCTCCATGAAATATGCCACCGAGTTCGCGGATCTGGAGAAGGAGACATTATATAATAATATAAGAACAACAGACTATGAGCCATGTCTGGACTACCTCGACGGCCTGACTATTACCTCCTGCGACTACAGGGAGGTGTTCAACCAATACAAGGATGTGCCAGGCGTTGTGTTCCTGGTTGACCCTCCTTATCTGAGCACAGATTCCAAGACCTACAAGATGTACTGGAAACTGTCTGACTATCTCGATGTGCTGACGGTGCTTGCCGGCCACCGCTTTATCTATTTCACCTCCAACAAGTCTTCTATCGTTGAACTGTGCGACTGGATGGGTAAGCATCCGGAACTGGGCAACCCGTTTGAGAACTGCCTGCGTCGGGAATTCAATGCCCACATGAATTACAGCGCGTCCTACACGGACATCATGCTATATACGAAAGCCGCTTGAACAAGATTCTAATACCGTTTGAACGATGAACAAATACTACCAGATACTGGGCAAGGTTCTGGAGAAAGGAAAGACCCAGACGAACAAAAAAGGGAATATCCGCTACCTGCTCAATGAACAGTTGTCACTGACCCCTGCAGACCTGCTCGACATATTCGAGAGCCACGGCATAGCCAGAAAGAAACTGAAGAATGAACTGCAACTGTTTATGCAGGGTGAGCGGAACGTGGAACGATACCGCGACGTGGGCATCAACTGGTGGGACTATTGCGGTTCTGTCCTGGTGAACAGTTACCCGACCTACTTTGAAAAACTGCCTCCCCTCATTGCGAAGATAAACCGCGAGAAGCGAAACAGCAAGAACTATGTGCTATTCCTCGGCGAGACTGGTGCAGAGAGTAACCAAGCCCCATGCCTGAGCCTCGTGCAGTTCCAGATAGACGACGGGGAACTGGTACTGTCAGCATACCAGCGAAGCAGCGACGCGAACCTTGGCTTGCCGGCTGACATTTACCATCTCTACCTCATGGCTCGGCAGATAGATTTGCCTCTGAAAAGCATAACGCTGAACCTTGGCAACGTACACATATACGAGAACAACCAGGAACGCACACGCCAACTGCTTGATGGCGACGAGAATGTGAAGTTTGATTTGAACGTTTGAAACAACATGGAGAAAAAGGAAACGCCCCAGAGAAATCTGAGGCGTTTTTTCGTTGTGGGGGGAACCCGAAAAAGGAACATTTCGTTTTGCGGAGCGAAACGCGTCGTTTTATTTTTTCGGAACATTTCGTTTTGCGGATTATATTTCCTCTTCTGTCAGTTGCCGCCACTCACCCTCGTAATATTCTATTTTTATAGAATTGATAAATTGGTACATGCGGAAATCCTCAAAAAGCGGATGTGAAGAAGGACAACGTGGTTTATCCTTTTCGAATGTACATTTACCGACAGTACCCTTCTGCGACTTTAAGGGGCGCTGAAAGAAAATGGCTTTTTCCAATTTTTCTACAAGTGACGCATCTAATTCTTGTTTCTCACAGATGGCATGAAATTCCTTTAGATAGTGTTCTTTTCTTGCCGTATAATGCTTTCTTATTTTTTCGCCACGCTGATACAACTTATAAAAGTATTCTCCCAAATAAGAGCAACCAGCCTTTTCTATATCATCAGATAAAGAAGCAATATCTGTCTTTACCTTTCCGTCCACCTCCGCTGTTGATTCCTTTCGATTGCTCAGGAAGCCACGTCGCTGATTCAGGTGGTACAAGGCACGACCCAATATATACCTTTGAGAGAGTTTAGAAAGGTCTAGTTTCTCTGTCAGGCATATATATCGGTAATGGTAGGGGTTCTTACCTTCTTTTTCATCTGTTCGTTGCCAACCTAAAAAATCATCATCCATGGGATAATTCTTTTTCAGACGCCACTCTCGAAGCGCTTTTTGAGAAACTTTAGGACAAAGCTCGTTTTCCACCAAAATGGTCAACAACCTGATCTTTCTCACTTTCCGCCGCCAATAGTGCTTGCGGAGAGAGCGATAACCCGTGCGTTCTGAGGCTTTTGAGGACTCTATTCCTTTCTCTATTTTAACACCTTCTGAAAAAATGTTTGTACCCTTGTCCAAAAGACGATATTCGTCGCCTTCTTTTTCAACAATAGCCCATCCCAGGCTGTTAGTACCAGTGTCTATGCCCAATATCTTTTCCATAGTTTTCTTAAATTCAAATAAGAAGTGCAAGACTCGTCCTGTGGGATTCACTGATTGAAAGGTAAGTCAGAGACATCAAGTAGCAACATAAAAGCAAAAGGGAGATTTTCATCTCCCTGAGATTAACTACTTTTGTGTTGCATATGAAATATAAACAGCTAACCTCGCAGCAAAGGTACACAATCCAGAACGGATTAAAGCAAGGATTGACCAAAAAGATGATCGCCGCCCTCATAGAGGTGAACGAAAGCACCCTTTACAGGGAAATCCATCGAAATGGCGGTGCCAAGGTTTATAATGCAGAAAAGGCACAGCGCGAAGCAGACCGCCGCAAGACGCGTCTTCAGAAACCGCGAAGATTCACACACGCCCTTAAGCGGGAAGTCATAAGTCTGCTGCAAAAGAAATGGTCGCCCGAACAGATATGCGGGTATATAAAGAGACAAGGGCGCGAATGCGTCTCCCATGAAACAATATACGCATTCATCAGAACCGACAGGAAGTGCGGAGGGATGCTTTGGAAACTCTGCCGTCACGCAATGAAGAAGCGACGGAAGACAGACAAGGGAAAACGGATTCCCATAAAAGACCGCGTGAGTATAGACCTTAGGCCGGAAGAGGCAGACGGCACGCGTTTCGGAGATTGGGAAATGGACACCATAGTCGGTAAGGATGGGAAAGGAGCGCTAGTTACACTCTACGAGAGACGTACTGGATATGGGATGGTCAAAAGGCTGCCTGATGGAAAAGAGGCAAAAGGCGTGGAAGAAGCAGTATACAGAATGTTGATTCCTTACAAGAAACAAGTACTCACTATTACTACAGATAATGGAACAGAGTTCGCCAGGCATAGTCAATTGGCAAAGAAACTCTCCACGAAAATCTTTTTTGCACACCCTTATAGCTCATGGGAAAAGGGAGGTGTAGAAAACTACAACAAACTCGTCAGACAATATATACCTAAGGGAACGAATTTAGAACAATACACAGACAAATATCTTATGGAAGTACAAAAGCAAATTAACAGCAGACCAAGAAAAAAACTCAACTTTAATAACCCAAAAAACGAATTTTACAAACTTTTAGACTAATATTGCACTTGCTACTTGAATCTACGTTTCAGTATTTTTTATTATTATTTTTTCAATTTGTTTGATTATTCAGATTTATTCTTTACTTTTGCAGTGTAAGATTCCTACATCTTATCACAATAAGGCCTTATAATGGCCGAAGGGTAAAACCTATGTTCCTGCTTCGGTGGGAACTTTTTTTGTATTATTAGTAGTCTAATTTGTTTTCTGACTATTGGCTACAAATATAACAAAAATTCACGACAAACCTTATTTTCTGCTTAAATCGTGTTTTTCCTAACAAATAAGGATTGTGGGGGGAGGTTGCTGTGCGTAATTTTGCGGCATAATTATAATTAGGTAAAATTCAGCATGAAAAAAGGCTCACTACTTCTGCTCCTGGCGGTGGCGATAGGCGTTTCCGCAAAGGGCAACACTAATCCTGCCAACACAGACATTGTTCCTCCCACGGACATCACCGCCGACGGCGACACGTCGCGCGTAACGAACCTTGAGACTGCCATTGTGGTGGCTTCGCCGAAAGAGACATCTCTGCTCAGAAAGCAAGCCCTGTCGGTGTCGCTCATTAGTAAGGATGACCTCGACAATAGAGGTAGCAACTCGCTCAAAGAAGCTGCCACACTGTCTGCCAATTTCTATATGCCGCAATATGGTTCGCGCCTCACTTCGGCGGCTTACATTAGGGGCATCGGCTCGCGCATCAATTCGCCTGCTGTGGGGCTTTACGTAGATAACATGCCTTTCCACGACAAGACGGCATACGACTTCAACTTTATCGACGTTGACCGCGTGGATGTGCTTCGCGGTCCGCAATCTACCCTCTATGGGCGCAACACGATGGGCGGACTCATCAAGATTCACACCGCCGATCCCTTCACTCACTATGGCACAGACATCGCCTTCGGTGCCACATCGCGCAGCGGAGGCAAGAAGGCACAATTCAACACGTTCCTCCACAATAAGGACAACACGCTTGCCGCCAGCGTAGGTGCCTTCTACGAGGGTCAGCGCGGTTTCTTCCGCAACGTAACGAGGGGTAGCAAAGCAGATAAGAGCGATGCCGCAGGCGTGAAATCGCGCATAGCATGGCAAGCGAATCGAAACCTGCGATTTGATGTCAACCTAAGTTACGAATACAGCGACGAGCGCGCTTGTCCGTATGTTCTCTTGGCAGATACCATAACGCACAACACAACAGGTGTGATTCCTCAAAACCGACAGAGCCTCTATCAGCGCAACCTCTTCAATGCGGGACTGGGCATCACATGGGAGGCACCGAACTTCATCCTCAGTTCCATCACGGCATATCAGCACCTGAAGGACCGCCTCTTCATGGACCAAGACTTCACCGCCATCGACATCTTCAGCCTCGAACAGCGACAAAGGCTCAACGGCATCTCTGAGGAGATTTCCGTCAAGAGTAAGCCTGGAAAGTGGTGGCAGTGGACAACGGGTGTCTTCGCTAACCACCAATGGACAAACACGTCGTGCCCTGTAACGTTCTACGGCGATGGTGTAGATTACCTCAACAGCCAATTTACGCGCATCTTCTCCAACCCCGCCATGCCAGCAATGAGCCTCGCTTTCAACGAGCAGGACATACCTTTCACGGCTAAGTTCAGAACACCCAACATGAACGCAGCCATCTTCCACCAGTCCACACTGCACGACCTCTTCGTGAAAGGCCTCTCGCTCACAGTGGGACTGCGCCTCGACTACGACCGCCACAAACTCGAACTGAACAGTATGACCGCGCGCGACATATACTATGCTTTCGCTATGCCTTCGTTTAGGATTAACGCGGTGATGTCGTCCAATCCTGCATTCGCAGGGAAAACAGACTACGACACGTGGCAACTCCTGCCAAAATTTGCTTTGCAATACGACTTCGGGAAAGACAAGGGAAATGTTTATGCCCTCGTGTCGCGTGGTTATCGTAGTGGGGGCTACAACATCCAGAACTACTCCGACCTCAGTCAGACACTGCTGCGCCGCCAGATGATGATCAACGTGCAGGACTACGTGACCCGAACCATCAATGCCATGCCGCTGCCCGACGCCAGCAAGGAACGCGCCATCGCAGGCATGACGGGCGCCATGGCAGCCAACATACCCGAAGAACCCGCCATCGACCAACTGCAATATGAAGCCGAAACTTCGTGGAACTACGAAGTGGGCACACACCTCAACCTCTTCGGACAGGCGCTGCAACTCGATGCCTCGCTGTTCATGATAGAAACGCGCAATCAGCAGTTGGCGCGCTTCACCGAGAGCGGATTCGGACGCGTCCTCGTCAATGCCGGAAAGAGCCGCAGTTGCGGTGCTGAGGTATCACTCCGTGCTGCCATGCTCAGCAACCGCTTGCTTCTCACAGCAGGTTATGGCTATACCCACGCAGTATTTACCAACTACGATCTCGGCATGAATAATGGCATCAACGTGGACTACACCGATAACCGCGTGCCCTTCGTGCCTGAACACACCGTCAATGCTGCCCTCGACTTCCGCCAGCCCGTCAGCACCACATGGCTCAAGGCTGTCAGTGCCGGCGTGGACGTATTCGGAGCAGGCAATGTGTATTGGAACGAAGCGAACACCATGCGCGAACCTTTCTATGCTGTGATGGGTGCACGCATCGGCTTAGAATTCGCCAAAAACATTTCCATCGGCATCTGGGGCAAGAACCTCACAGGCAACGACTACCGCACGTTCCGGTTCGTCAACATGAACCGCACCTTTGCACAGTACGGCACACCGCGACACTTCGGCATCGACCTGAACGTGCATTTCTAACGTGAGTTTGGTATAAAATAATCATTGGTATCCGTTAGCCGCAGCGCGGCGATACAGCTTAGGCAGGGGTGGAAGGAGCGAAGCGACTGAAACCCCTGTTTTACGGCATATATGAAAAATGAACCCCATCGGGGTGGTACAGAAAAAACAAATAACGGTACATCTGCACACAATGAACATGATGTTTTAATCTGTTAATTCCTGTGTCGCCCATACTGGGCTCACAATGCTATTCCCTATATAACAGGGGTTCCAATCGCTTCGCTCCTTCCACCCCTGCCTATGGTTGTAACGTCCCTATGGGACTGCCATACGACAGAAATAGTTTTTTATACCCAACTCACGTACTTCTAAGTAGCCCATCCCAACTAAATGCAATTTTTCCTTTGCAAAAAGGCGATTTGCAGGGCTAACTTTCTGATTTATCGATAGGAAAAATTCCTACACGCTCTAAGAATGGGTGTTTTAAGGGGGAGCAATCTTTGATGGCTTACGCTTTGACTTTGTTGCGTCAGTTTTAGCACTATGAATTAGGCTGAAAGCCTTAAAGCACATAGGAGGGTGTGTCAAAATTGATAAAGTCGCCAAAAAGGCGAGAAATCTTGCAAATCATTACAAATCATGAAAAAATAATCGTCTGAAAATCAATTTGATAGATTTGAGTAGATTTGTAGGATTTCTGCGCGATAGCGCACTCAATTTATTTTGACACACCCTCTCTATGGATGTTGGTAAATACGCTCTGAATGGGCAAAAGCGCTATGAATCAAGAATTTACGCAAATCTTTTTTGTTTGCATATCTGCTTTTGCGCTTACAGCGCGCCAATGCTTTTGATCATACACCCAGGGCGCTACCCCGGGCTTTGCGCTTTTGGGGCTTTCAGCCCGTTTACCGGACACCTATAGAAACTTTTACCGAACACCAATAATTATTTTTTACCTAACGGCTATAAAATTTTTGTTTACAATTTTTAACTTTGTTGCAAATTTTTCGTCTAAAGTATTGAAGAAAGAAATCAAAAGAATGATGTGATGAGAACGGTTTGCCATCGGTTATTGGTTATAGGCATTTGGCTGGTTGCCACGACTGCCTTCGGACAGGAGTTTTCTCTGGAGCAGAAGAACGACACACTTTCGTTTCTGACGCTTAAGACCGACTCCACCTGCGACCGTTGGGAACTGCCCTACCCCGTCTATCAGTTCTGCACAGGCGATGTGGACGGCAACGGCAGCACTGACGCCATGGTGGGAGTGGTGAAGAGTACGCGCTACTACAAGGAGAAAGGGCGAAGAATTTTTATCTTCAAGAACTACAACGGCTATGTGCGTCCACTCTGGATGGGGTCAAAATTGGGCGGCATTCTGGAAGACTTCCGTTTCAAGGACGGACTCATCCGAAGCCTTGAAACCACGAAAGACGGAAAATATGTGGTGGCAGAATACCGCTGGGCGCATTTCGGTATGGGTTTTGAGCGGTTCCTCATCAAGAACGTTACAAGAGAAGAAGCGATAAGTATTTTCTATCAAGACTAAAACAACAATCCGGACTTTATAATCATTATACCCATGAAAAAGTTATTCTTAACCTTAGCAAGCGTTATTGTCGCAATGACAATGAACGCACAGAAGAAGCCCCACCCCGTCATCATTCCGGGCAAAGCCCACATCGACGTGGAGCGACTCAACAAGAAACTACCCCTCAACATTGACGTGAGCAGCCTCTCCATTGCAGAGACACGCATCCTGCGCAATGCCCCGGCAGCACGACAGGGCTATTGCTTCATGGAAGGCGACCTGCGCGGACTCTTTGATGCCACCTCGTGGTATTCTGAAAAGATGTGGGACCGCTATTCGAAAGAAGAAGACAACAAGGCAGCACCTATTAAGTATTCACCAGAAGAGAAGGCTTTCATCAAAAAGTTAGAAGACCATGAAAACCAATTGAAGGCAAAGAACAACGATGTGCCTGACGGCATGATGACCAATATGGACAACATCATCAACCCATTCCAGTTGAATGATTTCGAACCACGCCTCTACAACGCCATCGCCAAGAATGGTTTTGCCATCGTGCCTGACAAAAAAGATCAACTCTTCCACATCTATGAGAACAACGACTACCGCCAGTTCCCCAGTTTCGTAACGACAGACCTCTATCTCCAGGCATTCCACATGTTCTTCGACTGCCTGCTCAAAGAGACGGAGCAACAGAAATTCTCGCCGATGGTAACGGATTTCATCAAGCAGAACTACGACCTGATGAAGCAAGAGGCAGCCACAGCCACCGATGCTAAAATAAAGGCTGCAGCAGAGCACAACACCGCCTACTATGCCATTGCATACGCCCTGATTACGGGGAAAGTTCTGCCAGTGGCAGCATCCTACACTGAAATGGTGAAGGAAGAGATAGCACACGTGAATGATGCCGGGACCTTCTACTCCGAATTCCTGGGCTACACCTCTGAAAGAGAGATGCCCAAGTTCATCTACAACATCTATCGCCCACGCGGACACTACACCCGCAACGAAACGCTGCAACGCTATTTCCGCGCCATGATGTGGCTGCAGAATGTGCCCTTCGGCACAGACAAGGACGACCAGTTGCAGCAAGCCCTGCTCATGGCACAGACTGTGGGTAGCAATCATAAGTTAACCAAGATGTACAACGACCTGACCGCGCCTATCACCTACCTGATGGGTATGCCCGATGACGTCAGCATCTTGCAGGTGTATAAAGAAATACAGAAGAGCGGCTGCACACTCACCGAACTCTTCAACGACGATGCCAAATTCGAAGCCATCCGCACGGCTTTGGAAGAATTGTCGAAGAAACAGTCGCGCATCAAGCCCAAATTCCTGATGTCGAGCGCATACAAAATATGCCTGATGCCACAGCGCTATATGCCCGACGGAGAAGTACTGCAAGAAATGGTTGACTATGACAATTCACCCACATTGCGCGGCACACCCAAGGGACTCGACGTACTCGCTTCCATCGGCATTTCACCTGCAGAGCGCATACTTATCGAAGAACTCAAAGAGCAGCAGAACTGGAACATGTTCACCAGCAACCTGGAACGCATGAAGACCCGCATGGGAGAGATTGACTGGGACCAAACAGTGGCAAACAAATGGATTGCTTCGCTGAAGGATGTCAACAGCAAGAATAAAAAATATCCCAACTTCATGCAGACACCACAATGGGAGAAGAAAAACCTGAACACGGCACTTGCCTCATGGGCAGAACTCAAGCACGATGCCATCCTCTATGCCAAACAACCCATGGCTGCCGAGTGTGGCGGCGGCGGACCTCCCGACCCCATCGTGAAGGGCTATGTGGAGCCCAACATCGCCTACTGGACCAAAGCGATTGAACTCATTGATGCCACGATGGACGTACTGAAACGCTTTGGCCTCGAAACAGAGAAAGGTACCACTGCGGCTGCCGACTTGCGCGAACAAGCCGAATTCCTGCTCAACTGCAGCATGAAAGAACTTGCAGGACATAAACTCACTGAACAGGAATACAACCAGATAAGAGTGATTGGTTCTACTTTCGAATATATCACGCTGAACCTCGTTACAGAACCTGATGAATTCCTGTCGGAATGGAGCGAAGTGAACGGCGCTGACAAGTCGATAGCCGTCGTGGCAGATGTCTATACGGCGAATGGCCTTAACAACCCAAACAAGTCTGTCCTCTATGAAGCAGTCGGTCCTGCCCACGAGATTTATGTGGTAGTGGAAATCGACGGCTACCTCTACCTCACGCGCGGTGCCGTATTCTCCTATCGTGAGTTCCAGGAAGATGTTGCCGCTCCGCGTACCACAGACGAGGAATGGCAGAAGAGTCTGGAAACACAGCCCGACAAGGGTATTCCCAACTGGATGAAGGAAATCATCGTACCTTTGGAGAAAGAGAGCCTCGACAACGAGTATATTTTCTACAGTTCAGGATGCTAAGCCAACTGCTCATCGCCATGCTGATGGCAAGCGACACGCTGACCATCACGTTTACCGGCGACATACTTCTCGACCGCGGTGTTCGACAATACGTGGAACACCGCGGCACAGACTATGTTTTCTCACATTTCGTGGATTCTGTCTTCCGGCACAGCGACCTCGTCGTAGCCAACCTCGAATGCCCTGCCACGAAAATCCGACAGCCTGCCTACAAACGCTACATCTTCCGCGCCGAACCCGAATGGCTACTGTCACTGAAACGGCATGGCATCACCCACCTGAACCTTGCCAACAACCACAGCGTTGACCAAGGCAGGACAGGACTTGCCGACACGAAGAGGAACATCGAAGCGGCAGGAATGATTCCGGTAGGCGCAGGCGACAACATGACAGAGGCTGCAAGACCTGTCCTGCTGGCTTCATCGCCGCGTAAGGTTTATCTCCTGACCTCCCTGCAGATGCCGCTTGAGAATTTCTCCTACCTGCCCGAAAAGACATCGGTCAGTAACGAACCCCTCGACTCCCTGCTCGTTAAGATTCATCGGCTGAAAACCTCAGACCCACAATGCTGCGTCATCGTCTCCCTGCATTGGGGAGCAGAGCATACCCTGAAGCCGGCACCCCAGCAACGCCGGCAAGCCCATCAGTTGATTGACGCCGGTGCCGATGCCCTGATTTGCCATCACACCCATACCATGCAGACCATCGAACAATACAAAGGGAAACCCATCTATTACAGCATCGGCAACTTCATCTTCGACCAGAAGAAACCTGTCAACTCGAAGGCATGCATGGTGAAGATGATCATCACCAAAGATTCGTCCCATACAGAGACCATACCCATTGAAATCAGGGAGTGTGTGCCCTGCCGGGCAGAATAACCCAAATGCAATTTGTTCTTGGCAAAATGGTACGTTGGTACACAACTTTTTAAATCTTCTCAGAAATAAAGCACATAAATCGCTATTTTTCATGCTTTTTCTCTAATTTTGCGACGAAAAGAAAAAGATAAACCTTCACATCTTTATGAGGAATTATTTTATAACGGCAATCCTTGCCGTTGCATTTGTTTTGTCTGCCTGCGCACAGACAGAAAATACCGACAATGCTGCACAGCAGGGCAATGCTGCCGAAAGTGTTGCGAAGCAGGGCAACGACTCCGTCAATGTGGTCATTCTCGGCGACTCCAACACATGGATAGGCGGCGACGATTGCGACAAGCCCAAAGGCTGGAACTATTGGTTCAGGCGTTTCTTTGCGCCTGCCACATGCAAGAGTTATGCCCGGAGCGGAGCCACGTGGACCAATACCAACGTGACCAAATACAATGTGGAAGAAAATATCGGCCGTCTGGGCAACGACAACGTCATCTACAATCAGGTTTGCCGCCTGAAAAACGCTGTCGGGAGCGGCAGTCAGGTAAAGCCCGACCTTATCATCATCGGTTGCGGTACAAACGATGCATGGTTCCTCAGCAAACGCCCCAAGGCTTTAGACACAACTGCAGACCAGGCTTTTGCCTATCGCGATGGTTTAATCACATCGAAAAAGCCCAGCCAGGTGCTCTCTCTTGCCGAAAGTGTACGCTATAACTGTGAGATACTAATGGAGGCTTTTCCCGAAGCGCAGATCATCCTGCTTGCACCCTTACAGACCACGGCAACAAGCCCGGAACTTATACGCAAGACAGCCGAAATCATTGAAGGTTGTGGCAGTCATCTCAGCCTAAACGTCATCCGTCTGGATCGCGATGCAGGCATCTATGCCACACAGGAAAAGGTGGCTTTCAGGTACACTTATGACGGCACACACACCTCCGAGGCTGGCGCACGCCGCATAGGTGCATACGTAGCGCGCCAAGTGGGCACGATACTGAACATGTAATCATCCTTCAGGACACACATTAACATCCCTTAAAACAGATATATCACATCATGGTTTTCTCCGACCTTTTTTTCCTGTTTGTCTTCCTCCCCGCGTTCATGCTCTTCTATCTGGCAGCAACGTGGATAGACAATGCCACATCCGGAGACAAAATCCGGAAGAGTTGCACCTGCCGCAACTTCGCGCTCGTTATCTTCTCACTGATATTCTACGCATGGGGCGAACCGGTCTATGTATTCCTCATGCTGGGCAGCGTGGTGGTCAACTACTTTGCGGGAAGAGTCATCGACAGTCAGGAACGCCACCGCAAACTGGCGCTCATCATAGGTCTCATTTGCAACCTCGGCATACTCGCCGTGTTCAAATACCTCAACTTCTTCACCGAGATACTGTCCAACATCGGACTGCACGTTGACAACCCCCACATAGCATTGCCCATTGGCATCAGTTTCTACACCTTCCAGTCGATATCCTACCTCGTCGATGTTTATCGCAGGGAGTCGCCGGCACAGAAGAAGTTCTACAACCTGTTGCTCTACATATCGATGTTCCCGCAACTCATAGCAGGTCCTATTGTGCGCTACGACACTGTGGCACGCGAAATCAGCAACCGCCATGTCAGCATGGACGACTTTGCCGATGGTGTGTTCCGTTTCTCCCTCGGATTGGGCAAGAAAGTGATTCTCGCCAACCAGTTCGCCGTCATAGCAGACCAGTTCCTCAAGGACGGCATAGGCGACCTCACCACCCATGGCGCATGGCTGGGCATAGCCGCCTTCACCCTGCAGATCTATTTCGACTTCTCTGGCTATTCGGACATGGCAATAGGTATTGGCAGATGCCTCGGATTTCATTTCAAGGAGAACTTCAACCACCCATATTGCTGCGACTCTATGACCGACCTGTGGCGCCGCTGGCACATCAGCCTCGGCAGTTTCTTCCGCGACTATCTGTACATCCCGCTCGGTGGCAACCGAAGGCATCAGATGCTCAACATCTTCGTGGTATGGTTCCTCACAGGTATGTGGCATGGTGCCAGTTGGAACTTCATCCTCTGGGGACTCTACTTCGCCGTTCTCCTCGTTTTCGAGAAGCACACACTCCTCAAGATGAAGAAGGCTGTGCTGGATAGGAAACAAAACCTATTCACGAGAACTTTCATCCTCTTTCCCGGATGGGTTTTCATGCACGCATACGCTCTCTTCTTCCTCGTGCTGGGCTGGGGCATTTTCTATTTTGAAGATCTCAGCCAGTGCGGTTCTTTCTTCACGGCACTCTTCGGTGGCGGGAAGGAAAACGTCCTGCTGACCACCCAATCTGTTATCTACGACAACTTCTGGCTTTGGATAGTAGGCATTTTGTTCTGCCTGCCTATACGCAAATATGCAGCCAGGACTGTTACGGTGATTACAGGCAAAGGTAGCAAGGCTGAAGATGTGATTTTCACCACGACGCGCCTCGCTTTTACGCTCGCAGTGCTTGTCATCAGTGTGTCGCTACTTGTAGGCGCCACAAACAACCCGTTCCTCTACACAAGATTTTAATCCGGATGAAAAAAATCATATTATTAGCAGTCATAGCATTCTGCCTCACCACACAGGCTGAAGCACAGGAAAACGATTTCCCGCCCGTAAGATGCGGCACGTATGTGAACACAGTGAATGCCGATGCGCCAGCCCGCAAAACGGCAAAGGGACTCATCATTGCCGGCAAGGGTGCAGAAGTGCGCGCTTTCTCGGCTTACAGTGTATCCACAAGCGGTTGTGACGCCTACGCTGCCGCAGCAAACAAATACAAGGAAACATTTGGCGACAAAGTGGATGTTTACTGTATGCCGGTGCCCACGCAAAGTTCGTTCTACACACCCGATGCTGCAAGTGCATGGTCGAGAAGTGAAGCAGACGGTATCAACCGCATCTTTTCGCAACTGCGCGACGACGTTATTCCCGTCAATGTGTTCGACACGCTTGGTGCACATGCCGCAGAGCCCATATACAACCGCACAGACCACCACTGGTCGCCCCTCGGCGCATACTACGCTGCACGCGAATTTGCCGCTGTGGCAGAAGTGCCCTTCCGCGACCTCTCCTCGTATGAGGAACACGTCATACCAGGCTACGTAGGCACGATGTATATGTACACCAAGGACATGGAAGTGAAGAACAACCCTGAAGAATTCGTGTACTACACGCCAAAGGACATCGAATACACCACCACTTTCATAGACTACAAACTCTCCAAGGACCGGAAGACCATCATCGGTACCTCGGAGCCGTTCGAGGGACCGTTCTTCAAGGAACGGCAGAACACGGGCGCGGCATACCTCACCTTCGTAGGCGGCGACTCGCGCATTGTACGCGTGCAGACACCCACCAACAACGGCAGGCGCGTCCTTCTGCTCAAGGACAGTTTCGGAAATGCCATAGCCGGCTATCTCTTCTATTCTTTCGAACAAGTACACATCGTGGACTGTCGCTATTTCAAGAAAAATATCAAGAAATATGTGGAAGACAACGGCATCACCGACATCGTGTTCGGCAACTGCATCGTCCTGGCACAAGCCCCGCAAACACCAAGAGCCTACGAGAGATACCTCGTACAGTAAAGACCATATACCGACTAAAACAGCACACCCAAAAAGATGAAAGGATCGTCCATATACACAGGCTTAGTCATGACTGCATTTGCAGGTCTGACGATAGTTTTCACCACATTCCCCCGAAGCAGTTTCTCACAACTCGAAAAAAGGGATTTGGCAGAACTCCCGGACTTCTCCGTGGACAAACTCACGAAGGGGCACTACACCGACTCTGTTTCGAAATGGTTCAGCGACACCGAACCTTTCCGCGACAAGTTCCTGCAACTCAGTATGGAAATCAAGAACCATCTCGGACTGCCCAAGGACGAGAACTCCGTGTCGTTCCACGCCGAAGCGGGCAGTGCTGACCCCGAAAGTGCCATATTGGATGACGACAACCGCGAGGTGGGCGAATACACCAACAACGTTACCCGCGACGAGAAAGCAAAAGTGGCAAGCCGCGGCATCATCATCGTGGGCAGCGGACCAAACGTAAGAGCCCTTCAGGCATACGGCGGCGAGGCAACGGGAGGCAGCAGGTATGCCGAAGCAGCCAACACCTACAAGCGCACTTTTGGCGACAGAGTGAACGTATATTGCATGGTTATCCCGACCGCAACGGCATACTACTGTCCCGAACAGGCAAAGAAACTCACAAAACCGCAGAACCTCACCATCAACAACATCTACAGCCTACTCGACCCGGACGTAAAGGCAGTGGACATTTACACACCCCTCGGGCAACATGCCAACGAAGACATCTATCTGCGTACAGACCACCATTGGGCACCGCTCGGAGCCTTCTATGCCGCACAGCAATTTGCGAAAGTGGCAGGAGTTCCATTCAAGAGCCTCGATTCGTACGACCGCCACGTCGTACATGGCTATGTGGGTTCCATGTACGGCTACTCCAAGGACATCGCCGTGAAGAATGCACCGGAAGACTTTGTCTATTGGACACCGAGAGACATCGACTATAACACCACCTACATTAACTATACCGTTGATAAGGATTACAAAGTAACAGCGGAGTCATCACCTCGCACAGGTGCCTTCTTCTTCAAATACCCCGACGGTAGCGGTGGTGCTTACTGCACATTCATGGGCGGCGACACGAAGATTGCCCAAATACGTACAGGCACCAAGAACGGACGACGCCTCATCATCCTCAAGGACAGTTACGGCAATGCACTGCCAGGATACCTCTTCTACTCTTTCGAGGAAATCCACGTCATCGACAATCGCTATTTCACGAAAAACATGAAAAAGTATGTGGAGGACAACCACATCACGGACATCCTCTTTGCCAACGGCATTTTCAGGGCATATTCTCCCAATATCTGCGATGTCTATACCCGCTTCCTCAACCAAAACGGCGCCATCACACCTCAAAATGAGACAGACAAGCCGCAAGAGAAGAAGCAGGACAGCAACGCTAAGAATGCTGCCGGAAAAGGTGCTGAAAAGAACCAAAAAACTGCAAAACAGGTAAAACCAAAGACCAACGCTGAAAAGCCCAAGAAGGCAGAAAACGCGGCACACGCCACAAAAAAGGACGACACACCACCGGCAGGAAAAGCACCTGAAGCAGAGAAATCTGTTTCTTCAGGAAGAGCACATTCCTCAAAATAGACAATTGAGAGTGGAGAGTTTTTTCACAACTGCTTTAACATTTGCTATACATCGCTCAGCGGGAACCTATCTGCAAAATCACCACTATTGGGTATTTGAAGTATAAAAAAATGAAGTAATTTTGCAGTTTATAAACCAAGACAGGCCTTTCGGCTGACAAAAGGGACTAATCAAGATAACTGTGAATCTTTCGGAATTACATAATGGCGAATCAGGATATGTGGAGCGCATAGAGGGCACCCTGGCTTTCCGCACCCACCTTGAAGAGATGGGGTTTGTCGTTGGGCAGAAGGTTACGCGTATATACAATTCTCCGATAGGCACACCCGTGGTTTATGCCGTAATGGGAGAGAGGGTGGCACTGCGCGATGAAGAGGCACGGCGCGTGAACATTGCCAATGAGCCGATTTCCACAGAAGAACTGATACATTCCCCAAACAGTACCAAGACAGGCAAGGACTCTTCCGGCATGACAGGCAGCGAAATTGAGGAGGACCACCACCATATTTCTGCCGACGTGAGTTGCCACGATGCCCAGGAGGCAGAAGGCGATGGGACACACGTCTGTACCAACTGCCATGAGGCCGTGCTCGAAGGCTGTGGCGGATGCCCCAACTGTTCGAAGCCCAACGTGGTGAAACCTGCCAATCCGGACGATATTACTATAGCACTCGTGGGCAACCCCAACTGCGGCAAGACGGCATTTTTCAACGCAGCAAGCGGCGGACACGAGCGAACGGGAAACTATGCCGGCGTAACGGTAACGAGTGTGGTAGGCGAAATGGACCTTGACGGCCATCATTTGCGCATTATCGACTTACCGGGCACTTACTCACTGAAAGCCTACAGCCCGGAAGAGGCATACGTGGCACAGGAACTGAGCAAAGGCAAGGTTGACGTCATCGTGAATGTGCTCAATGTGAACAACCTTGAGCGCAACCTGATGCTTACCCTGCAACTGAAAGAATTCGGGCTTCCCGTTGTCGGTGCCCTGAACATGTACGACGAATTCCGCAGCAGCGGCAGCACCCTGCAAATGGAGACGCTTGCAGAGCGGCTCGGAATGATATTCATACCTACCGTGGCCAGTAGCGGCGAAGGTGTGAAAGAGACTATCCGGCAAGCCTTAGATGCAGCCCTCTCCAATAAGGCTGCCACCGAAGAACACCGCGAAAACCGCCGCGAGATATTGCAAGCCATTCGCAACAAGGAGCGCAGCAATGCACAAGCCAATGCCAAAGTGCGCGGACTGCTGGAAGGCATCTATGAACTGAAAGAAGGGAAACAGAAGAAACGGACACTATTCCTGGACCGTCTGCTTGTGTCGAACCCTGTGTCCTACATCTTCTTCCTGCTCATCATGTGGATTATTTTCCAACTCACGTTCTTCGTAGGACAATATCCCATGGATTGGATAGAAGCCGGTGTGGATTGGCTGAAAGATACCATCAACGGTGTCCTGCCTGAAGGTTGGCTCAATTCGCTGTTGACGGAGGGCATCATAGGCGGTGTGGGAGCGGTCATCGTGTTCTTGCCGAACATTCTCATCCTCTATCTGCTCATATCTCTGCTCGAGGACTCCGGCTACCTCGCCCGTGCTGCCACGCTCGCCGACCCACTGCTGAAAAAGGCGGGACTGCACGGAAAGTCGTTCATACCCATGCTCATGGGTTTCGGCTGCAACGTACCGGCAGTGATGGCAACACGCACCATCGAAAGCAGGAAAAGCCGGCTCGTTACCATGCTCGTCATACCATTCATGCCGTGCAACGCACGCATACCCGTATTCCTCATCTTTGCCGGCGCTTTCTTCCCCAAAAGTGCAGGAACAGTGATGTTCCTCCTCTACATGGGCGGCATAGTGGTGGCATTCCTTTCTGCCATCCTCATCAACAGATTACTTCATAAACAGGGCGACAGTCATTTCGTGATGGAGATACCCCCCTACCGCCGCCCAATGGCAAAGAGCGTGCTCAGCCATACATGGGAACGCGGACGCGAATACCTATACAAGATGGGACACGTCATCCTTGTGGCAAGCGTCATCATCTGGGTGCTGCAATACTTCCCGAGGGGTGAAGCAGGCGAAACGGAGCAACAGCAACAGGAACAGTCGTATCTCTCCACCATAGGCAAGGCGGTACAGCCTGTTTTCGCACCACTCGGCTACAACTGGCAGATGACTACGAGCGTCCTTACCGGCATCAGCGCAAAAGAACTGATGGTCAGCACGCTGGGCGTAATCTATGGTGTAGATGCCGATGAAGTGGACAGGGATATGGAAGCCGGAAACAGCGAAGAGGCGGGACAGACTTCACTGGCAACACGCATCAAGGCTGAAGGCACCACACCAGCCCAGGCACTGAGTTTCCTCATCTTTGCCCTGCTCTACATCCCATGCATCGCTACCATAGCAGCGTTGAAAAATGAGAGCGGCAACTGGAAATATGCGCTGTGGGGCACGTGTTACACCTTTGCCGTGGCATACATCGTGGCGCTCCTCGCCTACTGGATAATGGCTTAGACATAACAAACAAAAAGACATAACATAAATTATTCACATTGGAAGGGATTAACGAAATTTTCACTTTTATCAACGGCTACCTTTGGGGTTGGCCCATGATTGTGTTGCTGCTTGGCACACACATTTTCCTGACTTTCCGACTGCGTATTCCCCAGCGCAAGTTACTGACAGCCATCAAGTTATCCGTAAAGAAGGACAAGAATTCAGAAGGCGACGTGAGTCAGTTCGGTGCACTTGCCACCGCACTTGCAGCCACGATAGGAACGGGTAATATCGTCGGTGTGGCGCTTGCCATCACCACCGGCGGACCGGGTGCCGTGCTATGGTGCTGGGTGTGCGGACTGTTTGGCATAGCCACGAAGTATGGCGAAGGCCTGCTTGCCGTGAAATATCGTGTGCAGACAACCGACGGAAAGATGCTCGGAGGTCCGATGTATGCCTTGGAGCGCGGACTGAACATGAAATGGCTGGCTGTGCTTTTTGCCATATTCACTGCCCTCGCGGCATTCGGCATAGGCTGTACGGTGCAGGCGAATGCCATATCCACACTGTCGTTCGACACGTATGGCGTGGCACCATGGATGACAGGACTCATCATCACCCTCCTCGCTGCAGCAGTATTGTTGGGCGGTGTGAAGCGCATAGCACAGTTCTGCGGAGCACTCGTGCCGTTCATGGCAGCGTTCTACATCATCGGTTGCATCATTTTGCTCATCTACAACGCTGAATACGTATGGCCCGCCATCAAACTGATTGTGGAGAGTGCATTCAACCCATCTGCGGCAGGTGGCGGATTTTTGGGAGCCAGTGTGATGATTGCAGCACGCTACGGCATAGCACGCGGACTGTTCTCTAACGAGAGCGGTATGGGTTCTGCACCTATCATAGCGGCAGCGGCACGGACGAAAAACCCTGTGCGCCAGGCACTCGTTTCATCAACGGGCACATTCTGGGACACTGTCGTTATCTGCGCCATTACGGGCATCGTATTGGTGAGCAGCATACTCGCCTATCCCGACATTGATTACAGTAGCGGAGAGATGCTGACAAAGATGGCTTTCTCTAAAATACCTTTCGGACCGGAAATCCTTACCGTCGCTATCGTAACATTCGCACTCAGCACCATCCTCGGGTGGAGTTACTACGGCGAAAAGGCGATGGAATACCTGGTCGGACAGAAAAGCCGGTTTTTCTACAGAAGCGTGTACGTCATTGCGGTGTTCATCGGCAGCATCATCAACCTCAGCATAATCTGGAACATAGCAGACACACTGAACGCACTCATGGCGATACCCAACCTCATCTCGCTCCTCCTGTTGAGCGGCGTAATGGCGAGAGAAACAAAGAAATACCTTTGGGAGAACAGACTCGACGAGGAATAAGGAGATAGCAGAGAATCTGACTCTTGACGCTGATTATATCTTCGCTTCGCTTGATGATTCTTGCAGTAGCAAGCGAGCAAAACTCGAGCGACGCGAATGCCTACGGCGCAGTATTGTGGAAAATGGAAAGTCAGTTTTTCACCGCAAGGCCATTCGCGTCATCGCCGAGCGAAGCAATGGCATAATTGGCGACATAAACGAAAAAACTTCGTGTCAATCTGCGTCCTTCGCGTTCCAAAGCCCTATCTTTGCAACTCAAGAACAAAACATAACAAAAGAACAAACAATGAAAAAAAGCGTATTCATCCTTATTGCCACACTGCTGTGTTCCGTTTCGTGCAACGGTAACGACGGGCGCACCAACGGCACCGACAATCAAGACAGCACAAAAAGCGAGGCAACACAGGCTCAGCAGAAGCCGAACCCCAATCTGCCAGACACGATGACCATCTCGATGACGGGCGACATCATGATGGGCACCACCTATCCGTCCGTACAACTGCCACCTCACGAGGGACGCGACGTATTCATCGACACAAAGGCGATTACACAGCGCACCGACATCGCTCTGGGCAACCTTGAAGGCACGTTGCTCGACGGTGGCAGGTCGCGCAAGGGCAGCGGACCGCACAGCTTCAGTTTCCGCACTCCAACCACCTACGGGCAATGGCTCAAAGACGCCGGTTACGACTACGTCTGCCAGGCCAACAACCACGCCAAGGACTTTGGCGACGAAGGCATCGTCTCTACAGAGAAAGTGCTCAACGAGCAAGGCATCAAATACAGTGGCATTGCCGGACGCACCGAATCGGCTGTGGTGGAGCGCAATGGCGTGCGCTACGGTATCTGCGCCTTCGGACATAACAGTTACACGCTGAAACATGCCGACCTCGCCAACGTGAAGCGCATCATCGACGACCTCAAGACAAAGAGCGACATCATCATCGTTACCTTCCACGGTGGAGCAGAAGGCAAGGACCGCGCGCATCTGCCGCAGGGACAAGAAACATTCCTCGGAGAGAACCGCGGAGAACTGCGCAAGTTCACCCACTTCTGCATCGACAACGGGGCAAGTGTGGTGTTCGGACACGGACCACACGTCTGCCGTGCCATGGAAGTGTATAAGGGGCGTTTCATCGCCTACAGCCTTGGCAACTTCTGCACACCTTACGGCATGAGCCTCTCAGGCATCTCCGGCTACGCACCGGTAGTGGAAATCAGCATAGGCAAGGATGGCGCCTTCCAGAAAGGAAAGATCCACTCTTTCATACAGCAGAAGGGTGCCGGACCGCGTAAAGACCCGACAAATGCCGTGGCAAAACAGATTAAAAGCCTCACCGAAGCAGACATCACAGGCTCACCAATACGCATAGACAACGAAGGAAACATCACGCTCGAGTGAATTAGCATAAGGATAATTATGTAGTTATCGAAGTTATTGAAGTTATCGAAGTTAATGAAGTTAATGACGATACTTTGGACCGATAAATATTATCAGCACAAGGTAACGTCGTTAACTTCGAGCGAAGCGATAACTTCAATAACTTCGTTAACTTCAAAGAAAAATGAGGTAACGTCGTTAACTTCAAAGAAAAATGAGGTAACGTCGATAAATTCAAGAATTACCGGTTTTTTTTCGCATTTCGGACGAAAACCACTAATTTTGCAGAAAACAATCAGGAAATATGCGAAAACTCCTCTCTTTCATACTGCTTATATTGCCCCTCACCGCTATGGCACAATCCGCCATGCCCATCATGGAATATGTGGACTCCACGGGCGCCACCGTAACCGATGAAACCAGTTACGACGGTGCACCAATCAGCGTTAACTTCTACGCCAACCCGCAGGACGTAGGCAATTACAAGGCATACTACGAATGGGACATCTACTGCACCTACACCAACAAGGACGGCACCACACTCGCTAACGACACCATCAAGCGTTTTCAGGAAAACACCACATACAACTTCGAACAGTCGGGCTCGTACGTCATACAACTTTTCATCACGTTCTACAACGAAGGCGATACCATCGAGTACGTGCAGGAAGAACCTTTCAGCGTTTTCATCAGCCAGTCGCAACTGGAATTTCCCAATGCCTTCACACCCAACGATGAAGAACCAAACAATATATTCAAGGCGAGAAATCAGCAGAGTATAATAGAGTTTGAAGCCGCTGTGTTCACACGAAGCGGGCGTAAAATCTATGAATGGAAAGACCCCGAAGGCGGATGGGACGGTAAGGACGGCAGCAAAGACGCACCCGACGGGGTGTATTACCTGCACGTCAAGGCAAAAGGAGCCGACCGGCGTGAATACAAAATCAACCAAGCCATCACGCTGCTCCGGAAATATCGCGAAGACACAGGCATCACATCTGAATAGACCAACAAAACAGTAGCACAAACCGCCATGTCGCACGTTACAGGCGCAAAAGAACTCCGGCTGCTCCTCATACTGACACAGAACAGGGGCATCACCACCGATGAACTCTGCGAAAGACTCGAGATGAGCCGACGGACACTCTTCAGATACCTCGAAACACTCCGCTACATGGGATTCGGCATACGCCTCAGCAACGGCTGCTACAGCATCGACCCCGCATCGCCCTTCTTCAACCAACTCACGGGGCGCATCCACTTCTCAGAAGACGAAGCCATCACCCTGCAGCGTGTGCTCAACAGCGTAACCGACAAAACGCCCGGCGTGCGCCACCTGCGCGACAAACTCGCTGCCCTGTACGATGCCGGCATCATCGCTTCGCACAGCATAGATGAGCACGTGGCGCAAAACATCAGCCAAATCTACCAAGCCATCAGAGAACGCAGAATTTGCGTGCTCGAAAACTATACCTCGGGCAACAGCCGGAAAACGTCCAACCGCATCGTTGAGCCCTACCAACTCCTCGCAGGAAACTCCGAAGTGCGCTGCTTCGAGATAGCATCGCAAAAAAATAAGACCTTCAAAATCAGTCGCGCACAAAGTGTCAAACTCCTCGACCTCAACTGGAGCAACGAAAAACAACACAAACAGGTCAGCCGCGACATCTTCCATTTCTCCGGCGAAGAGCGCAAACCCATCTGCCTGCGACTCGGAAAACTCGCCACAAACCTACTGATAGAAGAATACCCCGAATCCATCGCAGAACTCGAACGCTACGACGACGGCACCAGCCGACTCCGAACGGAAGTCTGCAGTTTCATAGGAGTAGGACGCTTCGTCATCGGACTCGCCGACGATATCGAAGTGGAACAGTCAGAAGAATTCAAGAACTATCTGAAAACAATCGCTGAGCATTTAATATCCAAATTCCACTAAACAAAAAAACGTGTTAGTGAAATTCATGGTTTTTCCTGAAAATTTAACATTTAAAATTCATTAGTGTCAAATTTTGACACTTTCTGTACGGACCTTTGCAACAGAAATCAAGCAAGGGTCCGCTTTTTTTTGCGGCTCTGTAAAAACAAAAGCATCATGAAACAGACCATCTCAATCAGCAAACCAACCTTATCTGAAAAAAATATGAACCTCACATCACGCATAGCCAACTGGACACCCATCGTCCGCCTTGCAGCACTCTACAGCGCGCTGCTCGAAGAGCCCGTCTCCCCCATCTGCACACTGCGCATCCTGAACGCACAACTCGCCCTCTTCGCGCTCTGCCTCACCGCCAACGCCGGCATAGTCGTTACAACCATCTGCCTCACATGGTTCGCACTGAGCATCTATGCCTGCAAGAAAGACTATGCAACCGGTCATTGACACCTGAAAAGGACAACCACCATAAAAGAAATTTCCATCTGCTAACCATAACCTGCATACACCATACACTGTATGCCCACCACGGGAAATGCTCAACACGGCATTTCCCGTTTATTCTGTCATTGGCATCATGATTTATTTTCAAGAATTTTAGAATTAAAGAATTTCAACATCTCAAAGAGATCATCTATTCTCTAATTCTTGATTAGATAAAACATGTGACAGAGAAATATCAAGAATTTCAGAATTATAGAAACTCTGGACACGAAGAGATGTCATAAAAATTCTATAATTCTCCAATTCTTGATTAGATAAAACATGTGACAGAGAAATATCAAGAATTTCAGAATTATAGAAACTCTGGACACGAAGAGATGTCATAAAAATTCTATAATTCTCTAATTCTTGATTAAGAAAATGATATTGTTGACTTAGAAAACTTCCATAATTATATTAACTTTGCGCTTGAAGCCAACTATAAATAAGATCTATAATTCTCAAATTTTTGATAATAAATAACTTTCTATGAGTAATTACATACATCAAGAGGAGGCGAGAATCTTGTTGGGATTAGCGTTTCAACTGCATAACGAATTAGGATGTGGATTCAAAGAGAAAGTTTATCAAGATGCTTTTGAAGTTTTGCTGCAAGAAAACAGCATCCCATACGAAAGGGAAAAACACATTCAAATGACCTATCACGGAGTCTTACTTCAGCACGACTTCTACTATGATTTCCTATGTTATGATAAAATCGGAGTCGAACTCAAGGCACATAATGATATTCTTGGAGAGTTTGAATCCCAACTAATTAACTATCTTCACGTTGGAAACCATCAATTAGGACTATTATTGAACTTTGGCACGACAAGTTTACAGTACAAATTCATACCAAACCATCAAGACTACAAACCTTCAAGATTATGAAACTCCTATTACGAGAATTCAAGTTTTGCAAGTTGTCAAGTATTTCAATATCAGATTGTTGTATTTTCAAGAATTGAAGAATTAAAGAATTTATTTCATTGCCGATTATCTGAAAGGGTATGAATGGAAGAAATGGGTGTACTGATAATAATAATTCTTAAATTTTTCGCATACGCTCAACAACACGTCTCAAATTCTTGACATATAATCACTTGCGAAAGTTGAGTTACGAGAATTATTTATAACATACCAGCTCAAGAAAATTCTATAATTCTCAAATTCTTGACATATAATCACTTGCGAAAGTTGAGTTACGAGAATTATTTATAACATACCAGCTCAAGAAAATTCTATAATTCTCAAATTCTTGAAAAAATCATCATATTGAAGTATGAGCAAGTTCTACGAGGTTTAGGACATCATTAAACCTAATTCGTCAGTTGAAACTGACAAATTGTATGAGAATCCTAAAGAAAACTGCAACCTGTATGGTAATCAGCCGAAAAATGCGTAAATTTGCAGGTTGAAATATACGGCATGGGGGTTCGTGCCATAAAAAGACAATAAAAAAACAAAACAATATGAGAAAGAAAGCATTACTAATGATTCTCGATGGTTGGGGCATCGGCGACCGCCAAAAGGACGACGTTATCTACAACACGCCGACACCGTTCCTTGACCACCTCAACGCCACATACCCCAACTCGCAACTCCTTGCGAGCGGTGAGAATGTGGGTCTGCCCGACGGACAGATGGGTAACTCGGAAGTGGGACACCTCAACATCGGTGCAGGACGCATCGTGTATCAGGACCTCGTGAAGATAAACCGTGCCTGCAAAGACGGCAGCATACTTGAAAATCCTGAAATCGTGAGTGCCTACTCCTACGCCAAGGAGAACGGCAAGGGTCTGCACCTGATGGGACTGACCTCTACCGGCGGTGTACATTCCAGTTTCGACCATCTGCTCAAACTCGTGGACATCGCCAAGGAATACGGCATTGCCGAGCGCACATACGTACACTGCTTCATGGACGGTCGCGACACCGACCCCAAGAGTGGCAAGGGTTTCATCGCCGACCTTACAGCCCACTGCGACAAGCAGGGCGCACACGTGGCATCCATCATCGGCCGTTTCTACGCCATGGACCGCGACAAGCGCTGGAACCGTGTGAAGGTGGCTTACGACCAACTCATCGAAGGCAAAGGCAAGCAGTGCACCGACATGGTGCAGGGTGTGCAGGAATGTTATGACTCCGACACGGAAGAGCACAAAAACACTGACGAGTTCATGGAACCGCTTGTTAACGCCAACGTTGACGGACGCATCAAGGAAGGCGACGTGGTTATCTTCTTCAACTATCGCAACGACCGCGCCAAGGAACTCACCATCGTACTCACACAGCAGGACATGCCCGAAGAAGGCATGCATACCATTCCCAACCTGCAATACTACTGCATGACGCCCTACGACGCTTCCTTCACTGGCGTGCACATCCTCTTCCCGAAAGAGAACGTGGAGAACACACTCGGCGAATACCTCAGCAGCAAGGGGCTTACCCAACTCCACACGGCAGAGACAGAAAAATACGCACACGTTACCTTCTTCTTCAACGGCGGACGCGAAGCACCCTTCGAAGGCGAAGACCGCGTGCTCGTGCCATCACCGAAAGTGGCTACATACGACCTCAAGCCGGAAATGAGTGCCTACGAAGTGAAGGACAAACTCTGTGCAGCCATCAGAGAAGACAAATACGACTTCATCGTTGTCAACTTTGCCAATGGCGACATGGTGGGTCACACCGGTATTTACGAAGCCATTGAGAAGGCAGTTGTCGCTATCGACAGTTGTGTGAAAGACGTCATCACAGCAGCACAGGAGACAGGCTACGAAGCCATCATCATAGCCGACCACGGCAATGCCGACCATGCACTCAACGAAGACGGCACACCAAACACGGCTCACTCGCTGAACCCCGTGCCCTTCATCTACGTTACGGAAGACAAGGACGCAAAAGTGAAGGACGGCATACTCGCCGACGTGGCACCCAGCATCCTCCACATCATGGGCATCGAACAGCCCAAAGAGATGACCGGCAACGACCTCATCACAAAGTAAGAAAAGCGAGGAAACCTCGCAACACAACGGAAGAATAGAATTATAGGCAGGAGAGAAACGTAAAAAGAGAACTCCTGCCTATACTTTTTTTGGAAATAGAACAACTATTTTCAAATAAAAGTATTGCACATTGGCTGCAATTCATTACTTTTGCAGTGGTATTATTAGCAAATCAAACAATCATTAACAAAAGACAGAACTTTATGGCAAAACAAAAGAAGTTCATTCTGCAGGAGAATGAGATACCCACGCAGTGGTACAACATTCAGGCAGACATGAAGAACAAACCGCTCCCACCCCTCAATCCCGCGACGAAAGAGCCGCTCAAGGCAGAAGACCTCTATCCTATCTTCGCACAGGAATGCTGCAGTCAGGAACTCGACCAAGAGCACCAGTGGATAGACATTCCCGAACCCGTTTTAGATAAATATAAGTACTACCGTGCCACACCGCTCGTTCGCGCCTACGAACTCGAAAAGGCACTCGACACACCGGCGCACATCTACTTCAAGAACGAGAGCGTCAATCCGCTCGGTTCGCACAAGGTGAACTCCGCACTGCCGCAATGCTATTACTGCAAGGAGGAAGGCGTAACGAATGTTACCACCGAAACTGGTGCAGGACAATGGGGCGCAGCACTCAGTTATGCTGCCAAGGTGTTCGGACTTGAAGCCGCAGTGTATCAGGTGAAACTCAGTTTGCAGCAGAAGCCATACCGTAGCATGATGATGCGCACATTCGGAGCAGCAGTGGTAGGTTCGCCATCCATGTCCACCCGCGCAGGAAAGAACATCATCACCCGAGACCCCAACCACCCGGGATCGCTCGGAACAGCCATCAGCGAAGCCATAGAACTCGCCACAACGACACCCAACTGTAAGTACACCCTCGGCTCAGTGCTCAACCATGTGTCGCTCCACCAGTCCATCATAGGCCTTGAGGCAGAAAAGCAGATGGAGATGGCAGGCGAGTATCCCGACACCATTATAGCCTGCTTTGGCGGCGGCAGCAACTTCGGAGGGCTTGCCTTCCCCTTCATGCGCCATAACCTCCTCGACGGCAAGGACACAGAATTCATAGCAGCAGAGCCCGCAAGTTGTCCGAAACTCACACGCGGCGAGTTCCGCTACGACTTTGGCGACGAAGCCGGCTACACGCCATTGCTCCCTATGTACACCCTTGGGCACGACTTCAAACCTGCCAACATCCATGCCGGTGGCTTACGCTACCACGGAGCAGGAACCATCGTCAGCCAACTCATCAAGGACGGCATGATGCACGGCGTGGACATTCCGCAACTTGAAAGTTTCGATGCCGGTATGCTGTTTGCCCGCACAGAAGGCATCATACCCGCACCTGAAAGTTGCCATGCCATAGCAGCCACCATACGCGAAGCCATCAGGTGCAAGGAAGCCGGAGAAGAAAAGGTTATCCTCTTCAACCTCTCCGGACATGGCCTCATCGACATGACGGCATACGACAGCTACATCAATGGCGACCTCCACAACTACACCCTCGAGGACAGTGTAATACAGGAGAACCTCGCCAATGTGCCTGAAGTGTGAGAACTGTCGTCCGACACATACATCATAAAAGCCTTTCGCAGCATAAAGCGCTGCAAAAGGCTTTTTTCTTTGCCTCCCGCCATGAGTGGCGATTGGTCTCTGCTTACTTCAGCACACCGAGTTCTTTGCCCACTTTGATGAAGGCTGCGATACACTTGTCGAGGTGTTCTTTCTCGTGTCCGGCAGAAATCTGCACACGGATGCGTGCCTGACCTTTCGGAACGACAGGATAATAGAAACCCGTAACGTAAATGCCTTCTTCCTGCAAAGCGGCTGCATAGCGCTGCGACAGAGGAGCATCGTAGAGCATCACAGCGCAGATGGCGCTCTGTGTAGGTTTGATGTCGAAACCTGCTGCCATCATCTTGTCGCGGAAATAGTTGACATTCTCCACGAGTTTATCGTGGATGGCATTGCTTTCCTTCAGCATCTTGAACATTTCGATACCAGCACCCACTAAACCAGGAGCGAGACTATTGGAGAAGAGGTATGGACGGCTGCTCTGACGCAGTTTGGCGATGATCTCCTTAGGACCTGTGGTGAAACCACCCATAGCACCACCGAAACTCTTGCCAAGCGTACCAGTGTAGATATCCACACGGCCATAAGTGTTGTAGAATTCGCTCACACCATGACCTGTAGGACCTACCACACCAGCCGAGTGGCTCTCGTCAACGAGCACGAGGGCATCATATTTCTCAGCGAGGTCGCAAATCTTGTCCATCGGGGCTACATTGCCATCCATTGAGAACACACCATCAGTGCAAATGATGCGGAAACGCTGTGCCTGTGCTTCTTGAAGGCAACGTTCGAGATCTGCCATGTCGGCATTGGCATAGCGATAGCGCTTAGCCTTGCAGAGACGTACACCGTCAATGATAGAAGCATGGTTCAGTGCATCGCTGATAATGGCATCCTCATCGGTGAGCAGAGGTTCAAACACACCACCGTTGGCATCGAAGCAAGCAGCATAAAGAATGGTGTCCTCTGTCTTGAAATAATCGGAGATGGCAGCCTCAAGTTCTTTGTGGATGTCGCTCGTACCGCAGATGAAACGAACACTTGACATACCGAAACCGCGCTTATCCATAGCATCCTTTGCAGCCTGAATAAGACGAGGATGGTTGCTCAGTCCGAGATAGTTGTTTGCACAAAAGTTGAGCACTGTTTTGCCGCCAACTTCAATGGCAGCCTGCTGAGGACTTTCTATAAGGCGTTCTTCCTTGTAAAGACCTGCATCCTTAATGTCCTGCAGTTGTTTCTGAAGATGTTCTTGAAATTTACCGTACATTGTTTTAAGATATTGTTTTTCGCTGTTTGGGCGAGGTTATAGATATTCTTTCTGATAAAAACACACAAAGTAACACAATTATTTTTAAAAATAACCTACGAAAATTGAGTTAATTTGAGAAAAAAGAATTTCCTTTGCACAACAGAACACAATTCGTGTAAAAAAGAAAAAAATCGAATTGAAATAAAACTAATTTTATCAAGACGGATGAAAAATATATTAGTTATCGGAGCAACTGGACAAATCGGTTCCGAACTCTCAATGAAATTGCGTAGCATTTATGGTAGTGACAATGTTGTGGCAGGTTACATACATGGCGCAGAACCAACAGGCAGACTTGCAGAATCAGGACCATCAGCAGTATGCGACGTAACGGATGGTGCAGCCATCGCAGAAGTGGTAAAGACACACAAAATCGATACCATCTTCAATCTTGCAGCTCTCCTCTCTGTAGTTGCAGAAAGTAAACCAAAACTGGCTTGGAAAATCGGCATTGACGGCCTTTGGAACGTGCTTGAAGTAGCACGCGAAAATGAATGTGCTGTATTCACACCGAGTTCTATCGGTTCTTTCGGTCCCGAAACACCAAGCGACCACACACCTCAGGACACTATTCAGCGTCCGCGCACCATCTATGGTGTAAGCAAGGTAACCACAGAACTCCTCAGCGACTATTACCACAACAAGTATGGCGTTGACACACGCTCTGTGCGCTTCCCTGGCCTCATCTCCTACGTTACTCCTCCGGGCGGAGGTACTACCGACTATGCAGTGGACATCTATTATAGCGCCGTGAGAGGCGAAAAATTCATCTGTCCCATCGGAGCAGGCACTTATATGGACATGATGTATATGCCTGATGCACTTAATGGTGCTATCCAACTGATGGAGGCTGACCCCTCGCGCCTCATCCACCGTAATGGCTTCAACATCGCATCTATGAGTTTCGAACCAGGGCAAATCTTCGCCAACATCAAGAAATATCGCCCGGAATTCGAAATGGAATACAACATCGACCCACTCAAACAAAGCATTGCCGATAGTTGGCCCAATTCAATTGACGATGTCTGCGCACGACAGGAATGGGACTGGAATCCTGAGTTTAATCTCGACTCCATGACACGAGACATGCTCGAGAGACTCTCAGCAAGACTGCTTCAGAAATAAAGGAGGGGTCAATAAAATAACATGAAAAATGCCTGCGAGCCAACAACTTGCAGGATTTTTCTTTTCTGAAAACCCAAAGAAACCGACAACAATAATCCGATTATAACTATCTGAAAATGAATAATTTAGAAGAAACTAAACGGAAGGGGCAAGATGTAAAGAAACGCATAGCCGGACTTGACATTGTCCGTGTAACAGCCATCTTCTGCGTCATAGCAGGGCATTTCTTCTTGAATACACCTTTCATGCAAACACCATTTGCCGGTGTTTCAATGTTCATTCAGGCGGTTTTCAGAAATATCTTTGAAATAGGCGTACCACTGTTCCTCATGCTCACGGGCTACCTCAACATCAACAAGGTAGTCTGCAAGAAATACTATCGTGGCATGGTGAGGGTACTCGTCGCCTATCTGCTCTATTCCGTCATCACCATCCTCTTCCGCAAGTACTACATACACGAGGACCTCACGGCTGTGGCATGGGTCAGGAAAATCCTTGATTTCTCTGCCATCAACTATGGCTGGTACATTGAGATGTGGATAGGTCTCTTCCTGCTCACGCCTTTCCTTAACATACTTTACAAACACATCCCCGACAAGCGCACAAAACAAGTGCTCATAGCCACGTTGTTTCTGATGACGGCTGTGCCATCGCTCACCAACCGCTACGAACAACACATCTTCCCCGACTGGTGGCAAACCATCTGGCCACTGCTGTTCTTCTTCATCGGATGCTATATCCGGGAATACCGCCCTATAGTCAACACAGCAAAAGGGCTCGCCACCATCTTCGGCATCAGCCTGTTCAATCCCTTCTTCAACGTGCTTTTTGTGAAAAACCACTCGCTGATACAAATCACAGGCGGTGTGGATGGTGCTTTCGGCGTCATCATCGCCGTCATCGTCTTCTTGCTACTCTATCAGCGCGATGTCAGCAATGCTACGACGAAGAAAATCCTTGTAAAGGTATCCTTCCTCTCGCTCGACATGTATCTGCTCAGCTATATGTTCGACATGCTGGTGTACCCCTTACTGAAAGACCGCTACTTCGTCTCACAGGGACAGTTCGGCATCTGGTTCTTCGTCGCGGTACCTGCAGTATTCCTGCTCTCTCTTGCAGTCTCCTTCCTCTTCAGCCCGATAGTCAAAAAACTGAGTTGAGGGCACGCTTGGGAGGTATTCTAAAAATCGAAAACGGGTACTACAACTATCTTGTAACCATCTTTCTCAATCGTTCGTTTTTCAGCGTTCGTCACGATAACAAGGTTTCTGCAGTTCAATTCCTCAGCACACTCTACCAGACTATCTGTCTCACGCTTCTGTGTTTTGGGAGAACTCATGTCATAACACACTTGAACCAGCCGCTCTATGCGCGCTCCATCACGCAACACAAAGTCCACTTCTTTGTCATTGCGTGAACGATAATAGAAAATTGACTTTTCAGAATCGTATCCGCGACGTAGGAGCTCTATAAACACCTGGTTTTCAAGCAAACGCCCCAGATTCTCGCTTAACGAGAAAGCCTTTGCTGCTACAAAACCATTATCTACCACATAAACCTTTCGTGATGCCTTCTTCATTAGTCTTAACTTATTGTTATAACGATACAAATAGTAGAACATGAATGGTTCATGAAGATAATCCATATACTTTTTAGTAGTATTCACACTGGAGAACCCTAATTCCCTTGTCAGTTCATTGGCGCTCACGGCATTACAGAAATTGGAGACAAAGTACAATGCAAGGTTGTTCAAGTCGGATACATTACGCACATGATGCCGCTTTGCCACATCTTTCCACACGATTGAATCGAACAACGTGTCAAGATAAGTGCGGGTCAACTGGCGCGCTTTCACCACCTCAGGATAACCGCCATTTCTCAGGTAGTCGTCTATAAGTACTGCCCTCTCAGTAGTCTGCTCTGAACCAAGTTCTTTAAGATTAAGACCATTCCAATCAAAGAATTCTTCAAGACTGAACGGCAACATCTCCACCTGAAGATACTTTCCGGTCAGCGCAGTTGCCATCTCACTGCTAAGCATCTTGGCATTACTTCCCGTTATTATAAGATTCTTACCTTCCCTATAAAGTTCACTTATCCACAAATCCCATCCATCTAAATTCTGTACCTCATCAAGAAGAATATAATCGTAATCGGGATATACATCATCCAACATACGCATTACGAGATTAGAATTCCAGGATTCCAACAAAGCCTGACTGTCAAAATTCAAATAGGCAAAGTTCGTATTCCTCAACATCAACAGAGCCTGAGTGGATTTGCCGACACGCCGAGGACCGGTGATTAACTTGATAAGATTACTGCCTAACAAAAGCCGTGCATCCAATTTTGTCCGGCGAATCAAATAAGGGCGCGACATCAGCTCATCGCGTTCCTTTTTCTGATTGAAAAGAATTGTCTTCATTGTTCAGTTTTTACACAGGCAAAGATAAAAAATATTGTGTAATTTACATTTCTTATTGCATAAAAAACCGTTTTTTTATGCAACATGACATGTTTATTACATAAAAATTATGGTTTTTCTCTTCTTTTCAGCAAAAAAACAATCTTGCAAGCAATTCATCTACAAATGCCTGCAAGATTGTTTTAGTGGAGCTGGAGGGGATTGAACCCTCGTCCAAACGAAGAGTGAATCTGCTTTCTACACGCTTATCTCCGCTTCGTTTTTCGTGCGTTGGCAAGACCGGAGCCACCAACCAACGCCTTATCCTCTTAAATTTCGCCAAAATGCCGAGGCACACCCTGACTATTCCCGATATTCTTAGCACCGCCACTATGAAACCGCCTCGGAAAAAACGGCTGTTTCGGGCGATGTCCCGTTCCGCCTCCTGGAGACGGAATTAAGCAATCCTACTGTACTTCAGATTAGGCAGCGAGAGCGTATTTATTTTCGCCAATTAAATTTTCGGAAGCCGATATTAAAGTGCCCACTCCCAGGCGCACTGCGTGCTTACAAACCCCTTCAGTCGCTGTCAAATCCATTCAGCCCCGATTCAGGTTTGGGCTGCAAAAATACAACGTCCTTTTTAAATAAAGGCGCGTTTATACATTTTTTAACGGAATTTTCAAAATCGGAATTTTCGGAATAATCAGAAAACTCAGAATACTCCGATTATCTGCCAACAATCAACTCCCCCTGTCCATAAGCCGCTGTGTTTTCCCGCGCTTGTTGTACCACACAGCACCTTTATTGTCGCGAAAGCGGAGTGAAGGCGCTTCGTACCAGAATTCGAGCGGTGTGCTGCTCTTATGGTTGAAATAAAGTGGCAGTAGCCTGTGCCAAAGCCGCATTTTTGAAGAAAAGCGCACGAGGCAGTAGAGCCCGGCATTGACCGTGATGGCAGCAAGGCGTCCCTTGAAATTGAGCAGTTGCATCAGTGTGGCAGAATGTGTGCGCATCTTGATGTCGCCGTTGCCGAAATAGAACTTGGTGTAGCCTATGCCATCCTCATTCCACCCGATGCAGATATCGCGCGTGCCGTCGCTGTCGAAGTCGCCTGCCATGCATGTTTTCACCGTCATGGCATAAAACCGGTCGGTGGGAAAGCCGCGCAGGCTGACGGTATCCTTCCCATCCACTGCAAATCCCGTCCCTACCAGCATAAGCGTGTCGCCATCAATGGAAGGCATCGGAATGCTGACTGCCTCCTGTGCACGACAGACTGACAGCACAAAAAAAGTAATCATCAGGAACGATAAGCGCTTCATGGTGCAAAGATAATGATTTCAGGGTGCTATATCTGCAGGCAGCACACACTTCTTAACCTTTTTTAAATACCAATTATTTCGCCAATCCAGTCTGTATCACTAAATTCGCATGAAAATAGAAAAAACAGCATTATGATTGCAAGACTTTTATGGGTGGACGATGAGTTCGACATGCTCCGGGCGCACGTGATGTTCCTCGAAAAGAAAGGTTACAGCGTTTCGGCGGCCACGAACGGTGCCGATGCCATAGAGAAGTGTAAGCAGGAGAATTTCGACCTCATTCTTCTCGACGAGAACATGCCGGGCATGAGCGGACTTGAAACACTGCAAGGCATCAAGGAGATACAGCCCAATGTGCCTGTGGTGATGGTCACGAAGAACGAAGAAGAAGACATCATGGACCAGGCGATAGGTTCAAAGATAGCCGACTATCTCATTAAGCCCGTCAACCCCAACCAGATACTCCTCGCACTGAAGAAGAACATACACCAGCGCGAAATAGTATCAACCGTGTCGCAAACCGCCTACAGCAAGGAGTTTGCGCAAATCAGCATGCAAATCAGCGAACACCTCACCACAGAAGAATGGAAGGACCTTTACAAGAAACTAGTGTACTGGGAACTCGAACTCAGCGAGACCGACGGACCCATGAGCGAAATGCTCGCCAGTCAGAAGGAAGAAGCCAACCTGCAGTTCGTAAAGTTCATAAAGAACAACTATAAGCACTGGCTCGACAATCCCGACGACCGCCCACTCATCAGTCCCGACATCTTCAAGAAGAAGGTGTTCCCCCTCCTGCGCGAAGGGAGGAAAGTGTTCCTCCTCGTGCTCGACAACTTCCGATTCGACCAATGGCGCGTGCTGAGCCAGGCATTGTCCGACGATTTCGACATCGACGAAGACCTCTATTTCGGCATCCTGCCCACAGCCACACAATATGCCCGGAACGCCATCTTCTCAGGGCTCATGCCGCAGCAGATCAAGGAGATGTACCCACACCTCTGGGTGGAAGAAGAGGAGGACGAAGGCAAGAACCTCAACGAGGAAAGCCTCATACGCCTGCAAATGGAGCGATACCGCAGGAAAGAAGCGTTTACATACAACAAACTGAACGATTCCGTGGCTGCCGACCACCTCCTGGGGCAATTCGGGAAACTCACACAGACACCCCTCAACGTGCTCGTGGTCAACTTCATCGATATCCTCTCCCACGCGCGTACAGAGTCGAAAATGGTGCGCGAACTGGCACAGAACGAGGCGGCATACCGAAGCATCACACTCTCCTGGTTCCGACATTCTGCCATCAAGGACCTCTTCAAGACGCTCGCCACACTCGACTACGACATCATCATCACCACCGACCACGGCTCCATCTATGTGGACACACCTGTGAAAGTGGTGGGCGACAGAAACGTGAACACCAACCTGCGCTATAAACTCGGCAAAAACCTGACCTTCCCCAAGAAAGACGTGCTCGAAATGAAAGAGCCAAGACAGTTCGGGCTGCCATCGCCCAATCTCTCCACTACTTACATCTACACCTTCGGCAGGAAATTCTTTGCCTATCCCAACAACTACAACTACTACGTTTCCTACTACAAAGGCACGTTCCAGCACGGCGGCATATCGCTCGAAGAAATGCTCATACCTATTGTGGAACTCAAACCGAAACGCAGGCAATAAACCACTAAAAAGAACAACGAAATAACGAAATAACGAAATAACGTCATAACGTAATAACGAAAAAAGATTACGCCTCCCACTGAACAATGACAGAGATAATCATCATACTCATCCTGGTTGCCATCAACGGCTTCTTCTCCCTATCAGAAGTGGCGCTCATCTCAGCCAGGAAAACAAAGTTAAAAACCGATGCTAAAAACGGCAGCCGAGCCGCAAAGGCTGCACTCCTGTTGCAGGAAAACCCAGACATGTACCTCTCCACTTGCCAGATAGGCATCACCGTGGTGTCCATCCTTACGGGTATCTATTCGGGCAAAGAACTCGCCGACGATTTTGCTGCATTGTTAGAAAACATCGGCATGGCGCACGCTGTGGCAGGCACAGTGTCGCAGACCATCATCGTCATCGTTGCCACCTACCTGCAAGTGGAACTCGGAGAACTCTTCCCGAAACGCGTGGGGCTCGACATAGCCGACAAACTGGCGCGCGCCGTAGGTCCTTTCATGCTTTTCCTGGCAAAAATCACCAAACCCATCGTTACGTTCCTCACGTGGAACAACAACGTGCTCAGTTGGATGTTCAGGCTCAAACCCCAGGACTCAAGAGTGACGGAGGCGGAAATCAAGTCAATCATCGAAGAAGGCACCCGAAGCGGAGAAGTGCAGGAAGTGGAACAGGACATCATGGAGCGCGCACTCTTCCTCGGCGACCAGAGGGTGGTGTCGCTCATGACCCACCGCACCGACCTCGTCGCACTCGATGTGAACATGACGCAGGCTGAAGTGCTAAAAGTGCTCACGGAGCATTCCTTTGCCAACTATCCCGTGGTTAACGGGACAATAGAACAGACCTTAGGCATCATCTCGCTCAAGGACCTCGTACTCATCATAGGTAAGGAAGACTTCAACCTGAAGGACATCATACAGGAACCCACCTACATACCCGAGAGCATGACCGTTTACAAAGCGCTTGCGGAACTTAAACTGGCGCACCACAACTGCGGCCTCGTGTTCGATGAGTTTGGTTCACTCAGCGGCATCATAGCCCTCAAGGACATCATGGAGGGCCTCGTGGGAAGCATCGACGAACCCAACGAAATGCCCGACATCATTGAGCGGCAGGACAAGAAGAGTTGGGTAGTAAGCGGACAGTGCCTCTTCTACGATTTCCTCGCCTACTTCGACATGGAGAACGAATACTCACGCGAGTTCTCGACAGTGGGCGGACTCGTGCTCGATCAGTTAGAACACATCCCCCACGTGGGAGAACGCCTGCTCTGGAACAATTTCTGTATACAGGTGGTCGAAATGGACGAAACGAGAATAGAAAAAGTGGTCGTCACGTTGCGCGACACAGAATAAGAACACCCAACAGACTACAACCATTGAAACTTTACTCTAGAAATGAAGGATAAATTGATAGAAAAAATAAAAGTATCTCCTCTTTTCAAAGGCTGCAACATGGACAATATTGCAGAATTCATAAAAAAGTCTCCACACCGCATACGTCATAAGGACGAAGGGGCTTACATTGCCCGCAAAGGCAACGACTGCACAGACCTCACAATGCTCGTTGAAGGGGTAGCTTATGGCAGTATGGTCAATCAAGATGGCAAGGAAATAATTGTAGAAACACATACAGGACCTGCCATTTTGGCACCCGCATTTCTTTTTGCCGACGTAAACAAATTTCCTGTCAATGTGGTTGCACAAACAGCGTGTACAATTCTTTATATAGACCGCACCACTTTTCTAAAGTGGCTGCACCATGACAAACAAATAATGCAGAACTATATCAGCATGATTTCCAACCGCTGCCAACATCTCGGTAGACTACTCAACGACGTTGCGCTACGATCGCTCAAAGAGCGGGTCGTTGAGTATCTGAGTCTACACAAAAAGATAAAAAGCGTGGAACGTCTGGCACGCGTAATGGGTGTGGCACGCCCTTCACTCTCACGCGTGCTATCAGAACTGAGAGCTGAAGGCATCATTAAACGCACACTTGATGGTATAGAGTTGATAGTCTTGGACCGTTGACAGTCAACAATCAACTATCCAAGGCCTTCACATCCAAAAAACCAATCGCAATACAAAAAATGAAAAACTGTTAAAAAACCTGAAACGTAACATTTGTTACAACCTTATGATTTACGATAGTCTACTTTTGCAGTAAAGAATTACAAATCATAATAAAAACGTATTACGCAATGAAAAAGACTATCGTAGTTTACGGCTCTACCACTGGCAGTTGCCAGGATTTTGCCGAGAAGATTGCCAGCAAACTTGGCGAAAGTGATGTAATGAATGTGTCAGATGTCAGTGCCGACACACTGGCTGAATACGACAACCTGCTGCTGGGCTCCTCCACATGGGGAGCAGGAGAGTTGCAGGATGACTGGTACGACGGTGTGGAAACACTGAAAGCAACCGACCTCTCCGGCAAGACCGTTGCCATCTTCGGTTGTGGCGATGCAGAAGGCTATGGCGATACATTCTGCGGTGCTATGGCTGAAATTTATAATGCCGTAAAAGATTCAGGAGCAAACATTATAGGCCAGGTGCCTGCCGACACCTATTCCTATGAGGATTCAGAGGCTGTCAGCGATGGCATGTTCGTTGGTCTGGCTCTCGACTGCACCGAAAGCGACAACAACAGCGAGGAACGCATCGACAACTGGCTCAACAACATCCGTCCTGAACTATAACATTCTTCCAGAACTATGGCTGTAATAGAATCAGGCAAGGTTTTTGTGCCTAACGAAGCGATAGAATATGCCGCTGATGGTATCGTCAGCAAGGAAATCATACACACGCAGGGTGGCAGCGTTACCCTCTTCTCGTTCGACAAGGGGCAGAGGCTGTCAGAGCATAGTGCACCATTCGACGCCATAGTAACCGTAATCGACGGTGAACCGGAAATTATCATCGATGGAATGCCCCATCACCCCAAAGCAGGCGAAATGCTCATCATGCCCGCCAATCACCCCCATGCCGTCAACGCAACAACACGCTTCAAGATGTTGCTTACCATGATAAGAGGATAACACATGAAAAAGATTGATTTGAACAAAACCGTCTTTGAACTGGTTAGTGAATTCCCTGAGCTCACCGAAATAATGGTGAGCTTGGGGTTTAAGGATATAACGAAGAAAATTATGCTCAACTCTGTTGGACGCATGATAACCATTCCCAAAGGTGCCAAGATGAAGGGCATCCCAATGGAAAATGTACTTACTGCACTACGGGAGAACGGATTTGAAGTAGCTCTCTCGCGCAAAGAACTGTTGAAGTCGTACCTTCAACGACTCAACAAGGGCGAAAGCCTGGAGAGCGTGCGCGTGGACTTCGTGGAGCATTTCGAAGGTGTGGATTACGACGAGATAATGCAAGCAGAACAGGAAATGATGGAGGAGGGAGTACCCCTACGCGAGGTGCAACATCTCTGCGATGTCCATTCCGCCCTGTTTCATGGTAAAATGGCAACAGAACAGAGCCACGAGGAATCAGTAACGACTACTAATCAAAACGTTGTCCTTGCCACTAAACTGCGCGACATTGATGGTCATCCACTCCAAACCTTCTATACAGAGAACAAGGCACTGAAAGCACTCCTCGACGAGAAAACAAGTCTCAGAGAAAAGGTGGGGAAAAGTCGCGAAATAGCCATTCATTATGCTAAAAAGGGAGACCTTCTTTATCCCCTCTTGAAAGTAAAGTATGGCATTTATGGCCCGTCAGAAGTTATGTGGACTGTGGACGACGAAATACGCGATGAACTCACACGCCTCGTACGCGACACATCCGACAGCGACGAGTGGAACAATCGTGCAGAGGCAGTTTTACAACGTGCGGCAGAAATGGTATATAAAGAAGACAACATCCTCTTCCCACTTTGTGCAGCCAACTTTTCAGACGAGGAATGGAAACAGATTTATCGCGACAGCCTTGACTACGCACCATGTCTCGGGGTGCAACCGAACACATGGAATGAAGCAGAACAACAAGAAAAGTCCCTACCTGCGCATGAAGGTGAAATAGTTATGCCTGGCGGACATCTCACCATTGAACAACTCCGGGCTATGCTCAACACCCTGCCCTTTGAAATAACTTTTGTTGATGCACAAAACATCAATCGCTATTTCAACGAAGGTCCGAAACTGTTCAAACGCCCAGCGATGGCAATCGACCGCGATGTCTTCTCATGCCACCCACCAAAAATCGAACCTATGGTGCGAGCCATTATCAACGATTTCCGCAGCGGAAAACGCGACCAGGTGCCAGTATGGATGGAAAAATTAGGGCGTCTCCAATATATCAACTATATGGCTGTACGCGACCACAACGGGCAATACCTCGGCACTGTCGAAATCGTGCAGGACATGGAGTTTGCCAAAAAACATTTCGAAAAGTAATATATTCAAGTTTCGTAAGTTGGCAGGCATTATAATATCAGATTGTTGTATCTTCAAGTATTGAAGAATTAAAGATTAAAACAAATTATTCATGAAGAAAAATTATTTATTACTCTTGTCGCTGATAATGGCTGGCATATATGGATCTATGATGATTATCTTAATGCGACTAAGGATAATAAAACATTAAATATGGTTCACTGTAATTGGGGGTGGGATGGCAGAAGAAATGGATATTATTTCTGCAAAGTTTTTAACACCCGTCTTGGTGGCGAAATTCCAGACGATGGAGATAATACTTATATAGAAAGTCTATATGATTTTAGATACGATTTTAAATATGCAATAGTTGCTAATTAAAAATACGAATGGTAAAGTTAATTTATGACATATAATACAATATAGTTATGAAGAATTTCTCACTTATTTCAATAACAACATTAGTTCTTTCTTTATTAACGCTTTTTTCATCTTGTGAAGAAGAAAAGGACTGGGCGCCTGCAATCCCTATAAACTTTCAATCTGACACTCATAAAATAAAAATGAGGAACAAGTATACTCATGATATATATATAGATGCGTCTGCTGATACATTGCGATTCAAATGCAATAGTCCTTTTGACCCTTATATTACCATTTTAGCAGATCCGGACACGACTTTATATTTTGATCAAGTAGTTAGTTCTTCTCTAGGTAATGAAGAGCTTGAGTCATGTTATTTTATGGACATACGCGAGCAGCATATTTTAAGACCTACTATAAAAGTGGATCTAAAAGACAGTATAATATCAATTATAGTTGCAGAGAATACAAGTACAAACCAAAGAGAATTCCACTTGGTTTTTAACCCTAGTGCTGGTCCACCGGCTTTGGGGTATTTAAATATATTCCAAGCAGGTATAAAACCTGAGAACGTTTGAAAGGAAATCTCAAAAGAACGGTGTAAAAAATGCCGTTCTTTTTTATAATGCTTATAATGTCATTTAATATCCTTCCCGATATTTCCCTGCATCCATATCCTCCATCATGCTCAGGTAGGAGGCATATCTTGATGGCGCAAGACGGTGGTCTTCAAGGGCTTTCAGAACGGCGCAGTCGGGCTCATGCGTGTGTGTGCAGTTGTCGAAACGACAGTCGGCACTGATGTGGAATATGTCGCGAAAATAGTGCGCCATCTCCTCGGGTTCCATGTTGAAAGTGCCGAAGCCTTTGATGCCGGGTATGTCGATGACGTCGCCGCCCTCGGGCAGGCTGAACATCTCGCTGTACGTGGTGGTGTGCATACCCGTTTCGTGCTGCTCGCTGATGGCTGCCGTCTTGGCGTGGGCTTCGGGAATGAGGTAGTTGATGATGGTCGATTTGCCCACACCGCTGTTGCCCGCCAGCAGGGAGAGTTTGCCGCGCAGGAAGTCCGACAGTGCTGACATACCCTCGCCGGTAATGGCGGAAGTGTCGAAGCAGGGATAGCCTATGTCGGCATAGATGAAATGGTAATAGTCTTTCTTCTGTCGCTCTTCATCGGAGAGTTCGTCCGTCTTGTTGAAAACAAGTGCTGCCGGCACATTGTATGCCTCGGCTGATGCCAGAAAGCGGTCGATGAACGTGGTGCTCGTCTCGGGGCGAGCCACGGTAACCACCAGCACGGCAACATCCACATTTGCCGCAAGGATATGGCTCTGTTTCGACAGGTTCGATGCCTTGCGTATGATATAGTTTCGGCGCTCATCAATCTCCTTGATGAACGCCGCTTCTGTTCCGTTTTCTATGATACTTACACCATCGCCCACTGCCACGGGGTTCGTGGAGCGTATGCCACGCAGGCGGAAGTTGCCCTTTACCTTGCATTCCACTATACGCCCGTCGTCGGTCCTCACTACGTACCAACTCCCCGTACTTTTAATGACTTGTCCATGCGCCACGCTGACTGTAGGCTTAGAAGATGAGCAGGAACAATAGCGTACCTATTAACGACAGCCAAAGCGGAAGTCCGAACCAATCGAACACAAAAATGCAAATCGTTACGATAATGGCAACCTTGAGTATTTTCAGGAGAGCGTTGAAAAAGATGTATAAATATCTGTTCGTCCTTTGTCCGTACATCTGAATCCTCCTGCTATACTGTCATAATCTCCTTGTTCTTCTTCTCAAGGAGCGCATCAATGGCTTTAATCTTCTTGTCGTGAATTTTCTGCAGATCTGCCTCGCCGTCTTTCTCAAGGTCCTCGCTCAGCCCGTCCTTGATGGCTTTCTTGAGTTTGTCCACACCGTCGCGACGGATATTGCGGATAGCAATCTTAGCCTCTTCGCCTTCCTTGTTACACTGCTTGGTGAGTTGCTTGCGACGCTCCTCGGTGAGTGGCGGTATACCCAGGCGAATGATTTCGCCGTTGTTTTCAGGCATGATGCCCACTTCGGAATCAATGATGGCTTTTTCTATCACCTTGAACATCGACTTGTCGAAAGGCTTGATGGCTATGGTTCGTGCATCAGGCGTCGTTACGCTTGCTGCCACCTGAAGCGGCGACATCTGACCATAATAGTCAATGCGTACACCGTCCAGAATATGAACATTGGCGCGTCCGGCGCGTATCTGCGAAAGTTTCTCGTCCAGATGAAGAACGCTCATCTCCATCTTTTCGTCCAAATCGGACAATAGTTGCTTGACGTCTAACATAATGATGTATTTTCTTTTCAAAGACAAAGGTAAACATAAAAATGTAAACTTTGAAAAAAAACCGTTAAAAAGAAAAAATTGTGCCGCGATTGTTCTTGGAAACTCGAAGAACACGATAGTTTTTAGGGGTGCGCTATAAATCTTTCTACATGCCAAGTTCGCTTGTCAGGAAACTGTAAACATAGCCGGAGGATTGGAAGAAGAGACCCGTCTTTGGGTTATTCAACTTCTCAAAGAGACGTGAGGTATAGACAGCGTCAAAAGCTTTATCCATCGTAAAGCCCTTTTCTTCCATCAGTCGGGAGATAAGGTCTTTTACTATCTCCTCCTTCATGTTTTGAAATTCCGCCTGCGAAACTTTCATACACTTTTCTGTTTTATCAGTTTGTCAATGGCTCTCTGAGTGCAGAATGCATATTGGAAGGTTATTCCTTTAACGTACCGAATGCGTCTCAGAAATTCTTCAAAGGAAATATAACCTTGCTTATAGCGCGTTATCTGTGCACCAATCCGGTCGTTGGCTATCGGACCATACACAATGTCATAATCGTGAAGAGTCCTGCCATTGGGTTCTGTACGATGGTCATAGACAAAGTGTGCCCACTCCTTACTGTATGTCCTAAACTTCTTGACTTTGAAAAACCCCAAAAGTGCTTCATCGAACTCATATACATTAACAACGGGGGGCATTTCGTCAAACACAGCCTTGAACAGAGCCATCTCGTGAGCCTGACGCTCATCTTCAGAGAGATAGAAAGCCCTGCCGAAATCTTTGTTGGGCTTGGATTGTCCTAAGTCTATTTTGGCTATTTCAATGGTTGTGCCATGATAGAGTTTCATAGTCTTCCGCCCCTCCGCTGGCAGTAGTCCCTCAAGGTTTGAATATTCTCTTCAACAGAAAGCGTGTGCATAATATTATAGTGCTTGCTGCATAAAGCCAAAGCACCATACTTTCTGAGATATCTGTATGCTTCAGCCTCCGACACTCTGCTGCGCGCAGCAAATTCAGACACCAACAACACGAGATATTCTATTTTATCCAATATCTGCCTTGACATAAATACTTGCACTTTTAACGTTACGAGTACAAAGGTAGTCATTAAAAAATATTCTTGCAAGGGTTGCCCTGCGAGATCATTTTCCTTTGAGGGGTGTTCTATAAATTAGTTTTTTCTTTTTTAGAACACCCCTGAATATTATTCAATTGCAGAATTACGTCAGTACGCACTTCGCTCGGCAACGACACGGATTGCGGCAATAACTATCAAACGACTGTCTGCTGTCTTGCACCGCAGGCTTCGTGTCTTCGCCGGGCGAAAGCAATGGCATAAATCGTTGGCAAACACCTGTATTTGCGTTAAATCCGCGTCTTTCGCGTTTAAAACTTGACATAGTGTCACTTTCCGGCGTGCTCCGCACCACATTATAACATCGTAATTTCAACCATTTTTCCTGCACTTACACAAACTAAAGTGTTATATTTGCATCAATAAGAAACTATCAAATGCTTTATTATGTACGAACCGTGGAAATGGAAGCGTCATTTGGTTGACGCAAAAATGCAGTGGGGCGAACGGCAGAGCCAGTCGTTCCTCGTCAATTACCTCAGCAAGCAACTCGGCAAATCCACCATGGAAGTCATGATGTTCCTCAGTTTTGCAGAGAGCAACGGCATGCTGCATCGCGATGGCTACGACTACATCATCGACTGAGACAGCCACCCTGCATCATCGCCTATAGCCCGACAAGGCAACGAAAGCGGACAAAAGCATCGTGCTCTCACATTTTGTGTGTATCTTTGCCACATGCTACGTATATTCTTTTCTTTCATTATCTGCTGTGCTTTGGCGCTGAATGCCAAGGCGCAGATGACTTCGCTCGTGTGGCAAGGCAAAGTGCTCGACGAGGGCGACACGATAACCGTAAACGTCGTGGAACGAACCTACGGCGGCTACGTCATCGATGTGTCGGGCAAATCGAACGAAGTAACCAAAGACGGACTGCTCATACGCAACAACACGACGGACATCATTACCATTTCCGCACGGGGGCGTCTATTGGAAGGCACCATGCCGAGCCCCGGACTGACCATCTGCTGCGGAGGAATATGTTCCCTCATAGGGAAGGACGTAGAAAAGAACAATGTGCCCATTTCAGGAAAAACCGACATGCCGGCAGAACTGGATTGCCACACCACGCAAGGCGAATATGGCAACGCACTGACGCTCTTCACCGTGGACAACGGGTTTGAAGTGAACAGTGTTTATATCAATTATGTGTATTCGCCCGTCTCTGCCATACACCGCCCCGCACTGCAAACAGAGCGAATCGGAACATTCAGCCTCGACGGAAAGAGAATCTGCCAACCCCAAAAGGGCTTCTACATTAAAAACGGCAGGAAATACATCGCCAAATAGAGCCAGAATTTATGTCTTATTCCTACACCATAAATCCGAAACATGCGGACAACGAGAGGCTCGAAGCCTTTCTTAAGGCTTTGCCCGATGTGTTCCAGACCACTGGCGAAGTGCTCTATCAGGGGCGCAACGTAGTGAAACGTATCGAAGAAGATGGTATGCCCGTGCTCGTGGTAAAGGCATTTGGCATAAGAAACATTTTCCAAAAGACCGCCTATTCCTTCTTCGAGCACAACAAAGCCCGAAAGGCATACGACAATGCACTCATCCTGCAGCGCGAAGGCTTTCTCACACCCGAGCCATACGCCTTTGCCGAAGAGAAAAGCAAGGGCTGGATCACCGGTTGCTACCTCGCTACGGCAGAGACCCGGCGACAGCCGCTGATGGCATATTTTGAGAAAGCAGACGGAGAACTGCCAGGTCTCATAGCCGAACTCGCTGCATTCTTTGCCAACCTGCATAAGAAAGGTATTCTCCACCACGACCTCAACAGCACTAACATACTGCCGGAAAAGACACCCGACGGCTGGACCTTCGAACTCATCGACAACAACCGCATGGACTATGTCCGCGGCGCAGTGCCCGCCCTGAAGGAGTGCTACGAAAACATGACACGGTTCACGGGCGACATGGAACTCTTCAAAACCTTTGCCGGGGCATACGTGGCATGCAGGGACTTGCCAAAGGAAGAAACCGGGACACTAATTGCCACCAAGCGGCACCACGACAATGCCTACAGCCGCCGGAAGATGATTACCCACCCCATCAGGGCATACCGCAACCACAAAGCAACGAAAAAGGATAAATAGCATACAAAAGCACACGCCATGTACAACGTTCTCTTGCTAACAAGAAAAGACGACCCAAAAACGTCAATCCTTCGGCAAACCACGGAAAGACGCGGCATTTCAGACGATGGAATGTTTCGCTTTTACGTGAATGAAGACATAGAGCCCGACTTCCTCGTAGTGCTTAGCAAGGCATTCAAGGAACCCGTGACGTACAACGTGGCAAGGCAGAACACACTCTTGCTCACAACAGAGCCCGCGTCTGTGCTAAGATATCCGAAAAAATACTGCCGGCAATTTGGTACAGTTTTCACCTGTCAGGAAAACCTCCACACAGGAAACAACATCTACACCCATGCTGTTTTGCCTTGGTTTGTAGGGCTTGGAAAAAACAACGGAAGAAACACTGTCAACCTCGACTTCGATGATTTCAGCCGTCAGGACGCATTACCCAAGAAAAAACTCATCAGTGTAATCACGAGCAACAAAACTTTCACATCAGGTCATAGACGCAGACTGCAATTTGTCAAGCGACTGAAAGAACACTTTGGCGATCAACTCGATCTCTATGGGGCAGGCATACGCAACTTCGACGACAAATACGATGTCCTGGCACCATACAAATATCACATCGCCATCGAGAACAGTTGTGAAAAGTTCTATTGGACAGAAAAGATGGCAGACTGTTTCTTGAGTGACGCCTATCCCATCTATTGCGGCTGCACCAATATCTTCGATTTTTTCCCTGAAGGCAGTCTTTCCACATTCAGCCTCGACGATTTTGAAGGCGCATGCCAACTCATCGAACGTCTTATCAAGGAAGAAGCCTACGAAAACTCACGCGAAGCACGCCGCGAAGCAAAAAATCTCATCCTCGGAAAATACAATCTGGTCAACATGGTTGCTGATCACTTCAGCCAATGCAATGCCGAAGCACCTAAGGAAAAGATTACATTCCAACCGGAAAGGCACTTCTTCAACCTGCACAATTTCTACCAGAAAAATTTCAGCCATGCCATCGGAAAATTGCAGCAAATGCTGAAAACACACTGATAAAATCATGAAAATCATTGCCGTCATAGTAACATATAACCGACTTCCACTCCTCAAGCGCCTACTGAAGGAGATTACTGCTGCAGAAGGGCTCGACAGCATCATCGTAGTAAACAACGGTAGCACAGACGGCACACAGGAGTGGCTCGATACCCAAACCGGCATCCGCGTCATACATCAGGACAACGTGGGCGGATCAGGCGGGTTCTACACCGGTATGCAGCAAGCCTGCGACGACGGCGCCGACTGGATATGGTGCATGGACGACGATGTGTATCCCGAACCCGACTGCCTCGAACAGTTACTCAAACTGGCAAACGACGACAGCATCGGCATACTCTGCCCAAGACGCATTCAGGATGGAAAAGTATTCGTCAATGAATGCAGGAAAATCAACCTTACCAACGCGTTTGCATCTCTCCACGGCAGTCGCCTTGAAGACAACATATCGGAACCTGCCGACATAGAAGGCATGGTGTTCGAAGGACCGCTCATCAGCCGAAAAGTGGTAGAGAAGGCAGGGTTGCCAAACAAAGACCTCTTCATCTTCTACGACGATACAGACTACTCGCTCCGCACAACGATGGCAGGCTTCCGCGTGGTCTATGTGCCACAGGCAAGGATGCAGAAGGAACTTTTCTTCTCCAACGACAGCTGGGAAACAAAGCAGGCAAAGAAAAAGTGGAAACGCAAGTACCACATACGCAATTCCGCATGGTTCAACCACCACTACGGCAAGAACTTCGCAGTGAGACATCTGCGCCCGTTAAACACCCTGCTCGGATACACTGCATCAGCACTATGGCTATGCCTCACATCTAAGCAATATCACCTCAGCGACATACGCCAACTCTTCCGGGCATACAGCGACGGTATCAACGAAAGACTTGGGAAATAATACAGAAAACCAAACATAATCCAACGTAACCGGTAAACAAGAACATGACAAATAAAACATTCGATTATCTCATTGTGGGCAGCGGGCTATTCGGTGCCACCTTCGCCCATCAGGCGACACAGCGCGGCTTTTCATGCCTCGTCATCGACAAGCGAAGCGAACTCGGCGGGAACCTCAGATGCGAACTCGTAGAGGGCATCAACGTACACCAATACGGCGCACACATCTTCCATACGTCCGACAAGGCAGTATGGGACTATGTGAACAGCATCGTGCCTTTCAACCGATACACCAACAGCCCTGTGGCAAACTATAAAGGTCGCCTCTACAACCTGCCGTTCAACATGAACACCTTCTACCAAATGTGGGGAACGGTAACGCCTGATGCTGCCATGCAGAAAATAGAGGAACAGCGCAAAGAAGCCGTGGAAGCCATGAGGAAAGCGGGAGTGGCAGAACCGCGCAACCTCGAAGAACAGGCGCTCACACTCGTAGGCCGCGACATCTATGAAACACTTATCAAAGACTATACCCAAAAGCAGTGGGGAAGGAAGTGCAGCGAACTGCCCGCTTTCATCATAAAGCGTCTGCCCGTGCGCCTGACCTTCGACAACAACTACTTCAACGATGCCTTCCAAGGCATACCCATCGGGGGCTACAACCTCCTCATCAACGGTATGCTGAAAGATGCAGAATGTCTGACGCAGACGGATTTCTTCCAATTCTCGCGTTCGTACGATGAAACAGACGACTGCCATGTGCTGACCGACGGAGAAAAGGAAATACGTTGCAAAAAGATTGTCTTTACAGGAAAGATTGACGAATTCTATAACTACGAATACGGCAAACTCAACTACCGCACTGTGCGCTTCGAACACACCATTCTGAACACGTCAAACCATCAAGGCAATGCCGTGGTGAACTACACCGATGCTGAAACGCCCTACACACGCGTCATAGAGCACAAACACTTCGAATCATTCGGCGACGATGTCTACAAAAACCCGCGCACCGTCATCAGCCGCGAATACAGCACGGAATGGACAGACGGCATGGAGCCGTACTATCCCGTAAACGATGAGACGAACAACCGCATCAGCGAAAAATACAGAGAAAGGGGTGCACAGGAGAAAAACGTCATCTTCGGCGGACGACTCGCAGAATACAAGTACTACGACATGGCACCTATCATACAGAAGGTGCTGCAAATGTGGGAATAGCAGTAAAATCGGAAATTATCACTGATAATCCTTAAGGACCTTAAAGACCCTAAGAACCCTAAAGCATCATGAAGCAGTTTATCCCAATCGGTTATTCTGCTTTTTCTATGAATTCCGCCACCTTTTTCACAATGGTTGTAGGAGCTATCTCCCTGATGCAGTGATAGTCGCCGTACTCACATTTCTTATCGCCGAAAATGGAACAGGGGCGGCAGTCAAGGTCATGTTGTATGGCGTTATCGGGATCCTGTCCGTAGCCATAGAAGCCTGCATAAGGGTGTGTGGCGCCCCAAATGCTTACCACGGGGGTCTGCACGAGCGAGGCAAGGTGCATGTTAGCCGAATCCATCGAAATCATCACGTCGAGTTGGTCGATAACGCGCAATTCGTTCCATACACCACTAAACTGATCGCAAACATAGGTCAACTGGTCGAAATCGTAGTGCTTGCGCAGGCTGTGCATCTCCTTTTCCGTGCCGAACATCATGATTTTACAGTCGGGATACCTATAAACAAGAGCACCTATCACTTCTTTCATCTTTCGAAGCGAATAAATCTTGCCGCGGTGCGCAGCAAAGGGTGCAATGCCAATCCATTTTTCGCCTTCAGGCTTCCTGATGGCGTATGTTCCGGCAGGCAGGTCAAGACGCTCGAAATCTATTTCAAAACGCAAGCCGAGTTTCCTGAACACTTCTGCATAACGCTCAAAATTGCTTTTCAGTTGCCTGAAACCACTCGCGGTATGTCTGACCAAGGCGCGTTTCTCACTCCTACCCTTGTCTATATGCTTTACCTTGCAACCATGAAGGAGGAGCAATTTGCGCAGCACCTTGGTGCGTAGCACGTCATGAAGATCGGCTACTGTGTCAACACCTTTCGAACGCAGTTCAGAAGATAAGCGCCTCAAACCCTTAAAGCCTGAATGCTTGCCGTGTAAGTGAACTGCATGCACATCCACATTATCCGGAAGGTCATAGAATATACCTTCACAGCGCTTAGATGTAACAATCACGAAATTGAGATCGTTATACTTCCTCGCTAAACTGTCTATGACAGGAACAGTCATAGCCACATCGCCAAGGGAAGAAAGTCTCAAAACTGCAATTTTTTTCATTATAGTGTTAGTTATGCAGGATTAGGAGGGATTTTTCTTATAAAGGACTGGATTTGTTGCAGGGTCGTTGTACATCTTCATCTGTTTGTAGAGTTTCATGTACTTTCTTCCGGCTGCAATATCGTCGATGAGCGTGTTCAGCGCTGCAGACAAATCTTTTTGCTGTTCGAGGAGCACAGCGAGTTTGTCTGCGCATTTCTTGCGATGCTCTTCAGAAGCATCTGTGCGCTCTGCCTGTTCGCGCATGTGGTATATCTTCAGCGCCAGGATGCTCAGGCGGTCCACTGCCCAGGCAGGTGTCTCGGTGTTGATCGTGGCATCGGGCTGCACGGCTACGTCCTTGTACGTATCGAGGAAATAACTGTCTATGAGTTCCACAAGGTCTGTGCGGTCCTGATTGCTCTTGTCGATGCGGCGCTTCAGCACGAGCGCATCTGCAGGGTCTATCTGCGGGTCGCGGATTAAGTCTTCAAAATGCCATTGCACGGTGTCAATCCAGCACTTCTGATAGAGGTGGAACTCTATGGTCAGAGGTGCGTAGGGATTATTTATGGGGGTGTCCACGTTGTCCGTCACGTGGTAGTCCCTGATGGCTTGCTCAAAGATGGGTTGTGCCTTTTCGGTAAATGTCATGTCTCGTTCTGCTTTTATTTGTATTGAGATTGCAAAGTAATGAAAAAATAGTGGATTGGGCAAAAATAATAAACCCGAGTCGGTCTAATGACCGATTTTGGATTACTCTTTCATGATGTGGAGGTCGCGCTGCGGGAATGGAATAACCACCTTGTTGGCATTGAGGGTCTTGTAGATGGTTTCGCGCACTTTGTACATAAACTGCACTTTTTCCGAAACAATAATCCAGAATGCAACGTAGAGGTCCACGCTGCTCTCTCCGAAGTCCTTGAAGAGTACGGAGAAGCCCTTTTCCTGATCCACCACCCAGCGGCCGAACTTGTCTTTGTAGTTCAAAGGGGTAAGTTCATCAACAAGCATCTTGCGCACCTCGTCGATGTTCGTGCCGTATGCCACACCGATGGGTATCTTCACCAGTTCATAGGAATGGTTGCGCGTGAGGTTCTTGAAGTTCTTGCTGAAGAGCGAACTGTTCAGGATGGCCATTACAGCACCGTCGAGAGTGGTAATCTGTGTGCTTTGGTAGGTAATGCTTTCCACTTTGCCCTGTATGCCGTCGCACTCTATGTAGTCGCCCACGCGGATGCGCCCTGCCATCAGCGACACGCCATAGAAGAAATTGTTGATGGTGTCCTTCATGGCGAAACCTATACCAGTGGCAAGACCTGCCGTAACGATGCTGATGCCCGACTTAGGTATCTTCAGCAGGATGATGGCAGCAATGATGTAGATGCCCCAGACGATGATGCTCGTCACATTGTTGATGAGCATCAGGTTAATCTGGTTGCGGCGAATCAGTTTGCCACCGTTCTGCTTGATTGCCACGCTCGTCTTGTAGTGCTTGATGAGCGACTTGCAGAGATAGTTGATGTATCTGAACAGGAAGAATGCTGCCACTACCACCACAATCTTGAAGAGCGATAGCGAAATCACGTCGGGTATGTTGAGGAATTCGTAGAAGAAAATCACGAAGCAAGTATCGCTCAGGTCGAACACGTCGCTCGAAAGGAAAATACAGTAGAGCACACTGTAAACACCCACGACAGGCACGATGACCATGCGGATGAAGTCGAAGAGCCACGTAACGGTGATAATCTTGCTGTTGAGTGCCACGGTGAGTGCCTTATGCTTCGCGCGGAACTTGCGGAGGCGTTTCTTGAGGTATTTGTCGCGGTACATGCCCAGAAGGTCGAAGAAGCAGGTAACCGCCTGTATGGCTGTCAACTGGAAGAGCCACCATATCAGCACCTGTACCGACAGTAGCACATATCCCATCCATGACATGACGCACGACACACCCATCACTGCCAGCGAAATCCAGGTATAGAAGATATCGCTCTTGGGGATATTGTCGTTATGACGGGTAATAGCCCACCACTGCCACAACGTGAATATCACAAGAAGCGGCGGGAAGATGAGCGTTACGATGTAGTTAGGTATGAACACGATACGGAACACGATGACCACAAGTCCCATGATGAGTATAGGCATGTAGATGCTGAAACCGCTCTTGATCTGGTCGCCGCTCAGGCGGATGAGCAACGAGAGACTCACGAAAAGCAACAGCCAGGCGTATTCCACGAGCAGTTCGGTAGCCAACTTCAGGAAGTCGTGGTACATAAACGTCCGCGCTATCATGATGGACAGAATGAAGAAAAACACACTGGCAGCAATGATGATAGATGCCTTGCGCAGTTGCAGGTTTTCCGTCTTGAGTCTTTTCACTTTACGGAAGAGGAAGCGCACCACGAGGTTGGCAAGCAGCACGGACAGCACCAGATAGAACACGATGAAGAAGACGAAGCCGAACACTATCGGTCCGCGCCACTCGGTGTGCGTGCCGCGATAGTCCTTGTCGTCGTATTTGTCTGTGGCATCCTGATGCGCCCGCTTCACATGGCGGGGCATGTTAGCGATAGTGGTGAAATACGAACTTTCTCCATTGATGAAGATGTTCTGCTGTATCTCATGGTAGCGTTTCTGGGCGTAGTCGTGCAGTTTCTTGAGTTGCTCGGTAATCCGCTTATAGTGCTCATCATCGCGCGAGGTTTCCTCCTTCATCTTCGAGATGTTTTCGCGCAACTTTGTGGCATAGTCCAGACATTCCTGCCTGTTCTTCTGCGACTCCGCATCGAGTTGTATAGGGGTTCTCTTTTGCTCCTTTGCAAGTTCCGGTGGACCTTGACGCAGCGAGTCGTTCGCTGCAGGTTTCTGGTTAGTGGCTTGTACAAGCGACGGCGGAAGAAGTTGCAGCATCTTGATGAGGTTGTCGTAGCGCTCCACTTCGATGTTCAGCCGCTGCATTATCCTGTCGTAAGGGCGGCGTTTTCTCGTAAACTCACGATAGAGCGAAGTGGCTTCACCGCAGGCGAAAGTGAGGTCGAACGTATAGTCGGGTTTCTGGCTGTAGAGCATGAGCGACACTTGCGCCGAACGCTCCATCAGGCTCACCATCTCCTTGTGCTGCGCTTCGCGGTTGGTCTGGATGCGCTTCATCAGGACCTGCTGGTCGTCCCATGCCTTCCTCAGTTCCACACGAAGCACTTTCAGCGTGGTGCTGAGATCGCGTTCCTTGAGCACTGCGGTCGAGGGCAGTACAATGCAAATTGCAAACAGTGTTATCAGTAGTCTTTTCATGCTTTTTCTAATCTTCTTTTTTCTGTGAGCAAAATTACTGCTTTTTTCAGAAATGTAAAAGCACTTTCGCCAACTTGTCTGCACGCCCATAAATAAAGGGTTGAGAGTGGGAGATGAGATTTGAAAGTTGAGAGTTACTCAGAGTATTCTGAATTTTCAGAGTATTCAGATTATTCCGATTCTTCCGAATCCTCCGAAAAAAAACGGACTTCCAGATTTGCGCAAGGCAACTTGGAAGTCCGCTGTCATTGTTCCGAGACTACTCGGCGTTTTGTTTTTACAGGCTGTCGCCGAAGTCCTCGCGGAACTTCTTGACGAGTTTTTCCTGCCAGTCGCCGATGGGCGCCAGACGGCCGAAGAAGAAGCGCAGCACGGCGGGTTCTTCCACAAACTTCAGACCACCGATGATTTCACGGTTGTCCCATACCCACTTCACGCGGTCTGCCACATACTTGAGTTGTGAAAGTGTGAACACACGGCGTGGACAGGCGAGACGCAACAGTTCGAGTTCTGCATAGCGTTCGCTGCCATCGGGCTCACGCTGTTCGGAGATGGTACCACGTTCCATACCGCGGATACCGCCTGCGATGTACATGGCTGCACCGAGTGCTCCGGCAGGATATTCGCCATGAGACATGTTGGGGAAGAATTCCGATGCATTGAGGTGCACACCAAGACCACCGGCGGGCAACACTACCGGCACGCCATATTCGTGGAGTTCCTTTGCGAGGTATTCGATGAAGATCGGACCCTGGTTGATGATTTCTTCGTCCATCGTTTCATAGAGACCTACTGCGATGGCTTCCATCGAGCGCACTTCCATACCGCCATAGGTGAGGAAGCCTTCAAAAAGGGGCACATACTCCATCATCTTGCGGATGAGTTCATTATCGTTCGAACAGATGCAACCGCCGCGGGCGAAACCGAGTTTGCGTGCAGAGAAGTAAGTGATGTCCATTGCAGCGCAAAGTTCATGTGTGATGTCGAGAATCGACTTGTTCTTGTAGGCTTCTTCGCGAACCTTGATGAAGTAGAGGTTGTCCTGCAGGAGCGATGCGTCCATCACGGTCATAATGCCGGCTTCCTTACAGATGCGTGCCACTTCGAGCATGTTCGCCATCGAAACGGGCTGACCACCGATGAGATTGGTACCGGTTTCTATACGCAGGAAAGCAATCTTTTCCGTACCCAGTTCGGCAATCGTCTTCTTCAGTTCGTCGATATCGAAGTCGCCCTTGAAAGGATCGTCAGTCACGGGGTCAAGACCCTTGGCTGCCACGAGTTCAATCATGCTGCCACCCACGCGGGTGATGTGTGCCTTTGTCGTGGTGAAGTGGAAGTTGGTCAGTACCACCTGTCCGGGCTTCACGAATGCTTCTGCCAGAATATTCTCGCAGGCACGTCCTTGATGAGCCGGAAGGAAGTGTTCGAGGCCCATGGTGTCCTTGATGGCTTTCTTGAGGCGGTTGCACGTTTCAGAACCGGCGTATGAGTCGTCAGCCTGGAACATGGCAGCCTGCTGGTTGTCCGACATGGCATTTACACCGGAGTCGGTCAGCATGTCTATGAAGATATCTTTGTTCTGCAACAGGAAGGTGTTGTTTCCTGCTTCATTCATTTTCTTGAGACGTTCCTCAACCGTTGGAAGGAAGAGTTTCTGTACGATGCGAACTTTGTGCATTTCGAGAGGAACCTGATGCTCCTGGCGATAGAATTTTACTGTTGACATGTGGAAGTGAAAAAATATGTAATGATTAAAAATTTATTTCGTTATGAGTTTGCAAATATAATCAAATCTTTTGGAATGACCTAATTTATGAAAGTTTGGCATGGCATTATCTGTAAATTGTGATGTTTTACATCAAAAAAACTAACTTTTTTTCAAAAATAATCATTTCGCCGCCTCCTCCGCTATGCGATGCCCGTCATCGCATTCAAAAATACAAGAAAAACTTTTTGGGGGCGGAGGAGATTTAGAGGTGGCGGAGGCTTTTCTTTTATCTTCTTTTTACTTTTTCTTTTATTTTCTTTTTCTTTTATTTCTTTCTTTTCTTTTGGTTCTTTTCTTTTCTGTCTTTTTTTCTCTTTCTTTTTTTTCGTTTTCATTTTTCTTCTTTTTCTTTTTTCAAATCTGAAAAAATTATCTTTGTAAGCGAATATAAACAAACTCAATTCTGTCATTAGGATGAAGATAGAAGTAAACCCGGAAGAAACAAGTCGTGCAGAGGCTTTTAAGATGTGGATGACATCGCCAATGCCTATGGTTACATTGGTAAAGACAATAGACGTCAGTCGCTTGCTAAAGGTGAGTCGGAAAAGGCAAATTAAGTTCAATGTGCTCTTGTGCTGGTGCATTGGCAAGACTGCCTGTCGAATAGAAGAATTCTACTATCTGCCCACGAACGGAAAACTCTACAAATACGAACAATTAGGCATCAACGTCATCGTAAAAAACTCCAAAGGCGGTATCACTCTGTGCGACATACCCTTCTGCGATGACATCAGCGCGTTTAACAGCGACTACTTAAGGCTGACCGATGAAGCAGCAAGGACCTGCATAAGCACATCGATAGAAGATCGCATGATCATAGGCACATCTGCATTACCCCAGTTGGAACTCGACTGTATTGTCAATCAATATTCCGGCATATACAACAATCCCTTTCTTGCATGGGGCAAATACCGCAAGAGGCTGTTCAGGACCACCCTGCCCATTTCGTTTCAGTTTCATCATGCGCAGATGGACGGTGAGCAAGCCTGTGCTTTCCTGAAAAACCTGCAGGAAGAGATTGACTCTGTTACATTATAATTCAGCGTAATAAGTTTTACAGACCTCCATACGAAAAAACAAAGAAATCCCTGACTTTCTTGTGAAATCCGGGACTTTCCTTGGAAAACTCAACTTTTCTTGAGAAAACTATGGGGGCTATGGCATGTTCTTCAGACCTTGGCTGTTGTGGCATTTCTCAGTCCTTTTGCACTGCGGAGATAGGCTTTTGCGCTGCCGAAATTGAGGTGCATGTCGAGCATCACGGGCACATGGTTGGCATCGTCGGTGATGTAGAAGCGTATGATTTCTTTTTCCTTGCCTTTTTCCTTCTCCACGTAGGAGAACACGAGGCAGCGGTAGCGGTCGTTACTGTTTTCCATCTTTATGACTTGCTTGCCGTGATAGACGAGGTCGCGCCATTCGCAATGCTTTCCTTCAGCCATGAGGAAGGGTATGCGCTGCCCTTTCTTGTAAGTGCCGGCATTGAACGACCTTGCACGCATCATCATCGACACCATGTCGAAAGCGCAGTACTTGCTCGAAGCCGACTTGTTTTCTGCGGGTTTCCCGTTCTTGCTGAAGCGCATCTTGACGTTGCACTTTCCTGAAGGATAACTGTACCACACGTCGTCGCAGCTATAGTCCTTGCCTTCGCGTGCGCGCTTGCGGTAATACTTCGGCACGAGGTCGGTACCCATAAAGGCAGTAAGCGTGTCGCGCATCACGAAATACTTGTCCGCCTTGCCTGCCGTGCGTGTGATGAGCGATGCGCAATAGGCAGGCTGACCGCCGTATGTGGATTGCTTTATGGACAAGTTGGCTGTACCCACATTCACCCAGACGAATTTCCAGTTGAAATAGAGGTCGTAGCCCAGCACTTCACCACTCTTGAAGGCTGTATTTGTCGATGAGCACTGTGCTGCCACATCAGATGGCAAAAGCACTATTGCTGTCAGCAACATGGCGAATATGGCAGAGAAACTTCTTTTCATGATGTTGTTATCTTGGATTTTACTCTTGTTTGACAGAGAAAATCCGAAAACGTTTAACAGTTTTCGGATTTTGTCAGAATAGTCGGAATAATCGGAGTAATCAGAGTGTTCTGAATAATCTGAATGCTCGAATGCCTTCAGATATGCTTATCAACATATTCGTCGACATCAGCAAACAGGAACACATTGCCGAAGATACCGATACCTACCTTCTTCTTTTCTCCCTTCCATTTGAGTGTGGTCAGAGAGAAGAACACATAGTTTTCCCTTCCTATTTCCTCATCGACACCAACGTCTGCCACTTTGCCAATGACGGCACCAGTTACTTCGCGTACCACACCGTCGATGGTCTCGCCCACCTTTCCGGTGCTGATGTCTGTTCCTATCACTCCGCTTACCACTTTGTCCGTAATACCTTCGGTCTTCTTTTCGGCTATTTTGTCTGCCTGTGTCTTCAGGATTTGCCTTACGGTTTCGCGGTGGTCATAGAGAGAGGGATTGGTCACTGCTGCAATGATAAACACTGCTGCCACGATGATGGTGATGATTACTTTCTTCATGATTCAGGCTTTTTATGTCATGTCATTTGACATTATCCTGCCCCTTAGGTTTAATCACCTTTCCCTTTATGTTAAAGAACAGCCCTGCCATGAAGGCTATGATGGTGAGCGCCAGAGCGATGTAAGCCACTGTGTCGGTCTTTGCTATGGAAGCGGGTTTGAATTCGAGGTGCAACTTATGCTGTCCGGGTGTTACCTTCAGTGCTCTCAGAACATAGTTGACACGCCCTATTTCAACGGGCTGTCCGTCGAGCGTGGCTGTCCATCCCGGATAGTAGATTTCTGAGAGCACCACTACTCCACCCTTCGCGCTGCAGATGGTATAGTCGAGTTCGTTAGGCTCGTACTTGTCGAGTTTCACCGTACCGGAGTCGAGCGGTGTACCGTCGAGTTGCGCCTTGAATGATTCGTCTGCCACGGCGATGTGCTTCGTGTCGAGTTTGCTGAGTGCTGACAATTCAGCATCGGCATCTTTCACGAACTGCAGTTTGTTGACAAACCAACCGTTGCCGTTGGCGTATGGGTTCTTCACCTTCATCTGCGCCGTACCGGTGGAGTCTGCCACAACGGCATACTTCATGTTGAGCATATTGAGCACGGGGAAGAGGCTGTCGATGTTTACGGCATCGAGGTGGTCGCCGAGTTGCTTCGCCGCATTGTCGAATGTGGCGAGTTCATTGCCGATGTAGCGGTCGATGAGTTCCTGATAGCGCTGCATCTTCGCAGGGCTATAGCCACCGATATTTTTGAACCAATAACTGGCTTGATTGTTGTTGAACGTATTGCTCAATCCTCTACTAACGTCGGCAACACGATAGTTCGATTGGTCTGCGAGTATTTCATCGTATGCAGCAGGCTTTTGTGTGGTTTCGTCTTCCACCATCATTGGATCACTGAAAGATTCATCGTTGAGGTATTTTTTGTCCACCATCCAAAGGTCTGCAAGGCATAATAGCGCAAGCGCTCCACACATCATCCAATGTTTTATCCAACCGCGTGAATAGATATATACCACTGCTGCTCCAAGCAACACAAGGAAAAGCGATCGTCCTGCCGATTTTGCAAGCAAACTATGGTGTATGCTGGACAGGGCAGCCGAGAAAGAAGTGGACTCAATGATTCCTGCATTTGAGAGTTGACCAATGATATCCTTCTGTGTGCTGTTGATACAATCGCCATAAACGCCTGGTGCCACATACAACAATAAGCAGATACCAACTGTCACTGCGATGGCTATATACATGCCAAATGGTTTGCGCCTGAGCAAGTCGGGCTCCTTGATGAAACGTGCCAACGCCAGGATACCGAGCAAAGGCATTGTGAATTCGGCTATGACGAGTGCCGAACTTACTGCGCGGAACTTATTATAGAGCGGCAGGTTGTCGATGAAGAACTGCGTGAGTGCCATGGAATTCTTTCCCCATGCGAAGAAGAACGAAATGATCGTTGCTGCAAGGAGTGCCCACTTCATCGGTCCGCGCACATAGAATATGCCGAGAATGAAGAGCAGGCACACGATGGCACCGACATAGACCGGTCCCGACGTGCCTGGCTGTTCTCCCCAGTAACTTGGGAGGAACGCACTGGCTGCCTGCGGACCAGCTGCTTGCTGTATGCTCTGCAGACCTCCCATAAAGTTCATGTTCTCTTGAGCTTCAGGCACTTTGTCGAGGATACTCTCTGCCGAACTGCCACCAGAAACTTCAGGAATGAGAAGTGTGAGCGACTCGTTTATACCATAACTCCACTGTGTGATGTACTCGGTGGAGAGTCCGCTGCGTGTCGTTTCGGTAGTTTTTTCAGCCGCCTTTGCATCAGTCTTTGCATCCGCTTTTTCCGGTGCTGCCTGTTTGAGTTCCGATCCACCGCGCATGGAATGTTTCTGATACTCATACGTGTGATAGAGGTTCGACACATTCGCCAACACACCTATCATACCTGCAACAATGATTATTCCCGTAGCCTTCAGCCATGATTTTGGCGAAAGAATCATCCCATAATCGTCAGTTGCATCCTTCTTTGGCAGGAATGCCGCGATGCCGTATGCCACTACTATTGCCAGCATGACGAAAATGAAATAGTAGGACATCTGCACGTGGTTCGAGGTTACTTGCAATGCCGTGAAGAGCGCTGTAACTGCCCCACCCCAGAGGTATTTTCCTCTATAGCACAGAATGAGTCCACCTATCGTAGGCGGTATGAAGCAAAGTGCAAGCACCTTCCAGATGTGCCCTGCAAGGATGATAATCATGAAGTAGGACGAAAACGCCCAAAGGATTGAGCCCAATGCTGCAAGATAGGGCTTGAAATTGAATGCACGCAACAGGATGTAGAATCCGAGCAAAAAGAGGAACGTGTAACTCAGCACGCCCGTTGTGCCCAACTGGTATATTTTCTGTATCGTCCCGAGTGCAGATGTTGAATCGTAAGACGGTGCTATCTGATACGTTGGCATACCGCCGAAGACACTGTTTGTCCATCGTGTTATTTCTCCTGTACGCTCATGATACTCCGCGTGTTCATGCGCCATTCCGACGCCTCCAGTGTGGTCATCGCCACCAAGAACAAGGCCTTGGCTTATCGGCGTCATGAAATAGGCGAAACTGATGACGAGAAATAGCACTACACAGAGTGCATCAGGCCATGACTGCCTGAGCAATCCTAACCAACCACCCTCAACTGGGCGAGATGTTACTTTGTTCATTATGATTTCTGTTGTTATGTTTCTTTTTAATTACTTCTCCGCTTTTCGTAATCAATAGCGATAGTGTTCTGCCTTGTACGGTCCTTCCACAGGTACACCGATGTAGTCGGCTTGTTCTTGAGTGAGTTTTGTAAGGTGAACACCGATGCGTTCCAGATGCAAGCGTGCCACTTCTTCGTCGAGTTCTTTAGGCAGGCGATACACTCCCACTTCATATTGTTTCTTCCAAAGCGCCATCTGTGCGAGGGTCTGGTTGGTGAAGGAGTTTGACATGACGAACGAGGGATGTCCCGTAGCGCAACCAAGGTTCACGAGTCTGCCGTCTGCCAAGAGGGTGATGCGGTGTCCGTCGGGGAAGAGGTATGAATCTACCTGTGGTTTCACGTTAGTGGCTTTGATGCCAGGCAGGTTCTTGAGGGCTTCCACCTGTATTTCGCTGTCGAAGTGCCCGATGTTGCACACGATGGCTTGGTCGGGCATCACTTTCATGTGTTCGGTGGTGATGACATCGATGTTACCCGTAGTAGTTACGAAGATATTGCCAAGGGGTGCTGCTTCTTCCATGGTAAGCACTTCATAGCCTTCCATGGCAGCCTGAAGTGCGCAGATGGGGTCGATTTCTGTTACGATGACGCGGGCACCGTATGAACGCATGGACTGTGCGCAGCCTTTTCCCACTTCGCCATAGCCTGCTACAACACATGTCTTGCCTGCTATCATCACGTCGGTGGCGCGTTTGATGCCGTCGGCGAGGCTCTCGCGGCAGCCGTAGAGGTTATCGAACTTCGACTTGGTTACGGAGTCGTTCACGTTGAATGCCGGGAAGAGCAATTCTCCGCGCTCCATCATCTGGTAGAGACGGTGCACACCCGTGGTTGTTTCTTCGCTCACGCCGCGTATGCTGGCTGCGAGCGTGCTGAAGAAGTCGGGGCGTTCGGCGAGGACTGCCTTGATGATATTCTTGAGTTCTTCCTCGTCGCCACTGCCGCTTGGCGTGTCGAGCACGGCGGGGTCTTTTTCTGCCTGCACCCCGAGGTGAATCATCAGTGTGGCATCGCCACCATCGTCCACAATCAGGTTGGGCATACCCTTTTCGCCGAAATTCAGCGCCTGGAGCGTACACCACCAATAGTCTGCAAGGCTCTCGCCTTTCCAAGCATACACGCCTACGCCCGTCTGGGCTATGGCTGCTGCTGCATGATCCTGAGTGGAATAGATGTTGCATGAACACCAGCGCACCTCTGCGCCGAGGGCTACGAGAGTCTCTATGAGCACAGCCGTCTGAATCGTCATGTGGAGCGAGCCCATCACACGCGCACCTGCAAGCGGTTTTTCAGCACCATACTTCTCGCGCAGCGCCATCAGACCTGGCATTTCGTGTTCTGCAATTTCTATTTCCTTACGTCCAAAGTCGCAAAGTGTCATGTCAGCCACCTTATAAGGCAGCGCAGAAAAAAGTTGTTCTTTCATTTTTATAGTTTGTTTTTATTTGTTTCTGTTTCAGGTGTTTACGCGCACCTTCGCACCGCTTCAGCCCTATAGAATAATTTATAAACATATAGGACCTGCAAAATTAGCAATTTTCCCTTGAATGGGTGCACCAGATTGGGAATTTATATAGAATTGAGAGTTCAATCGTAGATTCAAGTAGCAAGTGCAATATTAGTCTAAAAGTTTGTAAAATTCGTTTTTTGGGTTATTAAAGTTGAGTTTTTTTCTTGGTCTGCTGTTAATTTGCTTTTGTACTTCCATAAGATATTTGTCTGTGTATTGTTCTAAATTCGTTCCCTTAGGTATATATTGTCTGACGAGTTTGTTGTAGTTTTCTACACCTCCCTTTTCCCATGAGCTATAAGGGTGTGCAAAAAAGATTTTCGTGGAGAGTTTCTTTGCCAATTGACTATGCCTGGCGAACTCTGTTCCATTATCTGTAGTAATAGTGAGTACTTGTTTCTTGTAAGGAATCAACATTCTGTATACTGCTTCTTCCACGCCTTTTGCCTCTTTTCCATCAGGCAGCCTTTTGACCATCCCATATCCAGTACGTCTCTCGTAGAGTGTAACTAGCGCTCCTTTCCCATCCTTACCGACTATGGTGTCCATTTCCCAATCTCCGAAACGCGTGCCGTCTGCCTCTTCCGGCCTAAGGTCTATACTCACGCGGTCTTTTATGGGAATCCGTTTTCCCTTGTCTGTCTTCCGTCGCTTCTTCATTGCGTGACGGCAGAGTTTCCAAAGCATCCCTCCGCACTTCCTGTCGGTTCTGATGAATGCGTATATTGTTTCATGGGAGACGCATTCGCGCCCTTGTCTCTTTATATACCCGCATATCTGTTCGGGCGACCATTTCTTTTGCAGCAGACTTATGACTTCCCGCTTAAGGGCGTGTGTGAATCTTCGCGGTTTCTGAAGACGCGTCTTGCGGCGGTCTGCTTCGCGCTGTGCCTTTTCTGCATTATAAACCTTGGCACCGCCATTTCGATGGATTTCCCTGTAAAGGGTGCTTTCGTTCACCTCTATGAGGGCGGCGATCATCTTTTTGGTCAATCCTTGCTTTAATCCGTTCTGGATTGTGTACCTTTGCTGCGAGGTTAGCTGTTTATATTTCATATGCAACACAAAAGTAGTTAATCTCAGGGAGATGAAAATCTCCCTTTTGCTTTTATGTTGCTACTTGATGTCTCTGACTTACCTTTCAATCAGTGAATCCCACAGGACGAGTCTTGCACTTCTTATTTGAATTTAAGAATGCATAACGTCCTGAGCAAAACAAAGGTTTTATCCTTGCTTGTGTTGTTACGTCCGCCTCAGACTGCTTTAGCTGGAATTACCGAACTCACGTTAATACAGGAAGCCGAAGGCCCAAAGAGGAATTTTCCTCATTGAGGCAGACTCTATGTCGTCTGCTGCCACAAAGGAAAGATTATTTCCTGCCAGTTGGCTAAAGCCTTTATCGGCTCCACCAACCTCTATCACCGTATTACCATCAATACAGAAGTCGCCTTTCTTATAGCCTGCATATTCCACGGTATGCCCAGCCGATACCAACTGGTTGGCAAAAAAGGCCTCGCGAACGGTGCCAATCTCAGGTCTTTGTGGGCATAGTGCATAGAGCAGATTTGAGTTGTCCAGATAGATTTTATCGGGCTTCTGAAGGTCTGTTACACGTTTTAAGTCCGTGAAAAGCCGGTGAATGAGACATGCCTCCTCCATGTGCGTCAGGTATTTCAGCGTAGAGGGGCGTGATATGCCTGTGGCTTTCGACAGTTTGGCTATATCTACCTCGTAGGGCGTCATTTGCGAAATGACTTGTAACAAGGCCTTCAGACTACGGGTATTACCTACTTCTATGTTACGATGTTTAGTCAGTTCTACGTCAATGATGTAGTTAACGACATCTTCTATATGACGATAATACGCTCTTTTGTTTTCGAAATAAAAGGGATAGTAACCATATTGCAGATAACGGCCGAAATGCTCTAACGGATGGCATAAGGAACGGACGTGCGAACAAAACATATTGGGGGATTCCAACAGGGTGCCTAAAGTAACGGCTTCAATGTCTATTCCCTTGTCGAATTTAAGGAATTCGCGGAACGAAAGACCTGGCATATCATAGCGCAACATGCGCCGAGACAAGTCTGCCTGCCCATCGTTAATCTGTATGAGCGACGAACCACTGAGCACTATATGCAACTTGGGATAGAGGTCATAAATTTCCTTGATTTCACGACTCCACCCTTCGTATTTATGCACTTCGTCGAGGAAGAGCCACTGACCACCTCGCTTGACAAACTTATCTGCCAAATCAACAATGGTGTGAGTAGCAAAATAGCCAGTATCTGCAGAACAATAAAGCACATGACGGTCATCGGGTTCAAAGTTCTTCTTGATGTATTGTAACAGAAGAGTGGACTTACCAACTCCTTTAGGCCCCTTAACAATAACGAGACGTGAATCCCAATGGATGAGGTGCATGAAGTCTCTGACGTAACCCATTGGTACTTCAGAGAGGTAGATGTCGTGGCGTTCGAATAACTTTTCCATATTCTTTTATACTTAAATTCACAGGATGTGCAAAAGGCAATTTACACTTATCCATGAAATGTGTAAAAGGCGATTTACAATTCACGTACAGATATGTAAAACGTGATTTACACTTTCTGGGTGCAAATTTAGGGTAGAACTTTGACTCTGCAAACAAAACAGGGAATATTTTTATTGCTGTTTATATATAATTGTTGATTCAAAGAGTTGGAATCTTCCTCTCATTTTGCAGAAATTTGTTGTTTTTGCATCGATAGAATAAAAGCGAAAGAGATAATGCCAGAAATAGCAGATTCTTCGGTATCATCATAGCCATGTTTGGCGATGATCACAATCCACCTGATTTCCATGTGCGTTACGGTGACTATCGTTGCACCGTAACCATCAACAAAGGGGTGGTTAAGGGCGAACTGCCTCGCAAAGCACTTAAGAAGGTGTTTGAGTGGATGGACGAGCACCACGACGAACTTATGGCGAACTGGACACGCCTACAGAATGGGGAAGAAGCATTGCCCATTGACCCTTTAAGATAATCAACCTTTTAAAAATCACGAAGATGGAAAACCAGGAATTGCTCAGAGTGGTCGATGTGGAATACCTGCACGACTACACAATGGTACTAGAGTTTAGCAACGGTGAGCGACGCATAGTCGATTTCAGGCCGCTGTTAACAGGAAAACTCCGCGAACAGTTGCTCGACCACAGCAAGTTTGTCCAATTCGCCCTTACCGACTGGACACTGGAATGGTACAATGGTGTGGACTTCGCGCCTGAAAGACTATACGAGTTGGGGGTGACGGCGTAATTTTACAGCTATAAATTTATGGCTGTAAACTTATGGCTGTAAATTTTACGGCTGTAACATTTCGTTGTAAATGTATAACCAGTCTAATGTAACAAACAATTAAAAATTTTCTTACCGAATGAATTTCTTACCACCTGCGATGTATATGCCTCTCGCGGGTTTTCTGATTTGTCTGCCGGTGAGGTCGTAGATGGTTTCTGAAGGATTATTGACGACAGTTGTGCTGATTGCCGTGGGCAGGTCGTCGAGGTTGCGGGCTTGAATCATTGCCACGGTTTCGGCATCAAGGATTTCTGTCCATACCTGTATGTCGTTGATTTTTCCGGTGAAGGGGTTCATGTTGGCGTTATTGGAAAGTTTTGCTCCTCCAAGGAAGATTTGGCTGAAGTTGCCTGTTCCGAAGAAATTGGCTTGATAGTTTCCTGAAGGGAGCGTTATCGTGCCGTTCGATGCGCCATTGGTGTAGTAGGTATATATACCGGTGGATTTATTGAATGTCAGTGCTACAGCGTGCTGTTGATTTGCTGTTACTGCAGTTCCGCGGGTGTACCATCCTTCCGCACCGTCGGTGGATGTTTCGTTCACGGCGAGTTTTCCGCCGTTCATCATGGCTCCGAAGAATGCAGAATTGGTGTAATTGCATGCAGCAAGGAGGATTTGCCTGTTTGTCGTGGTGGCAGGTGTGAAAGAGATGAACACTGTTCCGCTCTCCATGTCGAGGAGTGTTTCGGCGAGTGGTCCTGTGAGTTCTATGGGCGATGTGCCGTCGAGTGTATAGGCATATTCTGCTGCTGCGGTATATGGTGGCACTTTAGGATCTTCAGGGTCTGTCGTCTCGCCGAGGAATTCTTTCAATATGGCAATGGCTTCCGCCTCGTTGTACAGCACACCTTCCACTTCTCCGAACTTCACACGGTTTCCAACATCTTTCGTGCTCCACGAATCAATACGTAAATCGCCCGGATCGGAGGTCATGTTGAGGTAGTAGGTGGCTCCACTTTGTGTTACTGACAGGAAATCGGGATAATCAGCATTGCCCGATTCTGCAAAATTGATGGCATCGATGGCATCTATCGTCAGGATGGAGTTTGCTCCGCTGTTCATTCCCACTTTCTTAGAAAGGAAAGCCTTTTCAGATACACTAAAAATGTACTTTTTGTCCTTGTATTCCACAATGCCCCAATGATAGGTGGGATCGTCCTCGTTTGCACCGCTTTTGTTCACTGCCGTGCTGGCCCCATTGGCATAGAGTGCACCGCGTTGTGTGTTGTATGTATAAACGGGTGCCATTGTAGTGTCTGGAGTAGTGGTAGTGTCAGCGGGCACAGTCATCGCTACATATTTGATGGTGAACTGGCATCCTGCGTCGTCGCGGTCGGTGCCTGTGCCTCCCGCACTCCAGTTGTAGATGGGGGTGCCTAACAGGTTAGTTTGGTTGAGTTGTACGGCATCGCTACTGATGATATACATACCTGCCGTGTTGCTGTAACTCAATTTCCAGCCTTTCTGGGGTTGGGTGGATACGGTTTTGATTTGATTGTTGTAGACTGCTGTTGGAGCGATATACCCCCCGTGTGAACGGTTCACGATGTCATAACGGCCATCTGCTCGTTTAATGAACTTCCAATGAGATGCGCGTGTACTTGATGCATTACCTTGCACACCTCCTGCAGTGGCTGTTGAAGAGAGATAGAGGCTGTTTCGAAGCGAGGAATTGAAAGTGTACCAATAGCAGGTGTCACCGCTTTCTTTAGGCATGGCGATGCTCTCACGGATACTGTTTAGGGCTGTATTCATGCTTGTTGCTTTGGCAGAGAGTTGCTCGTTGGTGGCAGTTTCGGAGGTGAGCAGTTCGTAGCACTCGTCTATAGTTGCCGAGAAATTCTCTATGGCTTCTGCGCTGTACTGCCCCATTTCTGTTCCGGCTTTGTAGTCGTTAACGGCGGACACAGCGCCACCGAGTGTGTTGCGCGCACTGTAGCGGTTCATCAAGGTCTGTGCTTCGTTCTCTGAAAGTACGCTGACACCTTCTTCTTCAAGGTATTGTGCCAGGATTTGCGCCGTTTTGATGTAGCCAAGTCCGTAGAGATAGTTCCCGCTGAAATACTTGGAGTTACCCACGTTTGTACTGCTATTGACGAGCGGTGTGTAGGTGTCCACGTATGTTACATAGTCCGTTGCTTCTGCCTTTGCTTTGATAGCGGCATTGAAGGGCACCACCTTACCTGTATTGGTGGCTGCCGTGGCAGTAGGTTGAAGCGCCATGACATATATTTTTGTCGTCGGACAGAGCGCATGGATTTTGTCCACGATTTTCCAATAATTTGTTGCTGTCGTTGCCGGGTCGCTCGTATTGTTGACATCGGACACACCAGCATAGACAAACATTTTTGCCGGAGCCTGATTTCCTGTGCGCCCTTGCAGTACGACCGGCGTCAGATTGATGACATGCTCTATGCTTGAGCCCGGGTATCCCCACCCTGTTCCCCTACTCTTGATTTTATCGCTATGGAGCAGTTCGTGCCACTCGCCGCCATGCACCATTTCATCACCAATGATGAGCACATCGCTACTCTTGACAGGAAGATCGGCTAATACGGTGTATCTCATGCCATGTGAGCCTCCATAGCCTGCATTATTCAAATCTGCATTAGTGAACACACAGTTGTTGCCCACATATTGCTTGATTTTCTGCCCCCAGATGTAGTAACCCTTGGCGGTGAGGTGCAAGCCATCGTAGGAGAGACCTCCATTGGTGCCATTCATGATGCCGTAGAGTGAATCCCAAAGGTCGATGTAGGTATATCCAAACTCGGGGCACATTTTCTTCAACGAGTCGTTGGCTGCGAGCAAAACACTCTCTGTTCGTCGATAGTTACTGGGCAAGATACTTTGACAATATACTTCCGTTTTGGGACTTTCATTTTTGATGCGTGTAAATATTTTGCGGATGGTAGATGCCACCTGCTGAGGAGTACTGAGACCGACTGCCCCAAGGTCGTTCGTGCCTATCATGAGGAAGATTTTCTTGGGTTTGCCGGTTATTACCATTTCGAGATTTGCAAGCCATTCGGATGATACTGCTCCGGAGTTTCCGCGATTGACGATGTTGGGATTGCTGTCGAACATTTCCCACCATTCATTCATGTTGGTAATGCTGTTTCCGAGGAATACGATGCTGTTAGTGTCCACTTCAAGTACTGAAAAGGAACTGAACCTATGGTTGCGGAAAGGCAAGTCTGCATGCACCATAGAGATGCTAAGCATCAATGCTGCTGTAAAAAGGATAAATTTCTTCATTGTTATTGATTTTGTATTTATGAGTCTAATGATTACTTTTTCTTACGCACATTCTGCATGTATGCTGCATTGCGCGCTTCATACGTTGCTGCAAGTTCGCGTGCCACATCCTCGTCCATCACACTGACGCCTTCTTCCACGAGATAATCCGCCAGAACACGAGCCAGGCGGTTGTAGCCAAGTCCTGTGAGATAGTTGCCCATCATATATTCGGGGTTTATGCCACTCCCCTTCACAAAAGGCGTGTAGGTATCTACGTACGTTACACCTTCTATGTCTTCAGCAATGATTTGCAGTTGGAGGTTGAAATCCTTTGCGCGCTTGCTTAGTTTTGCGTTGGCCTGCGGCAGGTGTGCCATGAGGTATATTTTCGTATTTGGTGCCATTTCGCGGATTTTGTCCACCACTTTCCTGTACTCCACTGCCGAAGCAGCCACATTCTTGTTTCCGTTTACTTCGCGTACTCCGGCATAGAGGAACACCTTTGCAGGCTGTTCGTTTCCTTCCCTACCCTGGAGAATGACAGGAATGGAAGCCAGCGTTACCGAAAGGGGGCGTCCCGGATAGTCCCATGCATTGCCACGGCTCTTGATTTTGGTCGAGTTAAGCAATTCGTGCCACTCTCCACCTGTTACCACTTCATCGCCGATGAGCAGGACGTCGCCCTTACATACGGGCAGGTCGCCGAATTGCGTTACACGCATACCATAAAGTTTATCTACACCGCCATAATTGTTCTCTCCGTTGGTGTAGACACACTTGCTGCCTACGATGGGTGCTATGGCATTGCACCACTGGTAGTAGCCCTTCACTGTGAGGTGCAGCCCGTCGTTCGACATACTGAGGGGATTCTTTGAAGGTATATCTATGAGCAAGTCCCACAAATCCACGTAAGTGAGGTTGCAGTCGGTGCATATCTTCTTTAAAGAATCGTTTATTTCACGCTCTGCAGGCAGGGTTCTCTTGCCCACTTCTGTCGGCAGCACGCTTTGGAGATAAATTTCCGTTTTAGGCGACTCTTTTTTAACACGCGCCACGATTTCGCGCACGTTGGCGGCTATTTTTGCGGTTTTGTTGCCATACATTCCGAGGTCGTTTGTACCTATCATAAAGAAAATCTTTGCGGGATGACCCATGATGACATTCTCAAGATTGGCAAGCACTTCGTCGGAATAGGAGCCGGACACACCGCGGTTGAGTACTTTGGCATTGCATCCGAAGGCTTCCCACCACTCGTGCAGGTTTGTGATGCTGTTTCCCACAAAGACGATGCTGCTGGTGTCCACCTTGAGAGTGGTAAAAGCATTGTAACGATGGTTGCGGAAGGGGTCATCAGCACGGGCAATACCTGTAAGACATACCATAAGGCATATCAATGATATTAGTCTGGATTTCATGATATCAGGTGTTTTGATTTTACTATATTCTAAATTCTCTGAGTGCCGCTATGACGGCAGCCACTTCATTAGCATCAGTTTCTGTTCGCGAGCCGTCATCGGCTACCCCGAGTGCCGGTCCTCGCATAGCGGGTGCCAGTGCTCTTGCGCATGAAGCGTGCACTTCGGTGCAACCGGTGTTGCGCATTAAATGTGCCACATTCGAAGATTTGACACCTGCTCCCGGCATTACTATGATACGCCCATCTGCCGCTCTTACGAGTTTTTTCAGCATATCAGCACCCTCCACCGCTGTTTCAGCCCCTCCGCTTGTCAACACTCTGTGGCAGCCTAAACTGACGAGAGTTTCGAGACTTGAAATCGGGTCTGTCACGGCATCGAAAGCGCGATGGAACGTAAACTGTCTGCCGCCGGATGCAGCGATAACCTGTCCTGTGCGAACGATGTCTATCTCGCCATTCTTGTCAAGTATGCCGCAAACTATACCATCAGCGCCATTTTCTACGGCAAGACGTACATCTTCCATCAAGACTTCCATCTCACCGGGCGAATAGTTGAAATCGCCTTCCCGTGGACGTATCAGGACATGGATTGTCAGCGCAGGATAGCGCTTTCGCGCTTCTCTCAACAGACCCAAAGAAGGGGTCAGTCCGCCCACGCCAAGCGCGGAACACAACTCTATACGTTCTGCACCACCTGCCAGGGCATTATCCACGCTTGTCATACTACCGCAGCACACTTCGAGAAGAGGATGCTTTTCTTTCATCACTTTATCCGAAGGGTAATGACATAGTCCTCGCCTTTTGGAGCAGAGGGTAAAAGCAGAGTTACACCTTTGTCATTAGACTGCGTGAACGCAAGAGGTTTGTTTGTCTTATACTCAAAAGCGTCCAAAATAGTCGATTTCATCGGGAAATTTATTGTTTTTTCGGGAGCAGAAAATACGTGTAGAAAAATTATATTTCCCTTTTGTGTTGTGGTGCCCCATTCTTGTTCTCCTATTTCGGAAGGCGTCGTTCCATAAATGGTTTCACCATAGATACGCATCCATGCTCCCATTTCTTTCAGTCGCTCAAGTGCCACAGCGGGGAGTTCTCCATTGGGCTGCGGCCCGATGTTGAGCAGCAGGTTTGAACCTTTTCCTGCGGCGCGAACCAGGAGTTTGATGAGTTCTGCCGACGACTTATAGTTCTGGTCTGCCACCTTATATCCCCACATACCATTCATCGTCTGGCACATTTCGAGCGGGAGGCTGCTGATGTCCTGACCGCTCATCCCTGCCTTGTTCTCACCAGGCAAGTCGCGCTCGAACATTTGGAAATCTTCGCCTTCGATGGGGCTGATATGGTGGTTGTTTCCTATGAGGCAAGCCGGATTCAGACTATGTATGTAACGATAGAATTCCGGCATGCGCCAGTCGAAGGGCACAGAGTCGTTGTCGTGATCCCAATAGCCGTCGAGCCAGATGCCGCGTATGGGACCGTACTTTGTCAGCAATTCCTTTACCTGGTTCTTCATGAACCGGAAGTAGGAGTCGTAGTTGGGTTGTAGTTGTCGCCCTGTGCGTAGGCCTGTCCTGCCTACCGGATAGTCGGCACGGTGCCAATCGAGGATGCTATAATACAGATGCAGATTCATGCCCTGACGCTGACACGCCTCAGACAATTCGCCTACGACATCGCGCTTGAAGGGTGTTGCATCAACGATGTTGTAGTCGGACTCTGCGGTCTTGAACATGGAGAAACTGTCGTGATGCCGCGAGGTGAAGGTGATATATCTGGCTCCTGCGTCCTTGATGGCTCTCACCCACTCGTCTGCATTGAATCGATGAGGATAGAAGGCATCAGCGGCCTTGCTGTATTCCTTGTCGTTAAGTCCGGCACTAAGATACCATTCTCCCTGCGCAAACATGCTGTACGTCCCCCAATGGATGAACACACCAAAGCGGTCGGCAGTGAATTCCTTGCGTGCGGCGATGTTTTCCTTCGTAGGTTCATATTTTTGTGCGAACATAACTGACATTGCACAAAAAAAGGCTATAATGCTAAAAAGCACTTTCTTCATAATAGACTTCATTGGTATCATGGATTATCTTGTCAAAAAAATCGTCACAACAGTGGCTGGTTGCCACATATTTAAGTCAGATTTGCATTAGCGTTCAGGCTTCTTGTCCATGAGGTCTTCGTACAGTCCATCATTCAGCACCTTCATTGCCACGTCTAACACATAATCGTGATTGAGGCTATAGAGATAATAGTCCTCCGGCGTGCGATACATGTCCATCAGCTTCTTCGTCACCATCACACGCAATATCTCGTCGTTGCCTTCAAGTTTCTTACTAAGTTGGTTGAGCACGTCTTCTTCCAACTGTCGATAGTTGGTATCCACGCCATATTGACTGAGCGATTCCTTCATCTGGCTGAAATCCTTCCATACCTGAGTTTCGAAGATATAGCCATTTTCAAGTAGCCTCACCTTGAAGTATTCCAGTTGTTCTTCGGTCAGTTCGAAAGTTCTGGCATCGGTTTCCATCACTTCCGGATATCTTATTCTCAGGTCCACACAACTGTTGAAAAACGCATTCTGCTGAGCCAACATTTCGAAGAAGGCAGGCGTGGTGTCGTTCACCATGCTGTCGGGCGTGATGCCATAGTCGTCCTTGTTGTAGATTTCGCGTTTTTCTTCGCCATAGACCAGCGGGCTATAGTCCCATCTCTGCACGCATCGTCCGCTCGGAAGATAATATCTGCCTATAGTGATTGAGAGCACGTTGTCTTGAAACTCTCCGTTTTCCAACGTTTTCTGCATGATGCCCTTGCCGTATGTGCGTTGTCCTATCACGATGCCCCGCATTTGGTCCTGCATGGCTCCGCTGAGCAGTTCGGATGCTGATGCTGACGCACTGTCAACAAGGAAAACCAATGGGTTCGCTCTGTATTCAGGTTTTCCTTCCGTAATCATAGTTTCATTGTGATGTTCGCCCTCAACGTAGCAAACCATTGAGCGTTCGTCCAAAAACATGCCTGCAATATCTATGGCAGCCTTCACAAGTCCACCTCCGTTGCCCCGAATGTCGATGATGATGGGCATGAGTGTGTCGGGAACTACATTTTCATTCAGCCCGCTGTCGGCAGCAGCCTTCAGGTTGTTGTACTGATACCGGAGCGTCCTGAGTTTGTTATAAAACTCTGAATATGTGGTAGTTCCTGCATCATCTCCTGTGAAATCGAATTCCTTGACACGAATATAAGCCACTTTGCCGTCAATCAGACAACCGAATGGCACGGTGGTTTTTGCGTAATTAACTATATTGACGTCTATGTTTTTGTTCTTGAGATTGAAGGCACCATCTGCTCCGAGAACTTTGCGTGCAAAAGTGATTCTCACCTTGCCTTTCTTGACTTCGTCATACAGTATATCCTTCATTTTCTCATCATAGAGACGGACACTGTCTTCATTCAGCGAACATTCTCCCAAAGGATTCTTGTTTATCTCCATGATTACATCGCCCGCCTGCACACCGGCTGCCTTTGCTCCGCTTTTCTCATCCACACGGGACACCACGAAACGTCTGATATCGGGGTCGTAATGCCATTTTATACCCAAGTCTAAAGGATGATCATGCTTGATTACCTGAAATTGCGAATGCGGGTCGAGGATGTCCATCATGCCCTGAATTGCCTTGTTGAAGAGTCTTTCTGCAGGCACATGTATGAAATAGCGGTTCTGAATGATCTGGTACACATTGAAGAAACGCTCCATCTGCTCGGCATATTTTATGCTCTCCGCGCTCTGTGCACAGACATACACGGGGCTTAATGCCAGCATGACCGGCATTATCAGCCTACAAACAGAGATACCTATTGCGCGAAACATTTTTTAATCTACAACGTATAGAAAACGATGGGAGAATGATTTATTTCAGTTTTGCCACTTCTGCCCTTATGGCATTCCATGCTTCTGCAGGCGGTGTTGCACCGATGTGTTGCACCACGGTGGATGCGAGTAGTGTGCCTGTCCTGGCACAGTTTTCAAGAGTCATTCCTGTAATCAGTCCATAGAGGAACCCTGCGGCATAGCTATCTCCCGCGCCTGTTGTATCCACCACATCCGCGGGCAGTGCTTCGCAGACAGCCCGTTCACTGCCGCGTGCCACGAGCGACCCTTTCTTTCCTGTCTTCACCACTACTGTTTCACACAATTTCGCCAGTTCTTCGAGCGCCTCGGCAGGTTCTTTTTTCGTGAACGCGTAACTCTCCTCCTCGTTGGCAAAGACGATATCGGTCTTCTGCAACAGGTATTGGAAAAATTCGTGATCAGCCTCCACTATGTTGTACGAAGCCAGGTCGAGACAGATTTTCAGACCTGCATTGCGCGCCATGTCCACAGCACGTTCTATGAGTTCGTGGTTCTGTGTGAGATAGCCTTCTATGAAGAAATACTTGTATCCTTCGAAGAATTCGGGGCGGATGTCTTCCGGCTGCAAATTCGAGGCAGCACCGAGATACGTACCGAAAGTGCGCTGGGCATCGGGCGAGATGAAGGTCAATGCCACTCCTGTATGCAGTGTGTCATCATGCAGCCGGACGAAATCCACGCCCATATCCTTGCAGGTTTCGGCATAGAAGTCGCCGTTAGCATCGGCAGCCGTTTTGCCTATAAATCCCGGTGCAGCACCCAGTTCAGCCAGTCCTTTCATCACATTGCCTGCCGAGCCTCCCGTTACACGCTGTGTAGGCATTTTGCTTATTTCTTCGAGCAGGTCGGCATAGCGCTCTTCGCCGAGCAACTGCATGGAACCCTTGGGCAATGCTATGCGGTCGAGCACAGCGTCGTTGTCCAGCTTTGCGAGGATATCCACCAACGCATTACCCATTCCGATAACCTTATCCATAAAATTTTTTATTATTTTTCCGCAAAGATATTGTTTAATTAAAAAATATGCGTTACTTTTGCACCGCAATTTCTGAGAAATCGAACATTTTTGTAAGATTTTCGTCAAAAAAAATGCTTCAGTAGCTCAGTTGGTTAGAGCACCTGACTGTTAATCAGGGGGTCGTTGGTTCAAGCCCATCCTGAAGCGCAAAAAAAACAGAGATTGCACTTGCTTCAGTAGCTCAGTTGGTTAGAGCACCTGACTGTTAATCAGGGGGTCGTTGGTTCAAGCCCATCCTGAAGCGCTTATAGAACAAGAGGATATGTCAACACAGATATATCCTCTTTTGCTTTTCAGTCAACGTGGTAATTCCAACTATGTTACATTATGCAATCCACTTATTATTCATAGGAACTTTCGCGAATATCCTTGTTTGTCTTGAATCCTTTAATTTATCTTCATAATGACTTGATATTAAAAAACTCTTGATATAGTTTTTTTACTACTTACCGAACTATTATTTCTTCCAGGCATTTACTACTTCGCCTATGTACATTGAGTGGATGCCGGCGGGGAAGTTGGTGTACATGTTTTTGGGGACATCGCTTTTGAAGCCTTGCGGGTCGAAGGGGGCGGCATACATTATTTTGCACTCTATAACCATTGTAGCCTCGGTGTAGTAAGGTGTTCCGTTGGCTGTATAGGCGGTGTGAAGGCCTAAGGCTTGCGCCTTGTCTCCGTCGCGTCCGCTCTTGGTACCCATATAGTGCAGTACGTTGCTGTCCTTCATGTCGAACGACATCACCGTGAAATACTCTGCGCTGTCCATAAACTGCTTTGTATAGCGCTGCTCTGCCACGTAAACTGTAAGTGCCGTCCTTCTCCAGAGTGTACCTATGCCGCCCCACCCTATGGTCATGGCGTTGGCCTGCTGCCTGTTTCCGGCACACAGCAACTGTGCGTCGCGGAACCACTGGAAGCCGTTATCCTCGAAGGCTTCCTCTACACTGAATTTCTTAAAACCATTTTCCTCCTGCGCGGACATTGTGCTTGGCGCTATCATCATAGCAGCCAAGAGTGCTGTAATTAAAAACTTTTTCATTATAAAACTATTTTTTCATTTCATTGAATAAATCCTTTGGCAGTGCATGCCTGTTGAGGAACAGATATGTGGTGTTCAGCAACATATACTCGCGCGACATATACCAAGTACCATTGTATTGCCCGCTCTTGCCCCATGAGTTTTTCACCATATAGTAAGGTTTGCCCTGTTCATCGATGGCTTTGCCATAAATCAGCATCACGTGGTCGTACGTGAACCGCCAGTCGTCCCACTGTTCCTGTCGTAAGTCCTGTGTAGGCATCACACTTTCAGGCAGGAGGGCTATTCCCGTACCGGTAAAGTCGCCCGTCACGTCGCCTCCCCATGCCACGGTATATCCGGCATCGAGTGCCTTGTCGAGTATATCAATCAACTGATTGATGGGGATGTTATAACTTGGTTTCAGTCGCCACTTGTAGGGTGCCTCAATAATGAACCACTCATTAAACGGATGGTGTGTGAAACTCGTCAGGCTCACATAGTCGTCGAGATTCAGTCCCAGACCTTCTGCAAACGATTTTGGAGTATAGGTTTTACCTTCGTAAACGAAGGTTTCGGGACAGCAACCGATGTATCGTTCGATGACGGTCTGAACAGAGTCCTGCCAATGAGGAAGAGGTGCTTTCGCATCTTCCCTTACTATGCCACGCACCGTGCTTTCCAATTTAGGGAAGAATTCCTTAAAATTGGCGAGCGGGTCGCCCGTCAGTGAGCCAGGTGCCGGCATGGCATCCTCAGGGCAGATGCCATGCTGCCTGATAACCTCCAACACATCGTCGCAAGAGCCGCCTTCCGAAATCTGGCTATAGCCGTGCATCCTGACATAGTGTGTGGCACAATCCATGTAGTCCTTGTTGACCACGAACATCTCGCAGAGGTCGTAAATCTTGCCGGTTTTTCTTAAAATCTCGCTCTCTAAATAGCCCAACGTGGCATAAGCCCAGCAGGTTCCGCTGCGATACTGGTTTTTCACGCTGGTTATGGGTAGTTCCTTCACTGTTGTGAACGACTTCACCCTATTTAACGTGCCGGCTTGTCTTTGCAGGTTCTCCTGCGCCGATGCCGTCAGAGTCAGCAACAGTGCTGCAATGATTATGATTTTTCTCATATTTTTCTTTCGTCTATAATTCTTTCAAATTGTGCGATGGATGAATTACCAATGCGGTGGTAGCACTATATTTTCTTCTTCATGTGCATTCTTGAACAGTGGTGAGATATCTTCGTCGTTGAACCCGGCTATACCACAACCTATTCGTGTTACAAGGAATGTAAGATCCTTATGTTCCTTCGCGAACCCAATAAAATCGTTTACATACGGACGTATGGTTTCTACCCCACCTTGCATCGTGGGTATGGCGTAACTCTGACCTTGCAGACCAACGCCCTGCCCCATAATCGCCCCGAACATCTGATACGCTCTTTGTGCATCACCCGCGCTATGCAGACCGCGCAGATTGCTGCCAAATACAAATATCTCGTTCGGCTGCAGTTCTGCGATGAAATATGGAGTGGTTCGCTTCTGCAGTTTGTCTTCTTCTTCGAAAAAGTCTGTTTTGAAACGAACAGAAGACTTTGATGAAATAGGTGGCATGTACTGCATAGAGTCGTACATTTGTGGTTCTTGAAGAGCCATTTCCTTGCCCCATTCTTCCACCAAAGGCAATTCCATCACCTCCGGCATTTCGAGTTCCATGTCGAAGTTTTTCAGGAAATATGGTACGATGATGCGCTCCATAAGTTGCTTATATTTCTGCGAGATGGCAGAAGGTGTCATATCCAACTGCGCTGCGACTTCCTTGCCCTTAAAGCCTTGCAGGAGCATCATGTCGATTATCAGTCTTTCCTGGTCATTCAGCGACTCATGTTTGAGCAAATCCTTCACCACGCGGTTGAACTGCAACCGCAAGTCGCTATTGACATCAAACGTGCGCAAATAGTCCTCAAAAGTGATGCTGCCGTACTCTCGTTGGTACCATTTCAGGGCATCGAGCACCACATACCGGAAACCGCCAATGAGCCATGAGCGCAGACTGACGTTAGGTGAATGATCTTCCAACGGTTTCCAGTCATGCTCCATCAGATAGATGGCATATTGATGAGCCAGAGACATAAAGTCTAAATTTTCCTTGCTTCTCAACTGATAATGCTGGTCATACAAATTGTACGCCACTCGGCAGTAGCCATAAAAATACTCGTGGATAATACTGCTATTTCCTCTGCGGAAACCTTCTATAATCTCGGTATCTGAAAGTGATTGGAAATACATTTGATAAAAAATTTTGCGTGAAATTACAAAAAAAATGTTCCTCACTGCTTAATTTTTTCTGAAAATCTTCTTCAAAGAAATAAAAAGGCAATTATCACACCCATCTATTAACCTATTAAAATATTAACACAATGAAAACAAAAGAAGAAAAAACAAAGCGAGTATTCAACCTGATTATCGTTGATGAGAGCGGTTCTATGAGTATCATCCGCAAACAGGCGTTTACTGGCATGAACGAGACCTTACAGACCATCCGCCAGATGAGCGAGAAGTTCCCCAATCAGGAACAACGCGTCACCCTCGTTACCTTCGATTCCGGCCATACCACCTGGCACTATGACAACACACCTGCAGAAAAAACACAAGACCTTAGTTGGAATGCTTACAACCCTGGTGGTGGCACACCTCTTTATGATGCCATGGGTTTGGGCATTTCGAAGGTCAATGCGCAGGTGTCAGAAGACGACAACGTATTGGTCACTGTCATTACTGACGGCGAAGAGAACTGCTCGCATGAATGGACGCTGAAGATGATACGTACTATGATTGAGAAACTGAAGAAACAGAACTGGACCTTCACGCTCATCGGCACCGACAACCTCGACGTGGAGACCATGGCTCACTCCTTCGCCATCGATGAACATTTGGAATTCTGTCAGGACGTTGAAGGCACAGAGGAAATGTTTCGTTGTGAACGCAAAAGCCGCATGCGTTTTAATGGTCTTGTATCTTGCAACATGGAGATGGCTCCAGGGTCTTTCTTTAGAGAAGACGAGGAAAAATAAAGCAGCATACAATTTTGTGCAAATAAAAAAAGGAGTTTCTCTTTAATGAGGTACTCCTTTTTAGAATTATTGCATCCCGAACTTGCAAAGTATCCCACTGTAATTATCCGGCGAATACGATTGTTCACACAGCAATTTTACGATGTCTGCCAGTTCCTCTGTTGACTTGTTTTCCATCAGGCTTTCTCTGAGAATGTCAGGATTGACATAGGAACTCACGCCGTCAGTGCAAAGGAACAGCCTGTCGCCTATCTGAAATTCGAAATGACGTATGTCCACTTCTGCATGTCTGCGATGAAAGGAGAAAAAACAACGGGTGATTAAGTTTCTCCCTCCTGAATTTTGAACATGATCCGTTGTCTCATAGACCACTCCTTCATTCGGACGTAGCAAATAGCAACGGCTATCGCCGCAATGTGCAATGGTCAGTTGATTGCCAACTATCGCCGCAAGCACCATTGTTGTTCCCATCATGACATAATCAAGTTCTTCTGTTTTAGCATCTAATGCTTCTGATGCCTTTCTGAAAGCCTCTTTCAAAATCATGTCGGTCTCTGAACCGGCAGAATGCGAACGCCAATAGTCGCAAATTGTTGTAGAAATCAACTGGCTCGCTATTTCACCATTTTCATGTCCGCCCATGCCGTCGCACACAACAAAGAGGTAGCGCTCATCATCCGGATTTGCAACCACCTGACAGTAGTCCTCATTATTCTTACGACCACCACACTCTGAAAATGATGTATATTCTATCTGTTTCATTATCGTCATTTTTTTCTATGCAAAAGTAATAAAGAAATTTCAAGTTTCACAAGTGTCATTTGCTTGAAGTTAACGAAGTTAGCGAAGTTAAAGAAGTTAACGACGAAACGTTGAACCGATAAATAACAAATGAAGAAAGAAAAAAGACATCAGCATAAGGTTACGTCGTTAACTTCGAGCGAAGCGATAACTTCAAAAAGCATTAACTCCGAGCGTAGCGAGAACTTCAGAAAGTTGAGTAAAGACATTCCTTCTGTTATCCTAATTCTGTTGAAAAGGAAGTGGTGCTGAAATGCTTTGATGTTTTGTCGCATACAAAACAAAAAGAGGAAGACTTTCTATCCTCCTCTCTTTATCGGAATTTCCGTTTTGGTTTTGTTTTTTTGAGAGAACTGAACCCTGTCGGATTCTGTTGTTTTAAAGGCAATTGATGTCGTTCCCTTCAAAAAAAGTCAGTAGTTTTTAATTGTTTTACTTGTGATTGATTGTAATTGTTTATTGATTGTTTTGGCTTATGATTGTTTTCAGTAATTTCTGTTGCACATCCAGTTGACGGTTTGTTCTGTCATTTTTCCTGTAAAGTCCATGATGACGAACCCTTTTCCTTCTGTTGCTATCATGAAGAACTCCATGATGACTCCGTTTCGCTGGTGGATGTAGAACCTGCTGTTCTTTCCTGTCCTGTGCAGTTTATATCGTTTTTTGTTTTTGTCGGCAAGTCTCACTGCATTGTCGAAATGCGTTTTTGCCTTTTTGTCTGTGACGACCATCCTCACGCTGTTGAGTTTTTCGAGGTTGGCTTTCACTTCCGCTTCGTTCCTGTTTTCGCAATCGTCGATGATGTCGGCTATCATTTTCGGACCGATGTTTGTTACCTCAAACTCTTCATCCTGATAGGCATTCATGAAGTACGCTGCGAAGTCGGGTTCAGCATTGCGATGGTTTTTCTGCGCCATGGTGGGCACCAGAATCATGATGACTGCTATGATGAGGAATAGCCTTCTCATAATTGTTTAGTCGTTGATGACTTCCTCTTTGTTTTCCACCGAGTCGGGCGACTGTGTATCGCTGAATGTGGAACTCATTGTCTTGAGCATGTCCCTGAGTTCGCTTCTTGCCACTTGTGGGTCGGTGAACGACTCTTTGTAGGACATTTCCGGAGTGCTGGTGGTATCCCATTCCTCTTCCTGCTGGTTGGAGAAGGTGTGCTGTGCAGCGAGCGCCACCATACATACTATTGCTACCATTGCCACAGCGTTGTAGAGTGGTCGCAGGCTGATAAAGGCGGTACGTTTTTTCTTCGTTTCGCCCTTTTCGTTGCCTTCTTGCTGTATTTTCCGGAGCACACGTTCTTCGAAGCCCTCAGAAGTGGTGAGGTTCGCCTGTTCGCTTTCGTAATCGAACAGCGGCTTATACTGCTCGAAGTGTTCGGGCAGGTTTTGCTGCTTGAAGAATGCGCGGAGAATGTTTTCTTCCTCCATGGTTGTTTCGCATTCCCAATAGCGGTTTAGCAGTTGTTCGATATATTTATAGTCCATAATTTTCTAATTTCTGCAATTTGTTGCGGATGGTTTGTCTTGCTCTGAAGAGTGTTACTTTAACGTCTTGTTCGCTGATGCCGATTATTTCGGCTGTTTCTTTGATGTTTTTTTCTTCTATGTCTCTCAGTTGCATCACTGTTCGCTGCTTTTCCGGGAGTTCCTGGAAGAATTTGTGCACCCATCTGAGTCTTTCGCTTCTGACCATTTTTTCGTGCGGTCCGTCGTCATTGTCGGGTGCTTCGTTGTCGTGCTCTTCGAGCGACACATTCATCGCTTCTCGTTTTTGGCTTCGGTCGAGAGCGAGGTTTCTGCAGATGGTCATTGCGTATGCCTCGACCGATTTAATTTTGCTCCACTCGTCTCGTTTGTTCCACACTCTGATGAGTGTATCTTCTGTAACGTCCTCCGCCTCTGCGCGGTCGAGAGTGATGCGCATTGCGAGCCGAAAGAGCATGTCTTTCAGCGGCATCAAATCGTTTTTGAAATCCGGTTTGTTCATCGCTCTCTATTTAGAAGACGGATTAGTTTATGAAAAGTTACAGTTTTTTTGCTTTTTTTGTTCGCACAATCACTTTTTCGCCCTGTTTTAATGTTGTAGCAAACCAATATTCCTCACCTCCATCTTTGATTTTCAGTCGTTTACGGAGTTGTGCTACACTGTCTGGAAAATTTCTTACTGCGAGGTTGGCTTTACTGCCACTGAGGTTGCTGATTTGTTTTTTCTTGTAATCGTGCTGCTCCACCACCCGGAATGTCCTGCCCGGGAAGTCGGGTACGAGTTCCTGCGAGGTATAGAGATGGCTGTTGGGGTGGAGTTTTTTCACACCGTAGCGTTGGCAGGGCAGGTTGTATGCCGCTGCCTTGAGTAGAGTTACACCCGGCTCATAGAGATAGGTTTCCACGCTGTCGGCATATTCCGGCTGTATGTTTTTCTCTTCTTCGCAGAAGAACTGAATGTCCACATTCTCATCGTGGCAGAAGACGACGGGCGCTTGCCTCCCGCTTCTGTTCATCACGAGGAGCAGGTCTTTGCATTCGTTGCGCTCTGCCACAACATGTACTTCGCAGACGCCTTCCAACTGTTGCAGGGCAGCGTGAATGTCGAGCATGGGTGAGAGTTTCAGGATGGTAAAACGCGCTTTCGACAGAAGCAGTCGGTTGAGTTCCACCACATTCGGTTCACAATCGCTGAGCATCACCACTTTTCTGCCCTGTCCGTCGCGCCGGGCAGGGTCAACGAAGAGAAGGTCCACCTGGTCCATCTTCGTGAGTACTTCCACCCCATCGTCATTCACCACCTCTGCATCAGGCAAACCTAACAACGGGAAATTATGACGCGCCAGTTCGCAGAGTTCAGCCTGACGCTCCACATAGACGGCACGCTGGAAATGCTTGGCGATAAAGGAGAAATCCACGCCAAGCCCGCCGGTAATGTCGGCAAAGGTTCCACCCCCGGGCAGCAAGCGGCGGGCGAGGTCCGCCTTATATCTCGCCGCCGACTCGCCGCTGCATTGTTCGAGCGATATTCTGCGCGGATAATGAATGTCGTCCACCTTCGCCCATGGCGGCACTTTCCTTGCCATCACCTGCCGCCCCTCCACCTGCCGAAGGATAAACTCAGCATCGGGATGCCCTTGCAGTTGCAACGCAAGTTGTGCCACATCATCGCTGATGTGGGTTGCTATCAGGCGTAATGTATCACTATTTGTCATCGCCGAAGATTTTTGCAAATTTACGAAAACTTATCGGTATTGTCGGGTTTTTTCAATACTTCACTGTATCCATGCCTTGTATTTTTTCAAAAAAAGAATTCAATAAATTTAGCCGTGAAAATTATATTTTATAATTTTGCAAACACGAAACATCTTAATATTTATAAACCAAACATTATGAAGAAATTCTACACTTTTCTTGCTGTGTTGGCCATAGCATTATGTGGCATTACGGTCAACGCACAGACGGTTACGTTCGACATCACGGCGATAACCGACACCATGCGGATGGGCACAAGTTATGATGGTACGCGTGGTGACCAGACAGACGGCGCTGTCATTCTTTCGCAGGACGGCGTTAAGATCACATCCAGCAAGGCTGGTGCAAACAATCCTGCCCGTCTTTGGTGGTACTACAACAAGAACAACGGCACCGGTGTTTGCGAACTCCGTTTCTACAAAGGCGGAGAACTGTACATTACCGCCCCAAGCGGCAAGGCGCTTACCAAAATCAAGTTTACGGCACGCAACTTGAATGCCAGTGCGAACCCTGCCACGCTCACCGGTAAAGAATGGAGCGGCAATGCCACAAGCGTTACTTTCTCCGGTACAGGTACATCTCAGATTACAGTCATTGAGGTAACGCTGCAAGACGCTGACAACAACACGCAGACCGACGTGGTGAATGTTCAGATTCCTGTGATTTCTCCCAATGGTGGCACCAAAACCGGTCAGGTTACGGTAACTATCAAGGGCGACAGCACGACAACCATCTACTACACCACCGACGGTAACGATCCCACCAACCAAAGCACGCTCTATGAGGAGCCGTTCACTCTGACAACAGTGGGTTCAGTAACAGTTAAGGCGGTTGCATACGATGTTGCAGGAAATGCCAGCGGTATTGCTTCGCAAACGTACAACATCAAGGCTGACTCCACCTCCACCGACCCAGGTACTGATCCCGGTACTGATCCTTCTACAGAAATTCAGTCACTGCCTTTCACGGAGACATTCGGCAACGGCATTGGAACCTTTACCATCGAGAACATCTCTATGCACGACTCTCTGACATACGTTTGGACGGCAGACAAGTCTCGCGGCTACATGAAGGCAAGTGCTTTCAAGAATCAAGTGAACTACGAAGCAGTCAGTCAGATTGTTTCGCCTGTCATTTCGCTTGCAGGCGCCAAGGATCCCATCCTGACTTTCGACCATACCGCCAAATTCTTCACTTCCCTCCCCGACGAAGTGAGTGTTCTGATTTGCATCGTTGAACCCACGGGCGCCACAGAATGGTCACCCCTCACAATCAACACTCTTCCTGATGGCAACTCATGGGCTTTCGTCAGCGACACCATCAGCCTCATACAGTATGCCGGCATGAACATTCAACTCGCTTTCCGTTACACCAGTACCCCTAACGGTGCTTGCACATGGGAAGTGAAGAATGTAAGTGTTATTGACAAGGACGCAACGACCGACCCCGACCCGGTTAATCCCGACGATGATGAACCTCAAGTTGGCGAAGTATCGCTGCCATACGAAGAAAGCATGGCAGAAGGCATAGGTCAATTCGCCATCCACAACATCACTCGCCCTGAAGCCGTTGAAAATGTTTGGGTATTCGACAGCAAATATGGTATGAAGGCTACTGCTTATGCCAACAGCACGAACTATGCTGCCGAAAGCGAAATTCTTTCGCCCATCATCGACCTCGGCACTGCAGAACTCCCCGTTCTCGCATACCAGCACGCAGGTAAGTTCTTCGGCACCATTCAGAACGAAGCAACCATCTGGGTACGCACAGCCGACGGTGGTGAATACAGCGACTGGGTACAGATGCCTATCGGTGCATATCCCACAAGTTGGACATTCGTGAACGACACTATCAGCCTCGAAGACTTCGTAGGTAGCAAGATTCAAATCTCCTTCCGTTATATCAGTACAGAAACCAAAGCCGGTACATGGGAAGTGAAAGGTATCAGCGTATATGACGCTTCCGAAGGTGGCGGCAACGTAGATCCTGATCCAGACAACACTACCCTCTATTCAGAGGCTTGCACAAGCAGCGAAAACACACTTACTGTCAACAACATCAGCGTTGACGAATCCATATATGTATGGTCATTCGACACACAATACGGCGCAAAAGCCACTGCGTATATCAACAAGACCAATCACGCTACCCAGAGCCGTCTCGAAACTCCTGTTATTGAGATTCCGGCAGGTCAGCCCACACGCCTCGTGTTCTCACAGTGCATCAGCAAGCACTTCGGCAATGTGGCAGAAGAAGCCACCTTGTGGATTAAGACTGTCGACGGCACGTCAGCCGCTCCAAGCCTGAAAGAAGACAAGTGGAATCAAGTCAGCATCACTTATCCTGAAATAGCCGATGGTAAGAGTTTCTCTGCATTCGAGAAACAGACTGTTGACCTCTCTGTCTATGGTGGCAAGAAGATTGTTATCGGTTTCCTCTACACCAGCACTACTTCTGCTGCAGGCACATGGGAAATCAAGGACATCGCTGTTAAGAGCGACGGCATTCCTACCGACATCGAAAAGGTACAGACAGAAACTACTGTTGGCAAGAACGTCATCTTCGACCTCCAGGGTCGCCGCGTGGCCAACCCAACAAAGGGTATCTACATCGTAAACGGCAAGAAGGTTATCCTGAAATAAGGAAACCCTCTACCATCAACTCTAACGGACCGGCAACAGTGTCGGTCCGCTTTTTTTTGATGTAATAATGTTTATTATTCAAAAACTTTTTTAGGAAAACGAAATTATTTTTCGGGAAGCACTATCTTTGCTTTTGAAAACGACCCTTTATGAAGAGACATTATTACATACTCCTCTCTCTATTTATTTTCTGCACCATTACCACGGGTTGCCGTAAGGAAATTGGCAATGTGCCTGAACCATGCCCCAGTGTGTACTATTGGCAGACACAACTTGCGCTCGACAGCACGGAGAGGGCTTATCTCCGCCAGCACGAGGTGGGGAAGATGTACGTAAAGTTCTTCGACGTGGCTCTGCTTGACGGCAGGGCAATGCCTGTAGGCACATTGCAGTTCAGGGACAGCATACCCGCCGGCATAAAGGTCATTCCCACGGTTTTTATCACCGAAGAGTGCCTGCATGCCGACACCGCATCGCTTGGCGAGAAAATCGCGACCAGGGTGAAGAAGATGACGGACAGTGAGCATGTGCCCAATGTGAGCGAGGTACAGATTGACTGCGACTGGACACCGCGTTCGCGCGATACCTATTTCGCCTTGCTCGAGGACATCCGCACCCGCCTGAAGGCTTTTGGCTGGGGCATGAGCGTAACCATACGCCTACACCAGTTGCAGCAGGCACCACCACCTGCCGACTACGGTGTGCTGATGGTTTACAACACGGGCAACCTGAAAGTGCGTTCCGATCACAACCCCATCCTCGACATGCGCGACGTAGAGCCTTTCCTCAAGCACCTGCGCAACTACGACCTGCCACTCTGCGCCGCCTATCCGAACTACCGGTGGCAACTGCTCTTCAGCGGCAAAGATTTTAAGGGTATCCTTTACGATGAGAACTTATCGGACTCCACCATTTACGCGCGAATCAGTGGCGACACGCTCTACCAGGTGATACAGGCGCGTACACTCCACGGCGCAATGACTGCCGACTACGACATCCACATCGTGCCCGGACAGGAAGTGCGCGTATGGGAATGCAGCGAAGCAGACGTCAAGGCGATTGCCGACAAACTCGAGGAAGTGCGCCCGGGCATCAATGCCCAGACCATTATCTACCACCTCGGGGCGGTAAGCAAAAAATAAGGTGCGATATGCAGAAATTTCATTAAACCATTAGCGTATTTCTTTCGTCAAAACAGAAAATCAAAATACCTACGCCATCATGAAAACCAAACTATTTTTTACCATTTGCCTGCTATGGGCGCTCAGCCTCATTCCCGGCAAGGCCTGCTCCCCTATTATGACGTACAATTACTATATGTACTACATCATTGATGATAATGCCGAGGAGATTGGCAAAATGCGTACCGAGCAATTAAGCAAGGAATGGAGCACATACGTGGGCAAAACCGTTGCGGCAGCAGACGTGGAAGAACTTGCTGAACTCACACCTGCCGCCATGGATACCAGCCGAAATGTCATCATCACTTCCGTGCGCAACCGCAACGACAAGGAGATGAAGGCATATCTCACCCTACTGCTGGACTATATGGCTAATGTACCCGGTTCGTATAACGAATGGGACTATCCTTCGGCAGAAGAGATTGCAGCCCGCAGCAAAGAGATGAAACGCATTGCTGCCCGTGCGGCTACATACAATGATGTACGCCTCTTCAACCAATACACCCTGCTGCAAATGCGCAGCCTGTTTCAGGCTAAGGACTATGCGGGCGTGATTTCGACATGGAAATCGAAGGGCACAAGGATGAAGGACAATGTTTTCAAGAACATGGCAAAAGGTTTCTATGCCGGTGCGCTCTATCGCACCGACCAGCGCGAGGACGCCTGCGAAATTTATGCAGAACTGGGCGACATACACAGCGCCACATGGTGCATGAAGGACGAGCGCAACCTCGGCTGCATCAAGCGGGTATATGCCACCGCACCCAACAGCCGCACACTGCAACTGCTCGTGCAGGACTTCGTAAACAATGCCCAGGAAACGCTTGATGCAAAGAGCGAAGACTACAACCAGGGGCGCGATATTATTAATAAGGTATATCGCGACGAAGTAGAAGGCTTTATTGCCTTCGCACAGCAAGTGGTGAAAGAAGGTAAGACCTCTACCCCATCCATGTGGTACTCTGCTGCTGCTCTGCTCAACTTCCTTTACGGCAACTTCGCTGAAGCGCGCACACTCGCTGACAAGGCAATGACAGCACAGGGCAACGCACACATGAAAGACAATGCCCGCATTATACGCCTGCTCGTTTCGACAGCCGAAAAACACAGCGATGAAAACGCTTACGAATCGTTCCTCATCTCCGAACTGCAATGGCTTAATGACAAAGTGAAAGCGGAAGACTACGAACTTTCCTGGAATGCAGCCAACCGCATCTACCGACTCCACCTCATACCGCGCTATGAGAAACTTGGCAGACCACTTACAGTGGGTCTCCTCACGTATATGGCAGAAACCATAGAGTACGGCGGCTACTATTATAATGAGTATTCCCCAAGTCCACTCTACATCAGTTACAGCAGCGACTACATCACTCACCTCAGGGAGATGACACCAGAACAACTTGTGGAATACCATAGAAATCTCTTCTCTACGCCACATAGCGGCATTGACCTCTGGTTGTTCAACAAACTTGATGACAGATACAAAAGTCAGGAAGTGTACTACGACCTGATAGGCACACGCTACATGCGCGAAGGCAAATTCCAAGAAGCCCTGCCCTGGTTGCAAAAGGTATCAACAGAGTTCCTTTCCGCCCAGAACATCTCGTTCTACATGGCACAACGCGACTACAACGTCATCCGCTGGCTCAACCACCGACAGACCATACCCTCTCAACTCGATGACTGGATGAACGAAGAACCCATGAAGGTGAAGAGCAACCAAAAGGTGGACTTCTGCAAGGACATCATAGCCCTCGAGAACGCCGTTGCCAAGCGCCAAGCCTCCTACGACGACTACCACCGACTTGCCAACCTGTATTATCAGATTTCCGACGAAGGCGATTGCTGGTATCTGACGGACTATGCCTATACCACATGGAAACCGGAGAAAGACCCATTTGTGGCAAAGGCATACGAAGCCTTACAACAAGCATCCTATACCACCAACGACGAACTACGCCTGAAGGTAAAAATGGGCAAGGCATTCATTAATACAGACGCTGACTACTGGCTCTATATTTACAACTATAATAAAGACATAGAATTCAACGTTGTTCCTGAAGCACAGCAATTCAAGGACTTTGCAGCCTTCGCCTTAGAAGCAAAGAACTACAAACGCCTTCCCGACTATGTAAGCATGTGCGATGTACTCAAGCAATGGTGGAAGAGATAAGCATTTGGTATCATAACACTTAAACATACTATTATAAGAAGCCTTAATTGGTTCTAATTCACCAATTAAGGCTTTTCTTTTGACCTTTTTTACTGACCAATTTTCTTTATTGGTGTCCGGTAAAAAGTTTTATGGACTTAGTCATAAGCCTTTAATCACATTCACCCAGGATTGTCCTGGGCTATGCGCTTTTGGGGCTTTCAGCCCGTTTACCAGACACCAATAATATCTTATTAGGTCATTCGTCCTGTTTAAGTTTTTTTTCGCAGCCCGTTTTCGCTTCATTTTTCTTGCTGCAACGTTTGTGCCAATGTGTATAGGTAGTCGGAGAGCCGATTGAGGTAAACTGGGGTATGTGGCGAAGAAATTGAGGAGAATTCTCGTTCATCGAGAAGGCGTGCGAGGAGCCGTTCTGCTCGCCGACAGATGGTCCGCGCAACATGTGTATGCGCTGCTGCGCGTGTGCCTCCCGGCAGGATGAGTCCATTGTATGCCAAGTCATATTCTTCCTCGAGGTCATCGATTGCACTTTCTATTTTCTCAATATCTGTAGCCACAGGAAGCGGATTGTCTTTGCAACTTCCTGCCGTCCAAGCCATGATGTAAAAGAGTTTCTGCTGTATCTCTTTGAGGAAGACCTGAACAGGCGGTTTGCAGTAGGTTGCTACAAGACCTATGTAACTGGTCAGTTCGTCGAACGTGCCGTAAACTTCTACTTGCAGGTCGTATTTTTTCACACGTTTGCCTCCTATGATTTGTGTTGTGCCATCGTCGCCGCTGCGTGTATAGATTTTCATGGATAAAGATTTGTCAAAAATTGATGATGTAGTCTTGTTTGTTCAGTCTTTCTTCTGTATATGCAAGTCCTATTTCGTAAAGGTCGAACGTGACTCTGATACGAGGATGAGAGATGAGTTCCCTCCATGTTTTCAAACATGCATCGTCCTTGCGTATATTCCTTACAATAAGCAATGCTCTGGCTGAAAGTTTTTCCACTATGTAAGGTGCCATATTCTCGAAGTCGGAAGTATCTGCATATAGAATGTCTAACGACTCATTTGTGATACCCGTTAGCGGCGACGAAAGATATTCGCAAGTTTTGCAGCCCGCCTTGAGGTATTCTAACGTTATATCATTCCCTTCATAGAAGCCTCTCTTCGGTTGCAGTTCGTTAGCCAAGCGTAGCATGAGTTTGTCCTTGCGCTCTCCCCTACTCGTGTTTCTTTGCTCATGTAGCGACTGATAGGCGAGATAATTGCCTTTTTCATAAATCACGCCTCGCACGATATTGAATGCCCACGGCGAGTGTATGCCGTAGCCTCTTCGATAGGGCATGCGTTTAAGCCAAATGTATGCTCGTTTCAGAAAATTCAAGGCAAAAGCGTTTGTTTGTCGAGGTATATAGACTGAAAGGTGGTGACTGAAAGATGTTTTCGTGCGTTATTTTCGCTTTTCTTTGCGTCGTTCCAAATTCCGCTGATGAGCCGTCTGCCTGCTTTTCGAAGATGTGTTCTTGCGCAAACCTTCAGGCTTCTGCTGCAGGATGGGTATGCTCTTCGCATTCCATGTTATCTCGGTATCCCAATTGGCTCTTACGTCCACCTGCTTGTTGTAGTAGTACATGCGCTCGGGCTGTCGGCGCTCGGAATAGTCTCCTGGTGTCCACAGGTCGTCGCCATCGTCGTCGATAAACATGCGGAGGTAATATTTTCCCGGCTTCACATAGAAGAAGTCTGCACTACCTTCGCTGTAGTGCTCCTGTCTCACCACGCGTTTGTCGTCCTGCATGAGTTGCACTATTGCCGATGAGTCTGCATCGGGCAGTGTGACAAAGACCGAGCCGAACTCTTCCTGCTTGGATATCTTGAAACGCTTTTCCACCTTTCTATTCACCAGCCCATATATATTTTCCGCTGCAGCACTGTCGACAACGAGGGTGTATTGCTGCTCATAGTTCCATTCGCCGCGCAAGACGTAGAGCATGGGGTCGGTTTCATGCCTGTCGAGCCGGAACGGAGCCTCTGTCCTCGCTGTATCGGGACCGAGGTAGAGATGCACACGACTCTCGTCGAAACGGGCGAAGGGCTGCTTTATAGAGATAGGTATATTCTCGTTCGGTGGCAGGTTGCCCTGCACCTTAACAATGAGTTCTATAAACTCGGCTGGCAGGGTTTCCTGACTGTAATCTCCGCGCTTATGACGCTTTTCGCGCTCCTTTTCGAAGCGTTTCATCTCTTCTGCACGTTCCTTAAGTTTTCGAGCCATCGTCATGCGGGGCACGAGTTCAAAGGTGTCCGTCCGGAGAGTGTCCATGCCTGTGGAGTCGTCGGTCTCCATGTAGGTATATGCAAAAGTGAGTGTATCTTGCTTTAGTAGTGCGCTATCCTTGAGCCAATAGGTGATGGTATCGTTGAAGGGCGAACTGACTTCCACAAAACGATCGTTTGCATCAAAATTCAGTCCTATTATCTCCGGGCTATGTCCTGAAGGTCCCGTGAAGTACATTCTGAACCACTCGGGCACATCGCGTTGCTTCTTGAGGAAGTGGCGTGGCTTGTCTGCATGCTGGAAAGCCAAAATGACGACGTCATCGGGGGTATAATGCGTATAGTGTACCACTTTTATGCTGTCGTAGTACACCGTATCGCGCCAAATGGTGTCGTAGCGTATGTCGGGGAATGACGACGTTTGATAGGTTTTGTCTGTAAAGCCCATTATTTCAGACCTCGAACTGAACATCAAGTCGCCGTCCACGTCTTTTAGGGCATAGAGCCTGTAATTACCGTCTCTCACGCCCTTGATAGAGAATTTCCCATCCTCGGATGTTCTGCCCACACGGTCGAAAGGACGGGTCTGGAAGGCAGAATCATCGTCCTCGCTGTAGAGTCCCACAAGAATGCCCTTAAGGGGCGCCAATGTCTGAGCATCGACTACTGTGCCGGCTATTTCCATCGTGTCGAGCGCATCGCCGGTGGAGAAATAGTAGGTGAAGTTTCCAAAGGGATTGCCTTCATTATTGTCGGAGATGGCTTCACCAAAATCGATGGTGTATGTTGTATTAGGTTTGAGCGTATCGTGCAGAGTTACGGTGATGCGTTTGCCCGAAGACGAAATATTTGGTGGTTCTATCTGTGCAGGCGATACTGTAACCTTTTCTTGTGGGTTATCCAACCTGATGTTCTCGTCGAAAACGATTTCTATCTTCTTCGGAGAGGCATGTCGTTTGCCCAATTTAGGCGACATTGACATGATTTTCGGTGGTGTTTCATCAAAAGGACCTCCGTCAGGACCGCTTCCAGGGTTAGCGCACGAATTCATCATCAGCGGCATGAGAATAGCCACTAACAAGATCATGGGTAGAAAATAAAGTCCTTTTATGCGCATTCCGGAAGCGTCGATAAGTTATACGGAAACCTTGTTATTAGTTCAAAGCGAGAATTTCCTCTATGATTTTCCTGTCATTGCACAGGCGTGGCACCTTATGCTGTCCGCCAAGTTTTCCTTTACTCTTAAGCCAGTCGTTGAAGAGTCCCTCACGTGCCGGCACGATTTCGAGTTCCTGGAGAGTAAGGTTCTTGAAGCGTTTAGCCTCGTAGTCGCTGTTTATGCGCTGAAGCGCTGTGTCGAGAATGGTGACAAATTCGTTGAGGTCGGCAGGTGGTTGCTTGAACTCGATTACCCATTGGTGACGGCATTGCCCCTCCTTGTCCATAAACACAGGTGCTGCGGTGTATTCCTGAACGATGGCACCCGTCTTCCGGCAAGCCTCCTGGAGTCCCTTCTCTGCATTGTCCACAATGAGTTCTTCTCCAAATGCATTGATGAAACTCTTTGTGCGACCTGTGATGATAAACTTGTATGGCCTTGTGCTTGTAAACTTAATGACATCGCCAATCTGATATCTCCACAGTCCACTGCTTGTAGAGATGACGAGGGCATAGTTCTTGTTCTCTTGTACTTCCCAGATGGGCAACACTGTGGGATGCTCTGTTCCTACTTCTTCGAGAGGTATAAATTCGAAGAACACACCATAGTCGAGCATCAAAAGCATCGCTACGTCTGATGGGTCGCTCTGTATGCCGAAAAATCCTTCGCTGGCATTATACGTCTCCTCATAGTGCATATCGGGATTTGCTATGAGTTGATGGTATTGCTCGCGATAAGGCGCAAAAGCCACTCCGCCGTGATAGAACACTTCAAGATGGGGCCACACCTGGTCTATCGTGTCTTTCCCCGATATTTCGAGTACTCGGTTGAGCACACTCATCATCCACGATGGCACACCGCTGATGCTGCTGATGTTGCGATGGAGTGCTTCTCGTGCTATGCGGTCGCGCTTTACCTCAAAGTCGTCGAGGAGTGCCGTCTTCTTGCTCGGCACGCGTAACATATTGAGTATATCGGGAATATTCTGTATGAGCACTGCGCTAAGATCGCCTACATAAGACCCCGGAACATTATAGTTGGGTTGGTGCGAACCTCCGAGTATAAGCCCGAAGCGGTCCATCACTTTACTCTTCGGATAGTTTCGCATATAAGTCAACACAGTGTCGATACCACCTTTATAGTGCGTGTCCTTAAGCGCTTGCTTGCTTACGGGAATAAACTTACTTTTGTCGTTTGTTGTACCGCTGGATTTGGCGTACCATTTCACGCGTCCTTTCCAAAGGATATCCTTCTCGCCATGGCGCATCCTGTCTATGTCATTCTTCAATATTTCATAGTCGGTGAGCGGTGTACGGGCGACATACTCTTCATAGGATTTAATCTCTTCAAAATGGTGGTTTGTACCCCATTCTGTGTCCTTTGCCATATCAAGGAGTTTTTGTAGAGCCTCACGCTGAACGGCTTCGGGCTGTTCTGCTATGCGATCGAAAGCCTTGAAACGGTCTCTATAAATCCACGAACAAATCTTTGTAATCATTGACGATATTTTTACAAGTTGCAAATTTACAACTTATTTTTGGGAATAATCGCTATTCGGGTTCTCTTCGTAGAAAATCAGGTCGTGTTTTGGTTTGGCAAGAAAAAGGAGTGCCATTTCGGCACTCCTGTTACATTTTTCCTGACATCAGTCTTCCCTGATGAAGTGCATGGGCTGCCAGGGCTCATACTGCGGGAGTTCGGCATTGCCGGAATGGATATTCTTGAGCATCCAAGCCATGTTGCGTGCAAGGGTGCGCATGGTCTGCATACCCTCGGTGTCGAGACTCGCCTGACCCTGTTCGCGACCATACACTATGTTCCAATACTGTGAAGTTACTATTGGCATATTTACCATCTGGAAAGGCATCTGAAGTGTCTGGAATGCCGAAGTGGCGCCTCCCCTTCGACATACCGCTACTGCTGCCGCCGGCTTACACTTGACATCGGCTCCGGCGAAGAGCATACGCTGGACAAGGGCTATGACCTGACCTGTAGGCACACCGTAATACACAGGTGAGCCAACGATGAGTGCGTCAGATTCGTTCATCTTCCCGATGACTTTGTTGCAGACATCGTCGTCAAAAACACACATTCCATTACCTTTAGTCTTACAAGTGGCACAGGCTATGCAACCCCGAACAGGTTTGTTGCCTATCCACACCACTTCGCTATCTATTCCTTGTTCCTCAAGGGTGCGAGCAGCCTCTTGCAGAGCCAGGAACGTGTTGCCGTTCTTTCTCGGGCTACCGTTTATCAATAGTACTTTCATAAAATATCTTTATAGGGATTAGAACTTGAGACTGTCCACCCACTTTTTGATGTTTGCCTCATCGTCGCCGGTAAGATTTTCTGCCGGCAGTATTTTTGCATTGGGTGCAGAGGGTTGCAGGTGTTTCACTGTTTCGCCTGCTTCGCTGCTGCCGGAAGTAAAGAAGGGCACTATCACCTTTCCGGAAAGGTCGTATTGCTCAAGGAAAGTGTTGATGATAGTGGGCGCGATGTACCACCAGATGGGGAAACCTACATAAATCACGTCATATTTCTTTATATCGTCCACTTTCGACTTCACAGCCGGTCGCGACTTGGCATCCTTCATCTCCAGCGTGCTACGCGATTGCTTATCTCTCCAGTCCAGGTCAGCGTCCGTATAGGGCTGTTCGGGTACGATTTCAAAGAGTTCACCGCCTGTTACGTTGGCGAGTTTTTCTGCAGCAGCCTTTGTGGTGCCTGTAGCAGAGAAATATGCCACCAAAGTTTTCTTCTGATTTTCTGTTTGTGCGGTTTGTTGTTCTGACTTGTTGTTCTCTTGCTGTTTTTTGTCGTTTTGGCAACTGCCACTGACGCAAATGGCAAACACAGTGACCAACATCATGATAATTTTCTTCATTTTCTTTTCTTTTTTGGCTTACTGTTGCAAAAATATAAAAAAATATTGGTGTCCGGTAAAAGTTTTATGGACATAGTCATAAGCCTTTCTGTTTGGGTGTTTTATGGGTGGTGTAATCTATGGGGGCTTACGCTTTGACTTTGTTGCGTCCGTTTTAGTGCTCTGAATTAGGCTGAAAGCCTTACTGCTCATAGCCCAAGGCAACGCCTTGGGTATATGGACGTATGAGTATTTGCGTCCTGAAAGGACAAAAGCCATATTATTAAATAAATGCTAATCTCGTTTCTGCTTTTGCACTTACAGTGCGCCATTGCCATTGACCTTATCCCCCAGGGCGTTGCCCTGGGCTATGGGCTTTACGGACTTTCAGCCCGTTTTAGCGGACAACAATAAGTTTACCGGACAGCAATAATAAAAAAACCGCAAATCATTAGAGGGTGTTCACATCTTATTATAAAGAGATGTGCTATAAACAGAAAGGAAGGCATGCCGTAAGCACGCCCTCCTTCTTTAATAAATAATCTTACAATCAAGATTTACTTAACGTAAACCTTCTTGCCGTTGATGATGTAAACACCTGCAGGCAGATTCTTGGTTGACTTAACCTGCTGTCCGCTGATGTTGTACATACGGTTGTTCTTAATTACTACGTCGCCGAGAACCACTTTTTCAACACCGTCTACGATGGCCTTTTCGAGTGGTATGTATGCATCGCCGTCTACAGCAGCCTCTGGCATGCCAGTGATGGTGAAGTAAGCGTCGTTAGCAACAACTACAGTGTTCTTGTCGGTCTGGATGAGAGCAGCCCTTCTCTGGAGCGATGCAGGATCTGCAGTACCGAGGATGTGGTGGTTTGCACCAACAGTGTCGGGCTCCCAAAGAGCAGTCATACCATTTACGTTCAGACCATCTTCTGCATAACTGTAAGCCATTTCACCAGCAGTGTAAACTGTCAGATAAACTGAGAAGTCCTTAGTCGTTGCTGTGTCTTCAGCCACGATGAACGGAGTACCTGCAGTAATCACGTCAGATGTAATAGTCTTGAGTTGTACGGCATTATCCTTCAAACCGAGTACGGTGTAAACAGGAATTGCAGGTGCTGCGATGTCGAACGGCAGGAGGTGTACTGTGAATGGTACGGGGTGTTCGAGAATCATCGTTGCAGCAAACTCATCTTCACTCACCTTGATGAATTCGAAGGCTGAGTTGTCTGCACCCTTTGCAGAGTTCCATACTACGAGCACCTTTCCACCAGGTTGCGCGTTTGCGAAGTACTTCACTGAGTCGTTATAGAGCGTAATATTGAGCGCTTTTGTGATGGTGTCAATACGTGCGCCACGGAGTCCGAGTGTGTGAGAAGCATCTGTTTGTGGAACGCGACCACTCAGGCTTACCTGCTCATTGGAGAGGTAGCGGTTTGTAGCGAGGTTACGGAGGGTAATACCACCGTCAACGTGCTTGAGTTCCCAAAGTGCATTGAGACGGTTATCGATTTCTGTGTCGTTAGCGTAATCCCATCTTACGTTGGAGTAAGCATTGCTTGCAGAACCTGTACCATCTGTGCAAACGTATGCACCCTTTGCAGCACCTGTAGTGAGGCTCTGAATCTTATAGATACCATCTTTAGGAGTGTTAACCTTACCGATGTAAGTTTCTATAGCCTCGTTAAGGGCTTGCATGTTGGAGTTGTAAACGTCGTATGAAAGCACAGTTCCAGCCGCTGCTTCAGCAGTTTCAATAGTAGAGTTCAGAGGATCTTTGCTACCTGTCTCGTATTCACCTACACCGGCACCTTCGGTAGTCTTGTCGCGCCAAGTCTTTGCTTCAGCAATCTTTTCATTGAGTTTGTCTGAACTTGGATAAACTGCCATGAAAGCATCGTAAGCAGCTTGGAGTTGGTCGAGGTCTTCTTGAGATGCCTTACCTTCAGCAAGTTTTTGCTCACCATTTGCAATGGCTGCAGCAAGGTCTGCTTTAACTTGTGCGTCCATCTTTTCGTAAACGCAATTCTCGTCGTAAGTTGACTTGTATGCACGGAGCTCAGAGAGATACCAATAATCGAAACCATCGCCATTGGTACGTGCGTTGCCAGAAGCAGCGTGCTGCAATGACTTGGTTACAGCGATACGGATGTAGCGGTTACCCTGAACATTGAATGTTGTGATACCAGCACCATTATTAATAGGAGCGGCTGTGCGGCGGTTGCTTACTGTAACATCATTACCTTCAGCATCCTTCAGCTGAATATCCCATGCCATGGTGTAGTTACCAAGGTTAGGCCATTCGCTTGAAGGCACATCAGAAACAGTTTCAGTTGTTTCTCCTGTCTCGGGATCCTCTACCGTAGTTGTTACACCCGAAAGCAGAGCAGGATCGTTTGTACCATAGAGCGTTACTTCGTAAGGCAGGTCTGGGGTGCCTGCATTTGAGCGTGTAGCATACTTGAGCACGATGTCTTGAATGTCTGCCTGACCGAGGTCTATCTGGAGGTAGTGGGCCTCAGTTGCAGGATTACCAGGACTCCATGCAGAGTGGAAGAAAGATGCGCCATTGAATACACCATCGAAGAGAGCAGCGTATGAACCTTCGCTTGGTTCCTTCGCATTGCTGTAAAGTTGCGATGGGTCAGTAACAAGACCATCAACCGATGTCTTGGTTACTATTTCGCCTGTTTCAGGATCTTCCACTTCAGTTGTATCTACTTGGAATACACCGTCGTATGTACCTGGGTCGATGATGTATGACTTACCTGCAGATTCAGCTGTTCTTGCTGTGCCGAGGAGAGTTTCCATCTGCTTATTGCGCTCGATTTGTGCAAGTGAATCCTTAAGCGCCTTAATATTATCTTCAAGGGCTGCAAGGGCTTCTGCTGATAGTGGGACAAGTTTCCACTGTGCTGCATAAGTATTACCAGCATTGAGCACTGTATAGTAACCAGAACTGCTTGTAGATGGGTATGAGTAGAGATAAGCATAGTCGGTAATCTCACCGATACCTTCTATTTCAGCATTGCGAACGGTTACCCAGCCCGGGTAATTCGAACTGGTATTGAAATAGAACTTAGCAGCATTTTCCTTTTCCTCTGTAAGCGTGAGTACTCTATTAGCGCCGGTTATATGAGGTATATACTTATCGAAAGCTATACTCTTGATGTAGAACGCTGTATCATTGGCAGCTTCAAGTGTCCACAGGTAAGCGGGTTGTGCATTTTCATCCTGAGCTGTTGTTACATTGGGTGCCCAGCCTGCGTAATTTCCTGCTGTAGAGAGGACATTGACGCCAGTTTCTATGGTAAGGTCAGGAATTACTTCATTGGCATCACCATTACGGGCATTGAGGATGTAGTAGTTACCTGCTGTTACAACGATAGGATATTGACCTTCTTGGAGAGCCTTAAGTGCTGCGAGATAAGCATCACCTGCTGCAATGAGGTCGTCATTCGAACCACCAGAAACCTGCCAATCGAGCATGTCATTGTAAGCCTCTTCTGCTGCCGCAACGAGCGTCTCGGGATAGTAGCCACCGGCTGTTCCTACCGGATATTGAGAAGCATCGAAGGGATTATTGTTAATAATGTTGTCAATGTAAGCCATACCCTTTTCAGGATTCTCAATGTAATGGATGATGAAGGCATTGATGGTAGCACCTGTATTGGAACCAGTTACATCAAAGCTTACAGATGATACACCACCGAGGTCAAGAACTTGCAGGTGAGCCTCCTGGTCGCCTTCGGCAGTTACGGACACACCTTCGCAAGTCATGGTTTGGTCGCCACCACGCTGACCATTGTTCTGAATCTTGTTCTCAAACTTGATTTCGAGACCTGTAATGAGGTACTCAGTCTCAATAGAGAGGGTGTAAGGTGTAACAACGAGACCGGAATAGAAAGAGAATGTGGCTGCATCCATGTTGTTAGCCGTCATAGAGATAACAACAGAAGGTGTACCGTAGGATGCCCAGCGTTTTGTGAATCCGGAGGTTACCTTTTGCCATCCCTCTGTGGTCGTCTCACGATAGAATGCACCTGCAGTAGGGTCGCTGGACGAATACGTCACAGTCATCTCCTGCTGTGCATAGGCTCCTGTTGCAACAAGCATCAGAAGCAGCATTGAAAATAGACGAGTAATCTTTTTCATGTGGATTTGGTTTTGGTTTTGGTTAGAAATAAATTAATTAAAATGTAATTAAGAATAATTAAACGCTCTTTTTTTAGGGTGTAAAAATAAGAATATTTTTTTTATCAAATGCTTTTTTTTCAAAAAATCTCATTTTCATGGTCGATTTTCTTGCTTTTCTTTGCTTTGCGCCGTTAGTTGTACATTCCTATTTGTTCAGTCGCCAGGTGGCACCGTCCTTGGTGTCTTTCACCTCAAACCCGAGTTGTGCGAGTTCGTCGCGTATGCGGTCGCTGGTAGTCCAGTCCTTTTGTGCTTTGGCATTCTGACGTATTTCGAGGAGCAGGTCAACTGCCTTGCCGAAACTTTCCTCACGGCCTTCATTGCCTCCTTGTGCTTCGTTTTTGAGTCCAAGCAGATCGTAGGTAAAGGTGTGCATCACTTTGCGCAGTGCTTCGAGGCCTTCGGGGGTGATGCTGTTCTTCTTGTCTACAACCTGATTGATGAGGCGACAGGCATCGAAGAGGTGGCTGATGACGATGGGCGAGTTGAAGTCGTCGTCCATGGCTTCATAGCATTTCTCAGCAATATCCTTTGCATAGGCTTCGTTGATTTTGCCTTTGGGTGTCACGTCGGCACGCTCGAGTTGTGCCAGGCCTTCCATGAGGCGGTCGAGCCCTTTCTTCGAGGCCTGCAGTGCTTCGTTGGAAAAGTCCACTGTGGAACGATAGTGCGCCTGAAGGATGAAGAAACGGATGGTCATCGGGCTGTAAGCCTGCTCAAGATTGTCGTGCTCACCGGTGAAGAACTGGGAGAGGGTGATGAAGTTGCCGAGGCTCTTGCCCATCTTCTGCCCGTTGATGGTAATCATGTTGTTGTGCATCCAGTATTTCACGGCATCGTCGCCCTGACTCGCCACAGCCTGCGCTATTTCGCACTCGTGGTGAGGAAAGACGAGATCCATGCCGCCACCATGTATATCAAAGTGCTGACCGAGGTATTTCCTGCCCATGGCGGTACACTCGCAGTGCCAACCCGGGAAGCCATCGCTCCATGGCGAAGGCCAACGCATGATGTGTTCGGGCTGTGCTTTCTTCCACAGCGCAAAGTCCACCTGGTTGCGCTTCTCTCCCACACCGTCGAGTTGCCTGCTGTTGTTGATAACATCTTCGAGATTACGTCCGCTAAGTTTGCCATAGTGGTGGTCGCGGTTGTATTTCTCCACGTCGAAATACACACTGCCGTTCGATTCGTAGGCATAACCATTCGCCATGATTTGCTTCACGAGTTCTTCCTGTTCTATGATATGACCGCTGGCGTGAGGCTCGATGCTGGGCGGAAGAACATTGAGCAGGTCCATGGCATGGTGGAAGCGGTTAGTGTAGTATTGCGCCACTTCCATAGGTTCGAGTTGTTCGAGGCGAGCCTTCTTTGCTATCTTGTCCTCGCCTTCGTCGGCATCGTGCTCAAGGTGGCCCACATCTGTAATGTTACGGACGTAGCGTACTTTATATCCCTTGTGCTTGAGATAGCGGAAAACGAGGTCGAAAGTGATGGCAGGACGGGCATGGCCCAGATGTGCATCACCATAGACTGTAGGACCGCAGACATACATGCCTACATGACCTTCTACAAGTGGCTCAAATCGCTCTTTTGTCCTTGTTAAAGTGTTGTATATCCTGAGCATTTTCTTATCAAAATGATGTTGTTTCTTACTTTGGGCGCAAAAGTAGTGATTTTTGACAAAATTTTTAAAATTCAATCGTACAAAATGGCAAATTTTGCAGAAAGCGATGTGCAACCTGACAAAAAAATGAGGAGAAACTATTCATCACGAATGGTTCCTCCCCGTTGTCTATGAGAAAAACGAATATTATACTTACTTATTTTCAACTATCCTGTACTGCTGTTTCAGGTCGCCCTGCTCGTCGAGGATGTCATCAGCAGCATTTTTTCTTACCAACTTTTCGAAATCAATGGGCGTCATGTCATATTTCCGACGGAAAAGCCTGTAGAAAGTGCCGAGATGATTGAAGCCACACTCTTCGGCTATCGACTGCACGTTGAAGTTGGGTTGACGCTGCATCAGCCGTGCCGCATAGATAATCCGTTTGTTGTTAATGTACATGCGCACGTTACGGCCGTCGAACTCCTTGACAATGGCTGCTATGTCATTCTTATCAACACCTATCAACCTGCAAAGGTCCTCCCGCGAAAGGTGTGAACACAGAAACAGGTTCTTTTCATTCACTTTCTTCTCAAGTTGCAGGAATAGTGCTTGTTTACGTTTGCCAGAAGGTTTTTCTTTACTTCCGGCAACATCTTCTGTCTCTACGCGCTTTCTCTCCTCTGACATACTTATTTCACTATCGTTATTGTACACTTCATTTAGTTTTTAAGATACACAAGGTTTCTTCAAACTGAAAGCAAAATTATAAACTGTAGAAAGAAAGTAAGTAACGATTTTTCAGGTTGTTTTCTCAATTTGTCAAAGTTGTTTTCTCAATTTGTATTATTCAGCCTAATTTTCTGACTTTAACGCAGAACCTAGAGTGCAGAAAATGGCAGAAGCCTCGTTTCCAAGACTTCTGCTACCATTTTATGCTTTCCGCCTTAGCGGAGGTTTATCATTGAAAGTTCTTCGCTATTCAGCAAGGAGCCCGAATTCTGCACCGCTGGCATATTCCTGTCCGTGCTGCTCGGAGAGTGCCTTGAACTGGATGTAGCGTGCCATAACAGGACTGCTGAATTCCACACGCTGCTGACCTTTCCTGTTGGGGAAGGCACCGCTGTGAACCTTTGTCCAGTTCTTGCCGTCCTGGCTGACGCTGATTTCGTAGTCCTTCACGTCGCCGTTGCCACCGTTTTGTCTCGGTGTATAGGTAAAGCCCTTCATGTTGCGCACTTCGCCCGCGTCGAAGTTAATCCAGTGCGGATACTTCGTCAGTGTTACACCGTATGCAGTGTGCCAGATGGAGCCGAGGTCGCCATCCACAAGATTATTGGCATCGCCCTCACCGGGTTCCGCACTGGAACAGAACACTACCTGAAGAGGCACAGATTCTATCTTGTCGAAAGTCTGAACTGCTTCCATGCGCTTGTTGTCCTTGTACCAGGCCTTGAGCGTGCCACCTTCGCGCATACTGAACGGTTCGGTGTATTGCTGAGCCTTACCGCCATTCACGTTGTACATAATGACGCGGTCTTCCTGAGGCGAGGACAGCGTAACCTTGCCCACACGGTTGCGGCTGACGCTGATAGGCACTTCGCCGGAACCGCTGACACCAACCTTGGCATCAAAATCACTGGCTACTATCGGACGAATGATGAAACCGAAGTTATACGAACCGGCAAAGGTGCGGTCTTCGTTGAGCGGTCCGCCCTGTCCGCAACTGTTGCCGCCCAGACCTGTTACCTTCGCGTCGAGATGAAGGTGTGTGCCGCTCGACTTGGGCAACTGGTAGGGATGGGGAGCAAAGAGCAGTTCTTTCTGCGACCAAGGCAGGGCACTGGCGCTCATCTTGCCGTCTGCCACGAAGCAAACACCATTGCCTTCCACATTCGTTACGGCACACCAGCGCACGTCTTCGCGGTTGCCCTGTGCCTGTGGTTTGGGCAGCATGATACCCATCTCGCTCACGGGGCGGCTGTACTGCTCGATGAACGAACCAGTGAGGCGGTCATTATAGTTATTCTCAGGACCGCGACCATAGTAGGTGAAGCGGTTGTATTCCGAAGGCAGTTCAAGAACATAGCCTATGCGGGGCAGCACCACGTTGCTCTCGTTCGACGATATGGCGCTGCGGAGTTCGATAGAGCCGTCGGGATAGACGGTATAGACTTCGTTAGTCATAAACTTGAAGTCGTCGGGACCAAATGCGGTTGCATTATCCACGAGTTGGTATCTGCCGCTCGCACCGCCACGCAGTTGTGCGCCGCAGGGTGCCTGACTCGTTACGGAGAAGGTAATGATGACCTCACCGTTCTTGCCCTTGATCACCTTGGCATCGGAGGCTTTGTGCTTCAGGTTATGCAGACCTTTCTGTGCCCATGTGTTCCACGCCCAGTTGTCGTTGTCCACCACTGCACGGAAAGCATCGAGTTTAGGTCCGCAGCCGGGTTTGATGACAGCGTTGCCGCCGTACGACAATGCGCAAATCGAGCCATCGGATTTACTGAACTTAACTTCGAAACCCTTACCGCTTACAGTAATGACATCACTGGCTTCAACTGCAGCGACCTTGTTGTCCTTCGTCTTCTGCACTTCGAGTGCGGGCAGCAGGGCATTGTCCTGCAGGAGGAGTTGTTCTTCCATCTGCACATAGCCCTTCTTTGCCCACGGCTTGTCTGCCTTGAGCAGGAACTGCACCTTTACGAAGTACTCTGCATCGGGAGCAAGTTCCGAGAGATCGAAAGGCAGAGCGTAACTCTGATGTTCGCGCGCCTTGAGCGACAGCGGAGTGCCTGTAAGGGGCTTTTCGTCCACTTTCTTGCCGTCCTTCCATAGCGACACCATGATGTCGTAGTCGGCAAGACTCTCAAAGTAGTTTTTGTTGAAGATGACGATATTGCCTGCCACAACGGAGTCCATTGCCACACCCACGTTCTGATAGACCTTCTTTACCTCGAAATACTGAGCTTTCGGCGTGAGGTCGGGGCGCATGATGCCATTCATGCAGAACATGCCGTCGTTCGGATTGTCGGTCTCACCGAAATCACCACCGTAGCCCCAATAGCGGTCGCCCGTCACGGGGTCGTAGTTGTTGATGGCCTGGTCCACCCAATCCCAGATGGCACCGCCGATGAAGTGGTTAGTCGATTCGATGGCATTCCAATAGTCGATGAGGTTACCCACGGCATTACCCATGGAATGGGCATATTCTGAGATGTGGTAGGGGTATTTCATGTTGTAGTTGCCCTTCACTGCGCCACGCACCCAGCCGATGCTCGGATACTGATTGGAGCCGATGTCAACGATGTCGTTGTTGCGCTCATACTGCACGGGGCGCATCTGCTCGTCGATGCCTTTTATCGCTTCGTATGCTGCCACGAAGTTCTTGCCGGGACCAGCCTCGTTGCCAAGACTCCAGATGACGATAGAGGGGTGGTTGTAATTTTGCATCACCATCTCCACATTACGTGCCACGTGGGCTGCCCTGAACTTCTCCACATGGCTCAGCGAAGCCTCACCGTAGTAGTATTCGTGGCTCTCAATGTTGGCCTCGTCTTCAAGATAGATGCCGTATTTGTCGCAGAGGTAGTACCAATAGGGGTCGTTCACGTAGTGGCTGTTGCGCACATGGTTGATGTTGCCCTGCTTCATCAGCATCACCTCGTGCTCCATCTGCTGACGCGTGATGGCATGGCCGCGGTCGGGGTTGTTCTCATGACGGTTAACGCCTTTCATCTTGATGGGTTTGCCATTAAGGAAATAATAGCGTCCCGACAGACCGAACTCGTCGTCCTTAGCGGCTGTCTGACGGATTTCTACGGTACGGAAGCCAACGGTGGTGGAGAAGGTCTCAACGACCTGCCCTGCCCCATCCTTGAGTTCGCCCACGAGGGTGTAGCAATAGGGGGCTTCTGCGCTCCATTTCTTTACCACCGCGCCTACGGGAATGACACCCTCTGCCGTGGCATATTCCTTGTTCTTGCTCATAAAGGGTACTGCAACCTCGCCTTTCACACCCGGCACGGGCGTGTTCTTGTCGCTGTAGAGTTCATTGGCAAACAGTTTATAGCCTATGGTGTAACCTTTCACGTCTTCTCCTGAGAGGTTACGCACAAGTGTCTTCACCTTCAATGAGGCATCAACGAGCGAAGCGTCGTAAATAGGCACGGTCTGCAAATCGCTGGCATGTACTTTCGGCTTGGCCTGCAATGCCACTGTGCGGAAGATACCAGGCAGACGGAACATGTCCTGCGCTTCGAGGAACGAGCCGTCGCTGTGACGATACACTTCCACTGCCATGACGTTCTCGCCTTCCGGATTGATGAAGCGTGTGATGTCGAACGATGCCGTGTTGCGCGAGTTCTTCGAGAATCCCACATACCTGCCGTTCACATAGAGATAGAAGAAGGAGTCGGTGCCGTCGAAATTAACGAACACTTCCTTCCCGCTCCAGTTGGCAGGTATGGTGAATGTGCGGCGATAGGAACCCACCTCGTTGCGGTTTTTATAGGTCATCCAGTTGGTAGGTGGTGTACGCATCACACCGCCTTTCCAGTCGCCCACACGCACCTGATGCTGGAAAATAACGCGCTGGTTGGAATAGACTGGCATGCCGTACTTCTGTGAGCCGTCCTTCTGTATGCCCACCACATTCCAGTTCATGGGCACCTGAACCTTGTCCCAAGCACTGTCGTCAAAGTCTGTGCGATAGAAGTCAACAGGGCGTTCCCAGGGATTGCCCACCCAGTGGAAACGCCATTCGCCGTTCAGACTCAGCCAATAGTCGCTGTTCTCCGGCAGCACCTTACGGGCTGCATCTTCGCTCTGAAAGTTGAAGAACCAGGCATGGGGCACCTCTTTATTATAACCCAAGGAGTCGGGCGACTGCCATTCCCATCCCGTAGGCGCATCGGCATCGCCATAATAGAAACCGTCGAGTTTCTGTTGTTGGGCAGACATGGTGAGTGCCAACCCTCCTGCCATCAGCAGCATTATCCTTTTAAGCATAGAGTTTTTCCTTTTATTGATTGTATGTCTTGATTTGAAAATTCCTATTTTTTCTTCCCGTAGGCAATGGTGTATTCACCACCGGTGATTTCACTGAGCGAGAGGTTTTTGTAAACCATCTGGTACCACTGCGGCTCTTCCTCGTAGAAGAAACCTATGTTGCCGTCGTGCTGAAGCGTCATCGTGCTGTAGGCACTGCCTTTGTCGCTCACTTGATAGCGCCCGGGCCAGTAGGAGGCAAAGTTTTCAGCCGTGTTGTAGTCGTCTGCCACACGCAGTTCCTTCCAATAGATGGTTACATTTGTGCGTCCCGGACCTGCCGGCACACTCTGCAGCGCCAGTTTCGTTTTACGACCGCTCTTCGACACAGCATCTACAATGAGGATTTCGCCGTCTGTAGGTGATCCGAAATTCGTTATGCCGCCAGGCATAAGGTCAGTCTCTACGGCTTTTTCCCAACTGCCCTGGGCTGAAGCAACATCAGTGTAATGGAACACGTTGAAATAGCGTCCCTTCGCTTTGCGGCTACTCAGGAGTACAGAGCCATCAGGCAGTTCTTCACACTTGGGTTCATCGCCTTTCGGGGCACAACTCTCAGTAGCGCTGCCGAGAATTTTCCAGTTGTAACCAAAATCGTCAGAATAGATAACGAAATTGCCGCCATGAGTACATAATGCACCATATATGCGATAATACTTGCCCACCTTCACCATCTTCGACTGGCAGATGCGGCCCGAACCCATGAAAAGCCCGTTAATGCGATTGCCGAGCAGGTCTTCATACACTTGCTTCGTCAGATCGACAGGCTGCTTGTTCCACACCCACTTGCCGGTCTTTGCATCAAGATTGGCATGTGTACACACAATGCGTTGGGGGTGGTCTATTTTCGATTTCCAATAAGGCGTGTCGCCACTGACGCAAACCAACAGCAGTTCATTCCGCTCACGGTCTGCCACGAGGCAGGCATCACCATAACCGGTGTCAGGACCTTTGCCGCTGCCGAGGAGCACAGTATCCGCGGCACTCCATGTGGCACCGTTGTCGCCCGAAACACGCATCAGGATGTTTACCAATCCATAGCCAATGTCATTGCCACAAGGACGATGGTCAGACAAGGCGATGACATCGCCGTTCTTTGCAGTGGCAATGGCAGGAATACGATAGGGTGCTCCCGTACCGTCGCCGGTGTGGAATAACGTGGTCTGTCCCATAGCCGAAAACGCTATGAGAACAAAACTAAGGGTTGCAAGAGTTTTTTTCATGATTGGGGTTGTTTCTTATTATTGTTTGCAAAGATAAGAAAAGATAGAAAAAAGCCACCGAAATCGGTGGCTTTTTATTTTGAAGTGCTGTTTATCAAGGTTTAGTCCAACTGCCGTCGGTCCAACTGTTGTCATCTTTCGGTGCGAAGTCGAAACCGTCTTGGTTGGTGTCGCCGATGCCTTCGCCGCTGTTATCCTTAGGGATGGTTGTGGCGATGACGTTCTCGTGGCGCATGTCGTATGTCGCTGTAGCGGGAGTGATATAAGTCTTTTTCATTGTCTTTGTTTTGTTTTTTGTGGAATTTTCCGGTTTCCCGGAAATTCCGGTGTTGCCGGAACTTCCGGAAAATCCGGTTTGATTTACTTAATCACTTTCTTACCATTGATGATGTAAACACCCTTCTGAGCGCTGTTCACGCGGCGTCCCTGAAGGTCGTAGATAGCACCGTTTTCAGCACCTGTAGTGATGCCGTTGATACCGGTTACGTCGTCACCAAGACCACCGAAGATGCTCTCAAGACCGATAGTCGGTGTGCCCGCGGGCAGATATGAGCGGTCTGTCGGTACTGTAAGACCATCGATAGTCCAGAACTTGGCTTCTGATTGACCCTTCTTGTAAGCGAGCATAAAGCCACCGTTCACTAAGGTGCCTTCGCCTGCTACGAGGAGGTTACCTACAGGTGCTTCAACTGCGCTTGCTACGGGCAGGAGAGGCACTGTAGCACCCTTCGTACCGCTGATGATGTAGCCCTGACCGGCTGCAATCTTACCTGAAGCAATCGTATCGAGACGTGCGCCCTTAGGCAGTTCTTCGTTGATGGTGTAAACAGTAATCGTGGTGGGCAACTGTGCGTCTGTGGCATGTGCAAATGTCTGTACCACTTCTTCGCCATCGGCAACGCCTTCAGGAGCGATAAGTGTTATTTCTTCTATGTTCTGAGGAATGAGATACCAAGATGAAGCAGTGTTGGCACCACCTGACCAGTTAGTCAGGCTGCCATTTGTACCTTTACCATTGTTGTGACCTGCAGTGTGGATAGGAGCACTTGTGCCTTCAAGGAAGATGTTGAACTGTCCGCCACCGAGAGCAGTGAGTGTGAATGCCTTGGCAGCATTGATGTCAGCACTTCCGGAACCTTCTGTATCGGTGAGGTACACATTGTGCATCGGATTGTAGAACACATTGCCGCCATTACCATTGTCAACAACCTGGAAGATCTCTGCTTCGGGCCATGCATGCAGGTCTCTCCATTTCACTGTATTGGAAGAAAGAGAGTAGTACCATGACTTATAAACACCTTGGCTTGTATAATAGCCAGGATATGCACTTTGTATGATGTAGTATGCACCAACAGTTAGAGGAATGGCGCTGGCTTCTATCTGTGCCTTGAATGCGAGGTAGTCAGCCTTTGTGGGATTTGCCTTAAGCGCGTTATAGTCAACAAGAAGGGCTGCCGTGTCAGCAGAAGCGAGAGCGCCTACAACATCAGTTGTATGGAAGTAGTCTTCCAGTTTGTTGATGAGGTTTGCAACAACAGTTGCTTCAGGTATAGCCACGAGGCAAGAACCTACTTCACCGTTAGCTAAAGCGCTGAGCCATGTGCTGACTTTGTTATCGCGGCTATTTATATAGGCATCAGTTCCGGGAATATTGAGGTTGAAACCATTAGCCTGGTTTGTGTTAGGCTTGATGGTGAAGAGCGTCGGAGTACTGCTGAATGTGGCAACACTGTTGTCTGATTCAGAGCCTACACTCATATAGCCGTTACTCTTGTTGTAAACGGTCACGCCATTGAACTCATCACCGCCGAACGTCCAGAGGTATTCGTCTGTGATGTCGTATTGAGAAGTCGATGAGGCAACATTGCCGTGAGCATATTTTTCACGGAGCGTCATTGCGTATGTCGGTGCCTCGCTGCTTGCTGGGTCGGCTGCCAATGTGAATGGCAGAGAAGAAGTGTAGGTTACATTCACAGTCTGATCGTCGGCAGTTGCTGTAATCGTTGCGGGATCGTAACCTGTTACGTAAGGTACATCACCGATGGCTTCTGCTACGTCAACAGCGCGTCCTGCTGCAACGTTTTCAACGGTTACGGTCTTGACTGTCTGTGTGCCTTTAACTACGTTGATGGTCACGTTCGACATTTCCTGAGTAACGTTGATCGTCAGAGTGCCACCTGCTGTCATTTCTGCGAGAGCCTCTGCGAGAGTGGCTTTGCCATTGATGTCAGCAATGGAGTATTCATTTGAAACAAGAGAAATCTCTGCTAAGTTGGAGATGAAGCATGACGAGAGGTTATTAATGGTATCACCACCAATAATAATGCCTGCTGCCGGATCAGACAGACTAACTGTCACAAGCCACACTTTTGTCAATGCATTAGCATTACCAGATGTATGTGCGTAGGGTGCACCACTGGAACGGTCAATCCAGTAGTCATAATCTACACTCTTCCACATGAAAGAACTTGCGTTGCGGAAAACAGGAGCGAACAAAGAAGGCATTGCTTCCATACTCATCGCACCAGCTGCTTCCGTACGACCACCGAGATATTCGCTGGAAGAGACATTCTTGATGCCGTAACCATTGATAATATCGCCTTCGAACTGCCATACGTGTTCCGCAGTGATTGGTTTTGTCAAGTCGATGGTGTAGTTGTTAGGATTCACTACAGCACCATTTTCATCTAAATGCACATAGGCTGGGTTATTGCCTACTGCTGACTGCCATACATAGTTGTCAGCACCTACCGGCATTGCTTCTGAAGCAGAAACCTGGAGTGTTATCGTCTGTCCCTCATCGGTTTTAGACACCTGATGGGTGGTAGAAGTGATGTATTCGCCGGAAATAGCCAAGAAATCAGAAGCCGTAATTGTAGTGCCTTCTACGAGAGATAGTCCGTAGAATGTCTTGGAGTTTGTACCATCAGTAATTTCAACATCAAAGTTCACTTCTTCAAGGGCTTGCCCAAGTTCAACGGGATAGAGTTTCCAAACATTGTTTGTACCCTCGTTCGAATAACCTGTCCCCCAGAAGGATAACGAGTAGCCTGCACCGTTGTTGTCCACAATACTTCCGTAAGTTGTGCCATCGCTCGTAGCATTGATTCTCCAACCAGTGTATTTGGCTGATGTATGGTAAGCATTGTAAATGAGGTATGCACCGGCAGAAGAAATAGAATTGCTGGTTTTCACCCCATTCCAGAAATTGCCCGTAGCAAACTGTATGTAGTAACCGTTGCCTACACCTGTTGAGATAAAGCGAAGCAAATATGTACTGATGTCGCTGGCAGGAGTGTTGGGGGTTAATACAGCACTTGGGGTAACTGCAGCCCCCGCACGGTAAATCGTATTTCCTGAACCTCTGTCGTAAGCCGGAGATTCTGCATCGTTGGCGCTAGAACCTTCACGGCGAACCTGCGTCAGCATGTACCATTGTCCTTCCACGATAGGATCAGTGGTGGCAGAAACAGAGGCGTTAGTTACATAGAGATTTGTAAGGTCAACCACATATTTCAAATCTGTATATACAACGTTAATTGTCGCACCACTGATAGAAACGCTTGCCTTGTAGCCGGTCACTTCATTGGCGGTGAAATCAGATGCAGAAATGTCGTCGCTCGTAGAGAAAGTGCTTCCGTTAGTATAGTTGGTGCCTTGATATTGAACACCGGCATTTGTGTCGTCTGTACCAGACACGGCAATGGTGTAGGTGATGGCGGGCGTTGCCTTGTAAAGCACCCACTGGCTGATGGCATCGAAAGTAGAATTTGTTATATCACCACCATTACGGTAAATCAGATTGCCTGACGTGCCGTTGAACTTGATGGCTGACTTGTTGCCAATCATGCTAACATCCTGGTGTCCGGAAAGGGTGTAGTAGGCTCCGCTTTCGCGAACGCTGATGCGTTGATAAACGTTTGATGAGTTCAGGGGACATTCAGGTCCGACTCCTCCGAAATAGAGGTTCTGACCCATAACCTGCACGTAGTATCTGATGTTTCCATCAGAACCTGCACCTAAGTTTTGAATGAACCAAAGACCAACATCACCTGTCAGGCTGGTCTCATCCACCCATGCGTAAGCATTTGTACTTCCGTCCAAATACTTGGCAGCACCATTGTTGTAAATGTAGTAGTAGCCCGTTGCAAGTTCTCCGTTTGTAACCTGCGTAGAACCATTAGGTCCGGTCTGTCCCCACATACCAACAACTGCTGTCAGCAAGAATGCTAAAAGAACTGTAATCTTTTTCATTGTTGAGGATTTTAGTTAGTTAATAATGTAAAATTTAATTGATATAAGAAACTTTTCAATTATTTTTTATACGCTCTTCTTTTTCTTATGTGCAAACACATAATCATGGCAAATATAAGCATTTTATTTAATATTCAAAAATTTTAACAAATGAAAAGCCTTTTTTAGCAAGAGCAAACAGACCTTTTTTATAAAAAACCTCTCATTTTCGCACTTTTTTGCGACACAATTTCTTATCTTTGCTCCAAACTTAACAATCAAAAAAAACATGAAAAAGATCCTGATGGCATTGTTGCTGATTTCATCTACGGCAACGGCACAAAACCTGACACAATACGTTGACCCGACAATAGGTTCGGGAGGACACGGCCATGTATTCGTAGGAGCAAACGTACCCTTCGGGTTAGTAGAACTCGGACCAACGAGCTTACCGCAACAATGGGACTGGTGCTCAGGATACCACGTTAGCGACTCCACAGCCATAGGTTTTTCCCACACCCACCTCAGCGGCACTGGCATAGGTGATCTTTTCGATGTAACGATGATGCCCGTTGTGGGCAGACCAGCCTATGCACGCGGAGAAGAAACAGACCCGAAAAGTGGACTTTGGAGTTACATCGAACGTAGCACACAAGTGGTTCGTCCGGGCTACTACAAAGGTAAATTGCTCCGATATGGCATCACAGCCGAACTCACCGCTACACAGCGTGTCGGCATGCATCGCTACACGTTTCCGCAGAGCACAGATGCCGCCATCGTTATCGACCTGATGAACGGTGGTTGTTGGGATAAAGCCACGGAAGTACACATGGAACAAGACGAGGGCGGTATCTCCGGCTACCGCTACTCCACCGGTTGGGCAAAGAATCAAAAAATATTCTTCCACGTTAAATTCAACAAACGCATCGATGGTGTAGAGACCACTGCCGATGGACACTATGCACGCATCAACTTCCAGACCGGCGACGGCGAGAAAGTGCTCGCAAAAGTCAGCCTCTCACCCACGTCTGTGGCAGGAGCAAAGGCTAATATGGCGGCAGAACTGCCCGGATGGGACTTCGATGCCACGGCAAAGGCTGCCGACAAGGCATGGAACGATGAACTCAGCCGCGTAGTCATCACTACCGACGATGCACAGCAACGCCGCATCTTCTATACGGCAATGTACCACGAAATGATTGCGCCAAACGTGTTCTGCGACGTAAACGGCGACTATCGAGGCAGCGACGACATGGTGCGCCAAAACACCGACGAGGGAGAGGCTTTTACCAACTATACCACTTACAGCCTGTGGGACACCTACCGCGCACAACACCCCCTGATGACACTCATACACAGCGACCGAATGCCCGACTTCATCAATACGATGCTACATATATACAGGGAGCAGGGCAAGTTGCCCGTGTGGCACCTGATGGCTAACGAAACGGACTGCATGGTGGGTAACCCGGGTGTAGCAGTGGTGGGAGATGCCGTAATGAAAGACATAGAAGGTCTGGATCAGCAACTCGCCTTCGAAGCCATGAAGACAAGCGCCATGCTCGACGAGCGGGGACTGAAGGAATACCGCGAACGCGGATATATCGCTGTCGAGGACGGCAACGAAAACGTGTCGCGCACATTGGAGTATGCCCTCGCCGACTGGGCTGTGGCACAGGCTGCAAAGAAACTCGGCAAGACAGATGACTACAACTACTTCCTCAAACGCTCAAAGTCATATACAAACGTATTCGACAAAAAGAAAAAATTCATGCGCGGACGCCATGCCGACGGCACATTCCGGACAACGTTCGACCCCTTTGTCTCATCGCATGAGCAGGACGACTTCACAGAAGGCAATGCCTGGCAATACACATGGCTCGTGCCGCACGACATCGACGGGCTGGTCAGCCTCTTCGGAAACAAGAAAGCACTCATCGCAAAACTCGACTCGCTGTTCGTCGTAACAGGCGACCTCGGAAAGAACGCATCGCCAGACATCAGCGGACTCATCGGACAATATGCACACGGCAACGAACCAAGCCACCACATCGTGTATTTCTACACCATGCTCGGTGAACCCTGGAAAACAGCCGACCTCGTGCGACAAATCAACACCACACTCTACCATGACCAACCCGACGGACTTAGCGGAAACGAAGATGTAGGGCAAATGTCGGCATGGTACATCCTCTCCTCGCTTGGTTTCTATCAAGTGGAACCCGCTGGCGGGCGCTATGTGCTGGGATCTCCACTCTTCAACCGCGCTGACCTGCGTGTGAAAGGTGGCACATTTACCATCATAGCCAAAGATAATAGCCCTGAAAACCACTACATACAGAGTGTGAAACTCAATGGCAAACGTCTGAAAAAATACTGGGTAGATTATGCCGACATCGCTCGTGGTGGCACCCTCGAAATACAGATGGGCAAAGAAAAAACAAAGTGGTATTAACTAATTAAGGAAATAGGCTTAACTCATTTTATAAATTATTCAACATGCCTTTACAAACCATCAACGTACGTTGCAAAAACACTGGTAAGACACACAAAGTGCCCTTAGGTTTCAACCTCGAGCAAGTGTATGAAATGCTCGAACTCGACTTACCGCATGGCGCAACAAGCGCCAAGGTGAACAACAAGGTGGAAGGACTCCACTATACCATCTTCAGCGACAAAGACGTGGAATTCATCGACGTGACAAATCCCTCAGGCAGGCGCACATACAGCCGGTCGCTCTTCTTCATACTCTACAAGGCAGTGCACGACCTCTATCCTCAGGCACGCTTACGCATAGACTGCAGCGTACTCAACGGCTACTATTGCCGGCTCGACCTCGAGGGAGGCGTAACGGAAGACATCGTCAACGCTCTGCGCAACCGGATGCAGGAAATAGTGGACGAAAACATTCCCTTCCACCGCAACACAGTGCCTTCTGACCAGGCGATACAACTCTTCCGTGAACATGGACAGGAGGACAAGGCGGTGCTCATCGAGACAGGCGGGGCACTCTACACCACCTACTACACCCTCGACGGACTGCCAGACTATTTCTACGGCTCACTGCTCATCTCAACAGGACAGGTCTATCTCTTCGACCTTGTACCTCACAGCGAAGGACTGTTATTGCGCATCCCCGACTCAAAAGATCCAGACAGACTGCGCCCGATGGTGGCACAGGAACGCTTGTTGGGCATTTTCCGCGAACAACACCGCTGGCAGGACATTCTCAATATGACCACCGTTGGAGAGTTTAATCGTGCCTGCGAAGAGGGACGCACCATCGAACTCATCAATGTCAGCGAAGCACTGCAGGAAAAACGCATTATGAAAATGGCAGACCGCATAGCAGCAGACCAACGGCTGCGCGTCATACTCATAGCAGGACCAAGTTCAAGCGGAAAAACCACCTTTGCCAAACGACTGAGTGTGCAACTGCAGACCTGCGGACTACACCCCATTCCCATCTCGCTCGACGATTATTTCGTGGACCGCGACAAGACACCTCGCGATGAAAACGGGGAATACGACTTCGAACACGTAGAGGCACTGAACATACCATTGTTCAACGAGCAGATGAACGCCCTCCTCAACGGACAGAACGTGGAACTGCCCAGATACAACTTCCAGACGGGTAAGAGCGAGCGAAGCGGAAACTTCGTACAACTCGAAAAGAACGACCTCATCATCCTCGAAGGCATACACGCCCTCAATCCGCTTATCACAAAGGACATCCCGAAGGAGAACAAGTTCAAGATCTATGCTTCAGCCCTGACGAGTATCTTGCTCGACTACCACAACTACATACCCACTACCGACAACCGCCTGCTGCGACGCATCGTGCGCGACTACAAATACAGAGGCTATTCTGCACTTGAAACCATACGCCGCTGGCCAAGCGTGAGGGCAGGAGAAGAAAAGTGGATTTTCCCCTTCGAGGAACAGGCTGACGAGATGATCAACACCGCACTGCTCTTCGAACTCGCCGCACTGCGCGACAAGGCACTGCAACTGCTCGAACAAGTGCCGGAACACGAACCGGAATACAGCGAGGCATACCGACTCAAGAAATTCCTCCTCTACGTCCAGCCCATCTCCACTAAAGGCCTGCCACCAACTTCGCTGCTGCGGGAATTCCTCGGCGGAAGCACTTTTAAATATTGAGAGAGGTATATAATATAACATGCCTCTACTTTCTGTAGTTTTCGCTACGCTCGGAGTTAACGGAGTTAACGAAGTTACAGACGATACCACCAAGTGGAAAGTAAATGACCATCTGTCGAACAAAACATACGTCGCTAACTTCGCTAACTTCATTAACTTCAAGCAAATAGCATTTCTAAACTTGTAATGAATAAGTTTTTCCTCTTTCTCCTGTCGTGGCTGGGCTTCTTCGGCATCACGGCGCAGGCGCAAACTGCAGCCACCGACTATGCTGCGCTGGTCAACCCGCTGATGGGCACGGCTTCAAGTTACGAACTCTCGGCGGGCAACACCTATCCCGCCATCTGCCGGCCATGGGGCATGAATTTCTGGACACCGCAGACGGGCAAGAATGGTAACGGATGGCAATACACCTACACGGCACACCGCCTGCGCGGCTTCAAGCAGACACACCAGCCCAGCCCATGGATCAACGACTACGGGCAATTCTCACTGATGCCTCTCGTGGGACGCGGTGTGTTCGACGAAGAGGGGCGCGCCAGTTGGTTCTCCCACCTCAGCGAGAAAGCCACACCCTATAGTTATGAGGTTTATCTTGCCGACCACGACGTGCGGGCGGAACTCGTACCGACGGAGCGTGCCTGCCTGATGCGTTTCACATTTCCGCAGACCGACAGCGCGTGGGTAGCGATAGATGCTTTCGACGGCGGTTCCGCGGTGGCGATTGATACCCTTCACCGCCGCATCTCGGGCTACACAACGAAAAACAGTGGTGGTGTGGCGGATGGTTTCTGCTGCTGGTTTGTAGTGGAGTTCGACACACCATTCAGCGTAGTTCGCACTGTTCTGGACGGACAACAGGCAGACACCCTGGAAGCCAGAGGCAACCACGCCGGTGTCATGATAGGTTTCCGCACGACTAAGGGGCAACGCGTTACGGCACGCGTGGCATCATCGTTCATCGGCATCATGCAAGCGAGGCAGAACCTGCGGGCAGAACTTGCTGACAAATCGCTCGAGACACTCGGGGAGGAAGGACGCAAGGCCTGGAACGATGTGCTGGGACGCATCGAGGTAGATATGGACGACATCGACCAGGCGCGCACGTTCTATTCCTGCCTGTACCGCTGCCTGCTCTTCCCCCGCAAACTCTATGAATGCGATGCCGACGGCAACATCTTGCACCGCAGCCCTTACGACGGAAAACTGCATACGGGCTATCTCTATACCGACACGGGGTTCTGGGACACCTTCCGCAGCCTGTTTCCGTTGCTCAACCTGGTCTATCCCGACGTAAACCGCGAGATGCAGGAGGGCTTCCTCAATGCCTACCGCGAGAGCGGCTTTTTCCCCGAATGGTGCAGCCCGGGACACAGGGACTGCATGGTGGGCAACAACTCCGCATCAGTGCTCACCGATGCCTACCTAAAGGGAGTGCGTGTTGCCGACAGCACAACACTCTTTGAAGGCTTGCTCCATGCCACCCGCGCTGTCCATCCCACTGTGGGTTCTACAGGTCGCAAGGGTTATGACTGGTACAACAAGTTGGGTTACATTCCCTGCGACGTGGGCATCAACGAGAGTGCGGCGCGCACGCTGGAGTATGCCTACAACGACTGGTGCCTGTGGCAACTCGCGAAGGAAATGGGGCGTGCCGACACGGCAGAACTCCACAGGCGAGCCCTCAACTACCGCAACCTCTTCGACCCCTCACACCGCCTGATGCGCGGCAAACGCAAGGACGGCACATGGCAGACACCCTTCGAACCGCTGAAGTGGGGCGAAGTCTTCACCGAGGGCAATGCCTGGCACTACACGTGGTCCGTGTTCCACGACATCGACGGTCTCATACGGCTGATGGGTGGCAAGGAGAACTTCTGCCAGATGCTCGACAGCGTGTTCAGCGTACCGCCACGCTTTGATGCGTCCTACTATGGCGGTGTCATTCATGAGATACGAGAGATGCAAGTGGCAGGAATGGGCAACTACGCCCACGGCAACCAGCCTATACAGCACATGATTTACCTCTACGACTGGGCAGGACAACCCTGGAAGGCGCAGCAGCACGTACACGATGCCATGCGCAAACTCTACCGCGCCACACCCGACGGCTATCCCGGCGACGAGGACAACGGTCAGACCAGCGCATGGTACGTATTCAGCGCCCTTGGCTTCTATCCCGTCTGTCCCGGCACGGACCAGTACGCCATCGGCTCACCACTCTTCCGCCGCGCCGCCATACACTTCGCGAACGGACGCACCACAACACTAACCGCGCCCGACGTGAGTGCCGACAACGTCTATATACATCGCCTCACCATGGATGGGAAGCCCTACACACGCAACTACCTCCGCCACGAAACACTGCAACGCGGCATCCGCCTCCACTTCGACATGGCACCACAGCCCGACACACAACGCGGCACCACCCCGACCGATGCACCCTACTCCATGTCGCGCGATGAATGAGACAGAATCACTGCAACCGCTAAAAAAGGCCGGCACATTGAAATGCCGACCTTTTCTGTTTTGTTATGTCCCTAAAATCAGAGATTAGGATTGATGTTGCTCCACTCTTCGATGGGTGGCACGATGTTGAGCGTAACGAGTTCGTCGCGCATCTTGCAGAGGTGCTCGTAAGAAGCATCGAGTTTTGCAAGTTCTTCGGGTGTGCCCTGTGGCATGCGGTAGGTGCAGCCATTGGTGTCGAGCGTGGTGTCCATAGCCATCATGATGCGGCTGTACTTGTCGTTGTTGACGAAAGTACCGGCTGGATAGCGGAATGCTTCGCCACCCATCACGCTGCGAATCATCTCTACGCTCAGATACGAGGGGCTCTGGAATGAACTGCGACCACGCAACTTGATGATGGCAGCACCGCCCTGAGTAACGTCCTTCTTCATTTGTTCCCACTCTGCCTCAGGGAAGGCATCGGTACCAATAATCTCTGTAAGCGGCTTGCCTGCTATCTTAACATTTGAACCGAACACAGCCATCTGTTCACCATGACCGCCGTATGTGGCACAGCCCGTTACTTCGCTCTGCATCACACCGAATTTCTTTGCCAGTGCACTCTGCAAACGTGTGGAGTCGAGGGCAGCAAGTGTGGTTACCTGAGAGGGTTTCAGACCGCTGTACAGCAATGTTACAAGACCCGTGAGATCAGCAGGGTTGAAGATAATTACCACGTGCTTCACGTCGGGGCAATAAGCCTTGATATTCTTGCCGAGTTCTTCAGCAATTTTGCAGTTGCCGGCAAGCAGGTCTTCGCGCGTCATGCCTTCCTTGCGGGGAGCACCACCACTGGAGATGATATATTTCGCATCAGTGAATGCTTCTTTTACATCTGTCGTAGCAACGATGTTCACGTCGCCGAAACCGCACTGACGCATTTCTTCTGCCACACCTTCGGGTGAGAACACATCGTAGAGGCAGATGTTGTTTGTAAGACCCATCGTCAGGGCTGTCTGAACCATGTTGGAGCCAATCATGCCGGCAGCACCGACGATAACCAATTTGTCGTTTGTTAAAAATGCCATAATGTTTATGTTTTTGTTGTTGATCTATTCGCAACGGCAAAGTTAACAAAAAAAAGGTGCAATTATGCTGGCTTTTTGAGTTTTTTTTGTAATTTTGTGGAAACCACACTTAAACAGGACTATATCATGACCTTACCTATAGAAAAATTGCGCGAATGGATGGCAGCCGAGGGTGTGGCTGCATTCTACGCACCGACAAGCGACCCGCACGGCAGCGAATACCTGCCGGCACATTTCCAGTTCCGGAAATGGCTGACAGGATTTACAGGCTCTGCCGGCACGGCTGTCGTCACACAGACCGAAGCCGCACTGTGGACCGACTCACGCTATTGGCTACAGGCTGAAGAAGAATTACGTGGGAGTGGCATCATCTTAATGAAAGAAGGCGAGCCAGGAGTGCCTGAAACCGACGAATGGATATGCAGGCACACCTCGCCGGGCGATGTGATAGCAGCCGATGGCAGCACGCTGATGATCCCTGAAAGAGACATGCTGGCTGACTTGGGACGCACACTACGCCTGACGCCACCCGAAGTAACAGACAGTTTGTGGGAAGGGCGACCACCGTTACCCAACGGAAAGATCAGAGTGCAGAATCCCATTTATACGAGTAAGACAGCGGCAGAGAAACTGGCTGCTATCCGAAACGACTTGCGCCGCTACGCACCGGACTGCAGCGGTAGCATACTGCTAAATGAACTCGCTGACGCAGCATGGCTGCTCAATCTGCGAGGAGGCGATGTGGACTACAACCCCGTGTTCCTTGCATATCTGTACGTAGGGCAGACCGAGACTGCGCTTTTCGTTGACGACAACAAACTCACTGACGAGGCACGCGAATCACTCAGAACGGCAGAGGTTAGCGTTTTGCCCTATGACGAAACGCGCAATTTCGTGCTGAAAAAAATAGCCGAAGAGGGGTGCATCGCTATAGCGCGCACCATGAACAGCATGATGGTGGAAGGATTAGTAGCCGACAAGGACTATATTACCACTTCGCCCGTAGAGCATCTGCGTGCCAAGAAGGACGAAGGCGAAATAGCCGGTATGCGCGAGGCGATGCTGCGAGACGGTGTAGCTTTAGTACGTTTCCGCCGATGGCTGGATGAAGCAGTTACACAAGGCGGACAGACAGAGATGAGCATAGACAGGAAACTCACTGCCCTGCGTGCGGAGCAGAAAGGTTTTGAAGGACTGTCATTCGGCACTATTGCCGGCTATGGTCCCCACGGCGCCATCGTCCACTATGAAGCCAACGAAGCAAGTAGTGCTGCATTACAGCCCAAAGGCTTACTCTTGCTCGACAGCGGCGCACAGTACGACTGTGGCACAACCGACATCACACGCACCATAGCCCTCGGACCTCTGACCGATGAGGAACGACACGTTTACACGCTCGTGCTGAAAGGACACATCGCCCTCTCGCAGATGCAATTCCCGAAAGGCACCACAGGCCTGCAACTCGACACAGCGGCACGCATGAATATGTGGCGATGCGGCTACGACTTCGGACACGGCACAGGACACGGTGTGGGAAGCCATCTTTGTTGCCACGAGGGACCACACCAGATCCGTAAGAATCTGCGCGGTTGCACAATGGTGCCATTCGAAGAGGGAATGGTCGTTACGAACGAACCTGGCATCTATGTGGCAGGAAAATTTGGAGTTCGCATTGAAAACATACTGCTGACCGTACCTGCAGGAAAGACTGACTTCGGCGATTTCCTCAAGTTCGAAACACTCACCCTCTGTCCTATCGACACGGCTGCAATAGAGCGCTCGATAATAAACAAGGACGAAATAGCATGGCTGAACGACTATCACCGAACAGTGCGAGAGAAATTATTACCACTACTTACCGACAATGCCGACCGCGAATGGCTCATCAAGGCTACCAACGAACTAGACTAAACCTATTGTAATGCGCAAAAAATCAAATAATTAAGGGTATATCCGTATCATTTCGTGATTTTTACATACCTTTGCCGCGCTTCATCAATAACCTGACCAATGAAAAGATTCTGCTATATACTGATAAGCCTGTTGATGCCATTCACAGCCTCGGCTACCCACATCTTCGGAGATGTGAACAACGACGAAACAGTCAACGTTACCGACGTGGTGAGCCTTGTAAACCATATTCTGGGCAACGGCACACTCGACAACGCGACATACGGCGACATCAACGGCGACGGAGAAGTGAACGTGAGCGATATCGTGGCGCTTACCAACTATATACTCGGACAATACGAACACACGCTTCCAGACATCGAAGTAACAGCCAACGGCGTAACGTTCACCATGAAAGGCGTGGCTTCGGGCACATTCATGATGGGCGCCGACAGTTCCACCGACCCGAACGCCTTCTCCAACGAAGCACCTATCCACCAGGTAACAGTAGGCGACTATTACATAGCCGAAACAGAAGTAACGCAAGAACTGTGGAAAGCCGTCATGGGTAGCAACCCGTCGAGTTTCACGGAGAATGATTCCCTGCCCGTGGAAACCGTAACATGGGATGACTGCCAGACATTCGTTGCCACACTGAGCAGCCTGACAGGACGCTCCTTCCGACTGCCAACAGAAGCAGAATGGGAATTTGCAGCCCGCGGAGGAAACAAGTCGAACGGCTTCTATTACAGCGGCAGCAACAGCATTAAAGACGTATGCTGGTTCGGCAACAACTCGGGCTCCAAAACACACAAAGTTGCTGAAAAACTGCCTAACGAACTCGGACTTTACGACATGAGCGGAAACGTGTACGAATGGTGCTCCGACTGGTATGCCCGATACACCGCCGACAAAGCAGTGAACCCCACAGGGCCCGAAACAGGCGAACGAAGGGTGCGCCGTGGAGGCAGTTTCGACGGATGGAACATCTACTGCCGGTCCACACGACGACTCTACGCCTTCCCCACACACAAGGACGACTACCTCGGACTGCGACTCGCCATGGACATCGAACAATAATAAGCCAAAAAGATAATTAATTCAACTTTCTGAAGTTATCGCTACGCTCGGAGTTATCGGAGTTAACGAAGTTATCGACGATACGTTGGACCGATAAATAATATAAGCATAAGGTAACGTCGTTAACTTCGAGCGTAGCGATAACTTCAATAACTTCGTTAACTTCAAAGAAAACATCAACTTCGTTAACTTCAAGCAAATGAAACTCGAATAATTAACAATTATTATAAAACCTAAAGAAACAAATTATTTTACTTTTTCGTAATTTTGCCGTCGGAATACAAAAAGGACATCATTTCAAAAAAGAATTTATGAAGAAAACACTGCTTTTGGTCTTTGCCGCATTGATGGGCATTACCAATATTTATGCACAGAATGAGAACGACAACTGGACACGCTATGTGAACGATTCCATACAGTGCGACAAAGAAGTACTGAGCCGCGAAAATCCCATTCCGATGTATGTGCTCACACCCGACTCTGTTACAGGCATCAGACTCTATGCCGAGCCTAACACGTACTCGAAATCAGTGGAATACTTCCCCGAAAATACGCTCTTCTTCCAAGGCGAGGCTGGCGACTTCTGGGCATGCAGCTATCTGGGCTACACGGCTTACATCAAGAAGACGGACGCCGACAACACCAACCTCCTTCAGTCGCTCGTGAACAAACTCAGCCGCCACTTCCTCTATGTCAACGCTTACTACGCATGGGAGACCGGCCTCAAGATACGTACTGAATACATGGAAGAGTGGGTGGACTTCCTCAACGAAGAAAAAAAGCACCTCAGGGAAGACACAAACGGTCAGCAAGCCATCGAAATGCCCACCTACCTGCAGCACTTCCGCACGCTGGACTTCGAAGGGTTCAAGGACGGAGGCGAATTCTTCGATAAACTCGACCCAAAAGTTTATTTCCACGTTAACTAACGTCATATCGACATAACAATACATTAGAGGCAACCACCACAAGGTTGCCTTTTTCGTGTTTTTACCACATTTAGTGGTCATTTCTTTGTAACTTTGCTCCCCGAAAAATGGGCTTTGGCCTGAAATGCCAATTCAAAGGAAAATCAAATGCAAAACATCCGAAACATCGCCATCATAGCACACGTTGACCATGGTAAAACTACTCTCGTTGACAAGATGCTTTTGGCAGGCAACCTGTTCCGACAGAACCAGAATGCCGGCGAACTCATCTTGGACAACAACGAGTTGGAACGCGAACGCGGCATCACCATCCTGTCGAAAAACGTTTCTATCAACTATAACGACACGAAAATCAACATCATCGATACCCCGGGACACAGCGACTTTGGCGGTGAGGTGGAGCGCGTGCTCAATATGGCAGACGGTTGCTTGCTTCTTGTGGACGCATTCGAAGGACCAATGCCGCAAACGCGTTTCGTGCTACAAAAGGCGCTCGAAATAGGACTGAAGCCCATCGTTGTGGTTAACAAGGTGGACAAACCCAACTGCCGTCCGGAAGAAGTGTATGAAATGGTGTTCGACCTCATGTTTGAACTCGGTGCAACAGAGGACCAACTCGACTTCCCTGTGGTTTATGGTTCTGCCAAGCAAGGTTGGATGGGCGAAGATTGGCAGACTCCTACTGACAATATCAACTATCTACTCGACAAAATCATAGAAATCATCCCTGCCCCAACACAGTTGGAAGGCACACCGCAGATGCTCGTTACGAGTCTTGACTATTCCAACTACACCGGGCGCATCGCCGTAGGGCGTGTGCATCGCGGTGTCATCAAAGATGGCATGAACTGCACCATTGCTCACCGCGACGGAACGATGGAGAAGACCAAGATAAAGGAACTCCAGACTTTCGAAGGCATGGGGCGAAAGAAGACCGACTCTGTAGAAAGTGGCGACATTTGTGCCGTCATCGGGCTTGAAAACTTCGAAATCGGCGATACACTCTGCGACTTCAACGAACCGGAAGCACTGCCGCCCATAGCCATCGACGAGCCCACCATGTCGATGCTCTTTACCATCAACGACAGTCCTTTCTTTGGAAAGGAAGGAAAATTCTGCACCAGCCGGCACATCGGTGAGCGGCTTACCAAAGAATTGGAAAAGGACCTTGCGCTACGCGTCATGCCGCAAGGCACCGACTCATGGATTGTCAGCGGACGTGGCGTGCTTCACCTTTCCATTCTCATAGAAACGATGCGCCGCGAAGGCTACGAACTGCAAGTGGGGCAGCCACAAGTCATCTTCAAGGAAATAGACGGTAAGCGCTGCGAACCCATCGAGGAACTCACCATCAACGTGCCGGAAGAATTTGCGTCGAAAATGATCGACATGGTAACACGCCGAAAGGGTGAAATGAGAATCATGCAGAATGTGGGCGAACGTGTGGATCTCGAATTCGACATCCCTTCAAGGGGCATCATCGGCCTGCGTACCAATGTGCTCACAGCCAGTCAGGGAGAAGCCATCATGGCGCACAGATTCAAGGAATACCAGCCGTTCAAGGGTGAAATCCTGCGGCGCACCAATGGCTCTATGATTTCGATGGAGAACGGCACAGCATTCGCATACAGCATCGACCACCTACAAGATCGTGGAAAATTCTTCATCTCACCTCAGGACGAAGTCTATGCCGGACAGGTGGTGGGCGAACATGTCCATGAGAACGACCTTGTGGTGAACGTAACTAAAGCCAAACAGATGACCAATGTGCGTGCGAGTGGTACGGACGAAAAGGCAAGAATCATTCCGCCCGTCATCTTCTCGCTCGAAGAAGCACTCGAATACATCAAGGCAGACGAATATGTCGAAGTAACACCAAAGTCTATGCGCATGCGAAAGACTATCCTCGACCACCTCGCACGCAAACGGGCAAACAAAGAAGATTGACAAAATTTTCTCATATTTTTGTGGCGCTGTTCCATGAAAAATGGTTTATTTTGTAATATAGAAATATAAACTCCACAAACTATGGCAAGAAAGAAATCATTAGGACGACTTACCAAAAAGGACATACGCGCGTTCCTCATTGACTTCTTTGAGTCGAACGCCACAAAGACGTTCAACGTCAAGCACATTTTCTCGGCATTGCACATCACGTCACATCCCACAAAGATGCTTTGCATCGATGTGCTGGGCGACCTGATGATGGAGGACTACATCGCCACCGATAAGGAAGGAAACTATAAGTACGTTGTGCGCTCGCAGGTGATGGAAGGCGTGTTCCAGCGCCGGCAGAACGGCAGAAACGTATTCATACCCGACGACGGAGGCAAGTCCATCCTCGTCTTTGAACGCAACGCTGCTCATGCCCTTGATGGCGACCGCGTGCGAGTAACGATGCTAGCCAAGCGCCACAACCATGCACGAGAGGCTGCCGTTACTGAAATCATACAGAGAAAGCGTGAAACATTTGTAGGACTTATGAAAGTGGAGCACAACTATGGCTTCCTTATTACGGACCACCGACTTCTGGCACAGGACATCTTTATCCCGGAGAAGTCACTCAACGGCGCCACAGACAACTGCAAAGCCATCGTGAAGATTGTTTCATGGCCCGACGATGCCAAGAGTCCGATAGGAGAAGTGGTTGAAGTGCTTGGAAAGCAGTACGAAAACAACACAGAGATGAATGCCATTCTCGCAGAATTCGGACTGCCACACAGATATCCAAAGGCAGTGGAGGATGCTGCCAATCAGATTGAACCCGGCATCACACCCGAAGTCATAGCAAGCCGTGAGGACTTCCGCGAGGTAACGACATTCACCATCGACCCACACGATGCAAAAGACTTCGACGACGCCATCAGTATCCGAAAACTGGAAAACGGCAATTGGGAAATAGGCGTACACATTGCCGACGTGTCGCACTACGTGAAAGAAGGCGACATCATCGACCAGGAAGCCAGAAAACGTGCAACGAGTATCTATCTTGTAGATCGCACAATCCCTATGCTTCCCGAACGGCTCTGCAACTTCATTTGCTCACTCCGTCCCGACGAAGAGAAATTGGCATATTCATGCATCTTCGAGATGAACGACAATGCTGAAATTCAGAATTGGCATCTCGCACATACCGTTATTAAGAGCAACCGGCGCTTTACCTACGAAGAAGTGCAGGACATCCTCGAACTCAACCGCGAAGCGAGTGAAGAGGACCTCACACAGCCGGGGCATCATCCCAAACCGCTACCCAAAGGCAGTCCGCTGCAAGGCGAGTATGTGGAAGAACTCGTCGCGCTCAATCGCATAGCGAAACTACTCAGAAGCGCCCGGTTCAGGAAAGGCTCAATAGGATTCGACCGTCCGGAAGTACGTTTCGAAATCGACGACAAGGGAAAACCCATCTCCACTTATATAAAAGTGGCAAAGGATGCCAACAAACTTGTGGAAGAATTCATGCTTTTGGCTAATCGGAGTGTGGCAGAAATGATTGGGCGCGTACAGAAAGGCACGAAAGCAAAGACCCTCCCCTACCGCATACACGATGTGCCCGACCCGGAAAAACTTGAAACTCTCTGCTCGTTCGTCAATAAGTTTGGCTACAAAGTAAAGACCAGCGGTACAAAGAAGGAAGTGTCGAAAAGTCTCAACAAACTGCTCGAAGATGCAAAGGGTAGCAAAGAGCAGAAGATGGTGGAACTCGTGGCACTCAAAGCTATGCAGAAAGCACGCTACTCCACACACAACATTGGTCACTACGGACTGATGTTCCAGTACTACACCCACTTCACGTCGCCCATACGTCGCTATCCCGACACGATGGTGCATCGCCTCCTCACCCACTATCAGGAAGGCGGAAAAAGTGCTAACAAGAAAAAGTATGAGGAACTCTGCGAACATTCTTCCAACATGGAGCAACTTGCTGCCAACGCCGAGCGCGCGAGTATCAAGTACAAGCAAGTGGAGTTCATGGGTGCACACCTCGGAGAAGTATTTAATGGCACCATAAGTGGTGTTACGGAATTTGGTCTCTATGTGGAAGTGGACGACAATGGTTGCGAAGGCATGGTGCCGCTACGCTTCCTCGAAGACGACTATTACGAATTCGACGACAGGAACTACTGCCTGTGGGGGCGCCGATACCACAAGCGCTACCGCCTTGGCGACCCGGTCAGAATAAAAGTGGCACGCGCCAATCTCGACCGCAAGCAACTCGACTTCGAACTCATTGAAGAAGAACAACAAATTCAAACAAACAATAAAAAAACTAAAGTAAAATGATGAACATCCATCCTCTATTCTGGCTTGTCCCCGTGGCTTCTGTAGTCGCGCTGACGATGGCCTGGTATTTCTTCCGCTCGATGATGAAGACCGACGAAGGAACACCACGAATGAAAGAAATCGCGCTCTATGTGCGAAAAGGCGCAATGGCGTACCTCAAACAGCAGTACAAAGTCGTTTTCATCGTCTTTATCGTACTTGCCATTCTCTTCTCCTTCATGGCATACGTGCTCCACGTACAGAATCCATGGGTACCCTTCGCCTTCCTTACCGGCGGTTTCTTCTCCGGACTGGCTGGCTTCTTCGGCATGAAAACTGCCACATACGCCAGCGGACGTACTGCCAACGCAGCACGCAAGAGTCTTGATGGCGGCCTGAAAGTAGCTTTCCGCTCGGGTGCGGTTATGGGACTTGTCGTTGTTGGTCTCGGACTGCTCGACATCGCTATCTGGTTCCTCCTTCTCAATGCCTTCTACACTGATGAAAAGACGGCGCTCATCACGATTACCACTACGATGCTGACCTTCGGTATGGGTGCATCCACACAGGCACTCTTCGCTCGTGTGGGCGGTGGTATCTACACAAAGGCTGCCGACGTAGGTGCTGACATCGTGGGCAAAGTGGAAGCAGACATTCCAGAAGACGACCCACGCAACCCCGCTACCATTGCCGACAACGTGGGCGACAATGTGGGAGATGTGGCCGGTATGGGAGCCGACCTCTACGAAAGTTATTGCGGCAGTATCCTTTCTACAGCAGCCCTTGGCGCAACAGCATTTATCTCTTCAAGTTACGATATGCAGATGCGCGCTGTTATCGCTCCTATGGCGATTGCTGCTGTAGGTATTTTCCTCTCTCTCATCGGTATTTTCCTCGTACGCACAAAAGAAGGTGCCTCAATGCGCAGCCTGCTCAAATCCCTCTCACTCGGTACGAATGTCAGCGCAGTGCTCATCGCTGTAGCAGCATTCGTCATCCTGTGGAGTCTTGGCATGGAGAACTGGATAGGTCTCTCATTCAGCGTGATTACAGGTCTCGCAGCCGGTGTCATCATCGGACAGGCAACGGAATACTACACCTCACACAGTTACAAGCCCACGAAGGATATTTCTGCAGCAGGACAGACAGGTGCTGCAACAGTCATCATCAAGGGCATCGGAACAGGTATGATTTCCACATGTATTCCTGTATTGACCATAGGTATAGCCATCATTCTGAGTTACCTCTGCGCCAATGGCTTTGAACTCGAACTGGAAGCAGCCAGCATTTCACACGGTCTCTACGGCATCGGTATCGCTGCAGTAGGTATGCTCTCCACACTCGGCATCACACTCGCAACAGATGCTTACGGTCCTATTGCCGACAACGCAGGCGGTAACGCTGAGATGAGCGAACTCGGAGAAGAAGTGCGCCACCGCACAGACGCCCTCGACGCACTGGGTAACACCACAGCTGCAACAGGTAAGGGATTTGCCATCGGTAGTGCAGCCCTCACAGCCCTCGCACTCCTTGCTTCATACATAGAGGAAGTGAAAATCGCAATGAAAGAAGCTGGGCAAACCATCGTAAACGTTAGCGGGCAAGTAGTTAATGCTGCAGATGCCACCATACCCGACTTCATGAACCACTTCCAGGTAAACCTGATGAACCCACGCGTACTCGTCGGTGCATTCATCGGCGCTATGGCAGCATTCCTCTTCTGCGGACTCACCATGGAGGCTGTAGGACGCGCTGCACAGAAAATGGTGGTTGAAGTACGCCGTCAGTTCCGCGAAATAGCAGGCATCCTCGAAGGCAAGGCAACACCCGACTACGGACGCTGCGTAGAAATCTCCACACGCGCTGCACAGCACGAAATGATCGTGCCTTCAGTGCTCGCCATCATCATTCCAATCGCCACAGGTCTTATCCTCGGCGTGGCTGGCGTGCTTGGTCTGCTGCTCGGCGGACTCTGCGCAGGATTCACCCTCGCCGTGTTCATGGCGAACTCCGGCGGTGCATGGGACAATGCAAAGAAGAACGTGGAAGAAGGCAACTTCGGCGGTAAGGGCAGTTTCGCACACAAAGCCACCATCGTAGGCGACACAGTGGGCGACCCATTCAAGGACACCAGCGGCCCCAGCCTCAACATCCTCATCAAACTCATGAGCATGGTTTCCATCGTCATGGCAGGTCTCACAGTGGCATGGAGTCTGCTGTAAAGCCTTATACCAAAACACATCTAAAAATCAGCGTATGCCAACATCACGGCATACGCTGATTTGTTTTGTAAGTTATAGCGCTCGGATTAGGCTGAAAGCCTTACTGCTCCCAGCCCAGTGCAACGCTCTGGGTATAGGATTGCAGGCAAGCACGTACTGCAAGGACAAAAGCACTATGAATAAAACATCTACGCCACTCTGTTTGTATCTCTGCTTTTGCGCTCTCAGCGCGCCAATACCTTTAATTACATTCACCCAGGACGTTGTCCTGGGCTATGAGTTTTTGGGGCTTTCTGCCCGTTTACCGGACACCAAATAATTCAAAGTAATCTGAGTGTTCTGAATGTTCTGATTATTCGGATTATTCAGAGTATTCCGATAGTTCCGAATACCGCCAAAAAAAAGCACAAGCGAATGTTCGCCTGTGCCTTTATGATGTTCAAGAAATCTATTCTTAGAGCTGTGGACCAGCAGCAACGAGGGCTTTGCCTGCTTCGTTGCCTTCGTACTTCTTGAAGTTCTTCTGGAAGCGTTGTGCGAGGTCAACGGCTTTCTTTTCCCATTCTGCTGCGTCAGCGTATGTGTCGCGTGGGTCGAGGATACCGCTGTCAACACCTTCGAGTTCTGTAGGTACTTCGAAGTTGAAGATGGGCACTTGCTTTGTAGGAGCGTTGAGGATTGCGCCACCGAGGATAGCGTCGATGATACCGCGTGTGTCGCGGATAGAGATGCGCTTGCCTGTACCATTCCAACCTGTGTTTACGAGGTATGCCTTAGCACCGCTCTTTTCCATGTGGCGTACGAGTTCTTCAGCATACTTTGTGGGGTGCAGTTCGAGGAATGCCTGACCGAAGCATGCAGAGAAGGTAGGTGTGGGCTCTGTAATACCGCGTTCCGTTCCGGCGAGTTTTGCTGTGAAACCGCTCAGGAAGTAGTACTTAGCCTGATCCGGAGAAAGGATAGAAACGGGAGGAAGCACACCGAATGCGTCAGCACTGAGGAAGATAACCTGCTTTGCAGCGGGACCATGACTGATAGGCTTCACGATGTTTGTGATGTGGTCGATTGGATAAGAAACGCGGGTGTTTTCTGTCACGCTCTTGTCTGAAAAATCAATCTTACCTTCTGCATCAACAGTAACGTTCTCAAGGAGCGCGTTGCGCTTGATAGCACCGTAGATGTCTGGTTCAGCTTCTGCATCGAGGTTAATTACCTTAGCATAGCAACCACCTTCGAAGTTGAACACACCTGCATCGTCCCAACCATGTTCGTCGTCGCCGATGAGCAGACGCTTCGGGTCGGTAGAAAGTGTGGTCTTACCTGTACCGGAGAGACCGAAGAAGATAGCGGTGTTTTCACCGTTCATGTCGGTGTTTGCAGAGCAGTGCATGGCAGCGATGCCCTTAAGTGGGAGGAAGTAGTTCATCATAGAGAACATACCCTTCTTCATTTCACCGCCATACCATGTGTTCAGGATTACCTGTTCTTTGCTTGTTACGTTGAAAACAACAGCTGTTTCACTGTTCAGACCGAGTTCTTTATAGTTCTCTACCTTTGCCTTGCTGGCGTTGTAAACGATGAAGTCGGGCTCCTGGTCGAGTTCTTCCTGACTTGTAGGACGGATGAACATGTTTGTTACGAAGTGAGCCTGCCAAGCCACCTCCATAATGAAGCGAACCTTCATGCGAGTGTCCTTGTTTGCACCGCAGAAGCCGTCAACTACGAAGAGACGCTTGTTAGAGAGTTCTTTCTGAGCAAGTTCTTTCAGAACGGCCCAAGAAGCCTCAGAGCACTTCTTGTTGTCGTTGGGATATTCGGGAGTGGTCCACCATACAGTGTCCTTTGAGTTCTCGTCTTCAACGATGAACTTGTCCTTGGGAGAACGACCGGTATAGATACCTGTCATTACGTTAACAGCACCGAGCTCTGTTACCTGTCCCTTGTCAAAGCCTTCAAGACCTTCCTTAGTCTCTTCAGCGAACAATACTTCGTAAGAAGGGTTGTAGATCACTTCCGTTGCACCGGTAATACCGTACTTTGTTAAATCGATGTTTGCCATAATTTTTTGTAAAAAATATAATTGTTTTGATTTTGTCGTTGATTGGCTTTTCTTCAGTCAATTTTCGCCGATGCGAAATTTTTCTTCCAAATCGAATGCAAAATTACAAAAAAGAAAACATGCAACAAGATTTTTTCTAAAATAGTTTCTAAAAAAACCATTATTTTCTTTCTTTTCCCAACTTACTGTAATTCAAAGCGTTTGTTTTGCTAAGCAGGGTTTGCAAAAGCACGGAAAGATAAGCAGAAAATAGTGTTCACGGCGTTCATAGCGTTCATGGTGTTCACGGTGTTCATGCGTTCACGGTGTTCACACTCCTCAAGCGTGAACGCGTGAACACTTTCGCTTAAATTATCAAGTAATAAACTGAATATCAAGTGTTTATGTAAATAAATAGGTGTTCACGCTATTTGTCCGATATATATTACACATGAATTTTTATCAGACAACAATAGATTTTTTTTCAAGAATAACAGACGTATTGTTGAGCGTATGCGAAAAATTATAGAGTTTATTCTCAAAAAAATAACTTGATATGTATGAACTGAAAGAGTTGGTTGTACAGAAAATAATAATTATTAAATTCTCAAATTGATTAACATATAATCTATTATAAAGGTTAAATAATTGATAATTAATCTTTTAACTGATAATTTGTGTCAAGTGTTCACGCGTTCACGCTTGAGGAGTGTGAACACCGTGAACGCATGAACACCGTGAACACCGTGAACGCTGTGAACACTGTGAACACTGTGAACGCCATGAACATCGTGAATGCTTTCAGTGGTGTTCTATAACGCGTTTTCTTCGAGCCATTTGCACAGCGTATCTACTTGTTCTTTGGTGTTACCCATAAATACTGCGCATTCTTTGTGCCCTTCAAACTGCGGTTTCACGCCCTCCATAGCACTGAGTGCTGCCACTGTAACGAGTTCTCGCTCAGCAGCAGTGAGTTGGTCGCTGGCATAGATGTCGCCAAAGAGATGCGACTTCATGTAGTAGTCTGCCTGCGGGCAAAAAGTATAGTTCCACGGTGTACCGCCCTCGTCGCGCGTCTGCATCTCTGTTCCCGATTCCAGCGCCAATGCAGCGTCATCCCATTCGGCAGGGCGTGTAAAAGGTTTTCCCTCTTTGTACGCTGTTCCTTGTGTTTTTTTCTCTGTCAGCACCCGCTCCAACACACCCAATGCATTCAGCGAACGCGGGAAGCCTGTATAGGCATATAATTGTGCGAAGGCATCTTTCAGTTCATTGACTGTTACCCCTGCTTCGAGTGCACGGGGTATCGCTGTTTCGAGTTTTTCCAAATCACCCCGTGCCTCATAAGCGGCACAGGCACAAAGCAGCAACATACGCTCTGGCAGTTCCTGCGTTGGCTTACTCATTGTCATAAAACTATTATAGAGGGACGTTTATTTCATTGGTATTTCGGGATGCTGCACGGCGAGCGGCATTCCATCCTTCGAGAGGTAGAACATATAGAGGATGACGTCCTTCTTGCCAAGGTTTTCGCCATGGTGTATGGTATTCACCATTTCAACAACGGTTTCTCCCTCGTGCACCACCTTTGTTTTGCCATCCAGGCCGATGATGGTCAGTTCGCCCTGCACCAGAATGCCATAGTTCATCACGGGATGATGGTGCCAGCCCAGTTTGCTACCGGCTGGAATCACGTACTTCACCGCCACCAGTTCGGGTCGTCCCTGCAGATAGTCGGGCAGTTCTACCCCATCCCAACTCTGACTGGTACGTATCAGTTCGGCGGTTTCCACCTGCCGGTGTGGACGAGTTGCGCTACCGGCATTTACTGTCTTGCAACTGTTCAACAGGCTCGCGCTGCTTATGACTAAGCAGACTGCCAGCAAAAAAGTCAGTTTCTTTTTCATTTCGGGTCGTATTCAAAGTGTTGATAATCTTTTACAGAGTTCCAATTGCCACCCCATGTGAAGCCTTCAGCAGTGAAGACCTTGTAAGCCAAATCGTTACGGTCTATTTTGAATGGGATGTCTGTACGCTTGTCGCGGTTGTTGATGTATGGTCTGCCTGCAGCAGGCTCAACGAGTGTTTTGCCGTTGCGCACTTTCACGTAAGGGTTATATAGTGTGTTGATATCTACTGCGAGGCCGCGACCATGCTTGGAGATGGTAGTGGTGCCGGACACGTTGCGATAGCAGAAACAGGAAGAGTTGTTTGCAGTCATCGACTTTTCGTCCACAGCATCATAATCGTCAATCAGCACCATGCGCTCAATTTTGTAGCCAATGTCGTAGAGTTTGCGGAAGATGCGGAGCAACTTATTTGCTATGATGCGATTGCACACCATCTCGCCGAGTTGTATCTTGCCGTCCTTGTTGCGGTGGAGCACCTTCAGGTAGCGCAGATCGCTGAGCGGTATGGGGCACCCTTCCTTATACGACTTGCCTTTCATTCGTGCGAAGACGGCATCGCTTATTTCTTCAGCCTTGAAGCAGTTGTCTATGCCGACGGCTTTCACCTGTGCTTCCGAAACGATGGTGCCTGCTTTCCATTTTTTCACGAATTCATCGGCATTTTCGGAGTTATTGTCCTCTGCAACTTCTGTAGAATCTTTTGTCGTTGTATTATTTGCCCTATCCTCGCATGAAGCATTCATGGTGACAGAAGCCAGCAGCAAGGAACATATTGTCAACGTTTTCAGTTTCATAGGTTTTAGTTTATAGTGTTTTATTGCATGTTATTTATTCAAGTTTCGCAAGTTTCGTTTGCTTGAAGTTAACGACATTACCTCTTTCTCTTTGAAGTTAGCGAAGTTATTGAAGTTATCGCTACGCTCGAAGTTAACGACATTACCTAATGCTGATGTTTTTCTTTCTTTTGTTATTTATCGGTCTAAGGTATCGTCGTTAACTTCTCTAACTTCTCTAACTTCTCTAACTTCTCTAACTTCTCTAACTTCGTTTAACTTCTTAATTATCATTATGCTGATATTATTTTTCGGTCCAACGTATCGTCTTTAACTTCTTTAACTCCGATAACTCCGGGCGTAGTGATAACTTCAGAAAGATAAATTTAATAGATATAGTTACTGTTGGCATAGCCAATCATTCTGGTTCCCGTACTGTCATACACTTTCACCCAACTGCTTCCGCCGTTGCGCCTGTAATAGATGGTGTTGCCGTTGTAGTACACATCCACTATCCTGCTTCTTGCGCTTGGGCGGCTTCGTATGTTGAGAAATCCGTCGTAGGCTTGTATAGTGCCTGACTGCAGTGGGGCAGTTGGTACCTCCACGCGTTCTGCCGTTTCTTTGACTACGACGACTTCCTTCACGACAGTGTCGGGTTTGTTCGCTTTGGCGGCAGTGGCAGATGTGTCGGCAGGTACAGCGGGTGGATTCTCGCTTCCTGAGCAACGTTGCAAGACTAAAACGGCAAGCAATATCGTTACGGCGATCAACGCAACGATGATTATTATCAGCAAATTCTTGTTTCCGTGATTACCATTGCCAGGCGGTACAGGCGCCTGCCCATACCTGTTTTGATATGCGGCATGCGGTGCAGGATTTGCCGCCTGTTGTGGTCCTCCCGTGCCGTAATGTTGTATAGGGTTATGGCAAGACGGGCATTCAGAAACTCCGTCCGGCATGCGTGTGCCGCATCGGGTGCAAAATATTTCAGCCATAATTGCAAACGTTATGTTAGCGTATTTATCTTGCAAAGTTAATAAACTTTTTTATATAAATGGTCAGTAAAAGCTTGCATGGCGGATAATTAGCCGAAAAAAGAGTAACTTTGCACCCGATGAAACTGAACGACTTTGAAATCATGGCGCCCGTGGGATCTCGCGAGTCGCTTGTTGCCGCCCTTGATGCCGGTGCCGATTCCGTTTATTTCGGCATTGAGCAACTCAACATGCGTGCCCACTCTGCCAACCATTTCACGCTGAACGACCTGCACGATATTGCCAATAAATGCAAGGAGAGAGGGGTCAAGACCTACCTCACGGTGAACACCATCATATATGGTGAGGAACTCGAACAGATGCACCTTATATGCGATGCTGCAAAAGCCGCCGGCATTTCTGCCGTCATAGCAGCCGATGTGTCTGTGTTGCTCTACTGCCGCGAGATAGGACAGGAGGTGCACCTCAGCACTCAGTTGAACATATCGAACGTGGACGCCCTCCGCTTCTATGCCCAGTTTGCCGACGTTGTAGTGCTCGCCCGTGAACTGAACCTCGACCAGGTACGCACCATTTACGATTATATCGTGGACCACCATCTTTGCGGTCCCTCCGGCAACCTCGTACGCATAGAAATGTTCTGCCATGGTGCATTATGCATGGCTGTGAGCGGCAAGTGTTACCTTTCGCTCGACAACCTGGGCCATTCCGCCAATCGTGGAGCGTGTATGCAGGTGTGCCGCAGAGGATACGTTGTGAAAGACCGCGAGACGGACATCGAACTCGAAGTGGACAATAAGTACATTATGAGTCCGAAAGACCTCAAAACTATCGGTTTTATCGATAAAATGATGGTAGCAGGTGTACGTGTGTTCAAGATTGAAGGTCGTGCACGTTCTGCAGAATATGTAAGCACTGTTGTGGCATGCTACAAAGAAGCCATAGAAGCCGTTTGCAATGGCACTTTCTCGCAAGAAAAAGTTGAGGCATGGAATGAACGACTTAAAACCGTGTTCAATCGTGGTTTTTGGGATGGTTATTATCTTGGACAGCGACTTGGCGAGTGGAGCAAGGTGTATGGTTCGCAAGCCACAGAGAAGAAAGTCTATGTGGGGCGCGGTGTGAAGTTTTTCTCTCGTCTCGGGGTAGGAGAGTTCAAAATTGAGGCTGCAGAAGTGAGTGTTGGCGACAAATTGCTACTGATGGGACCAACGGTGGGAGCGCGCTATTTTGAAGCCAAAGAAATCTATTTCGATGACCATCCTGTGCAGACTGCACAGAAAGGGCAGAGTGTGTCCATTCCAGTTTCTGACAAGGTGCGACCGAGTGATAAACTCTATAAAATAATAAAAACAGAACATCAATAGTCAGATTATGAACATGAGGGACAAGACTATGCTCTTCGACTTTGGCGGTGTCCTCGTTGACCTCGATTTGGAGCGATGCATATCCGCTTTCGAGGCACTCGGATTTCAGTTGCGCCCCTACATCGGAATGTATGCACAAAGTGGCATACTCTCGAAGATAGAACGCGGTGAGGCAACGATAGCCGAATTTTGCGAGGAGGTGCGCCACCTTTCGGGATTAAACCTCACCGATGCCGACATTGTCAGCGCGTGGGAGAAGTTCCTCGTAGATGTTCCTCAGGAACGTCTTGAAATGTTGTTGAAAATCAAGCAGCATTACCACGTCAGCGTGTTGAGCAACACGAACGAGGTGCACTGGAACATGGCGCGTAACCGTTTCTTCCTCTATAAGGACCTCTGTGTGAACGACTTTTTCGAACACATCTTCCTTTCCTGTGAGATGCACTGCGAAAAGCCTGAACCAGAAATTTTCCAGCGAGTCATCCAAACCATTGGTTGCCCAGCGGAGGACATTATCTTCTTTGATGACAGTGATCAAAACTGCGAGGCGGCAAGGAAATGCGGTATGCAGGCACGCCTTGCACCGAAGAATTCTGAATGGTTCAAATACTTCGACAGCGAAGGCTATTTTTTAGACAACTAAAGAAAACCAATTCAATATGCAGATCAACGACTCACGATATGCTGCTACCATTGGCTTCTTCGATGGTGTGCACTGTGGTCACCGCTACCTCTTAGAACAGTTGCGGGTAGTGGCGAGTGCGCGTGGGCTGAAGACAATGGCGGTTACCTTTCGTGAGCATCCGCGTCAAACACTCCATAACGACTATCAACCACAACTGCTCACTACACTTGAAGAGCGCATTGATCTACTCAAAGCATCGCATGTGGATGAGGTAAAAATTCTTGATTTCACCGAAGAATTTGCCAAAATGACATCGCGTGAATTTATGACAGACATTCTGCATAAAACGCTTGGAGTGGATTGCTTGCTCATTGGGTACGATCATCATTTTGGTAGCGACACGGAGAACGGTTTTGACCACTATCTTGCGGTGGGACAAGAAGTGGGAATCGAAGTGGAGCTGGCAAAACCTTTTTACTGCGGCACAGATAATATCAGTTCATCGTTCATTCGAAGGCTGCTTGCTGAAGGCGATGTGGAGTGTGCAGAACTCTTACTTCACCGTCACTATTGCCTGTGTGGCACTGTGGTGGAAGGTCATAAGGTGGGCAGATCTATGGGGTTCCCTACAGCCAACCTCCGCCCAAATGATTCCAGAAAAGTGATTCCGCAAGATGGAGCATACGCTGTGGATGTGATATGGAAAGAAAAAACGTATCGCGGAGTGCTTAATATAGGTCGTCGCCCTACACTTGCTAATGGGAATGACCGATCGATAGAAGTTTTCATACTTGATTTCAATGCCGACATCTATGGCGAAATCTTGCAAGTGGAGTTCTTGAAACGCTTGCGTGGAGAGAAACGCTTCGACTCGCTTGAAGAACTGAAAAAGCAAATAGTGGAGGATGCTGCTGTTGCCAGAGAAGTAAAAAGATTCATATATTAAACGTGAAAAAGTCTATACTTGCCATCGTTATATTTTTTGCAGTGCAAATGATTGCGCTCATTTCTGCTATGGCTTATGTGGCTGTGCAGAAAGGTGCATCCTTTGCTTCTATCGATTTGAATGCCCCACAGAACATAGAAGTTTTAGGTTTTTCTTTATTGTTCAGTAACCTGACTATCGCCCTGCTTATCACGTTGATGAATCGAAATTTGGTGCCCAATGTCAGACCTGCATTGACGGCAAGGAATCTTTTTCTTACGATTATCTCAATGGTGTTGATGGCATTTGCATTAAGCATGATGTTAGAGCCTATCAACGATATGGATGGTGGCACATCAGCGCAGTTCAAAGCGATGGAGAATAGTGCTGTGTGTATCGTGGCAATCTGCTTCATGGGACCTATCGCAGAAGAACTGACTTTCCGTTATGGCATTCTTGCTAATCTGCGTGCCAGTGGTGTGAAACCTGTTTTAGCAGTAATTGTGTCGGCTACCGTGTTTGCCATAGTACATCTCAATATCTTTCAGGGCATTAGTGCTTTCATCTTCGGGCTTCTGCTCGGCTACATATACATTAAAACAGGAAGCATCCTCTTTTGCATCGTGGGGCATATCGTCAATAATTCGTTGGCGATGATCTCGCTACACTATCCAGAAATGGAGCAGTCGATGACTTCTGCATCATACGCGCTAACGATACCGATGAGTGCAGCCTTGCTTCTTGCAGCAGTGATTTGTGTGTCAAAATTAAAGAATCCTTACTGTATAGCAGATGAAAATAGGGAAGATTGATCTTGGCGACCGCCCTCTCTTGCTTGCTCCGATGGAGGACGTTTCCGACATTGGTTTCCGCCTGCTGTGCCGCCGCATGGGAGCAGCAATGGTGTATAGCGAATTTGTGGCGAGCGATGCACTCGTGCGCATGGTGAAGCCCTCGTTGGCAAAACTCCGTGTGTGCGACGAGGAACGCCCTGTGGCGATACAAATCTATGGAAAAGATCCTATCGCCATGCGCGATGCTGCACAGATTGTAGTGGAACAGGCACACCCCGATGTGCTCGACATGAATTTTGGCTGCCCCGTGAAGCGTGTGGCAGGAAAGGGGGCAGGTGCAGGTCTTCTGCAAAACATACCCCTGATGCTCGAAATAGCGCGCAACGTGGTAGAGGCGGTTGACATACCCGTTACGGCGAAGACACGTCTCGGGTGGGACCATAACAACAAGATTATCGTGGACCTTGCCGAACAACTGCAAGACACAGGAATACAAGCACTTACCATACACGGCAGGACGCGCTCGCAGATGTACACCGGCGAGGCAGACTGGTCGCTCATCAAAGCAGTGAAGGACAACCCGCGCATGCACATACCCATCATAGGCAATGGCGATATCTGCACGGCAGAACAGGCTATCCGTGCTTTCGACGAGACTGGGGTGGATGCCGTGATGATAGGTCGTGCCACATTCGGCAGACCCTGGATTTTTAAGGAAATATACGATGCGCTACACCCTGATGTGCACGATGTGAAGAACTTTATCAATAGCCAATACCCAGTGCTCTCGCCCGATTGGAAACTCGATGTGCTGAAAGAGGAAATCCTGCAAAGTGTGGAGCGCATCGACGAATATCGCGGCATACTGCACATACGGCGGCACCTTGCTGCCACACCGCTTTTCAAGGGCATCCCCAATTTCCGGCAGAAGCGTATAGCCATCCTGAGGGCGGAGACCGTAGAAGAACTCTTTGCGTTGCTTGAATCCACGCGGGAGTTGGTGGCTGCGACAGAGTCGCAACTTACTTGACGAAGTCGCCAAAGTCAAAAAAAAAGGACCCTGTCAGAGGGTCCTTTTTGATATCTATACGTTCGCTATTCTCCTGCTTTCGGTGCAGCCTCTTTTGGTGCTGGTGCTGCAGGAGCGCTTGGCGTTTCCTTCGGTGCAGGCGGCGGTGTGGTGCTTTCCGGTTTTGGTGCCGGTGCCTGTGCAGGCGCACTTTCCGACGATGGTTCGGCAGTGCTTGGTGCAGCGGGTGCGTCTGTGGCTTCGCCTGAGGGTGCGGCAGTGGCAGTGGGTGCTGTACTTGGAGCAGTTGCTGCGGGCGTTGCAGTCTTTGGTTTGGTCTGTGTTTCCACCTTCTTGGCAGCCGCCTCAGCCTCCTCTGTCTTCTGCGTTACAGGTTTGGCTGTCTCGTCGAGGGCATTCATGAACCAGTTGTCGTCCTCCTCGCCTACCTGCTCGTTGATAATCGGTGTGGCGAGTTTCACTTCCTTGAAGTCATAATCGTCGGCACTGTCTTCCTCCCTGACCAGTTTCTGCACGAAGATATAGCCTATGAGTGCCACGAGTGCAAACGTGCACCCCACCACACACAGAAACGTTAGTACACGCTTCTTGTTCAATGGTCGGCTTGGTTCCTTTTGCTTTTTCTTCTTCTTTTTCTTTCCTTCCTTTTCCGACAAAGATTCATCAGTTACGACTAAATCCTCTGCTACGGGTTCTTCAACCGTCTTTTCCAACTTTTCTTCCATGTTGTCCATGTTGTCCATGATATGTCTGTCTGTTTTCGTGGCAAAATTATAAAAATGATGGGAGATATGGCTGTTATTCGCTGCTTTTTTTGTTAATATTTGGGCAAATAGCCTTCTAAATTGGTCTTTACGCTGAAACCTGACGGAGAGCAAGTCTAAAAAAAACCTAAAAACCTAAAAAGGTAAGCCTGTGCTGCTCGTGGTTCCAATATTTTGTACTACTTTTGCTTGCGCTAAAGTGGGCTCGCAGAAAGAGGACGTCCTTCAAGGCACGTTTTAATCGGCTGCATCAACTTCCCGCAGCACCTCGGTAACAATTAGAAATTATTGCAAATGAACAGACTAATAAGAAGATATATATTCTTTTCCTTAGCCCTTTCGCTCGCCTGTTTCTCCTGCGGCAGCAACGATGACGACGACGATGCAACGACAACGGCACAAAGCGGCGACTGCATAGTAACAAACGTGGTACTCGGTTCGCTGAAATGCGTCAGGCATACCACATCCTCCACAGGTGAGGACAGCACCTACACCGTAGGTGTGACAGGTGCCAATTTCCCGATGTATATCGACCAGATCAATCAGGAGATCTACAATGCCGACTCCCTTCCTGTGGGTACGGACCTGTCGAAAGTTACCTTCAGCACATTTGCCCACTCGGGTAAATCCATCGTCATTCGCAACGCAGAAACAGACGTTGACATCACCTTCAGCACGACAGACAGCACAGACTTCACCTCTCCAAGGCTTGTTACGGTTAACAGCAAGAGTGGCACGATGAAACGCACATACACCGTGAAGTTAAATGTGCACAAAGAAGCCGCAGACAGTTTCAGATGGCAACGTACAGCAGTGAATGCCGACATTGCTTCGCTGACAGACCAGCGGCTCATCCTGAAGGACGGTGTGCTCTACGACTTCGGCACCAGCGGCTCTCACGCCGTGCTCCTGACGAGCCGTGCTAATGACGGCGCGAACTGGACGAAATCGGACATTCCGACAGCGGGTCTCAACGTGAAGTCGGTACAACTCTTCAATGGTAAATTCTACAGCATAGCCGGCACACAGGTGGTTACAAGCGAAGACGGCATCAACTGGACACCCAACGGCAGCACGCAGCCACTCTCTGCACTCGTTGCCAACGGCACGCAATCGCTCTTCGGCATATACAACGGCAGCATGCTCAGTTCTGCAGACGGCATCAACTGGAGCACAGAAGGACTGGACGAAGTGCAACCGCTGCCCGAGACCAACATCTGCGGACTACGGCTGACTTCGAGGACATACGACAGTGTGGAGGACATCCTCGTCGGCGGAATGGCTGACGGCAATGCTTCATTATGGAGGAAAACCGTTGACCTCACAGGAACTTACTCCTATCCTTGGAACTATTTCCCCATCACGGCAGAAATAAAATACCCATACCTCGCCTTGAGCCATGCTTCGCTGATGGAATACGATCAGGCAGCCATGCTCGTAGGCCTTGAGACTGACGGGACACTCTCCAATTTCTACCTTAGCCGAGACAGGGGAAGGACGTGGAAGGACGAGGGATATGCCAAGCCTGACGTCGGTACTCCCACATCGCTCGTGGCTACAGCCGACAACGACAGTTTCATCTGGTTGCTCTGCGGTGGCAGCGGAGAGGTGTGGAAGGGTCGCCTGAACCGACTTGGCTGGGACAGCGAGTCTAAAGTCTTCAGAACCAAAGGACTACAATGATGCAAGTAAGAATCATGCGTTTGCTTTTGTGTCTTTTCTGCGCCATGACCTTCATGGGCGCAGCAGCACAGGACGAAACCGAATACAGGATGGAAGTGGGTGCTGCTGCGGGCGGCAGTTTCGGGTTGAACGATGCCAATTCCTCCTTTTTCGGACAACCTAACGTGGCAGGCGGTGCGCTACTGCGCTTCATTCTGAATCCACGCTCGGCAGTGAAAGTAAACCTCAACTACAACCTCACGAAGGGCGACACAAAAAACTTAAAGGACTTCCAGCCAGCCGTCATAGGAACTGCAGGCGCAGAACGACTAAAGTACAATTTTTCAGGCGGAATAGCCGACCTGAATGTGCTTTATGAACTTCATTTCCTGCCTTACGGCTACAAGGAGGGCTACCTCAAGCACAAGCGCCTCGTGCCCTACGTTCAATTTGGTATCGGTGCCTCCTTCAGCACGGTGGATAACGACTTCACGCCGAACATACCTATTGGTTTCGGACTGAAATACAAGTTGGCAGAACGCATCAACCTTGGTTTCGACTGGCAGATGCACTTCACCATCAGCGACAAACTCGATGGTCTGGAAGCCCCGCAGGGCATCAAATCGACAGGATTTAAGAACAAGGATCACTATCATACGGCATTCATCACCCTGACCTACAGTTTCGCACCGAAATGCGCAACGTGTAACAAGGACGACTGGTGAAAAAAGTACAACAACGCGACAATTCCCGACACTATGAGCAACTTGGAACGCATAGACATGAAAAGGATACCCAACCACATTGCCGTCATCATGGACGGGAACGGACGTTGGGCAAAACAGCGCGGACAAAGCCGAAGCATGGGTCATCAGGCAGGAGTGAAGTCGGTTTTCGACATCACGGAAGCGGCGGCGGAACTTGGTGTGAAATACATTACGCTATACGTTTTCTCCAAAGAGAACTGGAAGCGCCCCAATGATGAAGTTACGGCACTGATGGCACTTATCATCCAGGAGATGAAAGAGAATGTCTATATGAAGAACAATGCCCGCATGCGCTTCATCGGCGATTTGGACTCTCTGCCCGACAAACTGAAGAACGTCATCATCGAGTGTATGGACCACACCAAGAACAACACGGGTCTGACCCAAGTGCTTGCCATAAGTTATTCTTCGCGCTGGGAAATAGCACATGCCGTGCGCGGCATTGCCAACAGGGTGAAGGAAGGGACGCTCAATCCGGAAGACATCGGCGAAGACACTATTTCCGAAGAACTCATGGCGAGTTTTATGCCCGACCCCGACCTGCTCATCCGCACCGGTGGCGAACAGCGCATCAGCAATTACCTCCTCTGGCAGTGTGCATATTCAGAATTTTATTTCTGCGATACTTACTGGCCTGACTTCGGCAAGGAAGAGTTCTACAAAGCCATAGTGGAATACCAGAATCGCGAGCGCCGCTTCGGAAAGACGAGCGAACAGGTTACAACCATCTGACAATTCAAAAAAACAACTATATAGCGGCTGTCCGAGAATGGTTGCTGCAAAAAAGAAATAAAAAAGAAGAACAACTCCGTTTTATGAAATATAAAATGTCCATACGCCTGATTGCTGCGCTGGTGTTCATCACCCTCTGCACCCATCACGCCGTTGCTCAAACCGACAGTACAGGCAAAGTCAAGCCCACAGTGGAATACACCGACAATCATCCTACCTACGTTCTGGGCGGACTGACTGTTGACCCTATAGGAAATTACGATGAAGAATGGCTTAAAGGCCTTTCAGGGCTCGTTGAAGGCAACCTTTACGAAATTCCGGGCAACGAAATCAGTGAGGCAGTGCGCCGCTATTGGAAACAGGGACTTTTCTCCTACGTCAGCATCGACATCGACAGCATCAAGGAAAACAAAGCCTACCTCCACGTGGCACTCAGACCCCAGCCGCGCATCTCGAGCATACGCTATAACGGCATCAAGAAGACTGAGCGAGAAGACCTGGAGGGCAGGATAGGCCTCAAGGAGGGCAGCCAACTGTCGCCTAACACCACGAACGTGGTAAAGACCCTCATCAAGCGCTATTTCGACGAGAAGGGTTACAAGAATGCGCAAGTTGACATTGTGCAGCGCGACGACGTAACGAGCAAGGACAAGATAATAGTAGATATCAACATCGACAAACAGGCAAAAGTCAAGGTTAACCGCATTTACATCACAGGTGTGCCAAAAAAGCAGATAGGAAAACTCAAGCGGGCGATGAAAAAGACACATGAACGCTCACTTGTCAACTTGCTGCGCTCCAAGAAATTCATACCAGAAAAGTACGAAGAAGACAAGGGCCTCCTCATTGAAAAGATGAACGCCTGGGGCTACCGCGATGCGCTGATAGTACGCGACAGTGTGGTCAACCTGCCCGACAACAAGGTGGACGTCTATCTCGACCTCTACGAGGGTCAGCCCTACTACATCAGGAACATCACCTGGGTGGGTAACACCGTATATCCCTCTTCCCTACTTCAACGCATCCTGAAGATGGAGAAAGGCGACCTGTACAACCAGACATTGCTCAACAACCGACTCCAGGTGGATGAAGACGCCATTGGAAACATGTACTACGACAACGGCTACGTGTTCTACCGCCTCGACCCAGTAGAAATCAATGTTGACGGCGACAGTGTGGACCTCGAGATGCGCATCACCGAAGGTCAGCAAGCCACCTTCAACCATGTACGCATCTCGGGCAACGAGCGCGTTTATGAAAACGTTATCCGCCGCGAACTGATGACGAAGCCCGGCGACCTGTTCAGCATGGAAGCCATCAAGCGAAGTCTGCGCACTCTCGCCAACATGAACCAGTTCGACCCCGAAGCCCTCCAGCGCGACCTCTTCAAGGAAATAAAACCCGACCAGGAAAGCGGTACTGTTGACATTACATATCCTCTTGTGACAAAGGGCGGTGACCAGGTGGAACTCTCTGCCGGATGGGGACAGACAGGTATCATTGGAAAAGTGGGACTTAAATTTACCAACTTCTCCATGCAGAACCTCTTCGGCAAAGGGAACAAGCGCGCAGGCTTCATGCCGCAGGGCGACGGACAGACACTCTCGCTCAGCGGACAGACCAATGGTACGTACTATCAGAGTTACTCCCTGCAGTTCATGGACCCATGGTTCGGCGGAAAGCGCCCCAACCAGTTCAGTGTGTCCATCTACTATTCCAAGCAGACCGACGTGGCATCGAGTTACTACAACTCTAACTACTACAACAACTACTACAACTATCTCTATGGTTATGGTTCGAGCGGCTATAACTACACCAACTACTACGACCCCGATAAGTACGTTCAGATGCTTGGTGTGAGTATCGGTTTCGGAAAACGCCTTCGTTGGCCCGACGACAACTTCTCATTCATGGCAGAACTTGCATATACCCGATATATGCTCAAGTCGTGGCAGTACTTCCTCATTACTGATGGTAACTGTAACAACATCAACCTCACACTCTCGCTCTCACGCACAAACATAGACAACTCCTTCTTCCCCAGAAAGGGTTCAGAGTTCGGACTCAGTGTGTCGCTCACCCCACCCTACTCGCTTTGGAGCGGCAAAGATTATAAAAACCTTGCCACGAACTACCAAAGTGCAACATATCAGGCGGAGGCACAGGAAAAGTACAGATGGATTGAGTATCACAAGTGGAAGATGTCGTTCAAGGGTTATCTCTCGCTGACCAATAAGGTGAAATGTCCTGTACTGATGATGCGCACGGAATTTGGTTTGCTCGGCTCGTACAACAAGTATAACAAGTCGCCGTTTGAGACCTACTACGTTGGTGGTGACGGCATGTCGGGCTATAGCAGCGGTTATGCCACGGAAACCATCGGTCTTCGCGGTTACGACAACGGTTCGCTGGCAGGAAACACCACCAATAATGCCTACGCGTACAGCCGCATGACCCTCGAACTGCGCTATCCGCTCATGCTTGAAAGTAGTACAAGTATTTATGCACTTGGATTCATCGAAGGCGGTAATGCCTGGACGGACGTCAAGAAGTTCAACCCCTTCAACATGAAACGCTCGGCAGGTGTCGGTGTGCGCATCCTCCTCCCCATGGTGGGTCTGATGGGTATCGACTGGGCATACGGTTTCCAAAAGTACATCAACGGCTCGAAGGCCGGTGGCAGTCAGTTCCACTTCATCCTCGGACGTGAGTTCTAAACAAACAGCACAAAATCATAAACAAACAACGCATAAAAACCATAAAAATGAAAAAGTTATTCATCATCGCTTGCCTTGCCATGACAATGGTAGTGGGCGCACAGGCTCAGAAATTCGCACTTGTCGATATGGAATACATCATGGGCAATATTCCCGCATACGAACAAGCCAACGAACAACTCAACCAGACCTCGAAGAAATGGCAGGCAGAAGTTGAGGCCCTCGAAAACGAGGCAAAGACACTTTACAAGAATTATCAGGACGAAGCGACCTTCCTGTCTGCCGAACAAAAGAAGGCTCGTGAACAAGCCATCGTAAGCAAAGAGAAAGAAGCCAGCGACCTGAAGAAGAAGTATTTTGGTCCTGAAGGCGAACTCTACAAAAAACGTGTTGCACTCATCGAGCCGATACAAACTGAAATATACAATGCAGTGAAGTCCATCGCCACTGCCAAGAACTTCCAACTCATTCTCGATCGTTCGAGCGACAACGGCATTATCTTTGCCTCGCCGAGCATCGACATCAGCCGCGAAGTGCTGCAAAAACTCGGATATAACGTAAGATAAGCGCCTAAAGTAGCCGATTTTTTAACAATTGACACTTTTTAAGGATTTTTTCGCACAGAAAGCCGTATCTTTGCACCCCGAAATCCGAAAAGACAAACATAAAAACAACACATAAAATGACCAAGAAAATTTTGATGCTGGTGCTCCTTCTTGCACCCATGAGCCTCTTCGCTCAAAAGTTTGCACACTTCTCCTACGCAGATGTTATGCAATCACTCCCCGACTACCGCAAGGCAAACGAAGAACTTCAGACCATCTACAAGCAGTATGAAAAAGACCTTACTGACATGCAGAACGAACTGAAGACAAAATACGAGAAGTATCAGAAGGAAGTGAACGAATCAACACCGCCACAGGTTGTTGAGCGCAAGCAGCAGGAGATAAACGACCTCCAGCAGCGTCTTCAGCAAGCCGATGAAGCCAACACCAAGGCCTTCCAGGAAGAACAGCAGAAAAAAATGCAGCCCATCATTCAGAGAATAATCAACACTGTAAAAGAAGTGGCTAAAGAAGGCGGATACGTTTACCTCCTCGATGTGGCATCATCCCAGAATGCCGGCGTCTTCATCAACGAATCCATCAGCGAAGACGTGACGAAGAAAATCATGAACAAACTCGGCATCACAGAAGCCGACATCGCAGCAGGAAAGGCTGCAGCCGCAGCAGCACAAGGCAACCAATAAAGACGTATCTTCTGACCCTATAACGACGCATCGGTCCAAAAAAACCGGTGCGTTATTTTGGACGCTTGTGCCAAACCACCCCACTCCGCACCAATGCAAACACGTGCGGATATGTCTCACCAAAATCATTTTATGAGGAAACTTATCCACATATTTTTTATTCTTGCCGTCTTTACTTTAGGCACAACCCGCCTGTCGGCGCAAGAAGAATATGAAACCACCTATCTCAGCGACGACGGCTATTACATCACTGCCGACGGCGAAAGGAAAGGCGACAGGGGCTCGTCGAACGTCATAGGCGAGAGGATTAACGAGTTGCTCAAAAGCAGGATGTTCAATGCATCGCACGTGGGCATCTACGTCTATGACCTCACCGACGGCAAAGAGATATACAAATACAACGAGAGCAAGCGTCTGCGACCGGCGAGCAACGAGAAAATAGTTACTGCAGTCACAGCACTCGACATTCTCAGTAGCAACTACAACTACCAAACCAAACTCTACATCGACCGCAGCCAATACGACGACCCGGAAAGCAACGAAAACAGTCTTATCAGCGACGAAGGCACGCTCGACGGAAACATCTACGTACGGGCTGGTTTCGACCCGCTGCTCTCCACATCCGACCTCGACAATTTTGTCAACAGTCTGAAAGAACATGGTGTAAAGCGCTTTAATGGCGACATCATCATCGACCAGACGATGAAAGACATGACACGCCTCGGAAAAGGATGGTGCTGGGACGATGACGAAGGCGTATGCACACCCATGTTGCTCAACGGAAAGGACGAATTCGACCGGAAATTCTCCGAGAAACTCAATACCGCAGGCATAGAGTTCTCCGGGTATGTACGCCACGACGAAGTTGGCGAACACACCCAACTCATCTATACACACGAAAGAAACATCAACGAGGTGCTCCGCCCTATGATGAAAAGCAGCGACAACACCTGCGCAGAATCCATGTTCTTCCAGATAGCCATGCAGAGCAAGCGGAAATTTGCCGACCTCACTGACACACAAGAACGCATCAATGCCCTCGTCAGAAAAATCGGTCTCGACCCAGACGACTACAACTTCTCCGACGGCAGCGGACTATCCATCTACGACATAGTCAGCGCAGAACTCATCGGGAAAATCCTCATCTATGCCTACAACGACAAAAACATCTACGACTATTTCCTCCCGTCGCTGCCGATAGCCGGAGTGGACGGCACGCTGAGCAAGCGCATGAAGAACACCACCGCCGAAAACAACGTTTACGCCAAGACAGGCACCGTAACGGGTGTCAGCACCCTCTCAGGCTACTGCACAGCAGCCAATGGCCACCGCCTCGTCTTCTCCATCCTCAACAACGGCCTGCGAGAATCAAAAACCGGCAGAGAATTCCAGAACAAAGTCTGCGTGGCGCTCACGAGATAAGCCCCCCCACAATACACTGCAACATACGATAAGGCGCAACCTCTCCGAATGAGGTTGCGCCTTATGGTCCTGTTTTCGTCAATGGAACACCCGGGTATAGGTTACAATGATTCTTTACAAGTTCATAGAAACAACTGTATCAAGGTCAAAAATCATATTTTGTGAAGCGCTACCTGCAGAACTCCATAATTGTGCTGTCGCGTTCGTCGAGTTTCAGGACTACGTATATCACGTTGCCTGCGTTTATTACCTCCGGCACGAGTACATCGCCTAATTTGGCGGGTATCTTATACTCCACCCTCATGCTGCGGACTACGAAATTTTCGGGTAGCAGTTCGAGTGCCATACGCACATAGTTGGCATTGTTGGTGTGCTGGTTATAGTCGATGTCGTTGCGCATCACCTTTATGCCCGCATGGATTTCCGGTACGATTTTCGGTAGGATTATCCTACGGTTTTTGTACTCCATGCGCACTTTGTCCTCCAAACGCATGGCTGCAATTATCTCTTCCGGCACTTTCGCAAGTTTACCGCTAACCTTGTCCACAAACGCGCCCGTACTCCATGTCAGATAACAGGGTTTGCCCTTACCATCGAGAATGACCGTGTTGCGGAAACCAAAAACCGACTCCATGCCGAAGACGCTTGTTTTTACCGTAAGGTCCTCCTTATAATGCGGCACGCGCAGGATTTCCACTTGGCGGGACGCCAGGAGCTGCGCCATGTGGTGGTCACGGAAATAGGCCTTCACTTCCGGCTCGGAATCAATCCACATCTCGCTGCAGTCCTGCATCATCTGCAAAGCACTATACAACTTCAAGCTACCACCGCGGTTGCAGTTGCTCGTCGTTACTTTATAATTAAGGGAAAACATAATAAAGGTATGTGTTTTTAAAGTACTCGCGCTCAGAATCGAACTGAGATCTACTCTTTAGGAGAGAGTTGTTCTATCCATTGAACTACGCAAGCATATATGTACCTCTCTGTGTGAAAGGCGCGGCAAAGTTACATTTTTAAAATGACTTTTTCTTACACATTTCTCTAAAATTCTTAACTATCTTTTATGTGTGTTTGAAAATAATCTAACAATCTTTGCAAATATTATAAAAAAAACGTATCTTTGTACATTGAAAGCAATATCTAAATGGAATATGCCTTAAAAAACGGACTCCATAAGGATTTAACAAAATCAAACAATAAAGAGAACAAGCAGAAAAAGTGTGCCACAAGGTATTACAGGAGCTGCAAGACAAGAGTTGCGAACTCATGCTCTTCTGAAAAGGAGCCATTGCGCGAACGACTTGTTTTAATGCCTTACAACCCCAGCAATTTCTTATGAGCCCTGCCAACAGTCTGTATCAACCCGCAACCCGTGCAAATAATGTCCGTCGTCTCAGTCATGTAGCACACATGCCTGCTGACGCACATGCTGCGAGTGTAAAGTTCGGAATTACCCCCCCATAATTGCTGTAATCAACAGAATATCAGCGATTTACAAGCAGTCCGCACAACCAGTTCGCTTGCAGCGTGCATAAATACAATTCCAACCGTTCTTTTTTCCTCAGGCGAGGAAGAGAGAACGGCTTTTTCGTGCACCTGCGCCAAGGCGCGAATCTTGCCCGGCAAAAGTCTATAGCGGCTATAGCATCTGCAGTATCCTTATCAAGATAAAATAAAAAGATCCGTTCTGCAACAGGTAATTATAAATCTATATAATGAATATCGTATGAAAAAGTATTATTTATGTTTCTTAGTGCTCCTGCTCGCCATGTGCAGTATCGGAGCAAATGCGCAGACCACTGTGACACTCAATGGCAAGACCACCAGTGGCGGCACATTTTACAGAGATGGTGTGCCTGCATCCGGTTCCCAATACAGCAAACAGTGGGTCAGTGCCAGCACGCCTCAAATTACGTTGAGTGTGCCGTCTAACAACATGTTAAGTTATCATTCAAATGGCTTTGCCCTTTATAGGGGTTCTTCTAATTGCACTTATACCTTGTCCATTGCTCAAGGCTACTCCATCTTGGGCATTGAGATGAAGTTCTACAATGTGGGTTCCACTCGAGTAACACTCAGTTGCAAAGGCACTTCCGCTACTGCAACCAGCTCAAGTTCATCTAACGCCACCACACTCGCTGTGACAGGCATCAATTCGCAATCTGTTTCAATCAATTTGTCAGCCAGCGGCAATGTAGGTTGCTACGTGCCTGTATTTAAGGTAACTTACGATAAGAGCGGCACTGAGTACTCCTACACCTACACACTGTATGACAAATCTACAAACAGCGTAATAAACAGCGGTAGCGGCACAGCCGTCGGCACTCCTTCCGGCTATACTTTCACGCCCCCCACTCTGACGGGCTATACCTTTGTCAGTGCTGCTGATGGAACCACGATGAATACTCTGAACATCTCAGGAATCATCACCTCAACCAATTTGGTTCTCTACTACATGCCCATCCTCCAGAATGTGGCAAGTGCCAGCCCCTCAAAGGCTTACACCATGGTAACTCCGCGTGGCTATTTAAGAGCCGCCAGTTCCAGTGCCACAGAATTCGTTGCAACCCCCACCGGGACTACCAGTGGCAGCAATCCGCTCCACCAGTGGACTTTTGTAACAATCAGCGGCAAATCTTACCTCTACAATGTAGGTACAAAAAAACTTGCCAGTTTCAATGCCATAAAAGGCCACGACCTCGTTACATCCGGTGCAGCCAGAGTTACAAGCCTTTCCAGTACATACAAGGCCGGCTATCCTTTCGTGCTACGGTTCACAAAGGGTTCAACGACCTACTATCTTAACATCAACGGTGAGTCCCTTGCGATAATCAACGATTGGAGCACTCACGACGACGGTAACGTGCTGCAGATGATGGAAGTGCCCAATGTAACAGTTACTCCCGAAGTGTATGGCGTGAAGTTTACCAACAGTGCCGGCGATATTCCGACCCTATATGTTGACGGCAATGAAGTAGCGTTCAACACTGAAGTAGTTCTCACTTCTGGCGCAAAAATAAGCAACTACCTGACCGTCAATACCATCGCCACCTACAATGGTTTCAGCACTCTGGCTGAAGCACTTGCGGATGCCAACTTCAACGGCACTGTGGATGTTGCCCTTCCTCAGAATGCCACCAAGACTGTTCTTAACGTGATGCGCGGCACAAGGTTGGTAAAGACCGTCACCTTGACCGGTTTGAAAGAAGGTGCTAAAGTCAACGTGAATACCACGATAGGCAAGCCCGCCTACGTATCGAATATCCAGCCCCAAGCAATCACAGCGACAGGCCGCGACACGACCATAACAGTCGTCTACAGTTCATCCTTGCCGATGGAACTGTCCGATGACCCCGCGAGCAGTAGCGCAACCCCCTATCTCATGACCCTGCGTGGCTATTATGCCTACGGCAACAATGCCAATTCGACTACCACATTCGAAGCCACCAATGACTCTTACCAATGGACATTCGGCGGCGATGAATACAACGGCATCACCGTTTACAACCGTGGCAGAGGAGGCTACATGAGAATAGGAGCAGCCTCCGACAACAGCGTGGCATCTTTCGGCGTAACGCCCGTTGCATACACCATAAAGCCCAATTCCAACCAGACAGACGGTTTCAACCTCAACCTTCCCGGCACGAACGCCTACGTTAACCAGCGCGATGGAAGAGTCAGCACATGGCTCGATGCACGTGGAGATGGCGATGCAGGCTCCTGCCTCAAGGTTCACACCCTAAACTCAGTGGCGGCAGACCTTATCAAAGAACTCGAACCCTACTTCACATACGCAGGCTGTGTGAACGCACTCACAACCGAGACCGCAGACAGCCTCGCATCGCAATACGCAGATGCAGTAAGAAGTCCCAGATACACAAAATACACTGCACTCAAGGCTGCCATCGATAGCGCACAGAAGGTGGAAGCCACGGAAGGCTACTACATCGTGAAGAGTGCGTACTCCGCATTCGTTCAAAGGCAAAAAGTGGAGAAAGCAATGCACTATGATGTATCAACCGGCCTTATCAAATGGCAAAGCGTAGATGGCTCAGAGGCACAGATCATGAAACTCACCCCCGTGGAAGGTACTACGAAATTCAGCATCTATTCACCCCTTGGAGACGCTTACCTTTCCACAAAGACAGGCGGTGTAAATGCGGACGCATCTGCTGCATTGGGAGTCAGGCCAAAGCCTGTGGGGCCAGCCGCTGTGGCTCTCGTTTACAATAGTGGCGGCGGCACCAACGAGGCACTCCATCCTGAAGGCCACAGCAATGGTTCTGGCGTTTCCGGCGCACTGACAGGCTGGTATGCCGACAGCGAAGCTTCTGCATGGCGCCTCATGCCTGTGGACATCACACCGGATTCCATTGTTTGCCAAACGACTATCAAGGTGATGCGCGGAACGGAGGTGGTGAAGACGGTTGCTCTCAATGTGGCTTCAGGAACGGCTATCAACGTGGCAGACGCTGTAGGAACCCCAGCCTACGTATCGAGTTTCACTCCTGCCATAATCACAGCTGCTGACAGTAACCAGACTGTAACAGTAACCTACACATCGACACTGCCGATGGAACTGTCAGTCAATCCTGCAAGCAGCAGCGCAACACCCTACTTCATGACCCTGAATAGTTCCAATGAATATTATATCTACGGCAACAATGCCATTTCTGCAACCAACCTCACCAATTCAACCAATGAATACTTATGGACATTCGGCGGCGATGAATTTAACGGCATCACCGTTTACAACCGTACCCACGGCTATCTCCGAACAAACGGCAATGGCACCATCACTACATTTGGCACAACGCCCGAAGCGTATAACATAGAACCAAACGCCAGTACGCCAGGTGGATTTACCTTCTTTACACCCAATACAAACCGATATTTCTATATTAATGGTTCTAATCAAATTTATTCATCATCCAATTATTACTATTATTATAATCCCGGTAACTATCCAGCCACCTGCCTCAAGATTTACAGTCCTGATGAAGTTTCTGAACGCCTCATCGAATACTTTGAGCCCTACTTTACATATACCGGCTGTGTGAATGCACTCACATCGACAGACTCCGCAGCATTGGCACCACAATTTGCAGATGCCAAACACACACCTACGTACACGAAATACCTCGCGCTGAAATCTGCTATCGATGCCGCACAGAAGGTGGAAGCCACGGAGGGCTACTACATCGTGAAGAGCGCATACTCCGCATTCGTTCAAAGGCAAGGTGTGGAGAAAGCTATCTACTACAACACGACCAGCGGTCTTTTCGAATGGCAAAACGTAGATGGTTCGCTAACGCAAATTATGAAACTCACCCCAGTGGAAGGCACAGCGAAATTCAGCATCTATTCACCCCTTGGAGGTGTTTACATTTCATCAAAGACAGGTGCCACTACCATAAACTCATCCAACGCATTAGGATTTAGGGCAATGCCTGCCGGTCCTGCGGCTGTATCCCTTGTTTACAATAGTGGCGGCGGCACCAACGAGGCACTCCATACTGACGGCCACAGCAATGGTTCTGGCGTTTCCGGCGCACTGACAGGCTGGTATGCCGACAGAGAACCTTCTGCATGGCGCCTCATGCCTGTGGACTTCAATATTGACCCCAACGCTCCCCAAACGACAATCAAGTTGATGCGCGGCACAAACGTGTTGAGGACTATAACTCTGACCGGTGTGGAAGTAGGAACGGCCATCAACGTGTCTAACGTCATTGGCAGACCTCCCTTCGTAGCAGACTTTGACCCTGCAGAAATCACTGCTGCAGATACTAGCCAGACGGTGGAAGTAACTTACACCTCAAATCTCCCGATGGAATTGTCGGACGACCCTGCAAGCAGCAGCGCAACTTCCTACCTCATGACTCTGAAGGGTGCGTATGCCTACGGCAATAATACCAATCCCACCACCGACTTCAACTTTTATGACAATGCCTATCTATGGACATTCGGCGGCAATGAGTTCGACGGCATCACCGTTTACAACCGCGCTTACGGATACATGAGCGTAGAGGCAGACATTGACAACAGCGTGGCTACATTCGGCACAACACCCGTTGCATTCGCCATCAGGACAAATACTAACGAGAACAGAGGCTTTAACCTCAACGTTTTAGGCACACAGGCCTATATCAACTACCGCGAAGGAAAGGTGAGCACATGGCTTGACAGCAGGGGTAATGGCGACCAAGGATCCTGTCTCAAGGTGTACACCACCACCATTGCAGAAAACGGTCTCATGGAAAGCCTTGAGCCCTACTTTACCTACGCCGGCTATGTAAACTCCATAACAAAGGCCGACTCCGCAGCATTAGCATCACAATTTGCAGATGCCAAAAACACACCTACATACACGAAGTACCTCGCGCTGAAATCTGCTATCGATGCTGCACCGAAGGTTGAGGCGACGGAGGGCTACTACATCGTGAAGAGCGCATACGATGCGTTCGTTCAAAAGGAAGGTGAAGAAAAGGCCATATACTACAAAGTATCAAACAATTTTATGGGATGGCAAGGTTACAATGGATCTGCAGCACAGATCATGAAACTCACTGCTGCAGGAGGCAGTGCGTATTTCAACATCTATGTTCCGCTCGCAGATGTTTATCTTGCCAACATGTCTGGCAATACAAATCCCAACAAATCTGCTGCACAGCAGTTCGTAGTAATACCCTCCGATCCGGCTTCCGTGGTACTTGGCAACGGCTCCAACAGCTACTATGGTGCGCTCCACGCCGAGGGGCATAGGAACGGGAATGGCACTGACGGTTCCCTCACAACGTGGAATACATCACACGAAGCCTCAAAATGGCGTCTCATGCCTGTGGTCATCGAGGAATTCACGCTCATTGCTCCTGAAGGTGTGTATGACGGCGATGAAGTGATGCAAGGATTTGCTCATCCAACTGATGCGCAACTCCCGCTCTACATCCGTGTTTACACCATCTCTAGCGAATCAGCAGGAGGTGCTCAGTGCAACACTATTGACTCGAGAGAAGTGGCAGGTGGCGAGGGCTATGTCATTTGCGGTGAAAAAGGCAAGGTTGTACCTCTCCTCCCGGTTTCCGGAACAGTTGACGTACCCGCGGGCAACATGCTCGTAGCCGGCGATGGCTCAACAGTAAACGGTGGTTTCATCATCGCATACAAGAAGGGTGAAGCAGAAGCCAAGTTCTGGCCCATCAACGGCGAGGGACTCACGATACCAGCCAACCGCTCATACCTGCCCGCAGGCACACCTACACGCGGACTTGAAGCCATCTTCGGCGGTCTCGGTGAAGACGTGACGGGCATCAGCGGCGTGAACGCAGACAGCCGGAACGCAGCCATATACGACCTCCAGGGTCGCCGCGTGAACAAGGCTGAGAAGGGCGTTTACATCATCAACGGCAAGAAAGTGATTAAGTAAAACAAACCGGATTTTCCGGAAGTTCCGGCAACACCGGAATTTCCGGGAAACCGGAAAATTCCACAAAAAACAAAACAAAGACAATGAAAAAGACTTATATCACTCCCGCTACAGCGACATACGACATGCGCCATGAAAGCGTGATTGCCACGACCATACCCAAGGACAACACCGGCGAAGGCATCGACGACGACAATCAAGACGGTTTCGATTTCGCCCCCAAACAGGACGAAGATTTATGGGTGGGCTGGAGATAATTCAGTAGGTCATGCGAAATCATCAGAAATGGTGGTTTAGCAAGCATAAAAAAAGTAAATCTCCCACGCAAATAATTGCGTGGGAGATTTTATTGCTGTGACCTTTGTGAAAGTTATTTCAGCACCCTTACCTGCGGTGTGATTTGCGAGGCGATGGCTTCCGACTGTGTGATGACACCGATTTTTCTGCCTTGCACGCTTTGGAGGTTGCACAGTGCATCAAGGACAAGATTTCGGCTGCAAATGTCGAGGTTGCCGAAGTCGGATTGCACGAACAATGTGCCTATGGCGAGATGGTGTGCGGAGAGTGTGGAGAGGGCGAGGGCGAGGGCGAGCGTTACCACGAACATTTCCCCGCTACTGAGTGCTGCCACGTGCCGGAGTTGGTCAAGTCTGTCGCGGTCCACTACCTCTGCCATCAGACGGCCTTCCACCACTTTGAGTTGGTAGCGTGGTGCCATCATCTTCAGTTGCTGGTTGGCGTACATCACGAGGCTATCAAAGATGTATTGCTGTGCACAGGTTCTGAACTTTGATCCGTCGGCACTGCCGAGGATTTCGTCCATCTGCAGCCACCATTTATGGTCTTCTTCAGCCTGCCTGAGTTCGTCTGTGAGTTGTTCCACACGTTTCAGGCACATCTCGTGGCGCAACAGCATTGAACTGACTTCCTGATACTGCCTGTTCAGTTGCGTGAGTTGCACGGTCAGTCTTTCTATCTCCTGCTCAAGCATATCCCTGCCCTCATCGCCTCCCGTGCGCGGCATCTCCTTACGCTGCTTCAGTCGGTCTATCCGCTGGCGTGCAGCGTCAAGATCCTGCACTGCCTCTTGATGTGCATGGCGCACCTTGTCGATGCTGATGCGCAGTTTGATATAATCATTTTCTGCAGCAAAGAGCGATGCCAGTTCCGACATCTGGAGCGGTGAATTGGTCATGTTGTATTCGCGTATCCAGGTGTCGAGGTTCGACTGCAGGTTTTGCAATGTACTGTCCTGCTTTTGCAATAGTGTTTCGAGTTGTGCTTTCATGCCTGCGATGCGCTGCACCTCCGCTGTTTTGTCGTCCAGTTGGCGACGCGCCTTCTCTTCCTCGCTCCTGCTGTGCGCCACATTGCTTTCGAGGTCGTTCTGCATCTGCTGCGGTCCGCCTTCTCCAAACACTTTCTTGAAGTCGCGCTCTTTTTGCTTCATGTTGCTCACTTCCTGCTTGAGCAGGTCGTCGGCTTCCTGTAGTTGCCGGCGTGCCTCGCTCTCGGAGAGTTGCAGTCGGTTGAGTTCCACCCGCATATTCATGATTTGCTCATCATTGTTTGCCAGGACGTTGTTCACACGCTGCCAGTCTGCCTCCAATCCGTTGAGACGCTGGGCGAAGTCCTCAGCATTCTTTTTCCATTCGTCAAGCCAGTTGGGCAGGGTAATCAGTTCGTTGAGGTCGTGATAGAGTTGGTGGTACTTTCGGTCGCTGAGTTCCACTGCCCTCCTCAGGTCTTCCACCGTGGCCTGCACTATGAGGTATTCGCTCTTGAAAGTGCTGTGCCGTTCCTTGCCTTCGTTGAGGTTTACATCAAGTGCTGATATTTCCTCATTAAGTCGGTTGATGTGGTTCTGGTGGTTGTTATATTCCCTGAGTTGCTTGCCGTATTCCAGGCTTTCCCTTCTCGACTTGTCTATCAGCATCGATATGGTAATCTGCCTTGCATGTCCGTTCACGCCCGCCGTGCTGTCAGCAAACGAATTATCGAGTGTGGTATAGTTTTTCCACTCTTCCACGTCGTCGCGCAGATGAGCGCGCCGTTCGTCGAGGTACTCCATGTCTGCCTTGTGCTGGGTCTCCATCCTGGAAAGTTTTATCTCGAGTTGACGCAGTTGTTCTTCCTGCTGTGTGAGTCTGTTCGTGGATTCCTTGGCTTCGTATGACAGGCTCGACATCAATTCTCCGCTGGCACTCTCTGTCTCTGTGTGGTAGGGATGATGTGCTGCGCCGCAGATGGGACATGCAGTGCCTTCCTGCAGTTGTTTCCGCAGCCCTTCCACGTCTTTACTCTGGCTGAGTGCCAACGCCTGCTGCCTACGTTCGTTTTCCTCTGCGAGACGGTTTATTTCAAGCACCTTTGCCTGTACCAGGCCTCTTAGTTGCTCTATCTCCACCTCGTCGCGGTTATACTTAGCCTGCCGTGCACTGATTGCCTCATTTGCTTCTGATATGCGGTCCCACAGTTTTTCAGCCCTGAGAAGCAACTGCAACCGCTCTTTGCTTTCGAGTGTCCGCTGTTGCAGTTCCGGACCATCGATGCCTCTCACTGCCTGTCTGTGCACATCTATCACATTACGAAGTGCGGTCATCTTTGTCTGACTGTCGCGCATTTCGCGTTCAAGGTTGTCCACGCTCTGCTGCAGTTGGCTCTGCTGCATCATTTTCTGTTCCAGGCGTTTGTGGAGTTCTTCCTTGTTGGCTGTTTCTGTGGAGAAATCGTTGAGACGGTCTTTCACTATGCTGAAATTCTCAAACATCCGGTGATGCGCCACGAGGGTCTGCCTGTGGAATTTATCGTTGCTGTGCTTATCTTCCAGATCGTGCAACTGCCGTTCTTTTTCTGAGCACGAATCGCCGCGTCCTTTCAGCACGCGTTCACAGTCAGTTACCACGTTCTGCTGCCGTTCTATGTTTTGTGCCGAGGTCTTAATTTCGCCCATCAGTTCATATCCCTGTTCGATGGTTTCCTTTTGTGCCTCAAGTTGTCGCACGGCTTCTTCTCTTCTCTCCACGGCACGTTCATAGTCCTTGCGTGCTGTCTGCTGGCGTTGCGATGCAGCCACGAGTTCACGATTAGCCTGATCTATCTGCTCGCGTGTGTTAGCGGTGGTGCGGCGCATGTTCTGTATATCGTTGTAGAGCATTTGCACAGGTTGCACCTTGTCGAACATTTCGAGGTTGTGTTCGTCTGCACGTCTTGAATTATGCAGTTTCTCCGCATCCTCCTTCTGTCGTGTTTTCTGGAACAGGTCGTTCTGTGCTTCTTCGAATTCATTGATCCACATCACGCTCAGCCTTGCTTCATCGCGACGCTGTGTAACCTCTTCTATCTGCGTTTGCAGTTCTTTCTGCTCCCTGAGTGTCTTTTCATGTGTTTCATCCGTCATGAAGTCGCTTTTCACCGTTTCTATGCGCACGGTATGGTCGTGCACTGTCGCCTCTGCTTTCTCACACCTCTCGTGAATGGTTTTCGACATTTCGCCATAAACCGCCGTTCCCGTCAGCCGTTCGAGCAACACGGGACGGTCTTCTGAGGTTGAGAGAAGAAACTCCTCGAACTTGCGCTGGGACAGCAACACTGTGCTGATAAACTGCTCATAACTGAGCCCCACCTCGGTGAGAACTGCCTCCTGCACGTCCGATGCTGCATACTCCTGCATGCGTGGATAGATTTGCCGGAATGCCTGGTAGGAATTGCCATACACCCCTACCTGGCTCTGCTTGACCATCCATCCTGCCTCGAAGCGTCTGCCATCGGGCAGGCTGAACACGACGGAGCAACCGCCTTCCTTTTCGCCGTTATAGAGCAGGCTTCGAGGGTCGGAGGTAGGCACTACGGCATCTTTCTTGAATGCCGTAGTGGTGTTAGGCTCAACGCTTGCCGTTTTGTCGAAACCCGGTGCTTTCCCATAAAGCGAAAGGCTGAGCGCCATGGCGAGCAACGACTGCTTACCCTCGGGCTCTCCCGTTACGACAAAAGTGCTTGCCGAGGCAAAAGGCTCAGACGTCAGGTCGAAAACAAACTCGCCTTTCAGGTGTCCCAGATTGTTTATTGTTATTTTTTCTATCTTCATTGTCGTAATTGGCTAATCGTCGTAATTATGTTCCCTAATTCAAATTTCGTAAGTTCCTTTTGTTTGAAGTTAACGAAGTTAGAGAAGTTAGCGAAGTTAATGACGTATGTTTTGTACGACAGATGGTCATTTACATCCCGCATGGTGGTATCGTCGATAACTTCATAAAGTTGAATTCCCTAATAATCAAGTTCCCTGAATCGCTTTTCCACTTCTGCGGGCATATATTCGTCTTTTTCTTCCCTATAGATGCGTTGTGCCATTTCGAGCGGTGTGATGGTGCGCAATCGCTCGAGTTGCGAAGCGTCCTCCTGTCGGTTGGCAGGTCGGTGAGTGGCAGTTATACGACAGAAGCGCACGGCTTTTGTCTCCATTTTCTTCATCACTTCGTTGATAAGTTCCGGCTCTGAATGTTCCATCACTTTCATTTCTATGTAGGGCCATTTGGCATCACTTTCGCCAGCCTGGCGCTCCGGCAACTTGTCGAGTTCGTATCGCATGCGGTCGGGCGAGATTTCACCGTTCTGCGGCACTGTCAGCAGGTTTCTGAGCGGTGTATAGTCCAGATGACTGACATTGACACCTCCTGAAATACTTACATCTACTATATTCACCCCGAAATTGTTTTTCTTTTCGCTGAACGTCATCGGCAGGGGACTACCGGCATAGTAGGCGGCAGGACGGTTGTTGACACACTGCGCCTTGTCCACCATTCCCAATGCTATATAACAGAAACTGTCGCTGAGCGAGTTGGTATCTACCTTCCCGTTTCCGTCGGGCACGATGCGTTCATAATGTTCCGTCGTGTCGATAAAGGCGTTTGCAGCATAAAAATGACCCGTGGCTATGCAGGGAACGTTTGCCCATTCGCTCCTTCTGATACGACTCAGACAAGCATCATAATAATTCCTCAAGGAGGCTGCCATGCCGCGATCGGGCATCATGTCGCTACCTCTGAGATAGGGCAGTGCAAAGCATATACACTCCACCTGCCCCGTATCGCGGTTTTTGAGCGGGATAATCAGGTCGTCCACGTCGGGCTTGCCGCTATCTGTCTTCGACACAAGTCCCCTGACATGGATATTGCGCTCTGCCATGAATTTTCTGCGTGCTTCAAAGCCTTCGGCAGAATCGCGCTGACCAGCCACGATGACCACCTGAAGGCCCGGCACTGTCTCTGTTGCCTGCTTCAGGAAGTCGTGGCACGCACCCTCTGCCCACGCCTCGGGCATGGCGGAATCGAACACATTGCCTGAAACGACCAATACGTCCGGCACCCTCAGGCGAATCGCCTCAAGAAGCCAGTCGAAAAAATGCAGCATTTCTTTCTTGCGGTCATGACCAAAGAAACGACTGCCTAAATACCAATCTGAAGTATGGATTATTTTCATGCTACTAACAGAAACTGTTTTTTCAATTAAGAGATTCTTCATCAAACCAAATTGACAACACCACCTCCGCTGCGACCAAAACGACACTGTTGCCGCTTGGTCTGACGTAAGTATGCGCATCATGCCCGAGGCATTGCTGACACCTCGATGCTACAGGTTTTTCGGTCAATAAAAACAGCGTTCCTTTCCTTTTTCTAATTCACTGTTTAACGTTGACGAAGCAAATTTAATATAAAAAATGCAAATCTCAACATTTTCGTATTTAAATCTATTGGTGTCCGGTAAAAGTTTTATGGACATAGTCATAAGCCTTTCTGTTTGGGTGTTTTATGGGTGGTGTAATCTATGGGGGCTTACTCTTTGACTTTGTTGCGTCCGTTTTAGTGCTCTGAATTAGGCTGAAAGCCTTACTGCTCATAGCCCAAGGCAACGCCTTGGGTATATGGACGTATGAGTATTTGCGTCCTGAAAGGACAAAAGCCATATTATTAAATAAATGCTAATCTCGTTTCTGCTTTTGCACTTACAGTGCGCCATTGCCATTGACCTTATCCCCCAGGACGTTGCCCTGGGCTATGGGCTTTACGGACTTTCAGCCCGTTTTAGCGGACAACAATAAGTTTACCGGACAGCAATAATTATTTGTACCGCTCAGAAGAACAGTTCCATGAAAAAACTGAATGAAACGAAAAACAACATGAGAAGCACTACCAAGAGCCGCATGAGTATCTGATAACCATTCATTTTTCCAGGTATGTCTTCCTGTATGTTTTCTGCATCTGATGCTGTTGTCTTTCTTGTTCCCCAGGACAGCGAGTCGGCACACCTTGCAAGGCCTGTCATTCTTATTGGAAGCATGAAGACAGACAGAAACAGAATTAAGAAAGGAAAAAACAAAATGTTTCTTAATCTGACAATTCTGAGCAACCGGATGTTTCTTACCGTAAAACTGATGGCGGAGCCGACATAGATAAGTACGCACAGGAGAAAGATATTGACAGAGAAAGGGAGCGTTTCGAAATCGTAGCCCGACGCTCTGGCAACAAAGCCCAGGAACCAGTTTGTATAAGTGCTGATCAGCAGGAACGGCATCAGCATGTCCGTCAGATAGATGAATAGCATGAGCCTGGCGTTCCTGAGCATCCAGGGCATCATCCTGATGTTGTTGTATTGCGAACCTTCAGCCCATCTGAGTTGCTGGCGGAAGTATCGCCTGGTTTCTGTGGGGCAGTCCGTGTAAACGAGTGCCGTGTCCTGCATGACGGTTTTGAAGCCACGCCTGAGCGTAATGTTGGTGAGGCTGCGGTCGTCAGAGACCTCCTTGTGTATTCCCATGAACTTTTCCGTCATGAATTCGTCCATGCTGTCGCGAAGTATCGATGTCCTGAATGCTATGGTCCGTCCCGGGAGGCAACCCACCTTTCCGTTGGAACTCATTGCTCTCATTGTGCCCTCTGCCCGGATGTCTTCGAGAATCGCTGCAATGCGGGTAATGAAGTTTCTCTTCGGGTCGAGAATCTTCTGCCGTGTCGTTACGCCGCCAACGAGGGGATCTTCTGCAAACGGCATGAGAATGTTCTTCAGTACATTTTCAGTCCATAGCACATCACTGTCAACAAGCAAGGTAACGTCGCTCTGCAACGAAGCATTTTCCACGCCTATTCTGATGGCATTCCTTTTCCCTGCCACAGGCGTATAATAGGTCTTCAGGTCGGTGCGCTTGCCTGATTTCCGGGCTTCAAGACCAACAGCCTCTGCAACGGAAAGGAGTTCCGGATTTTCCGGACCGTTTATCACAATGATAATTTCGTCGGGCTGCTGCGAGAGTATTCTCTGAAGAACGTTCCTGAACAGACTGACAGGCTCATCCACGACAGGAATGATTACTGTCGTAAAGAATTTGCCGCTGCTGCATGTATATGGCTTGTATCCGGCAGCAAAGCACGAAACAACCAACCATCGGATTATGATTACAAAATAGAATAAAACAAACCAATGGAAGTTTCCGCTGCTGAATAAATCGTATAATGTCTGGAAAAAAGTGAACATGTTCTTTGGCAGATCCAAATAGCAAGTGCAATATTAGTCTAAAAGTTTGAAAAAATCGTTTTTTGGGGTTATTAAAGTTGAGTTTTTTTATTGGTGTCCGGTAAAATTTTTAAGAAAACAGCATCAAACCCTGTTTACATCGTTGTTTTAGAACGCAAAGGACGTGGATTGCCGATGGTTTTCTACACGAATTACCATGTATTTCCATGATTTTCTAAGATTTTGAATCTATTATATTTAATTTCTGCCCGCAGGGCACTACTTGTATCCAAACGAACGGAGTGCGCTGTCGCGCAGAAATCACACAAATCTGCCCAAATCTAACAAGTTAATTTTCATACGATTATTTGTATGATTTGAAAAGATTTGCAGGATTTCTCGCCTTTAGGCGATTTCTTTAATATCTGATTATTGGTTCTGACTGTCCGCTTTCAACTCAAAAAGAACAGCGCTTCACAGCGCCGTTCTTCCTGACGGGAATCCTCTGAATAATTCCCGGAAAAAAACATAACTCTAAAAAATATTTATATAGTATTTATGAGAAATACTCGTTTCCTGTGAAAGGACTTTCCTGTTGTCAGTCCCAATAGCCGAAGCGATTGGGAGTATTGTCTTCTTCTTCCTCTTCCCAGTCTGCTTCCTTCTTGCGGGAGAAGAAGTCGCCTGTGTCATAACTGAATGACAATACTTCGCTCGTCGTCATAGGAATGATGCGGATTGCAGGGCGCTGATATATCTTCTTTTTCATCGTATTACCTCCTTTCTGCCATTATGAATGTAAATACCTTTTTCTGTGGGACGGCCGTTCAGGCGAATGCCGTTGATGGTGTACCAACCTTCGTTCCTGTTTATGAGGGCAGGGCGGATGCCGGTCGTAGTGCCCTCGTCATTGCCCATGAAGGAGAACAACAGGCCGGGGCTGCCACTGCCTATGCCGGCATTCTCAAGTTCCGACATGGGGATAAACACGCGGTGGGCGGGAATTTTCGTGTTGCTGGAGGGCCAGAAACCGATGCGCGACTCTGTAGTATAACCATTATCATCACTGCCTTTGGGGCGGCCGCGGCCAAGAGACAGCACGCTGTATTTCGTTATGGTAGAGTCTTGGAGGACACCCCTGAAGATGTTGTCCTGTATCAGGTCGCTGCCATCCTGGGCATAGCCGAGAGCCTGTTCCACGCCACCGTGGTTGTTGCGGTCGAAGGAGAACAGGCCGAACTCGGTGTCGCTCTTGATATATACAGGAGTAAGGGCAGGAATGACCACCTCAGAGGCGCCTTCGCCGGCTACGAGGGGAACAAGTTCGAGCTGGTCGGCAGTAACCTTCTCATGACCGCCGCCTGCCGTGCTGTAGATCAGTTCCTTATTGATGTTTATTTTCTTGGCGATGTATGCCGTGGCACCGGCAGGTACTATGGCATCGTAGTCCAGATAGATGGTACCCGAGTAGAAGGGGGCCTTGCCCTGCTGGGTAACCTCTGTCGAATGTACGTCCTTACTCAAAGGGTTCACGTACATCACATAGGGATAGATCGTTACGGTCACGTTGTCGTTCTTCTTGCTGTTGGCAAGGCTGCCGCCGAGCGTCTCGTCCCAGTTGTCGCCTGCAAGGGCGTACTGGTACTTGAGTATCCTGCCATAGTAGTCAACGTCGTATTTTGTCTGTGTGCCGCCACGGGCATCGTCGCCGATGTCGTAGAGCACAAGGTAGGTCTTGCCCTCGCGCCTTACAACCTTGTTGCGGGTCTTGTCGTAGCCGCTGGCGGCCCACGTGCCGAAGTAGTTGTCCATATTGATGTCGCTGATTGTGCCGTTGTATGCGACTGTGGGCGTTACGCCGTTGGGCAGTTCGATGCAGATCTTGTCGCGGTCGAGCACCACCACGTCCTTTATGGCTCTTTGTACATAGCCTTTTACGCGATTAGGAAGAAGTCTCGTACAGGTACTCAAGTCCAGAGACGTCAGTGCATTGTTCTGGCAGTCGAGCGAGGTGAGGTTGCTGCAGCCTGTGAGGTTGAGCGTTTCGAGCAGGCGGCTGTCATTATCATTACCACCGCCCTGGTTGTCGCAGGTGAGGGTCCGCAAAGAGGAGCACCCGGACATATCGAGTGAGGTTATCTTGTTGCGGGAGAGGAGCACGGTTTGCAGATTGGTCAGGCCGGAGCAGTCGAGAGAGGTCAGGCCGTGGTTCCAGTTTGCAAAGCCCGGTTCGCCGATCCTGTTCTTGGCGTAAAGAACTCTTAAATCTTTACAATTGCTCAGGTCGATTGCAGGTATTTTCGTGTGCGACATGTACAGGCGCTGAAGACTTGTGCAAGCGGTAACATCGAGCGCATCGAGATTGTTGTTGTTGTAGCAGTAGAGGGTCTTGAGATTGCTTGCACCGGGCAGGGTCAGCGAGGTCATCGGGCTGTTGTTTGAGCAGTCGAGGTAGGCAATGTTGGAGCCTGAATAGATGGTATCTGTTACCTGCTGCGCGGTATAGCCTGCAGGGGCGGGGATTTCCGTACGTGTGGTGGAACCGGCAATCGTGCGGGTATACCAGTCACCGGCATCATAATCATAGTATTCTTCCTCAAAGCTGTCCCTGTGGTCACAATGCATCCAGCGGCGTGCTGTGTAGTCAAAGTAATCATATTTTTCACACCTGACTTCACCGTCGACAGAACGAGGCTCAGATTCAGACCAGCTGCTATAGTTTATTTGATATATTTTCCTGCTTCCAGAAATATAGACGTAGGTATCGCTTCCGGCTTCATATCCGGCAGAAGGCAAGACCTTCCAATAGGTGTTATAGCTGACCGACCCGGAAATATTCAACTTGGAGATGTTGTTCCGCTGACATTCCAGGTGCCGAAGAGTTGGAGCATTCGTCGTCAGGGAGGTCATGCCGTTGTCCTGGCAATAGACTTCTTTTATACTTGGACAATTAGACAGGTCGAGCGAGTCGATGTTGTTGTAACTTACGTTCAGAAATTCCAAATACGAAGCTTTTTTAATGTCAAGCGTGGCATTAGTCAGTCCCAGATTTGAACAGTCCATGACAACGACCATGCTACCATCCATCGTCAAAGAGTCTACGCTGTTCCCATCCTCTCCATTGTAGAATAAGCGGCCGCCATCAGAAAATTTATCATTTCCATTTCCACTAGCATAAAGACCATTACTGCCTGTCACTCTTAGTTCCGTTATATTATTGTTCTGACAGCGCAGAACCCCAAAACATCCAGTTTTGAATTCGTCCAGATTGCTGTTGGACAACTCCATTTTATAATAATTTGCGTCTTCGGCATCAACAATCTTCAACTTGGGATTATTGTTTATTATCACATTACATAACGAAACATTATCATAAAAATCTGAAACTCTTTGTCCCGTTAAAACTAAAGTTTCTAACGATGGGTGGTTCTCAATCCTAAGACTTACCTTTTGATTTGCAGACATCTCTAAATACTTAAGTTTAGGAAAATCAGATAATGAGATTTCTAATCCTCCCGTATCATAACTATATGATTGGCCAACTAAAAGATTAAATGTCAGTTTCTCTAAGTTTGGAAAGCATTCTGCTATAGCCTTGTAAATATTTTTTTTAGGATCAAATTCGTTTCTTTTACCATGTAAAAGATAAAAATTAGAAAAGTCTGCTTCCTTAACATTCTTGAAAATCATTAAGTCATCATCAAAAACACAAACATACGGATACAATTCTTGCGGGGTTAATCCATAAGTTAATGGTGAAAGATCCAGTTTTGTTACAGCCAGGGCTTCTTCTTCTGTCAAGATTACTTTTCTATAATAATCATAAATTTCACGATCACTTACAGGGTTGCCATACTTGTTAATATTGTAAGGATAATCACCAATATAATCATATCCTAACAGGCGTTTTGTCACTCTGTCATTTAAAACATGAGAGCTTCTGAAATTTACTGTGTCTGGATTAAATGGAGAGTTTAATGTCCAATAGCGTCTATCGGTGAACCAAGACTGATCGGCTGATCTTGTATTGCTAAAATTATTTAAATCAGCCATCCACGTTACAGAACCATCAGCCCCAATATGAGAAGGTACCCATAGTTTATTATCAAGGCTAGCGGCTTTGAGGTAAATGAACTTTGTGCCGGCTTCCAAGCGCACGGAATCGTTAGGGTCGCCCGGGTTGCGCGGGTTGATGCGCCATTCATTTCCTGTGGCAATCTGCCAGACAATTTTTGCCTGCGCGCTCCTCGGTATGGAGAAAAACGCCGCGAGCAATAATAAAGTAAAAATCTTTTTCATTTTTCTTTTATTTTAATTTGTTTATAGTTTATTTGTCTTGTTATTGTTTGTATTCTTTCTGTTGTTATTTTTAATCATAGGAGACTATGATTCCGTTGTTTTATTTGGGAGGTTACGCGCGTTGGTGCAGGGGCACAAAAAAGCCGTTCTCCCTTCCTCTGCCGAGGAGAAAAGAACGGGTATGAGTTATGTGTCAAACGTTGGAACCGCTTGCGCAATTCCATTGCCAACGTATTGATAATTAGCGAATTAACGGGGGGGGGGGGTAAATTGAGCCTTCAGTAACGCGCGGGGTGCGTCAAACGGGAAAAACACTGCATGATTATTCATACAGCGAAATCTCAGTTTGCTTATTTCGGGTCGTTGCCTGTGAATCGCGCGGGTCATAGTGCTATTACGGGGGTTGTAAGATGTTTTGACAAGTCATGCGCCGCGATGAAACATTCTGTGTTGTCTGTGTTGCCTGTGTTGGCGGTGGCTCTTGTCTTGCAGCTCTCGCAAAGCCTTGTGGCTCTCGTTTATATTTTATTTATTTGTAATTTTCAGATTTTCAACTCTCTGCGACATCAGCACATTGTTAATGCTATACGAATCCACATTAAGTCAAATTCACAACAAAAATAAACAATGTATAAAATAGAATAATATATTTACCGGAATTATTTTTGTTAAAAAGCACAAAAAATCTATCTATATTGACATTTTGTAAACTGCACTTTACAAAACGACAATCAATTCAACTGTAAATGATACGTTTTTTTCTCCATGTTATTACCACTGATTTCCATGTAATTTTAACCATGAATTCTTGCTCTCTCGTTTTAAAAGAATAGTTCCATAAAAAAACTGAAAGAAATGAAAAACAATAGAAGGGCAGATTCAAATAGCAAGTGCAATATTAGTCTAAAAGTTTGAAAAAATCGTTTTTTGGGGTTATTAAAGTTGAGTTTTTTTATTGGTGTCCGGTAAAATTTTTAAGAAAACAGCATCAAACCCTGTTTACATCGTTGTTTTAGAACGCAAAGGACGTGGATTGCCGATGGTTTTCTACACGAATTACCATGTATTTCCATGATTTTCTAAAATTTTGAATCTATTATATTTAATTTCTGCCCGCAGGGCACTCTATTAGTAGTCGTGCTGCGCACGAGAAATTATCGAAAATTTAGTCAAAACATATCCCGACAAAAGACATAAAATCTCTACCTTTGCAATATGAACAAATATGTCGATGTACTTCTCCCGCTTGCTATGAAAGGCACATTAACCTACTGTGTGCCATCACATCTGCAAAGCCTGCTGAAAGTGGGGGCTCGTGTGGTGGTGCCATTGGGCAAGCGGAAAATCTACACCGGCATAGCCGTTCGCTTACACAGCACAGCCCCACAGGAAGATATACAGATAAAGGATATCCTCGACATTGAGGACGTGCAACCCATCGTATATCTTCACCAACTTAAGTTCTGGAAATGGATTTCCGACTATTACCTCTGCACAGCGGGCGAGGTGATGAAGGCTGCTCTGCCATCGGGGCTGAAACTTGAGAGCGAGACCACCATCACGCGCAACGACGACTTTGACGGCGACACGCTCGACGAAAAAGAATGGGAGATATGGCAGGCACTGAAGGATAAATCGCTGCGCATAGCCGACCTGCAGAAGTCCGTCAAAGGCAACATCCTCAGAATCGTATCAGGAATGGCAGAGAAAGAGGTTGTGCTTGTGGATGAGATCCTTACCCGCAATTTCAAGCCGAAGACCATCCCATACGTGCGGCTGACAGAGGCGTATTTCGACGAACAACGCCTCAACCGGTTCTTCAGTACACTGAAACGCAGCCAGAAGCAGGAAAGCACGCTCCTGGCTTACCTCGACATGTCGGAGTGTGCCGCAGCACTGACGCTGCATAACAGGTCGCTGCTCAAAGATGTCAGCAAGAAGCAACTGCTCTCCCACCCCAATGCCAGCGACACTGCGCTGAAAGGACTGAAGGACAAGGGTGTGCTGGAGATATACGACGTGGAGACTGAGCGCTTAAAGACTCAAGTGCAGGTGGAAGGTATCGGGCAGCGCGCCCTCGACGAAGAGCAGCAACGCGCGTACAACGAAATCCTGAACGCTTGGGACAACCGGGATGTATGCCTGCTGCATGGTGTTACATCAAGCGGAAAAACAGAGATATACATCCACCTCATCGAGCAGGCCCTGGCAAGCGGGAAACAGGTGCTCTACCTGTTGCCTGAAATCGCACTAACGACACAAATCACGACTCGTCTGGGACGCATTTTTGGCGACAAGATGGGCGTGTATCATTCCAAGTTTCCCGACACGGAGCGTGTGGAAGTGTGGCGCCGGCAAATATCAGACCACCCCTTCCCCATCATCCTTGGTGTGCGATCCTCACTCTTCCTGCCTTTCGACAACCTCGGGCTAATCATCGTGGATGAGGAGCACGAGACATCCTATAAGCAACAAGACCCTGCACCGCGATACAATGCCCGCGATGCCGCCATTGTGCTCGCCATGAAGCATGGTGCAAAAGTGCTACTTGGCACAGCCACACCATCGCTCGAAAGTTACCACAACGCCCGAAGCGGGAAATACGGGCTGGTGGAACTGACGAAACGACATGGCGACGTGCTGATGCCTGAAATCATAATAGAGGACGTGAAAGAACTGCGGCGAAAAAAACTGATGAAGACACCCTTTGCCCCACGCCTGATGGACGAGGTACGCAGTGCCATAGCCAACAAGCAGCAGGTCATCCTCTTTCAGAACCGCCGGGGCTATTCTCCTGTGCTGGAATGCCGCACATGCGGATGGACTCCGCGCTGCCAGGCTTGTGATGTGTCGCTGACGTACCACCAGAGCATCGGCAAACTCATCTGCCACTATTGCGGGGCATCGTACGACATTCCCATGGCATGTCCCAACTGCAACGACACCGAACTGCGCGATATGGGCTACGGCACAGAAAAGATAGAAGCCGCTGTGAAAGCGTGTTTCCCTGAGGCGCGCACAGCGCGCATGGACCTCGACACCACACGCGGCAGAACGGCTTACGAACGCATCATCAACGATTTCCAACACGGCAAGACCGACATACTCATCGGCACACAGATGGTGACAAAGGGACTTGACTTCGACCGCGTCAGTGTGGTTGGCATCCTCAATGCGGACCAAAGCCTCAACGTACCCGACTTCCGCGCCCACGAACGCACTTTCCAGATGATGTCGCAAGTGGCAGGAAGAGCAGGCAGACGGGGTAAACGCGGACTCGTCATCCTACAGACACGCCAACCTGATGAACCCGTCATCACGCAGGTGAAGGAAAACAACTACCAAGCACTGTTTGAAAACCAGATGGAAGAACGCGAATTCTTCCACTATCCGCCAATATACCACATCATCAATATCTACCTGAAGCATCGCGACGAGCACGTTGTGGCAGAGGCTGCAAAGCAACTCGCCAGTATGCTGCAACCCTATTTCTCAGGCGACATTCTTGGTCCTGACCGCCCAGCCGTGGCAAGGGTGCAACGCCTGTATATCCGCAAAATCATGGTAAAGGTAGCGCCCAACCTCAATACCCGAAGCGTGCGCCGGACACTCCTTGCAGCACGCGACAATCTGCTCGTCTATGATTATTACAAGACGGTAAATGTCTATTTCGATGCCGACCCGCTATAGAGCGTGTTATATAGGATTATTCAAGTTTCGCAAGTAATTTCAAGTTAAATTTCCATTTGCTTGAAGTTAACGAAGTTAGCGAAGCGATAACTTCAATAACTTCGATAACTTCAGAAAGTTGAATAGGATTATTTTCGATAGCCGGCATACCACTCGGCGAATTTCCTTAGTCCTGTGCGCAGTGGCGTGCCGGGACGGAAACTGAAATCTCTTTCGAGCGGTATCGTATCGGCATAGGTTACAGGCACATCGCCGGGTTGCATGGGAACGAGTTCCTGATGTGCCTTGATGTCGAAATTCTCAGGCAGCACGCCTGCTCTGATGAGTTCTTCCGATAGTATATTGATAAAGTTGATAAGGTTTTCGGGCTGTCCGTTCCCGATGTTGTAAAGTCGGTAAGGTGGCACGGGCAGACCGTCGTCGCCCTTCTTCTGCTCCGGCGCTTTCGCTGCCACACGCACGACACCTTCTACTATATCGTCGATGTAGGTAAAGTCGCGCTGGCAGTTGCCGTGATTGAACACCTTTATTTTCTCTCCTTTGAGGAGTTTCTCCGTAAAACTGAAATATGCCATATCCGGGCGTCCTGCCGGTCCATAGACGGTAAAAAAGCGCAGACCTGTGGCTGGTATGTCATAGAGTTTGCTATAGGCATGCGCCATGAGTTCGTTGCTGCGTTTGGTAGCAGCATAAAGCGAGACGGGCTCGTCTGCCTTGTCGTCTGTGGAATACGGCACTTTCGCATTGGCTCCGTAGATGCTTGATGAACTGGCGAACACGAGGTGTTCCACGGCATTCGCTGCGTTCTCATTGCTTCGGCGCACCGCTTCGAGGATATTGTAGAAACCTACTATATTCGTCTCTATATAGGCATCGGGATTGGTGATGCTATAGCGCACACCCGCTTGAGCCGCGAGGTTTATAACCACTTGCGGGCGATATTGCGCAAATACATTGTCCACCATCTCCCGGTCGGCAATGGAACCTTTGACAAAGATAAATCTTCTGTCGGCAAGCAGGTAGTCGAGACGTTCGTTTTTCAGGTTGACATCATAATAGTCGTTCATCGAATCGAGCCCTACCACGCATATTTCCTGTTCCAAGTTCAGGAGTTTCCGCGCCACGTTTGACCCTATGAACCCAGCCGCTCCCGTTATGAGAACGGTTTTGCCACAGAATGAAGATATTTTTGATTTCTCGTTTTCCATCAGGATATGTTTAGTAGGGACTTCAGTCAATGACTTTGCAATACCATCTGGAAATGCGCACCATGACCCCAAGTCCTGCCATGGTCTTGACCAGGAAGTACTTGTTTCGCACCCGATGCAGTTTTCCGTGGGTACCTTTGAGCGGTCCGTGCATAACGACCACTTCCTTGCCCACCTTTGCTTCTGCCTCGTTCTGCTCGAGGTAGGTTGCCATTACGAAATCGGGGTCGCACAAGAGCCTGAATTCGTTCATTTCGGCTTCGGGTATTTCGCATGGATGCTGTCCGTCCATACTCTTGATGACACATAACGGTACAGGACATTGTGCCACGACTTTCTTCAGCGCGTTGTGGTCGATTGATTTCTTCATGAAGAGATAGTTGTGCACCGCCGGTACCTGCACCCGCTCCACCTTCCCGTCGGGAAGTGCTTTTTCCTTTATCATCATTGGTACGAAGCACTGCAGCCCTTGCTCCTGCAAGTAGCCACTCGCCTCCATTTCCTTACAATTAAAGGACCGTAGCGCGTACCATGCCTCCTCTTGACCTGTCATGTCGGCAAAAGTACCAATTATTTGTCAATGCACAAAAAAACGCTGCGGTTGAATTTCGCAGCGTTTTTTATATTCTTTATTTGAAGATTAGTACTATTCCGTAACGAACTCTATGTCATCCTCACGCGGATGCACGAACTCGAACTCGAGTGTCCGGCGCAGTCCTTCTTCCATGGTGTATGGCGGCAGGAAACCTGAGTTCATGGCTTTTGTGGAGTCGAACTGTGTGGTGGCGCAGAATTTCTTGACGCGCACCGAACTGACAGTCAGTTTCCGACGCATCAGCCATGCGATGGCATCGAAGCAATAGCCGCCCGCCATGCCGAGCCAGTATGGAAAATGTGTAGAAGGGATGTGTTTGTTGAGCGATTGCTCTACGAGTGTTACGAGGTCGTTCATGTTGTAGTCGGGCTTGTCGATATAGTTGAACACCTCGCAACCAGAAGATGTTTTGTTTTCGAGCAGAAACTTGACGAAAGCCACCACGTTGCCCACGTATGCCATCGACTTAAGGTTTTTCCCGTTGCCCACCATAAGAAATCGTCCGCTCGAGATTTGCCTGAGCAGGTTATAAACGTTTCCTCTGTTCCGCTCTCCGAAGATAACAGTGGGTCTTATGACAGTAACGTTCCAGTCCGCATGCTCCTTCATCCACTCGAAGAGCACCTGTTCAGCCTGCCATTTGCTCTTTCCGTAGTCGTTGAAGGGATCAGGTGCGGCAGTTTCGTTGGGATTGTTCTTGTTCAAGCCGTAGACGGAGACCGAAGAGAAAAAGATGAGGCGCTTCACACCGTTTTTCTCCATTGCCCTGAGCGTACACTCCATTCCTCCCACATTGGTCTCATAGTATGCCGAGAGAGGTCGTACATCGTCGCGATGCTGAGCAGCAAGCAACACCACTGCATCGGCTCCAGCCAGCATGGTGTCCATATCCTCCTGCTTGCGCACATCGCCAATCTGTGTCACTTCCGGAAAGAAATGACTCTGCCTTAGGTCGATGTTGTGCAGTGTGTATTTGCTCTCGTCCTTGAGTAGGTTCATCAGGCGCGTACCGATAAACCCGCTGCCGCCTATTATTGTTATTTTCAAGTAATCAGATGGTTATAGATGCTATAGATGCTATAGATGCTATAGATGTTATAAAAGCTATAGAAAACTGACTCTCAACTGTCTAATATGAGACAGATGACAGATTGTGAGGTTTTCTTCTCGGTCCTGTAAATCCGCTGGCCTGCCATCTGGCCAAGTCTTGACGGACATATCCGAACCTGCCGTTTGGAAGTTTAATCTTGTACCAGTTCTTTGTTTTGCCAAAGCAAGGATATGCATAATCTGCCATATTCTCTCCATCTGAAGACGTCTTAAACATAACACGTGCTTTAATGGAAGGTTTCTGTCGCACATTAACGCGTGGATTCACATAGCACCAGCCTTGCCCCTTTTCTGCAGAAAAGGTTTCCAGGCGTGCCTTACTTACGGGGATTGGATCATGCTCATAGCCATCGAGCCATGACACTTCATAACAGTCGCCATTGGTGCCTTCGTAATTGTAGGCATCGCCTTCGAAGACGACCACTTTTGCCGACTGCGCAAAACAATTTGACAAGCCAACAAAAAGGCTTGCCACTATTGCAAAAAACATTCTCTTCATGGTATTTATATATAAATATAAGGAGTGTTTTTATTGATTCTTCTTCAACAAGGTTCTGTCCATTCACAATTTTATCCCTGCAGGAATTCCTCCGTGGCTACAGGGTCGTAAGGTCTGTCTTTCCCCTCAAAGATAACAGTGCCATCCTCTTTAGGAACGAATGTGTGGTAAACATTCCTTGGCACTTGCAGTGCACAACAATCCGAACCCGCTATGATAAGAATCCGTTCCGTTTCCTTTCCTTTGTCATCATAGAAGACTTCTTCTCCGCTTCCTCTGAGCACTATTACGGTTTCCGACGTTTCCGTGTGCCTGTGTATGGGAACCACCGAATCCTTCATCAGCACATTCAGCATTCTTTGAGAAGAATCTTTCCATCCTTCTTCAAAAGCCTGTGTCCGCAGGTCAAAGTTCATTCTGCGTCGTGGAGAAGTCTTTGCCTGCTCCATTATTGCGTTGAACAGTGCGTTATCTATTTTTTTCATTTTCTTCTATCCAAATCGTTTTTCCACAGGCAGGTTCTCTGTCAGCGTTTTTACTATTTCTTCCTTGTTGAAACGCGTCTGCATCAGTATCTTCGAGCGTTCTTTCACTTCGCCGGCATGATCTTTGGCATAACCCACCATGTTTTGGAACACACGTGCGATGTCATCCACATCGTCGGGGTCAGCCACCAATCCCAAGTTGTTTTCCTCTATGATTTCCTTACCGCCACCGCCGAGAATACCTATGATGGGCTTCCCAGCATTGAGATAGGATTGTATCTTGAAGGGTTCCGTTCGTTTCACACCCTCGGAATTTAATAACGGCAACACCAGCACATCGCTCTGCTCCAGGATGTCGTTCATGTGGCTGTATGGTTTCCTTCCGTGGAATATCACATTGCTTATGCCTTTTTCTTCCACCAGTTGCTTCAGGTAGTCGGCATACGAGCCATCGCCTACTATGTTCAGCACTGCATTGTCCATCTTTGCCTTGTCGAAGCCCAGAATCGTGTTCTCCAGATTCTGATAACGTGAGATATTTCCGGTAAAGGTGAAATTTATCTTGTCCTTGTCAAGACGGAGGTCGCTTTCTTCATCTACCGCTGGTCTCAACCAGTTTGGTGCATAAATCGGGGATTTGTCCGTATATTTCGCTACGGCATCCTTGAAGAGTTTTGAAGAAATAAAAATTCTGTCACAATTACGGTAGATGCCTGCTATTACCTTTTTGAGAATCCAGGAAGTTATGCAATTCTTGGGCACACCATACGCCCATACCACATCGGGCCAAATGTCCTGTGTCCATATAGCAACGGGTATGTTGTGCTTTTTCCCGGCTGCTATGGCCGGCTTAGCCACTGTCAGCGGTCCTGTCTGCGACACGAAAATAACGTCGAAGTCTCCGCCGATTTTCTTTGCCAGTTTCCTGCCACCGAAAATGAATGACAGATAGTTGGAAAACTTCTTGATTTTTGAGTCACGATAGCCCTCAATAAACGGGAAGCGGTGTATCTTTATGCCGTTCCAATCCTCCGTCATGTATCCTTCATTGCGATAGTTCTCAAAGACGTAGCTTTGAGGATATGACGGATATTGCGTAAGGACTTCTACGTGGTGTCCCCTGTCCTGCCATTCCTGCGCCAGATCGTTTATCAGGAAATCTTCGGGCCAGAACACTTCAGAGACTATCAGTATTCTTTTTCCTTTCTCCATATTTACCAAATCCTAATCAGGTAAAAACAATAGTTTCTCTGCACTACTCATCACCCGTATTTTTCAAAACTTTCGCCAGACCATCTTGTTGACGATACCCACGTACGACTGGATTATCTTTACCACCTTTGTCGATACGTTCTCCTCCACATAATCGGGAACGGGTATGCCATAGTGTCCGTCCTTGTTCAGTTCCACTGCTGTATCGACTGCTTGCAAGAGAGATTTTTCGTCTATACCTGCAATGATAAAACAAGCCTTGTCGATGGCCTCCGGGCGCTCTGTAGATGTACGTATGCAGACTGCAGGGAACGGGTGCCCTACACTTGTAAAGAAACTACTTTCCTCGGGCAGTGTACCACTGTCGCTGACTACTGCAAAGGCGTTCATCTGCAAGCAGTTGTAGTCGTGGAAACCAAGCGGTTCATGCTGTATTACCCTTGCGTCCAACTTGAAATTGGCTGCCTCTATCCTTTTCCGGCTTCTGGGGTGGCAGGAATAGAGGATTGGCATGTCGTATTTTTCCGCCATCCTGTTGATTGCGGTGAAGAGCGACAAAAAGTTCTTCTCTGTGTCGATATTCTCTTCGCGATGTGCCGAAAGCAATATATACTTCCCCTTTTCGAGTCCTAATCTCTGATGTATGTCGCTATTCTCTATTTCGGGCAAATTCTGATGCAGCACCTCTGCCATCGGCGACCCCGTAACGTAGGTACGCTCCTTTGGCAGTCCGCAGTCTGCAAGATATCGTCGTGCATGCTCTGAATAAGCCATGTTCACGTCGCTTATGATGTCCACTATGCGTCGGTTGGTCTCTTCAGGCAGGCATTCGTCCTTGCAGCGGTTGCCTGCTTCCATGTGGAAGATGGGAATGTGCAACCTCTTGGCACCTATAACCGACAGGCAGCTGTTCGTGTCGCCGAGTACCAATACGGCATCGGGCTTGATTTCTACCATGACCTTGTAGCTCTTGTCGATGATATTACCCATCGTACTGCCGAGGTCATCGCCCACAGCCTCCATATAGATGTCGGGTTCCTGAAGTTTCAGGTCGCGGAAGAACACCCCGTTAAGGTTGTAGTCGTAGTTCTGCCCCGTATGTGCCAATAATGTATCGAAATACTGCCTGCACTTGTTGATTACGGCAGCCAGTCGTATGATTTCCGGTCTTGTGCCTACAATAATCAGCAGTTTCAGTTTTCCGTCGTTCTTAAACTGTTTCATAGAAAGTGTCTGGTTTATTGGGGTTGAATATCTCGTTGCAGTACATGACTGTTACGAGATTCTCCGTTTCTGAAAGGTTTATGATGTTGTGTGTGTATCCCGGGAGCATGTGCACGCACTGGATGTTATCGCCATCCACCTCAAACTCGATGACTTCATCCGTATCAAGTTTGCGCATCTGAATCAGGCCATGGCCGGCAACCACAATGAAGAATTCCCACTTGGTGTTGTGCCAATGCTGTCCTTTCGTGATGCCCGGCTTGGAAATGTTTATACTTACCTGTCCGCTGTTGGCTGTATGTACCAGTTCCGTGAAAGAGCCTCTGTTGTCTGCGTTCATTCTCAGGGGAAAGGCAATTTTTTCCTTGGGCAGATAACTCAGATAGGTGGAATAGAGTTTTTTAGCCAGTGAATTTTCAGGTATTTCAGGTATCAGCAATGTTGACGGTTGTTCGGCAAAAGCGTAGATCATGTCAACTATCTCGCCGAGGGTTACCATGTGTGTTACGGGGCAATAGCAATATCTTCCGTTTTGATTTTCAATTACGTTTAATCCCTCAAACTCACACCGATGTTCCTTGTTTTCCAAAGCATCAAACATCTCCGATACGAGGTCGTCAATGTAAAGCAATTCCATCTCGACGCTCCTATCGTTGACCTGGATGGGCAGGTCGTTGGCTATATTGTTGCAGAACGTGGCTATTGCTGAATTGTAGTTGGGTCGGCACCATTTGCCAAAGAGATTGGGAAAGCGGTAGATAAGGACTTTTGCGCTTGTATCTTCCTGATAATCAAGGAACAGGTCTTCTCCGGCCTTCTTGCTACGCCCATATTCGGAATTTCCGAAGCGGCCCGTCAGCGATGCCTGCTGCGAAGAGCTGAGCATCACGGGACAGGTATTTCCTGCTTCCTTCAGTGTGTCGAGGAGCGTTGAGGCAAAGCCGAAGTTGCCTTTCATGAATTCCTCCTGAGTCTTGGGGCGATTGACGCCTGCCAGATTGAATACAAAGTCGGCTTCCTTACACCATTCTGCCAACTTTTCCGCAGGGGTGTCTATGTCATACTCCCAAACATTGTCAATCACCAAGTCCGGTCTGGTCTTGTCCTTACCGTCCCTGATGTTATTCAGGTTGGCACATAGATTCTTGCCTACAAATCCTTTGGCACCTGTTACGAGAATGTTCATGCTGATTCCTGTGTTTGGTTGTCGTACTACTCAGAACGTATATCACGCGCCTTCTGCCGGGGGAGCATGCCCAGGTCTTCCTGAACGAAGCGCAGGCGCATCAGCAGTTCCTTCATGCCCTCCACGTCAAGACGTCGCGTGTTGTGGCTGTGGTAGTCCTCGATGGTTGAGAGGTTCTGGTCGCCTTCGGTAAAGAATTTGTCATAATTAAGGTCGCGTGTGTCGCAGGGTATGCGGTAGTAGTCTCCCATGTCGATGGCGCGGATCATTTCTTCACGCGTAACGAGGGTCTCATAGAGTTTCTCACCATGGCGTGTCCCAATGACTTTAACTTCCGTGTCTGCATATTTGGCATCCACTTTGGTATATACCTCCTTAATGGCTTGTGCCAAAGTGGAAAGTGTTGCTGCCGGTGCTTTCTGCACGAAGAGGTCACCGTTGTGTCCGTGCGTGAAGGCGTAGATGACGAGGTCCACTGCATCATCGAGCGTCATCATGAAGCGCGTCATGTTGGGGTCGGTGATGGTGATGGGTTTGCCTTCCGTCATCTGCTCCACCCAAAGGGGTATGACAGAACCGCGGCTTGCCATCACGTTGCCGTAGCGTGTGCAGCAGATGGTGGTTCTTGCGCCTTCGCCCAACTCACGCCCTTTGGCTATTGCCACTTTCTCCATTAGCGCCTTGCTCATACCCATGGCATTGATGGGGTATGCTGCCTTGTCGGTGGAAAGCACCACTACGTTCTTCACACCGTGTTCCACTGCAGAAAGCAACACGTTGTTCGTACCTATGATGTTTGTTCTTACCGCCTCGATGGGGAAAAATTCGCAAGAGGGCACTTGCTTGAGCGCTGCGGCAGCGAAAACATAGTCAACACCGTCCATGGCGATGTCCACCGATTGCTTGTTTCGTACATCACCAATGTAGAACTTTACTTTCGGATTTTGCAAAGCATGACGCATATCGTCCTGCTTCTTCTCGTCGCGCGAGAGGATACGTATTTCCTTAATGTCGGAATTGAGGAAACGGCGCAATACAGCATTGCCGAAAGAGCCTGTTCCTCCTGTGATTAACAATACTTTGTCTTTGAATACTGACATATTATATGATTTTTAATATTATTTTTGAGGGAATATAGAAAATTTCTGTTTCTTTTTATTTTGAATCTACGAGCAGAGAAATCCAATGGTGAATATTGCGCGAAATATCGAATGCCTGCGCGAGTTGTTCAGCATTATGTCGCATATCCGCATATTGCGCATCATTTTGTTCGATAAGTTGATCCACAGTCTGAGTGATTTCTTCTACACTGTTATCTATCCAATAACCAGCATTGCTCTCTTCAAGGGTTACCCATGGTGTACCTTTCGATGCCACAACTGGTGTTCCCTGCGAAAGTGCTTCCACTACTACATTGCCGAAATTCTCAGAGTGAGAAACAAGGAATAAGTAACGCGCATCGGCATAGAGTTGGAATTTCTTATTGCCCGACACTTCTCCTAAAAACTGGATACGTTCTTCAAGGTGATGGTCACTGATTGTCTTTTCCAACTGTTTATAGTAATCGCCCTCTCTGATGCCTGCAAGAAGCAATTTATATGAAGAACGGCGGAAAGCTTCCGACTTACAGCAGGCTTCCACCAAACGATCGATGGCCTTGATGGGGGCTATTCTCCCCATATAGAGGAAATACGGATCAGGATTTTTGTCGCGCTCAATCTTCTTAGGCATCTCCACATAATTAGGCAGCACTACTGTACGACAATGCTGTCCGAAATATTTTCGTATATGGGTTTCTTCGGTTGAAGAAGTAGCATGAAAAAGAGCCTTTTTAGCAAATAGATTTTTGAGCAGTGCGAAATAGAACAATTTGCATTTGCTTCCCTTTATCGCACTATCAAAGAGTTCTCCACGCGGCGACCAAATAATTTTCTTTCGTGTAAGTAATGCCCAGAGTGCAATAAAGAAGTTGGGCAGAAAGCATAGCGATGAGAAGAGAACAGCATCGCATTGGCGCATCTCCTTACACGCATTATGCACCACTTTGGCTGAAAATCTATAATTACCCTTGCAATAGCGAACGCGAATGCCATCAACATCCAACCATTCGTCCTCTTGCACTAAGCCAGAAGCAATAAAGTTTGATGTTGTAACAACCGTAGCCTCTACACCATTCGCCACCAATTCTTTTGCCAACCAATAAAGTGTCCTGGCTGGTCCGCCCATATTCGAAGGGTAGAACAGATTAGATGGCATCAGAATTCTCATGACAGTTCGCGGTATTTGATAATTCGTGCAGGATTTCCTGCCACAACGGCATTTTCGGGCACGTCCTTAGTTACTACGGAGCCTGTACCTATCATAGCATTGTCGCCTATGGTTGCCACATTGGGCGTGATGATGACCTTAGCCCCTATGAACACGTTCTTTCCTATTCTGAGCGGGCAGGGCTCGGGTGCATTGTTATGGTCGTAGCCGTGTGTGTGCGTGATGATATAAGTGCCCCAGGCGATGTGTGTGCCCTGCCCTATTTCTAATCCGCCGGAATAGTCGATACGACACCTCATGTCAATGCTTACACCGTCTTCAACATTGAGGATGCCTGTGGGTATCTCCACATTTGTCAACTCTGTGTGTTCGCCCACGTAAACACCGTTGCCCAGATGAATGGTTTTAGGATTTCTGAAAAAACAGTCCTTGTAGATGCGCACATGCTGCCCCACACTGCCGAGGTTGCGCGTATAGATGAAAGAATGCCACTTCACGGACCAACGGTTCCATACCACGGAGAAGAGTTTCCCAATGGCTGAAATCAGCCCTAAGGGCTTCTGGTTCCAGAATTTGTTCAGCATTGTTTCTTTCGGAGGAGGTCGGAGGTTTTCGGAATTTTCAGAGGAGTCTGACATCATCAGAAAACTATCCACTCTCAACTATAAACTGTCAACTTTCTTTCTCTTAATCATACTGTCGAAGATATCCTTTACCTCGAGGAAGGTGGCATTCTTCGTCAGTGCGTTGAGGAGCAGGTATATTGTCGCCATGACAGCCATCTGACCGAAGAAGAGCGGTATGCTCGTTCCGAGGTTGAAGGCTTTTGGCAAGAAGAACGTTGCGATGCCTGCCACGAGGGCTGTTGCCACTATGGGCATCATGTCGGCTGCGAGTTCCCGGATGCGGTAGCCTATAAGGTGCATGGAATAGACCGAATAGACCATTGCGGAGAGGAGGGTTACCGCCAGAATACCGTATAGCATCTGCATAATGCCTATGTGGAGCAGGAGCACGATGACCAGAACTCTGAGCGCTTGTCTGGCGAGGGAAATGAGGAGCAGGTTCTTGCTTTTGCCCTTCACCATGATGAGATTGATAAAAATGGAATAGAAACTGACGAGCAGTCCGCAGAGACACCATATCTGGAAATATGGCACCGTCTTTGCCCATTTCGGTCCGAAGAAGGTGAAGATCATGCTGTCTGCCGAAGCCACGGAGAAGAGCATCAGCGGCACCATGGCGAACATGGTGATTTTGAGTATTCTCCTGTATCCGCTTTTCAGTTCCTGCGTGCCGTTGTTGATTTTCGCCAGCAGGGGGTACGTTACGCGCTGTATGACCGATGTGGTGGTCTGCGCAATGTAGGAATCGAGTTTCCGAGCCTGCGAGAAATAGCCGAGTTGTGCTTTGGTATATACTTTTCCGATGAGCAGCGACTCGAGGTTGGACACGAACTTATCCACCAGTCCCTGTATGAGCAGAAATCCTCCGAAGGCGAAATATTTGTGGAGCGACTGTCGGGAAAAGGCAAGTATGGGTTTCCATTTGCTGAACACCCAGAAGAAGAGCATCTTCAGCCCTGCATACGCCACCATGTTCGTGGCAAGTGCCCATACGCCATAATCGTTGAACGCCATATAGACCGACAGCGTTCCGGAGATGCATATCGCCAGCACGGATGCTATGGCGGGGCGCTTGAAATCGAGGTTTCTGGAATAGTTGGCATTCTGCACTATCGTTCCTGAGTTGAAAATCAGTACGAGGAAGGCAAAACGCGACACGTCGATGAGTTTGGGCTCGTTGTAGAAACCGGCAATGAGGGGTGCGCAGGCGAAGAGTGCTGCATAGAGCACCAGTCCGATGAGTATGTTGAGAAAAAACACTGACGAGAGGTCCTTGTCCGTGGCTGTCTTGTCGCGTATAATCGCCTGACTGAACCCACTGTCGATGACTGCCTCGGAGAGGATGGTAAATATCGCCAGGAGTTCCAGCAATCCGAAGTCGGCAGGGTCGAGGAACCTCGCCAATATCATCGTAAGGATGAAATTGAGCAGTCCAGCCCCTATTGTCCCTACTGAAGACCATGCCACGCCTTTTACGGCCTGTGTCCTGATACTCATTAAATGTTGCAGAAAATGGGGGATGCGGCAGAATCCTAAACGTTAATTATTTTCAGAGAGAGTGAGTTTTGACACACTTTTTTTCTTCCACCAAACATGTTTCAGAGGAAGAAAACCGCTTTATCTGTGTCAAATACACATACAGCCGCATCCGCACAAGGGCTTAAGCCCGCAGAAATAGAATTTGCTATAGCGCTATTAACGTGGCAAAGTTAATAAAAAGCAAAGTTTTTTGCTTTTTATTTATTGTTTTTTTCTTCTTGTAAATGCATTTTTTTACATTTTTGTAATATTTCGCAAATCAGACACAAAAGACATTGAAATAAAAATGAACCTCTTGCTGACTTACTACACCTAAAAAAACAACATCGCGCAAGTCGAATAGCACGATGTTGAGTTTGTAAAGGGGTGTTCTATAAATTAGGCTTGAATGATTTTTGAGTTATTTTGGTGTAGGTTTTGATTTAAGTTCGCAGGTGCATAGCGGGCTATGTGCCAAGAAGTTAAGTCAAAAGATGCCCAAAAGAACCAAACTTTCGCAAAGGCGAGAGCATAGGGAAAACTTGTTTTCACTATGCCGAGCCGCAACCGAAAGTCTGATAAGAAAGCAACAAGACTGATTATAACTTTAGAATCTAATTTATAGAACACCCCTAAATCCTTTTCGGAAAAGGGAGATCAGAGGTGGTAATAAAGACCGAAAGAGATGTTATTACCACGAAAATCGAAGCCGTAACCATTCTTAAACAGACGAGGCCTACTATCTCCGTAACCCACAAAACCTATATGAGTTACTGCAGAAAACTTTTTGCCAAGCTGCACAGCCGCTCCCGGTTTAAGACCTACGCGAAAACTGCCATGCGACTCGTCGTCGGTATCAGTCTTACTTGAGGCGACACCTACAACACCTTCCACAAAGAAAGCCACAGGACCGGCCTTGAGCACATTGTAGCGAGCGTATGGTTCAATGATAAAGGCTTTTGTGCGCGAATCGAGGTCAGCTATAGTAGGGTCTTCCTTCACTTCGACGGACGAAGAATTGATATACCCGATTGTTATACCACCCGTCCATTTTTCATTCATCTTGTAACCCACTTCTGGTAGGATTGCAAAGCCATTGCGGTCGGTGTCGAAATTACGCCACCACCCCACAGAACCACCGATATAGAAGCGGTCCTTGATTTCAAAGTCGGCTTGTGCAGACGCTCCAAGCGCCATCATGGTGCAAATGATTGCAAGAAGTATCTTTTTCATTCCTTTTTGTTTTTGTTGCTTTTATTGATAGTGCAAAAATAATGAAAACCACAATAATAACAATGGTTTCTCACTTTTTTTGCTGACTTAAACCCAAATCGATTATTAGACTCAATGTCAGAACAGCATATATTTTGGACACAAAAAACCGCCACGGTGTGAACCGCAGCGGTATAGATTTCGTTTGTTAATGCTTTCTTAGAAGTTGTAATAGAGACCGAAGGTCAGTTCCTTGCCGCTAAACATAGCGCCGAGACCTGAATCAGTTCCTCCCCAAGCTTCACGAGAATCGTTGTCGCGATAGCCTACAAAGCCGAAGTGAGTAACGAAGCTCAGTTTCTCATTGAGGTTTACTGCAACACCGGGCTTTACACCTACTTCCCATTCGGTAACAGTGCCACCGTGTACAAGGTGACGGCTACCTACACCGGCTTCGCCATCAATGAATACGTTAACCGGACCAAAGTCGGCAATCTTGTAGCGCAGATAGGGATTAACCTTGAAGGAACGAACCTTTGCGCCATTGTCATATTCATAACCATAGCCAAGATCAACACCTACTGCCCATTTGTCGTTGAGGTTGTAACCTACTTCAGGATTAACGGTGAGGTAAGTTTCGTTAGCGTCATAGTTGCGCCAGAAACCGAGTTCTCCACCAACGTAAACCTGTGCACTTGCAGTGATACCTACCAATGCAACGAGTGCTGTTAACAATAACTTTTTCATTTTTCCTTTTGTTTTAGTTAAACATTTTGGGTTTTAGTTCGGTGCAAATATAAAGAAAACGTTTTTTAACTTCCAAATTTTTTTCACATTTTTTTACGTTTTGGGTGTTTTTTTGCAAAAAAAATGCCCTTTTTGCGAACAAAAAGGACAAATCAGAGGTATAAAAGCATGTATTTTCAGACGTTTTGGATGTCAGTTTCTTTCGTGAACTGAATGATTTCATCAATATATCCAAAGGCAAGTCCTGTCACGGTGTCTGCACAGCCATAATACACTGCCACCTTGCCTTTCGTCTCATCATGCAGCGCGGCACAGGGGAAGCATACGTTAGGCACGTCGCCGGCACATTCGTAGATTTCGCGAGGCGAAATAAGATAGCGGCCACTGCGGTACTTCACTTTCCACGGCTCGTCAAGGTCGAGTATGGCACTGCCGAAGGCATATACATACCCGTTGCACGAGCGCAGCACACCATGATAGAACAGCAGCCAGCCTTCAGGTGTTTCGATGGGCACGGGTCCTGCTCCTATCTTCAGACATTGCCAGGCACTGAGTTCGAATGGTGCGGGGGCCATCACGTGGCGGTGGCGTCCCCAGAACTGCAACTCGGGCGACTCGCTGTAGAAGATGTCGCCAAATGCTGTGTGTCCGTTGTCGCTTGGCCGCGAGAGCATGGCAAAACGTCCGTTGATTTTCTTCGGAAAGAGTACACCATTACGGTTGCATGGCAGGAAGGCATTCTCCACCTGATGGAATGTCTTGAAATCAGTGGTCCATGCCACACCGATGGTGGGACCATGATAGCCGTTGCACCAAGTAACGTAGTAGCGCCCGTCAATGAACGTCACACGTGGATCATAGCCATACACCCACTCTCCTATTTCTGCGTCGTCGCAATCGAACTTGATGGTCTCTGGATTTATGTCCCAATGTATGCCGTCTTTCGAAAACCCGGCATGGAGTGTCATTCTGCGATTTTGGTCATCGCAGCGGAACACCCCCGCAAAGGCATCGCCAAAGGGCACCACTGCGGAATTGAAGATGGAGTTACTGTCCGGCAACAGGTCGCGCGGAATGATGGGGTTCTCTGAATAACGCCACATGGGAGCCTTGCTCCCTGCAGGGCGGTCTTGCCATGGTATCTGCATATTGTTATTAGGTGTTTGTTTTTATGTTGTTTGTTTATCAGGATAAGTGAAAGGTACAAACCATGTGATAAGGAAGGCGGGTATGGTGGCGAAAAGCACGAAGATGAAGAAGTCGTGATAGCCAAGCCAGTCGCTGACGAGTCCGCTGAGCATACCCGGCAGCATCACGCCGAGGTTCATGATACCACTGGCGAAGGCGTAGTGCGCCATTTGGTGCTTACCCGGGGCTATTTGCTGCATCATAAAGAGCGTCAGACCCACAAAGCCGAAACCATAGCCAAAGTATTCCATTACGATGGCGGAACCGATAATCCAAAGGTTATCAGGTTGATAAATGGCGAGCAAAGTATATGCCACAAAAGGCAGGTTGAACACACAACAGAGCGGGAACAATGCTTTGCGCAGTCCTCGCCAGGAGATGAAATAACCTGCGAGTATTGAACCTATTACGAATGCCGCAGCACCAAATGTGCCGTAGCAAAGACCTATCTGTTCTTCCGTCATACCCAGTCCCTGTTCCGCTACAGGTGCTTTCAGAAAGAGCGGCACAATCTTCATCACGAAACCTTCGGCAAAGCGATAGAGGATGATGAAGAAAATGTAATAGACAATGTGCTTCTTGCGGAAGAAGTCAGCAAATATGCTTAATGATTCACGTGCTACGTCTGCAAATGTTTTTTTCTGCTCCAACGCGGGCCGACCGGCTGGCAAACGGAAGAAATGATAGATACCAAGCAAGAGCATCACAGTGCCTACTATCAGCATAATGCTCATCCATGCCATTTTCGTTCCTTCCATTGTGGGATTTTCACTACCGCTGAAAGTCTTGATGAGCACACCGGCAAAATAGACGAGTACACCGGTGGCAAAGATTTTTGCTATATTATAGAAGGCACCTTGCCAACCTATCCACTGTGCCTGCTGTTCATTGTTGAGTTCCTGCATGTAAACGCCATCGGCTGCTATGTCATGAGTGGCACCACATATTGCTATGACCGCCAAAAGGGCAATGCTGATGGCGAAAAATGAAGGCAGATGGAGAGCAACGCCAACAAGACCAAAAACTACTCCACAACTGATTTGTGTGAGGACAACAAAGAATTTCTTGGTCTTGTAAATCTCCAAAAACGGGCTCCATAGTGGTTTCAGTGTCCAAGGAAGCATGATTAGTGATGTCCAAAAGGCTATCTGCGTATCGCTAACCTGTAATCCCTTGAACATCAGTGAGCACACCATATTAAGTACAACGAAAGGCACACCCATTGCGAAATAAAGTGTAGGAACCCACTGCAAAGGCGAGCGCTTGAACACTTCTGCAGTAGTTTGTGAAGATACCAAATCCTTCTGATCTGTCTTTGTTGTTATTTCCTTACCCATATTTGTTTTTATAACAATTGGATGCAAATATAATTATTCTGAACGACTAAAACGAACAAGGTCATTATTATTGTATAATTTTGTAGCGAAATAATGTAAAAATGATACCATGATTGTAAGAAAACTATTTGCAGTTCTATTAGTGGGTATAGCCCTTTCCGCTTCGGCACAAAGCGACGTGGATTTCCTTTACGAGAGTATGCCGCTCTGCGACAAAGCCGACTATCCACGGGACTTTTTCAAGACAAACGCCACACTTACACGTCGCGCTGTGGCAAAGATGCCATGGGGCACACAGTTGGACGAAACACTAATCCGACATTTTGTTCTCCCACTACGCGTAAACAACGAACCGCTCGATTCTTTTCGCATAAAATATTATGAAACTCTCAAGGCGCGGGTCAGCGGCATGAACATGACAGACGCAGCCATAGCCATCAACCATTGGTGCCATGAACACGTAACATACCAACCTTCCGACGGCCGCACTTCATCGCCCCTACAAAGCCTTCTGACTGCCCACGGACGATGCGGAGAAGAATCCACACTGTGTGTGGCAGCCATGCGCACGGTGGGCATACCTGCCCGACAAGTTTATACACCACGATGGGCACACTGCGACGACAACCATGCGTGGGTGGAAGTATGGACAGACGGAAAATGGCATTTCCTTGGAGCATGCGAGCCAGAGCCTGTACTCGATTTGGGATGGTTTAATGCTCCTGCATCGCGGGGAATGATGATGCACACACGCGTTTTCGGCAACTATTCCGGTCAGGAAGAAATTGTTCTTCGAACCCCTACTTACACTGAAATCAACGTAACGAGCAACTATGCTCCTACGCGACGCGTGAACTTCATCGTCATGCAGAATGGCAAGCCTGTTGAGAACGCAAAGGTGGAATTCAAGATATATAACTATGCCGAGTTCTACACCGCCGTAACGCGCTATACCGACAGTTTGGGTAAGACCTATCTCACTGCCGGTTGCGGCGACTTGCTGGTATGGGCGTCGAAAGGCGACAGATACGGATTTATCAAGGCGGATTTCGCCAAGGATACCTGCAACACCATCCACCTGAATCACGATGCCACCACTCCCATAGATATAGACATCAACGTGAATGTGCCGGAACAACATTACACCCTACCACAGGTAACAGCAGAGCAACGCAGCGAAAACGACAGGCTCACTGCTATCGAAGACGAAATGCGCAAGTCGTACGAGGCCACTATGGTTCAGAAAAAGGACCGCATGGAAACCATCGATTCCTTGCTATGGAAATCGAGGGGAAATCATTCAAAAATCCGCCATTTCATCGAAGAATTTGGCACACCTGCCATTACATTGCTACGCACCCTGAGCGACAAGGATCTGCGCGATGTCTCTCTGGAGGTTTTAACCGACCATCTTAAGAATTCGCCTAAAAATGATGGCATCAGCAAGGAGGAATATGAGCGCCATGTGCTCTGTCCGAGAGCAGCACTCGAACCGCTCAGTCCTTACAAAGGTTATTTCCAAAAGGAAGGATTTACGTTCAATACCCCTGAAGCAGTGGAAACCTGGTGTAATACCAATCTTACGATTGATACCAAATGCAATCTGAACGGCACCTACATCACTCCCATCGGTGTTTACAACACAAAACGTTGCGACCCACGCTCACGCGACATCTTCTTCGTCAGTGTCTGCCGCGCAAACGGCATACCTGCATGGATAGACGCAGTAACAGGCGAAGTTTGCACCACAAACAAGAAGGGTGTCTTCAGCACTCAAAATCAAGATGCCCAAAATAAAAAACACGGTGCACGTCTCGTTCTTACCGGCGATACAACACTGCCCTACTACACCCGTTTCACCCTATCTAAAATAGAAAACGGCACACTCAAATTGCTTACCTATCCCGAAGAAGCAACGCTCGCCGAACTGCAAAACGGATTGGAACTTGAAGCGGGACATTACGTACTGACAACCGGAACACGTTACAACAACGGGAATATCCTTGCCCATATCAAGTCTTTCACATTGAGCGACGGGAAAACTACCACAGTGGAAGTGGAACCGCGAATAATAAGGGATACAGCCACGGTTTTCGGCACAGTAAAAGACATTACAGGCCCTTGCGTAGTGGCTCTTCTGGCTGAAGGACAAGAGCCTTCAAACCACGTTATACGAGACCTCGCAGCAAAGAAATCCGACTTTGAAGGAATGAAAATTCCCATTATCTGCTGTTTCCCAAGCGAAGAACAACTCCGCAAGTTTGATAGGACAGCCTTCCCCGCCATGCCCGACGGAACCCGCTGGACTGCCGACGGAACGGGAGAATTCCATGACAACATTGCACGCGCTCTCCCCATACACAACGCTTCCAACCTTCCCATCGTCGTTCTCATCGACAAGGACAGCCACATCATGTTCTACCGTCAGGGCTACACCATCGGCATAGGCGAGGACATCATCAACAAAATGAAAGATTTGTCGGGAAAATAAGGGTGTACACACTTTAGGTTTCTTTCAAGCATAAATGCATGCCTTTATAACAGTATTTGCACAGCGTGACAGACCTCCGCTGTGCAAATACTTTTGGTTTCCCAAGTGCCTCGCGCTATTTTTTTGCGTTTTTCTTTCACATTTATTAAGATTTACTTATTTTTGTGCGAAAATAAGCTTTTAATTGGATTTGCACACGCGCGCACACGAAAGCAAGATGCAGCCAGACGTCCTTGTTAACAAACATGAATCATTAATAATCAAACATTTAGAAATTCTTATATTATAGATTACCCATAAAAACATTTGAGAGACGTGCATTTTTCCATGCCTCTTGAGAAAAATTAAAGAAACAAACTAATTATTACCAATACAAAACAATTATGCATTATTCCAACCATTCCATGATGGCGTTGTTATTTTGCGCAGGTTTGTCTTTCTGCGGAGCAATGGTTCCGCAGGCAGCCTCAGCACAGGTAACCGCCTCTACGTCGTCCACGGCTACGGGTACCGTACTTGACCAGGACGGGGATCCTGTGTTCGGAGCCAAAGTAACCGCTTTGGGGCTTGACAAGAGCACACAGACCGACACAGACGGTAAATTCTTCCTGTCGGACGTTCCCGCCGGAACGACATTGAGAATTACTTATCTCGGTGCAAGAACCGAAGACGTTAAATGGGCAGGCTCAACGCTGAACATACAGTTGAAAGCACCGGAGAGCAATCCCGGTCGCGCTGTGGTAACGGCGATGGGTATTGTCCGCAAGGAAAAATCACTGACCTACGCTACACAGCAGATTAAGTCGGACGACTTCATGAAAGTGCAAGACGTGAACATCGCCAACTCCATCGAAGGTAAGGTGAGCGGTGTTACGATTACTGCAAGTGCCGGTGGAGCCGGTGGTGGTTCAAAGATTATCATGCGTGGTAACAAGTCTATCCTCGGTAGCAGCACCCCGCTCATCGTTGTTGACGGCGTGCCAATGACTAACAACATCCGCGGACAGATTAACAGCGCAGAGACCATGACTTATCAGGGAGTGGTAGAAGGTTCCGACCCTCTGTCGCAGATTAACCCCGACGATATCGAGTCGATGCAAATCCTCAAGGGTGCGAATGCTGCCGCACTTTACGGTTCCAAGGCAGCCAACGGTGTTGTCATGATTACCACGAAGAAAGGTAAGCAAGGCAAGATAGACGTTACCTACACAGGCAACATCACATTTGAGACCCCGCTGCTCACGCCGAAAATCCAGAAGATTTATGGTGCGCCCATCAGTCCCACAGGTCAGCTGATGTCTGCCGACGGATGGGGCGGAAAGATTTCTGAAACTCCTGATTACGTCTATCAACCCTACAGTAGCGATGCAACAGTGGACATGGTCATCAGTCCCGACGGCAATCCCAACCGCCAGGTGTTCATGCGCAACTATGGCAGAAACAACCTTGACGACTTCTACCGCACAAGTACTACAACGAACAACTCGTTGGCGCTCTCCGGCGGTACAGACCTAATTCAGACCTACTTCTCAATGGCAAACTCCCACTCCACGGGTCTCGTGCCATCAAACAACTACAACCGTAACACATTTGCATTCCGCCAGACATACAATCTGTTCAAGAACCGCGTGAAGTTTGAGGCATCGTTGAACTATGTTCAGACCAAGACGAAGAACCGCGTTGGTGGTGGTACGGTGATGAACCCGATTTACCACCTGTATGTTACTCCAAACAATGTGGACATGGAATACTACCGCCACAACTATGCCGGCACAGGCGTTTGGAACTCCACTCTTCAGACTTATTACAAGCAGAACGAAGATGGTACGTACGACAAGGTTAATGAGTCGATTCGCCTCTCCGGTCTGATGCAGAACTGGGCCTACATGCAAGCCCTTCAGAACAACCCCTATTGGTTGCTCAAGCAGAACACCGGCATCAACAAGGAAGACCGCGTCTATGGTGCCTTCGCTGCCAACGTGAAGATTATTGACGGGCTGACATTCGAAGCCCGCGTGGGTATCGACCACTCAAAATATGACAGTGAGACCAAGCGCTATGCCACCACCCTTCTTCCTGCAACGATGGAAGACTACGGACGCTACTGGCGCATACTGAACCGCACAACTGAACTCTACACAAACTTCCTGCTCTCCTACAACAAGACATTTGCAGAAGACTGGAGCGTGAGTGCTACTGCCGGTTGGGTGGGACACACCATCAAGTCGAGAAACCAAACCACAGACGTTGTAGCAAAATACGTTGACGGTGGTCTCAACATGATTTCCGACCGTATTAACCTCTTCATGACGAATGCCGGCGGTCCTGGTGCCACATCCTCTTCAAAGGGTTCCAACTGGGACAAGGCTGCGCTGTTTACAGGACAGGTTGGTTGGAAAGAACGCATTTATGCTGACTTCTCTTATCGTCAGGACTGGTATCGCGCATTCCGTCAGTTCAAGGACCGCGGTGTTGACGACAACTACGGCTACTTTGGTGTAGGTTTGAACGCTATCATCAGCGACCTCGCCCGTCTGCCCGAATGGTGGAACTACTTCAAGTATCGTCTGAGTTATGCAGAGGTAGGTAACTCCATTCCTAACACCGTATATTCCAAGGGTTCTGAAAATTTGCGCACCGGTGCCATCACTTCGAGCACATGGTCCACTTTCCGCAATCCTGTTCCGGAAAAGACAAACTCTTTCGAAACCGGTGTGGAAATGCTCTTCTTCAACAACAAGTTGAACTTCGACTTCACGTTCTACAACTCTATCATGAAGAACCTCTACATGATTGCCTCTAACGCCAGCGGACTTGCAGAACCCGTAAACTCCGGTAAGGTTCGCAACCGCGGTTTTGAAACCACCATCGGTTACAACTTCATCTTCAACAATGACTGGCGCTGGAAGACACAGTTCAACTTCTCTTACAACAACAACAAGATTCTCGAAACGACATACGAAGAGGATGGTACAGAGAAACTACTCTACACTGACCTCGCCGGTGTTCGTGTCCGCTACACCAAGGGTGGTTCCATTGGCGACATGTACGTGCGCGACTTGCACCACAACGAAGATGGCACTCTTTTCATGAGCGAAGGTGGCAAACTGCTTACAGAACGTCGTTACACGAAGTATATTGGCAATATGAACTCGAAGTACCAACTCGGTTGGAGCAACACCATCAGTTATAAGGACTTCCAACTCTACTTCCTCATCAACGGCCGCATCGGTGGTAAGGTGATTTCCCTGACAGAGGCTTACCTCGACAATCTGGGTCTCTCACAACGCAGTGCCGCAGCCCGCCAGTATGCAGAAGCTAACGGCCTCTACACAGCAAGCGGCGAACTTGCCATGTATCTGCCTGACGGAAGCGGACGACTTATCGGTGTTCAGGACTACTACCAGACTGTAGGTGCTACCGGCAGCCAATACACACCGAACTACATCTACGACGCTACGAACTTCCGCCTGCGCGAACTTTCCTTAGGCTATACGTTCCGTAACCTGCTGGGCGAGAACAAGAACCTCTCTGTATCGTTCATCGGCCGCAACCTCTTCTTTATCTACAAGGACTCACCTGTTGATCCCGACATCTCCCTCTCTACAGGCAACGGCCTGGGCGGATTTGAAATCTTCAACCTTCCTTCCACCCGCTCGTTCGGTTTCAATGTGAAAGTAAACTTCTAACCCTCGACACAAAAAAGATATGAAACTCTATAAGACATTATCATTATTTGCGCTCGCCTTTGGAGCAATAAGTTTTGCTGCTTGTGTTGACTACGACGAGCCTACCGATGAGTTCAATCAAACCGATATCAACATCACCGACTCCGTATATCACGGCAAACCCGACAGTATCGGCTATGGAACTCTACCCACTGAAGAAGCGGTGGATGCTGCCACCAAAAAGTTGGAGACCCGTTTCCATCAGACCATCACGGGGCAATATGCCATCCGCGGTGGTAAGAACGGCGATGTTCCCGGTCCACATGCTTACCAACGTCAGTACAGTTTAGGTCCTGACAACTACGCACAATATACCACTGTGCCTCACTCCGACTTTATGTATGGCACACTGAAATCCACATACGATATCAGTGCTGAGTTCAACGGCGGTCCTAACAGTTCATTCATCATGGTGAAAAATGCCATCGTTCCGCTCATCAACGATCCCGCCATCGACACCATTCCTGAACTGAAGGCCATCTACCTGCTCCTGTACGACTTCGCAGCACAGGAAGTAGCAGACATCTTCGGTCCGTTCCCCTATCAAAATTTCAAGGAAAACTTCAGCAATTCTCCATTCGTGTATCAGAGTCTGGAAGTCATCTACAAGAAAATTGTTGAAAACATTGACGACGTTATAGCATGCCTCGAAAACTTCAAGAACCGCCCGGAATGGTATCAGAACAAGATTATGGAGCAGATTTGGAGTTATACCGTTGTGCTGCAACACAAGTATGACCCAACGCAAGATATCGAAAATTGGAGGCGCTTTGCCAATTCTCTGAAACTGCGTATGGCTATGCACATCGTGAAGGTGAACCCGACATTGGCGCAAACATGGGCAGAGGAAGCCGTGGCAAGCGGTGTGATAGAGACAACAACCGACGAAGCCGTTTTGTCTCCTTTGATGGTAGGTTTCACCAACCCATTGCTTGAGATATGGAACAACTGGGGCGATGCTCGCTTGAGTGCTTCTTTCGAAAGTCTGCTCATGAGTCTCAACCACCCATTTGCCAAGAGCGTGTTCCGCAAGAACAGCGATCCTATCACTAACCTGAAGACCGGTGAAGTTCTTCCTGCAAACACACGCATTGTAGGTCTGCGCGAAGGCATTCACCCGGGACAGGGTCAGGCATACGGCAACAACCAGATGATTGCATATAGTTCACTCGTTGCAGAAAATGTGGCTATGGCTCCACTTTATCTCATTAAGCTCTCGGAGGTTGACTTCCTGCGTGCTGAGGGTGCACTGCGCGGCTGGAACATGGGCGGTGATGCCAAGATGTTCTACGAACGCGGCATTGAATATGGTTACCTGAACGACCGTCTCATCGGCGATTATGCATACACCAGTGCCCTGCCCGAATACATGGCACAGACTGAGGCCACTCCTTATATTTATCAGGATCCTATGGGCAATGTGGTTGACCCGAAGACCGGCAACTCTTACCTCGAAAGCGTTACCAAGATTGGTGTAGCATGGAACGAAGGCGACAGCCAGGAGACGAAACTCGAAAAAATCATCACTCAGAAGTACATTGCCCTCTTCCCGAACTCATGGGAGGCTTGGGGCGACATGCGTCGCACAGGATATCCCAAGGTGTTCCCCGTGATGAATGCTGACGAAGGCGATGGCACCTTGAAGTATGGCGACCTCATCCGTCGTGCTCCATTCCCCAACACTGACGATGCTTCCGTACGCGACATCGACCGCACGGGTCTTGAGGCACTCGGCGGCGAAGACTACCAGAGCACACGCCTGTGGTGGGACGTTGAAGGACCTAACTTCTGAAAATAAAGACTATTTGTGGGCTGTACGCACAAACACTCTGCGTGCAGTCCACAAACTTTATAGACACATTAAAAACATATAACTATAATAACATGAAGAAAATTCTACTCACAGCGGCACTTGTTGCCAGCCTAAGCGGTGGCACAGTGCAGACAGTTTGTGCGCAAGAATACGACGCTTCGGCTTCCACTTCATTGTTCGATTTCAATCCGTTCAACGACAGCAACTTGCTGACACTGTTCTACAACGCGCTGCAGGATGGAAGGAATTACCCGACTATGGAAGAGTTCGAAGCAGCCGGATTCACAGCCATGGACATAGAGTTTGTACGCTCACATGTGCGCAAACGCGAAATTATTAACGACCAAAGCAACCAGTTGCTCAGGGGTGTATCAAACACACGCCGCCTCTGGCTGAATGTTCCGATGGGAACAGGCAAGACAACAGGTGGATATCCGGGTACAAACACTGGCGATGACACATACACCATGTGGAACTACACACACCTGTTCGGCTCGTGGAATCATGGACTTTTCCAGGCACCAGGCTGTTGGATTGATGCAGCACACCGAAACGGCACAGACATCATGTCCGGAATCAAATTCTTTGAGAGTTGGACAGCAGGCTCTGGCGACCAGGCATATAGTAAACTCATCTCCGAAAAAAATGCTGATGGCACGTACAAATACGTTAAACCCGTCATCAACTGCCTACTCTATTTCGGTGCAGATGGTATCAACTACAACTGGGAAGATGCGTCGTATTCCAACACCGACATCATACGCTTCCACCAGGCACTCTATAAAGAAGCAGAACGCGTAGGTTTCGACAATTTCCATATCGGTCTTTACACATCAGTTTCCACACTGACTGCAGGCAATGCAGAATCACTATTCGGTTCCAAGACCAACGGCAAGACTGCAGATACATTCCTGAACTATGCTGCCGGCGACTTCACTTACGGCATTGCTGCCTCAGAAAACACAGCAAATAACACACTCGGCACTGTTGACGGCTTATACGCAGGCGTATGGATTGTACACATGAACCGACGCTGGACATCTCTCGCAGGCAATAGTATCGGTGCCGTTCTATGGGGTGAACATGGCAACAGTCGTTTCTGGAGTTGGAACGTGGGCGACGATGCCAGTTCGTTCCAAAGCAACTACCAAGCACTCCTCGAAAGGGGATTCTCCGGTGGATACCGCAACCCTGCACGCCGTCCGACAATGCAGAACTCGGGCAACGATTGGTCATGGAACGGGACAACTCCTCCCCTCTCCACCTTCGGAGGTTTGGCTACTTACTTCCCTGAGCGCTCTGCCATCACTTCGATGCCTTTCCGCACTTATTTCAACATAGGTGTAGGTAACAGCTACAACTACAAGGGAAAGAAGACAGCAGGTCCATGGTACAATCTCTCTACTCAGGACATTGTGCCAACATATCGCTGGTTAGTACGTTCGGCTAATACAACGACTGTTGCCACCAACATACAACCTGAATTCACCATTGATGACAGTTACCAAGGTGGTTCAAGTCTCCGCCTGACGGGCACACCTTCTGCCAGTGGTACGGACATTGTGCTCTATCGCACAGAATTGCCAGTTGCGAGCGCGGGCACATACGCAAAAGTAGCCATCAAGAGTGGCATTGAAGGCAACAATGCCAGCAACCTCTACCTCATACTCAAAAAGAAGGGCGAAACGACCTACCACGAATATCCCGTAGGCAACACCACTTCCAAAAATTGGGAAGAGAAGAACATTGCTCTCGACCTGGCCTCTGGCGACGTTGTGCAATTCGTTGGTCTCCGTGTGAAGGGTTCAACGTCGGGCAACTACAATATGTATGTAGGCAAACTTGAAATTAACGATGAGAAAACCGTTGTACCTGCAGAAATCAAGGACTTCACTGTAGAAGTGAAGCGCGAAACTACCAAATCGCTTGCCGTGAAACTCAACTGGGCACTTGATGCTACCGGTAGCACACGTTCCGATTGGGGTATGGTATTCAACGAAGACGGCAATGTGGATCACTTCGAAGTTCTTTACAAGAATGGAGAAGACGGCAGAATCAGCGCAATCAGCCATGTACAGGGCTGGTCAGACTATATTGGCGATATTCCCATGTCAGATGGCGAAGATCCCTACATTGGTGTACGCGCCGTTTCTACCGACCTGAAGACTTACAGCGATCCTGTTTGGGTGCATGTATCAAGGAGTTCTAACGTACCGGCTGGCGTCGAAGGCGATGTTGTATATGGCATCAGCGAAATCAACCCAAGTTCTGAAGGTTACCAGACTGCCTTCGACACTCGCTACATCACGTCCGTTACATCCACCGGTGCTTCTGTGGCAAACATCAACTTCACGGGTAGCAAGCAGCAAGATGGTACCAACTACGTTGACGGCACATCGAGCGTGCTGAAAGTGAAACAGGGAGATAAAGTTACCATCAACTGGGTTTACAACAGTGCAAGCGATGGTCTGCAATACTGCACCATGAAGACCTACGCTGACTGGAACATCAACGGCTATTTCGAGTCGAAGACAGACGAACTTATTGTTGAGCAGGGAGGAGAAAAGCAGAATAACAGTTCTAATCTCAAGCCATTCACCCTTAATGTTCCAGAAGATGCTGTATGCGGTTTCACACGTATGCGCATGGTGCTCAGCGATGCGTGGTTCCCCCATCCGGGTCCTACATGTCTTACCACCAAAGGCTACACCCTCGACCTCGCTATTGAAGTATCGGGTGCCAACGCTGAGCGCACACCGCCTGCCGACACACACGACCAAGGCGTAAGCGATATTCCCGATGGTCTCGATGGCGACCTTACAGCAATCAACACCCTTACTGGTGCTGTATCCTCTGCAGTTGTAGCCAATGATTGCATCAACCTTGAAAACGTGGAAAAGGTATGGATATATAGCGCAGATGGTAAATTAGTGAACTTCACGAAGGATAGTCCCACAAGCATCAGCACGAAAGAATTCCCTCCAGGCACATACATCGTCAAGATGCAGAGCGGCAATGTCATTCGAGCAGTTAAGATAGCCATATAAGCAAACTGCTTATACCTAAAAAAACGGACCCCGTTACTTCGGGGCCCGTTTTTTTGGCTTTTACCTTTACATCCTTGTTCGCCTTTGCTTTTCTGTAAGTTTTGGTTTAGGGAAACGGTCGCGCTTACTGATAGCAAACAGTGCTTTTTCAGAAAGTTTTGCTTTGAAACGATTCCAGTTGAAGCACCAAGGGTCAGAGCGCCTTGTTGGCGCGATGTCCTCATGCGAGACGATGTAGTTGATTTCGTATCGCTCGCAAATATCGTTCACAAGACCAGCAAGAGCGGTATATTGTTCTTCTGTGGGTCCATTCCATTTGGAACAGATGGTCTCTATGCCTATCGATGTAGCATTAAGTCCTGTCCTTTTGGTTGTTGGCAGTGCACTTTTCCCTGCATGCCATGCCACATGATCTTCACTGACAAGACGCAGGATAAGCCCATCGCGAGCAATGAGATAATGCGATGCCACATCATATTGTATAAACTGCTTAATGACTCCTTCTATGCTGAATGTGTCTGGACTATCTGCATGATAACAAGAGTGCAACACAATGACATCCACATTGGGTTTCGCTTCCGGATTGTGACCGTAAGAAACTTCATTCGTGATGTCTTTTATCTCAATGCATTGGGAATCTGTTTTCACCTCTCCAACCTCGTCTGTCGCCACTATGGGCACGATAATGGTATCGTTGCTTTGACGTGGCGTTTCATTGGTGTTAGCACATGCCGTATTGCAGAAACTTAATGCTAACACCAGGACTGAAAAGGGTATAAAAAATAAAACTTTTCTCTGATTCATTCTTACGATATCAAGTTAGAAATAAATTGTGTTTTGCACAATCAGTTGCTCAGGATTATATTGACCAGTGAAGTAACATCTGCCACGTCGATGGCGCTGTTGCAAGTGATGTCAGCCGCTACGACATTGAAAACTGCAGAATTAGCACCGAGAATGTAATTGATAAGCGTTGTAACATCTGTTACATTGACTAAACCATTGTTATCCACATCGCCATAGAGCACACCTTTATCGGCTGCGGCTACTTCTCTGAAATACTTGAACAGGTAGGCTTGCTTGTCTGCGTCTTGCAATGACAAGTATGCCTCATGTGCATCTGCTGCATCTGTTGTCTTGAGATACAGTCCCACTTGGTCACTGTCGGCTGCATTGGCAAGATAATAGTGGCTTGTCCCCATGACGGGAATATGTGCAAAGTCGCCACCACAGAGCAAATTGTCTGCAGGTGCCGTTTTCCCTTCATAAAGCGGGATTGAGGTAAATTGATAAGACCCACTGTCGCCTCGAAGCACTATCGCTGTTCTTCCTGGCACCACTGCCCCTGCTGCATAGCGGTATTCCACGATGAGTGTATCTTCCTCCACACCTGTTATGACACCAGCCTCAAGCCCTTCGGGCAATTCGAAAGCCTGCGTTGTATAATAAGTGGCATAGCCCGCCTTATCCAATTTCAGCGTATCCACTTTACAGAAAGCGTTGAACGTAACAAGGCTATCATGGCGTAGGGCAATATTATAGATCGGTTTGTCGATGGTACTGCCAGTGAAGACAGACATACAGACAGTCGTTTCGTCTGTGATTTCAGAATTGCCTGTGTAACCTGGGAAGAGGTCGCTATAGTGGGCATTTGAAGGACGGTATGATCCGGTTGCCACTTGTCCGTCAGCAGCAAAGACAGTCATACGCAGTTTCGATGCTGTGTTGTTAAGATTGTTTTTCTTCCAGTTAGTTTCGTTGTATGCCACGTGAGTGGAAAGCAACCCGCGTCCCATAACAGCGGGATACCAAGTGTCAGGCTGGCGGTTTTCGAAAATATAGTATTCTTTATCATCGCTCGGATTGCGTACAAGGAACGCTGATGGACCTTGTGTGCTTCCATAAGGACTGATTGTGACAGGTCCTGCACTTTCCAATTCAGGTATTTCGAGCCATCCGCAGAAATTCTTCTCGTATGCCGTATAGCCTATCGGACTGTAGGTCGTGCCGTTGCCTGTATTCAGGTACTGCCCCATATCCATGATATCCCAAATTCCTAATGGCGTTACGCGGTGAGTATAATTGGTACAATAGAAGTCCGGAAGTCCCAATGCGTGTCCGAACTCATGGCAGAATATACCTATTCCCGCCAATTTAGGGTCGGAACTCAAGGTGTCTCCGGCTGCATTCCTGGTGTATGTTCTGCGTTCTTCGTTACCCAGGAATACAGAACGTATTTTTTGTCCGCTGAGCGTGGTGTTAATATCTATCTCACAGGGCCAAAGGAAGTCTTCAGAATTTCTTTCATAGGAATCAGCCTCTCCAAGCCCTGCATACAGCAACACCACGAGTGGCACACCATTGCCATCGTCATACCTGCTCAGGTCTGCCCCTTGCGACACCGCCTTTGCCACCGACTGAGTGATAAAGGTGTAATTGTTAGGGTCGATGGCACCGGAAGAACTGTTGGCACCATAGTAGGCTCGCGTGTTGTCGAGCCGCACCCTACACACTATGTCGAACGAAGGCTCAAACATACCATTCGACTGCTTTCTGAAATAGTTCTTCACTGAGCCTATGCTTAGTCCTGCGGCTCCTTCTGACAGGTTGAACATGCTGTCGAGTGCCCCCACAGTAGTAGTTTCCATGAAACTCACATCTGAGAACTCCACCATGATGACAGGCAACGTGGGTGTTCCTACACTCGGCACTGCCCCACCCGCGGTCTGCCCGTATGTTCCCAGTCCGTCTGGGCGCAGGCTCATTGTGGTGCGATTTACAGGAGAATAATGCTTTCCGCTACTCGCCTCCTCAAACACGCGTTGTGCACTGATGCCGTTGCTTGCCAACCACGCTTTTTCTTCGTCAGAACGTGCTACAGCATCGTGTGCAACAACTTCGGAAGGCTCCAACTTCCCGTCCACAAGACTTGCATAGCAGAAGTCGCCTTTTGCATTCTTAACTACTGCAATGTCATCGACTGTAACATGAAAAGTGATGCCGAGACGTGTTTCACCTTCCTTATATACAACGATTGTACTGCCGTCGCTCTGACGCGCTGTCATGGCTATTCGCAATGGTCGCACTGCATACGTCGCAACTGTCGTCAATGCAACAAGCAGGGTGGCTATGAGATGTAAAACGGTATTTCGCATGATTGCTTCTTATAGGTGGGTATAGGTTATGATTGACAAACCAGATTATTGTCAGCGAATAATTTTTGCGCCATTGATGATGTAAACACCTTTCTGCATCTGCTTCACACGGCGGCCCTGGAGGTCGTAAACCTCTTTTTCTATTCCACGTGCTTTTTCTATTGCAGAAATGCCCGTTTCTGCGTCTTCTACAACATTGGGGAAGAAACGTGTCCAGTATTCTGCAACGCTATATACGCTTGATATCCCTGCCGGGATGTGGAGCATGCAGGTTGCCGGTATATCTGTGAACGGATCGCCGCCATAGCAAATAGCAGGCTGTTCGGAACGAGACTCAAGAGACGTCAGACGCGGCATACTCAAGGCATTGTGCCCAAGACTTAAAATGCCTTCGGGCAATGTTACATTCGTATAGCCGGCACCTTCCATGGCATAGTCATCTATTAGTGCCACATCGGATGGCAGGAAGAATTCTCCTGTGCCTGCCTGTGGTACATAGACCAAGCGCCGCCAAGTGTTCCCTTCGCTGCGTGTTTCTACGGCTATCTTGCTCCATGTGTTGCGACCTGTAATCTCGAAATCAACGATTTTTGCCTCACCGGTCCACACCTTTGATTGCATGGTTCCGACATTCGGACTTGCTGCTACTGTGGTACCTGAAATCTCTATCCTCGTAATGACGTTGCCATTGGCACTTACGCGCATGTGGCTACCCACTCCGGGGTGTAAGCGCACATTTCCCGATGCTTGCGAATAGAGATAAGTTGACAGAGTGTCGTCCACAAATTCCACTGAGATACCATTTTCTGCTATCGTCTCCGTAATTCTTCCCGTTTCATGGTCAGCAATGTTTTCGGAAATGGGTAATCCCCACGGATTGGCAGCAAAGTCCACTTCAGCACTCGTTATTGTACCGGCTGGTTGTGCAATTTCTTTTTTGGTGAGAACTGCTCCTGCTTCCTCTTCGTACCATTCATTCCCTTCCTCCACACTTACCACAGCAAGTTTTGGGCTGTTTCGGAATGCACCTTTTCCTATGCGGCGTATGTTTTTTCCTATTGCCACACTCAGCAAGTCCGGACAATCACGGAAGGCAGCACTGTCAATACCTATGTAAACGTAATTTTCACGATCGAAGTTTACAGTGTCGCCGGGTATGACAATATCTCCGCTGTAATGTTCGTATTTACCCTTTGGCAGTACAAGAAGTCCGTGATTATTTTCTGTCCTGCAAGTCAGTCCGCTCTCTTTCACCTCCACAGTATCGCCTACATAATATTCCGGCGGGTTGCTCATAAGATAAGCAAATGTTATCGTGCTATCGGTCTTCACAGAAATCTTGAACACGGGTTTGCCAAGTTTCTCACCTGAATACACGTTAGGTGCTGGTTTAGAAACGTCGGTAAACATGATTTTGCCGTTCCTGCCCCAAAGGTCGTTTTCTTCATTTGAAATGGTTCCGTCCGCAGCCACCACTTGGTAGCGCAGATGGTCGCCGTCATTGTTCATTGCATTGAGATACCACGTGCTGTGGTCATAGTGCAGGTGGGTTATCAGTAATCCTTTTCCGAAGTCAGCGGGATACCATGTGCCGGGATGACGATTCTCCAGGATAAATCGCTCACTTGCATCGGCGTCGTTCACAATGCATACAGCATTATTACCTTTCTTGCTGCCCGGCGGATATAGCGTGATGACATGGGGCTTGGTCAGTTCAGGTATGTCGAGCCATCCAAGCACATTCTTCTCGTATGCTGTGTAACCCATTGGCACGATACCTCTGTTTAAGTAGCAACCGAGGTCCATGACGCTCCAATAATACATGGCTTTTGGCACAGTTTCCCCTGATGTGCAATAAAGGTCGGGCAAACCGAGCGCATGTCCGAACTCGTGGCAGAAAGTACCGAGCGACATCAGTCCGGCACCTTCAGTTTCATTGCCGATGAACACAGAGTTTACACCATAGTCGAGACCTATGTTGTAACTCCAGTCTCTGCCCAAATTCATCTCGCAGGGCCACGGGTCGTCGGCTACTCCTGACTGAGCCTGACCTGTACCGGCAAAAATGATAGCCAAGTTGGGCACACTGTTGTTGGTGCGTTTGTCTTGATACTTTCTCATCTTGCCGTTGAGCGCTTTGAGAACTTCCTGAATGAAATTGTATAAATTCACGTCCCTTCTGCTGCCTTCATCCTTGCCATAATAAGCCTTTACGCTGTCGAGTGTGATGCGATCTACTATTTCAAAAGTGGGCTTGAACATGCCGCCCGACTGCGAAACAAAATAGTCGCGTATTGACCCCACTCGCCCGTTAAGACTGTATCCTTCTTCGTTAAACTGCCTTAAGAAGGCTGCATTGGTGTTTGTGGAGAGCATCTTCTTATCAGCAAATTCCACGAGCACTACCGGCAGTGTGTATTCACCGATGGAATTCACTGCACCGCCACCTGTTTCGCCGTAAACACCCATTCCGGTTGTATTGTCGCGATAGAGCAGACTCATATCGGGCTTGCGCACACGATTTATGCAGTCGCGCGTGGCAACAGTCTCTGCAAGTGCGGCAAATGCCTCATCCACAGTGAGCGATATATCGGCTGTCTGCTGTTCTTCTACAGTGCGTTCTCCAACTTCATGTGCCACGACACCAGTTGATACCAATGCACCGCCCTCTGCCCTTGCATAGCAAAAGTCGCCATTTGCGTCCTTTACCACTACTGCACCGTCGGACGTGGTATAAAAGATATAGCATGACCTGTGGCCCGCATACGTCTTCAACCTTACTGTCGAACCATCCCGCTGTGTCATGGTGAACGTGGGATGAACGGGATCAATCTGGTCTGTCTGTGCCACGACCGACATCACGGCAATAGTACAGAATAAAACCGATATAAGCAGTCTCTTCGCTCTCATACTTAGGTTACTTTATGTTGTTTATTTTACTACTTTCTTTCCGTTGATGATATAAACACCTTTCTGCATTTGTTGCACGCGACGTCCTTGGAGGTCATAAATCACATTTTCTCCACCAAAGATGCTCACAGAACCAATGGCTGTGGGAAGTTCGCCCGAAATGGGTTCCTTTTGCAAGAAGTCTTTCCACCAGTTGGTTGCAGCATAACTATTGAGTGATGAATCATACACTTTCAGCACACATGCCGTCTGATCCACACCGGTAAATGGGTTTTCGCTTACTGTAGGTGCTGTTTCCATGGCTGCATATAGTGTGGTCATCATTGGAGCCGCCACACTGCTTGCACCAAGGTCTTCTACAGATGCAGGAAGTACAATTGTGGTGTATTTTGAACCCTCGAGAGCCCCGGCGGCAATCATCTTGACACCATCGGCCGCAGCAAATGTCCCACCCTTGCCTTGTGGCGCTTTCAGAAGTGTCCACACTGAAGATGACGTAGCCTCTAACGTTACGACAATCTTTGTGATGTTCGTCCTGCTGGATGCTGTAAACGTCACACTCTCGGCTTCGCCAGTCCATGTGCGTGAACTCATAGTTCCCACATCAGGTGTCAAAGAGAAGTCCGTAGCAGTGAATTCTATCTTTGAGATAGAAGCACCTGCGGGGGCTGTTAACGTGATAGTACCTGTGGAATATACACGCAGTGTGATGCTCGTACCCGACTGCCAGAGCCTTGTGGCTGTGGTGCCGTGTGTACAAGTGAAAGTTACATCGTTCTCCGTAACTGCAGAATTGATGTTTCCTGCTGCTTGACTGCTGTTTGTCGAAACAGGTAGTCCCATAGGATTGTTAGCCCAGTCGAAAGTGGCTTGCGAAGATATGGCCTGGCCATCGAGGTTGCGATTGGTATAGAGTGCTCCATCTATGCTTTCGTATTTTGCATTATCGGTTGAAACCCAAATAGACATAAGGTTCGGACTGTTGCTGAACGCACCATCGGCAACCTTTTCAACTGACGTATGGAATGATACCGAATAAAGCGAAGGACAATCACAGAAAGCCGTTTCATCAATACCTACCACCGTGAAGAGAATGTCTTCGTGAATGAAATTTTCAGGCACAATCACATCGCCTTCATATTTGCCTGACTGACTGGCTGTAACGACAGCTTTCTTGTTCTTCTGCAGAACGTAAGAAACACCGTCCACGGTTATTGTGTCGCCCACGGTGTAACTATAAACCTCTTGTTCAAGGAAGTTGAACGTCATAAGCGAATCGTCTTTCACTGCTATTTTATAGATAGGCTTGTTCATATACGTTCCTGTGAACGCTTTCATGGCAGGGACAGAGGAGTTTGAAATGGTACTCCCATTCCTGCCTGTGAAAAGGTCGCTCATGAAGTTGAGTCCTTGCCCAGAGTATGGCTCCACCTGTCCGTCGGCTGCAAAAACTGTGGCACGCAGGTGGTCTTCATCGTTGTTAAGGGTGTTCGCTGACCACTGTGATGCATTATAGTCGAAGTGCGTAACAAGCATTCCACCTGCCATATTGGATGGATACCACCTGCCAGGCTGACGGTTCTCAAAGATGTAGTATTCCTTTTGATTCTTGTCGTTGCGCACGAGTACTGCATTTTCTCCTGCCGATGCAGTCGACGGCGCAAGAGTAACTGCTTCAGGGTCGGTCAGTTCACGAATATTCAACCAACCCATAAAACTCTTTTCATATGCAAGATAACCCACTGGAGCAAAGCCACCATTGTGGTATGAACCGTAGTCCATGATAGACCAATAACCAAACGGTGTCGCATCGTGTCCATAGTTTGTGCAATAGAAATCCGGCAGACCGAGGGCATGTCCGAACTCGTGGCAGAACGTGCCGATACCTGCATAGTGCGGTTCTGAACTTACATACGACGAACCTCTTCTCGACCATACGTATTCCATCTCATTCCCGATGAAGAATGAGTTGATAACTGCCCCGCCGTATGTGCCATAATCATCCCATTCGCAGGGCCAGAGATAACCGTCTGCATCATCACCATAGGATGTAGCCTCGCCTTGACCGGCATAAATGAACACAACGCAAGGCACACCATCATTGTTATATACATAATTCTTAGGATTGAATCCTTTTTTCACTGCGGCTGCAAATGCTTCAGTCACAAATTCATCAAGGTTAACGTCTATTTCGTCTTCACTTTCGTCTTTTCCATAATAAGAGGCTTCTTTTTTCAGTTCCACTTCTGCCACCACCTTAAACTCGGGCTTAAACATGCCATTACTCTGCTCAATGAAATAGTCACGTACAGAACCCACAGAACCTCTGTCGTCTGTATAGCCTTCTTCGTTATATTGACGTTCGAGATGCGCTGCGTCAGTGTATGAGAACTTAATGTCCGAGAAGTTGACCATGATGATAGGAATGACAGGATTGCCTATACTCGGCACGGCACCTGAAGATTTCTGGCCGTATGTGCCAAGCCCGTCACCACCTGGTGCAGAAACGCGGCGCACCCCCCTTCGGCGGGATTTTACAACAGATGTTGCCTTCTTTAGGTCAAGGTTTACACTCTTGATATACTCCGTTTCATGCGCATCGCGCAGCGAAGCATTGTGCGCCATGATGCCTGAAGAACGCAGGCGGTCGCCCTCGGGATAGGCATAGCACAGGTCGCCGTTAGCACCTTTTACCAACACCACATCGTCCTCCGTGGTATAGAACAACACACCGGAATGGCCGTCGCCATTGCGATAAACCGTTACTCTTGTACCATCGCTCTGAAGGAAGAAATATGGCCTGCGTTCAGGACGAATGGCGCTGACAGAACTTACCATGGCAAAAACCATGATGAACAAAATAAGAATCTTTTTCGTCTGAGTCATGAATTTGTTTGATTGTGGCAGATAACGCCCTATTTTTTGTATTTTTTTATTTAAATCTTTTGCAATTTGCAAAATTACAACTTTATATCCGCAATGAAAAGATTTTGACCCTATTTAACATTATTTCGGGTACTAAAAGCCTTTGAGGAGCTTTTGATGTGGGCGCTCATATATGCACACTTATCCGCGAGTACTTACCATGGCTGTCTGTTGATTCGCCCGGACAACCTTGCTTGCACCCGCGGACACAGACGGCAGGACAATGCCCTACCGTGTTTATCGCCTTAAGCGATACATATGGTTAGTTCATAGTACGTCTTACTTCTTGATTCTCTTTTTCAATCAAAGTCTAATAGGTTAAGATAAGCCCTCGTTTCTTTGGCATAAGCCGCACGCATGTTTTTCGGCAATGCTTTTTCTACACGCTTCCGACAAGCTTCGAATTTTTTATATGCCGCAATAGTGCCCTTGGTGTTTTCTATTGTCATATTTTTATAGACGGTATCTTCTACGTTATCTAAAAGTCCTCTTAAATTCGTCAACAATTTTTGCGGCTTATTTATTGTTGGTTTACCTGCTGCAGGTTCTTTGAAGTCGCCAGCCCCTATGATTGCAGAAAAACGCTTGATGGAAGACAAACGAAATTCATCAATATAATTTTGTTCTTCACAAGCCATTCCTGTTAAAAAGGAACCACCCATAACGGGATCTCCTCCAAACTGTGTCTCCGACGTAAAGAAGTAATAAGTGCTGAATAGAGAAGATCTTAATTCCTCCCAAGCTCGAGATTCTTCTTGCAATGCACTAATGGCTGATTTAGGTGCCTTTGCATTGGTTTCACGTGCGAGATACAAGTACTGATATTGGCGAAGCATCTTTGAAACATAACAACCCTCCTGGGCTACACAACGAGGATTTTCAATAGAGAAAAGGAAACCTATGTTCTCTAAAATGGCATTCACTTCCTTTTCTACCACTTTAAAACGCGCAGGCAGTGCATTTGGCAAACTGCGATGGCGCGACTTAAAGCAACTCATCAACATAGCAGTGCAAACTTGCTCCCATTCTGTAGGCTGGTACAAACTTGGTTGAAAAGTGTCATCTGTTTCTTTATAACAAGATTTATCCGCAGCATAGAAATAGTTGAGAAGCATCAGTTGTTCATCAAGATTTACCCATTCTGCAGAATCCTCCCACTCGTTGAAGTTCTTTTCATCTGCATATTTTTTTGCTGCTTTTCGGTGAAGTTCCTTAAGGCGTGCATCGGTAAATTGGTTCTCAATATCCGGTAACTGCAGGCGAACAGGACGCTTTACTTCCTCTTCTTGAGACAGAAAGTCATTATCCACTATTCCGACATCCGTTGTGTCGCCACCCGAATCAGCAACCTCAGTAGCCTCCGATTTAGGCGACTGCTGACCCGCAGAACGACAACCTTGTAACAGCATCGTCAATGCTATAAAGGGAACTGTTGCAAAGAAAAGAATTTTCTTCATTGTAAATCGTATGATTTTAAAGGGTCTCGTTGTTAATTATCCAGGAATGACCTGTGATATAATGGGCGATGACTTATCCTTTTAGTTTTTATCGTTTTCACTCGAAATCAATCAGATTAAGATAAGCCCTCGTCTCTTTGGCATAAGCCGCACGCATATTTTCCGGCAGAGCCTCCTCCACACGCTTCTGGCATACTTCGAATTTTTCATACGCTGCGATAGTGGCTTTGGTGTTTTCTGTTACTTCGTTTATTGTCCAATCATCACCCTCGAAATCACTATCTGCGAAATAGCCCTTAAAAGTATTCAAAAGTTCTTGCGGATTACTGATTGTTGGTTGGTCTGCGGCATGTTCATTGAAATTTCCCGCACCTATGATTGCAGAGAAACGCTTGATAGATGCCTTACGAAAATCATCTACTTTTTTTTGACTTTGCGAGACCGCATTATGATAGAAACTGCCTGCCAGGGTATTCCCTCCCCACCGTGTACATGTCAAGTTGTCGGCACAAGTGGATAAGACACAATCTCTCAAATCTTCCCAAGCCTGCCTTTCGTCTTGCAGAGCAGCAAGAGCGGACTGGGGTGCTTTGGCATAAGTCTCGCGGGTGAGCCACAGGGTCAAATATCGGTTGAGTTTCCTTTCAACTTCGCTTGCTTCCACATATTGATACTCATATTCATAATCTAAAACAGAACCAACAAACTCGGCAAGTGCTTCTATCTCCTTTTCCACTGCATTATAGCGCGCAGGTTGGGTAGTCGGCAGACTGCGTTGGCGCGACTTAAAGTAGTTCTCTAACATCGCAGTGCATACTTGCTCCCATTCTGATTGGTGATAAAGGCATTGGTAATCATTGTCCTTCTCTTCAAAACGTGCTTCATCAGCAGCATATATATAGTTGAGAAGCATAAGCTGCCCACCTTTATTTGCCCATTTTGAGGCATATCCTCCCTCCCACACATTACGGTCATTGGTGCTTGCATATATTTTTGCCGCACGTCTGTGAAGTTCCTTAAGACGTGTGTCATTAAGTTGGTTTTCAATGTTAGGTAATTGCCGACGCACCGGGCTTTTCCCCTGCGCCATCGCTGTAAGTGCCATAAAAGAGAAAAAGACTATGGCTAATGTTTTCTTCATCATCGTTTTCTGGTATTTAATTGGTTTGATTTTTGGGACATCTTTAATAGTACCTATTCCCGAAGCTGTCGGTAATGGTGTTGTTTACTATATCTACATAAAAGGTGATACTGCCGCTCGGAATGGTTGAAGCCCGGACAACTGCACTTGTGGAAGAAAAGTTACTGACTCTTGGTGCTCCGGTCATACACTGTCCGTTGACATAGCATCCTTCTTGTCGTATCTGAAGCATTCCTCCTGTGCTTGCTTCACGGTAAGTTTTTCCAGAGAGATAGCCAATGACATCATAAGATGTGGAGAACTGCATACTGCCTGAACGATTGGAACCCCCACCGCCAACCTTGTCATATCTACCTGATCCGTCAGCGAGCCGATGCGACCTTTCATTTACGGAGAATGAGCCATGCTGTCCCACAAGTCGCCCGTCTTGATAGGTAAAGTTATCGCTGTATTGCATTTCTCCATTTCGATAGAACGTCATTGTGTTGCCGCAGACCTCTAATGTGTAAGAAGCCACCATTCCCACCATGGGAGCCGTTACGTCATGCCGCCAAGTGCCTTGCACCCATTGCGGAGCGGATGAAGAAGCGTTATCATAGCCGTAATCTCCCTTACTTACAACAACTGCGTTACTTACAGCACTGTTATCATATTCATTTGTTCCTGAATAATCTTCATACGCGTCATTCTGCGTGGCATCAATCTCTGCCATATTCCATTCCGGCTCTGCTTCGAATGAGTCATCACTTTTAAGATTGGCAGCCAGATCTTCTACATCTTCTGATATAGTCAATTTGAGTTTTGCCTTATCTCCGTTCGCATAGTCTGCCCCTTCTCCAACCAGAGCGTTGCCACTATCTGTGATTTTAAGGTCTATAACCAACTGTTTGCCACGTATAGTGCCAACGAAGTGTAATGTATCATTCTGAATGGTACCTTTGAGTTTTATACGGGAATCATGTTTTAAGTTTGTGTATCTGCAATGCCTCAATTTGCCGTCTTTCTTTTCAAACACCAATTTGCAGGGCTGCGCTCCGTATTTATCCGATTCCCAATCGCCTTTATAGCAATACTGCCCGTCAGCAATAGTGTCGCCTGCAGAAACATTATTGTTTTGGTCAACAAGACTTTTGTCTTCATTTAGGGTAGAGTAAAATTCACTATTCCGATTTTTCTGATAGAAATAATAACCTCCACCTAAAAGGAGAATTAGCAGCAATGCGCCTGAAACCAACACTAAGGCATACTTTTTCTTTTTGTTCCCGGAAGATGGCTCATGGCTTGTCTGTGGACTATAAGAATCCGCGTCCTGTTGTATCGGGCATCCGCAATCGGGACATTCTGTCGCACCTTCAGGTAAACGTTGCCCACATTCAGCACAAAAGTTATTTTTCATAATCGGAAAACCACACTGAGGGCACACTGGTGCTCTGTCCGATATTTCGTGTCCACACTCTGTACATCTTATAAGTGCCATAATCAACTTTTATTTTAGGATTTTTACATTTGTTTTTTTCCTATTTATATGTCGATTTAGTTTAACTCCTAAAAACAGAAAGTGTGAGCCAACTTAACGTATTCTATCTGAAGGCTCTCGACTGCCTGTAAGGAGAATAAGAAAAGTCGCTCACACCTTAAGTTGTATATATATAATATGCATATACACTAACTCAAAGATGACGTTTTCAGCATTCCTTCCTTACAGTGAGTTGTCGAGATTCACAGATACGGAATAACTAAACGCTTCCTAATTATGTCTGTCGCGGTATTAACACGACACCGTAAATATAAGAAGTCTTTAACAGAAACGCAAATTTGTGAGCGACTTTTTCGACTTATTACACCGCAAAAATAAGTAATCAAGTCGAAAAAGCAATCATCCATTTAATCCATTTGGAATTCCTTCAATTACTTGCCGTTGCTGACCATACGCTCGTAAAGGTCGTTTTGCAGGGCGATGAGTTCCTGGCTATATTTCTGATAGAAATTCCTTTCATCAATGTCGTAATGCCTGGAGAGGTCTGTCCATAATACTTGGATTTTACTGCCGCACTGTTCATTCAGAGGTCTTATACGGCCATAATATATTTTTCGGGTATTATCGTTCCATTCAGCGTTGCGAAGAGAACCCATTACGCGTTGAAAAATCGGGGTGATGGTGGATCTTATACGTTTTTCTATTTCAGAATCAGGAAGGGGAGGTAGTGTATAAGAGATTACTGGTGAGGCGTCTGTCTTTTTTTCGGTAGCAGGTGTGGTGTCCGTGGCTTCCTTGACCCTTTGCGCTGTTGCTGATTTGACATCAGACAACGTCACTCCGCCTTTATTTATAGTTGATGAAACTGCCGGATTTACCGTATCAGCAAGCGAACTTTGGTGGGTGCTTTCTGAAGGAACAGAGGTATCTTGAGAACGGTTCCAAAAAAAGATAAGCAGAAGAACTACTGTAAGCAAAATGCCTACTGACAATAGGATGCGTCGCTTCAGAGGCTTCAACCAAATAGTTTGCTCTATTTCATCGACAGACTGGAACCTCTTTTCGGGTTCTTGTGCTGTGCACCGCCTGATAATGCCCTTGTAGAAGTCTGCGCAAGGGAGGATTTGGAGAATGCGTCCGATAGTATAGATGTCTGTGCGGGCATCCACTTGCGATGACCCGTCTTTCTGCTCTGGTGCGGCATACTTGTCTGTTCGCCCCATCGTATCGGTATAGCTGTCGGTATAGCAGAAACCCAGGTCAATGAGTTTGACATCATTGCCAACACGCGTTATCAGGATATTTTCGGGTTTAAGGTCCAAATGTACTATCTGCCGCTCGTGAAGATAGCCTACGACACTGAGGAGTTGATGTACAAAGCGGTTGGCATTCTTGCGGTTACGGAAATAATCGGGGTGAAGGCTGACGAACTGACCGAGTGTTTCACCATCAACATAGTCCATCAAGACACCATCGGCAGTTTTTCCTACATATCGTACTAAATGAGGATGGTCCAAGTTATAGCCAGTCTCAAACTCCTTTTGCAGAACAGCAGCATATTTCGGATTTGTTCGTAACTGTGGCTTAAGTCGCTTCAGAAAGTGTAGTTTACCATATAACTTCACACGGTAGCACTCACATGTGGTGCCACCTACTTGCAAGCGTTCGGCATGTGGAAAAACTTGCTGTTCTTCAGTAAACGACGAAGTACTGTCCACTTAGTTTTCAGAACTTTAGAATAGGATAAAATTTATTCCCTGTGCCTTACCTGCTGTATAACTTCCCATATTTTCGCCGTCCCTGATTACTTCGGAGACAAGTAACGGATAGCCGCGAACGATATGTGTCAGAGTCAGTAAGTCTCCCTTAAGCAACTTGCTGTTCTTACTTTCAATCACACTAAAATGATTCTCCCCCACATATTCCATCGTAATTTCGCGATTGTGAGGATAAGTAACCACGAGCCGTTGTCCTTTTTCAAAATTGCAAGCCAAATACTCGTCACGGTCGTCGAACGTAGAGTTGCTGCTGCTCTCATCCTGCAACCGCAATGTGTCCCAGTCCGGATATCCCAGATAGCGTGATATTACATCGAGCGTGGACTGGCGCGTGTTACGCTCATCGTCAATAAACCCCAGCAACCGCTTCATGCTGTTGACACCAAGGTGCTCACCCGTTACACTCTCTATGTCAAGCGTCAACAGTTCACAATCGCGCGAAACGCGAATGTCATTGCCGAATTTCTCTTTCAGCAATCCTACTATAAAGGGAGAAAACCTCATATTATTATTCCCACTCGATGGTTGCAGGCGGTTTCGACGAGATGTCGTAGCAGACGCGGTTCACGCCTTTTACCTTGTTGATAATCTCGTTCGACACTTTTGCCATAAATTCGTAGGGGAGGTGTGCCCAGTCGGCTGTCATGGCATCTGTGCTGGTAACGGCTCGCAGCGCTACCGCCTTTTCGTAGGTACGCTCATCACCCATCACTCCCACACTCTGTATGGGCAGGAGGATAACTCCGGCCTGCCATACTTTATTGTAGAGTGTTTCTCCATCTTCGCAGGTCCATTCACGCAGACCGCGGATAAAGATGTCATCAGCCTCTTGCAGCACCCGCACTTTCTCGGGGGTGATATCGCCAAGTATGCGCACGGCGAGTCCGGGACCCGGGAAGGGATGACGGCTGATGAGGTGCTCGGGCATTTGCATCTGACGTCCCACACGCCTCACCTCGTCCTTGAAGAGCCATTTGAGCGGCTCGCAGAGGCTGAGGTGCATCTTTTCGGGCAATCCTCCAACATTGTGATGGCTCTTGATGACTTTGCCCGTGATATTCATGCTCTCTATGCGGTCGGGATAGATGGTGCCTTGAGCAAGCCACTTGGCATCGGTAATTTTCTTTGCCTCAGCCTCAAACACGTCGATAAAGCCTTTGCCGATAATCTTGCGTTTCTTCTCAGGCTCTGTTACGCCTGCTAATTCGCTGAAAAACTTCTCGCTGGCATCTACTCCAATTACGTTGAGTCCAAGCGACTCATAGTCGCGAAGTACATCGTGGAATTCGTTTTTACGGAGCATGCCGTGATCCACGAAGATGCAGGTAAGGTTTTTCCCTATCGCCTTGTTGAGGAGTACGGCAGCCACACTGCTGTCCACTCCTCCGCTCAGTCCGAGAATGACGCGGTCGTTGCCCAACTGTGCCTTAAGTTCTGCCACAGTGGTATCCACAAATGATGCCGGACTCCAGTCTTGCTTTCCACCACAGATATCTACCACGAAGTTGCGCAGCAGGAGTGAGCCTTGCAGAGAATGGAATACCTCCGGGTGGAATTGCACACCCCATAGTTTTTCGCCTTTCGCCTGATAAGCGGCATATTTCACTTCTTTTGTAGATGCTACACATTCGAAATCTTCAGGCAATGCCGTGATGGTGTCTCCGTGGCTCATCCACACTTGAGAATGTTGGTCGAAGCCTTTGAAAAGGGGATTTCCTGCATCTACATGCTCAAGGTTAGCACGTCCGTATTCGCGCGTGCCGGAGGGTTCCACTTTCCCGCCGAAAGTCTGCGCCATGAGTTGTGCGCCATAGCAAATGCCAAGTATGGGATAATGTCCGCGCAGACGGTCGAATTCAAGTTTGAAACTATTCTCGTCGTACACACTGAAGGGCGAACCGCTGAGGATGACACCGATAACGGCGGGATCATCGTAAGGAAATTTGTTGTAGGGTAGAATTTCACAGAAAGTGTCGAGTTCGCGCACGCGACGACCGATGAGTTGGGTGGTTTGCGATCCGAAATCGAGAATGATAATTTTTTGCGTCATGCGTTTAGGTTTTCTTCTTTATTGAGATGTTCTATAGGAGCATTCTATAACCAATACTTCAGTCTTTGATTCTTACAAAAATGTTGGGCTCTTCGTCTTCTTTATTAGAAAGAGTAACGCGGAGCGTGTCCTGATCTAACATTTCCACTTCGATGGGTGTTTCACCGAGTTTTTTCATTTCATCAAGAAGTTCTTGTTTCTGACTATCGAACTCACTAAGCAACATGTCCTTGTAACCTGCAAGCATTGGCGGCAAATCAAGATCAACGTTTATTTCAGCCTTGTCGAATTTCAGGATGAGTTTGCCCAGTTCCACATTCCAATCTATATTCTTGATGTCTACCCTTACAGTTATCTCTATACCTTCTTCTTTGGAAGTCTGCGACATGTTCACCAGAAGTTTACCATTGGAGTTGAAACTAAACGTGGTCTGCATTTCTTCGCCCTGCACATCCCAGTTTCCAACGAGAATCTCCCTTGTGACGGGCTCATCGTCCTGCTGCACTGCAACAACTTGATTATTAACCGTTTCAGCATAAACTGGCATAGCCGCTGAAAAAGCAAAAGCACTAACCAGAATTATAAATATCTTTTTCATAAGAATAACGATAGTTTAGAGTTTGTATTCGTTGTTTTTTATAGTCTGCAAAGGTAAACATTTTTCTTCTATTTGCTACTTTATTTTAAAAGCGTAATTTTGCAAAAAATTTGACAAATATGAAAATAGCACTTATCGGTTACGGCAAGATGGGCAAGATGATAGAAGAAATAGCCATCAGCCGCGGCCACGAGATTGTAAGCATCATCGATATAGACAACACTGCCGACTTCGACAGCGACGCCTTCCGAAGCGCAGAAGTAGCCATAGAATTCACTTCCCCCACTGCAGCCTACGGCAATTATCTGAAGGCATTTGAGCAGGGAGTAAAGGTGGTAAGTGGTAGTACGGGTTGGATGACTGAACACAAGGCTGACGTGGAACGGCTCTGCAACGAAGAGGGGCACACGTTGTTCTGGGCAAGCAATTTCAGTCTTGGAGTTGCCATTTTCAGTGCAGTGAACAAGAAACTGGCGGAAATCATGAACCGCTTCCCGCAATATGCCGTGAGTATGCAAGAGACGCATCACATCCACAAACTCGATGCACCAAGCGGCACGGCCATAACGCTTGCTGAACAAGTGGTTGATGGCCTCGACCGCAAGAATGGCTGGCAACTCGGCATCACCTACAATGCCAATGGCACAAAGACAGGTTCGACAGAATGCCCCGACGACAAAGTGCGCATCGATGCTGTGCGCCGTGGCGAAGTGCCAGGTATACACACCATCAACTACGACAGCAAAGAGGATTTGATCAGCATCACTCACAGCGCACACAACCGCCGCGGATTTGCTCTCGGCGCAGTCCTTGCGGCAGAATTTACTGCAGAACACGAAGGTCTGCTTTCCACCGATGACCTCTTCGATTTTTAATCCGAAAATACCCACACTGACTCATGAGTACAGACAAGAAAATAGAAATACCTACTGCAGGTAATTCCCACGATAGCAAGATGTCATCGAAAAAACAAGAAAACAAAGCACCGAAGAAAGAACGCACGCTGAAACAGCGCATCATCAACTGCAGCATAGTAACAGTGCTTTACCTCGCCTTCTGCTATTGGGTGGGCTCTTGGTGGGGACTGCTCGTGGTGCCTTTCATCATCGATGTCTATATCACGAAGAAAATACCCTGGACATGGTGGCGCAAGACGAAGAATTCAAAGTTGAGGATGGTCATGAGTTGGGTGGATGCCATAGTGTTTGCCCTCGTTGCTGTGTATTTCCTCAACCAGTTCTTTTTCCAAAACTACGTCATCCCCTCGTCGTCGCTCGAAAAATCACTACTGACAGGCGACTACCTGCTCGTGTCGAAATTATCATACGGTCCGCGCATTCCGCAAACACCGCTCTATATGCCACTCACGCAACACACGATGCCCGTGACTGGCACAAAGTCTTACCTCGAAAAGCCACACTGGGACTACCGACGTGTGAAAGGCTTCGGCAAGCCCGAACTCAATGATATCGTGGTATTTAATTATCCGTCTGGAGATACTGTAGCACTCAACAGACAGAATATGGACTACTATCGCTTGTGCTACGAGATAGGCAGCCAGTCGGCTACCGACACCCTCAGGGGCGACATGAGTTACGAAGAGCAGCAAGCCATATTCATGAAGGTTTACAACATGGGTAAGCACTTCATTGCCGAAAATCCGCAAGAATTCGGGCAAGTGGTTAGCCGCCCCACTGACCGCCGCGAAAACTATGTGAAGCGTTGCGTGGGCCTCCCCGGACAGACACTCCAAATCAAGGACAACAAAATTTATCTTGACGGCAAGCTCAATCCCGACGCTGAGAATGTGCAATATGCGTATGATGTGTTATGGAAACAATTTCTCGACGACGACACCAAGAAAGAACTCGGCATCTCGAACGAGGATCTGCAATACACATCTGCTACTGCCGAAGGCACTGCCACACAGCATCTGCCACTCACGCTCAAAGCAAAGGATGAACTCGTGAACCGCGGGTTCATCAGCCAGATAACAGCGTCGGCTCCTGAAAGCAACTGGCTCTACCCACAGAACAAGATAACACGCTGGAGCACTGCCAACTATGGTCCACTATGGATACCTAAAAAAGGCGAAAAAATCAATCTGACACTCGACAACCTGCCCATCTACGAACGCTGCATCCGCTCCTACGAAGGCAACAAACTCGAAGTGAAAGGCGGAAAGATTTATATCAATGACAAAGCGGCTACCGAATACACCTTCAAGTTGGACTATTACTGGATGATGGGCGACAATCGCGACTGCAGCGCCGACTCGCGTTTCTGGGGTTTCGTGCCTGAAGACCACATCGTGGGAAAACCGCTCTTCATCTGGATGTCGCTCGACCCCGACTATGGTCTCTTTGACGGAAAAATCCGATGGAACCGTCTCTTCAACTGGGTAGGGAACATGAAATAATGAAGAATAGACCTGTCTTTTAGTATTTCTATGCCCATTGTTTCAAAATTGAAATCTTCATTGCAGCAAATTGCAGAAAAGCAAAAAGAATGCGTAGTTAAGGTTGACAATGATGAAACACGACGTTGCTGCAGCAGTTGTGGCCATCATTTTGTCGGCCGCTTTTGTCCACAGTGCGGACTCGACAATCTGTACCAGCGCTTGACTGTGAAGAGTGCTTGGCATTCTTTTCTCGACATCTGGGGCATGGGCAATCGTCCCATGTTCCGAACCCTCCGCGACCTCTTTTGGCGTCCTGGGTATATGATAGGCGACTACATCGACGGCAAGCGGGGCCTGTACTTTCCACCATTCAAGATGATGGCTATCTTGGTCATCATCCTCGTTTTGATCGAGAATTTCGTTAGCGGCTCTTCTTTATCAGATATCCACTTTAATTTAGACGGAGGTGTAGAAATTGAAAATACCATAAACATTTTAAACAAAGCATTTGCTTGGGTAAACGAACATAAACTTGTATATTACCTTTCGCTTTCTGCCCTGAGCGTGCTTTCCGTGTGGCTGTTTTTCTCATGGAGGACAAAGCCGGAAAAACATAAAAGTGCAGACAAGCCACGCCGCTTAAACGTCGTAGAAACATTCTACTCGGAAGTATATATCGGTAACCAGGGACTCATTATCTCAATCATTGATGCACTCTGTTTTCATTTCTTAAAGGGAATAGTCCCTTTCTTGCTTGTATTCATCATACTCATACGTATATATAGTTACAAGCAACTATATCAACGCAGTTGGATAAGCACTTCACTGAGAACCTTGGCAGCATTAATACTCAACCTGATTATTTTCTATACATTACTCATTAGTGCAATCATAGTCATTTTTGTCATAGAATATACGCATTGACTAATAATCCATTAGCACAAAACCACTGAATGATTATCCTTTCTTCCGCTTATCTGGCACCTGTTCAGTACTACACGAAACTATACAGCGGCATGCCTATCATTGAGGAACGCCACGATCATTTTGTCAAGCAGACTTACCGCAACCGCTGCACGATAGCCACTGCACAAGGTCCGCTTTCGCTCAGCATACCTGTAAAGCACAATGGCGGCGAAAAAATCCGGACCGGCGAGGTGCTCATCAGCAATCATGGCAAATGGCGTAGCGAGCATTGGCACGCCCTTGTCAGTGCCTACGACAACAGTCCCTACTTTGCCTATTATGCAGATGACTTTAAGGCTGTTTATGACCAGGACTTTGAATGTTTAGTGGATTTCAACGAGGCTATGGAAAATCTTGTCTGCGACCTACTGAGCATAAGCCCCCACAAACAGATAAGCGACCACTATGTCCATCCCGAAGAGAGCGACATCGATCTGCGTGAACTCATCCGCCCGAAAGTAAAGTGGAACGACCAGCATTTCAAGCCGGCCCCCTATTATCAGGTGTTCCAGGAAAAATACGGCTTCCTGCCCAATCTCAGCATTGTTGACCTTCTCTTCAACATGGGACCTGAAAGCCGAATCGTGCTCCGTAATAGTTGGATAAGATAAAGGAGTATTCTATAAATTAGGCTTGAATGATTTTTAAGTTATTTAGGTGCGCTTCTGACTGGCATTGCTGAAAGCGACGAACATAGCAAAGAACAGCCTGATTGCCAAACTTTCGACTTTCAAATATCATTCATTCCCAAAAAAATCGTAAATTTGCACGATTTATAGCGCAATGCCGAAAATGCGCGCAAAAAGAATGCAAACCACCGGAAATGGAAGAAGAAAAGGAGATACAAAAAAACACTAACGACTACACAGAGGAACATATCGTCCACCTCGACGACATGGAGCACGTGCGGGCACGCGCCGGTATGTACATCGGGCGTCTTGGCGACGGCAGCCATGCCGAAGATGGCATATATGTGCTACTCAAGGAAACCATAGACAACAGTATCGACGAATTCAACGAAGGATTCGGAAAGCGTATTGATGTAGATATCACAGACCAGCGCTCTGCCAGCGTGCGCGACTTCGGGCGCGGCATACCACTCGGCAAACTCGTGGACGCCGTGTCGCAACTCAACACCGGCGGTAAGTTCGACAACGACAACTACACCGCAAGTGTCGGTCTCAACGGCGTAGGCCTGAAAGCCGTCAATGCACTCTCGAGCAAGTTCATCGCACGAAGCCACCGCAGTGGCGAGATGCGTGAAGTAACGTTCGAGCGGGGCAAAATAGTGAACGACGTAACGGGTAAAACGGAAGAGGAAGATGGTACATACATCTACTTCGAACCCGACAACACACTCTTCCTCAACTACAAGTTCCAACCGGAATTCGTCAGCAACATGCTCCGGAACTACACCTATCTCAACACCGGACTCAACATCTACAATAACGGCCACCGCATAGTCAGTCGTAATGGTCTCGAGGACCTCCTCAACGACAATATGACAGAACCGAGCCTTTACAACATCATCCACCTCAAGGGCGATGGCATAGAAATAGCCTTCACACATACGGCGCAATACGGCGAGGAATACTACAGTTTCGTCAACGGACAGCACACTACACAGGGCGGTACGCACCAAAGCGCATTCAAGGAACATGTGGCAAGGACCATCAAAGAGTACTTCGGCAAGAATTGGGAGGTGCAGGATGTGCGCAACGGGCTCGTGGCAGCCATAGCCATACGCGTCATAGAACCCATGTTCGAGAGTCAGACGAAAATAAAACTCGGTTCGCTAACCATGGCACCCGACAAGGACAAGAACGGACGTCCTTTCCAACTCAGCGGGGTATCAGTCAATAAGTTCGTGGGGGATTTCATCAAGGAACAGGTGGACAATTATCTCCACAAAAACCTCGACGTGGCAGAAGTCATCCAGCAGAAAATAGTGGAGAGCGAGAAAGAGCGCAAAGCCATAGCGGGCGTAACGAAACTGGCACGCGAACGTGCCAAGAAAGCCAACCTGCACAACAGGAAACTGCGCGACTGCCGTGTGCACTACAACGACCCTGCGCCAAAACAGAAGAAGGGCGAAGAACTGACCGAAGAAAACGATGTGCGCAACCTCTCGAGCATCTTCATCACCGAGGGCGACTCTGCCAGCGGCAGTATCACCAAGAGCCGCGATGTCAACACGCAGGCGGTGTTCTCGCTGAGAGGCAAACCTCTCAACTGCTACGGGTTGACCAAGAAAGTGGTCTATGAGAACGAGGAGTTCAACCTCCTGCAAGCCGCACTCAACATAGAGGACGGACTCGACGGCTTACGTTACAACAAGGTCATCGTGGCTACCGATGCCGACGTGGATGGCATGCACATACGCCTGCTCATGATTACCTTCTTCCTGCAGTTCTTCCCTGACCTCATCAAGAAGGGTCACGTCTATATCCTTCAGACACCACTCTTCCGTGTGCGCAATAAGAAGAAAAAAATACGCGACGCTAAGAAGGCTGCAGTGGACGACAAAGCGGCAGGAGCGGCCATATTGAAAAAGTCACAAAGCGACAACCGCTCGGAGTTCGAGACTGTTTATTGCTACAACGACGAGGAAAAGCAGGCTGCCATAGAGCGCCTGTCGCCCGACCCTGAAATCACGCGCTTCAAAGGACTTGGAGAAATATCGCCTGATGAGTTCCGTGGGTTTATAGGTCCCGAAATGCGCCTTGAGAAAGTAACGCTCCACAAGAGTGACCAGGTAAAGGAACTCCTGGAGTACTACATGGGCAAAAACACCATGGAGCGCCAGAACTTCATTATCAACAACCTTGTAGTGGAAGAAGACCTTGCAGAGGAGGACTTCCAAGGCGAAAACAACTGACACACAGCAAACATGAAGAAAATCGCCATATTCCCGGGTTCGTTCGACCCTTTCACCGTGGGACACGACAGCATCGTGAAACGGGGACTGCCGCTCTTCGACGAAATAGTCATCGGCGTTGGCATCAACGACAGGAAGCGTCCGCTCTATCCTACAGAGAGTCGCGTGCAATTTATCAGCGAACTTTACAGAGACGAACCGCGCATCAAGGTAATGAGTTATGACGACCTCACCATCGACCTCGCCAAACGAATCGGCGCACAGTTCATCCTCCGCGGGTTGCGTTCAGTAAAGGACTTTGAATACGAGCGCGACGTGGCTGCCATGAACAAGAAACTCGGTGGTGTGGAGACCGTGCTGTTGCTCACCGAACCTCAACATGCCGCCATCTCCTCAAGTGTGGTACGCGAACTCATCTCTTACGGAAGGGACGTGAGCCGGTTCTTGCCAGAACTTAATAAACCAGAATAATACAACACAGATGAAGAAATACTTCCTTTTGCTTATAGCAATGGCAATATGTGCCATCGGAAACGCACAGTTCCGTCCCGGCAGAATGCCTGTAGATGAAAACCAAATCAACAAGATAGCCCAGGCATACGCATTTATAAACATGTTCTATGTGGACTCTATCTCGGCAGAGAAGACGGCAGAGGATGCCATCAATGGTATGCTTGAAAAACTCGACCCCCATAGTAGTTATACCAATGCTGAAGAAACGCGCCGCATGAACGAAAGCATGCAAGGCGGCTTCGGCGGTATAGGCGTTCAGTTCAACATGCTCGACGACACCCTCGTCGTGATGCAGGTGGTGAAAGGCGGACCGAGTGAGAAAGCAGGCATACTGCCCGGCGACCGTATCACCGAAGTGAACGGCATCACCCTCGCAGGCGTGAAAATGAAGCGCGACACCATCATGAAGAACCTGCGCGGCGAAGAAGGCACGAAGGCTGTGCTGAAAGTAGTGCGCAGGGGAGTGAACAAAATCATGACGTTCAAACTCATACGCGGTCAGATACCCACACCCACACTCGATGCCTACTATATGATTAAGCCCGGCATAGGCTACATCCACCTCGATCGCTTCGGAGCCACTTCTGCAGATGAAGTAAAAAAAGCCATCAAGGACCTGCAGAAACAGGGCATGACAAAACTCATTTTCGACCTTCAGGCCAATGGCGGTGGCTACCTTGATGCAGCAGTAGATATCGCGAGCCATTTCCTTCCGGAACAAAAACTCGTGGTCTATACTGAAGGGCGTGTACAGTCTCGGACCAATCTAATGAGCAAGGGTGGAGGCGTGTTTCAGGAAGGCGGACTTGCCATTCTTGTGGACGAAACCACAGCGTCTGCTTCCGAAATTGTAAGCGGTGCCGTGCAGGACTACGACCGTGGCATTATCGTGGGAAGAAGAACATTTGGGAAAGGCCTTGTACAGCGTCCTGTGCCACTCAACGACGGCTCAATGATACGCCTCACCATAGCCCACTACTACACACCCACGGGTCGCTGCATACAGAAACCTTACGAGAAAGGCAAGAAGGAGGACTACTACAAGGACTTCGAAGAGCGCTATGACCACGGCGAACTCATCTCGCTCGACAGCATCCACCTCGACAGCACACAGGTGTACGAAACCTTCGGAAAAGGCAGGAAAGTGTATGGCGGTGGCGGTATCATGCCCGACTATTTCGTACCGCTCGACACCACGAAAGTTACGAAGTATCACATGAAGTTACGTCGCACCGATATCATCACCTCCGAAGTGCTGCGTTTCAGCGACCAGCACCGCAACGAACTCAAAGCCGCCTACCCCGAGTTCATCGACTATATCGACTTCTACGAAGTACCTCAGTCGTTGTCGGACTCCATCAGGGCAAAGGCGAAAGCCAAAGGCATAGAGCCCGAAAGCGAAGAGGAATGGAACAAGACACAGCGCGACCTCAAGACCAACCTCAAGGCCCTCATCGCCTACGACATCTGGGATCGCAACGAATATTTCAAACTGCTCAACAAAAACAGCGACATCGTGAAAAAAGCCCTCGAAGTGCTTGAAACAGAGGGGGAATAAAAGTGATATAAGTAAAAATAATTGCGTAAAATTTGGTCAATAAATAATGATTGACTAATTTTGCAGCGCAAAAGCAACGGATTGTTCCATGGTGTAATGGTAGCACTACAGTTTTTGGTACTGTCTGTCCCCGTTCGAATCGGAGTGGAACAACTCAAAGAAATCCTGTCCTTATAGGGCAGGATTTTCTTATTGAGGTAGAACTTTGTTTTTGTTACGTCTTTGAGAGACTTCTATAGTTGCGTGTAATTGGTATGCTTTCGTCCAACAACTATTTTTACTTACTGAAACGCAGGTTTTATGTTTAAACTTCACATTTTTCTGCACATTATATACCCGCTACGTATTTTACTCAGAGTTCCTGTTTGAAGCAACGGCGGCGTTTGTGCACTTCGCTATCGAAGTACTGCCATTGGTTTTGCACATTAGCATTGCTTTCCAGTTCAGGATTGCTCTCGGCATATCTGAAACCCATCTTCTGATAGACGGGGATAAGGTCGGTGAAAAGCAAAGCATTGGCGCCTTTTTTCTGATAGTCAGGTCGCACAGCCACGAGAAGCAGGTCAAGGTTGTCCGGGCGTTTCCAGAAGAGCGCTTTAGCGAGGTGCCACCATCCGAAGGGGAAGAGTTTGCCTTTCGCCTTTTGCAGGGCCACGGAGAGCGACGCCATCGAGATGCCGACAGCCACAAGTTCGTCCTTGTCGTTCTGCACAAGGGTAACCATGCGGAGGTCTAGTATGGGCAGATAAGTCTTGACATATTGGTCGATTTGCTTTTCTGTCATCTCGCTGTAGCCGAAGAGTGGTTTGAAGGCTTCGTTGATGAGACGGAAAATCTCGTGTGCTATGCCCGATTCTCGTATTTTCTTCTTGCTGTTGAGTTTTACGATATGCAGACCGTATTTTTCGCACACAATTTTCGCTATGCGCTGATGTTTTTCGGGTATGGCATCGGGCACGTAGAGTTTCATCTCCACCCAGTCGGCGGCTTTTTCCATCCCCATCTGCTCGATATGGCGGGGATAATAGTCGTAATTGTAAATGGTGGCCATGGTGGAGATTTGGTCGAAGCCCTCGACGAGCATACCTTCTGCGTCCATGTCGGTAAAGCCGAGCGGTCCCTGTATTTCGGTCATACCACGTTCGCGTCCCCACTGTTTCACTGTGTCGATGAGTGCCGTACTTACTTCAAGGTCGTCGATAAAGTCAATCCATCCGAAACGAACGATTTTCTGGTTCCATGCTTCGTTCGCACGCTTGTTGATGATGGCAGCCACGCGCCCCACGATTTTCCCTTCCCTATATGCAAGGAAATACTCTGCCTCGCAGAACTCGAGTGCAGCATTCTTTTCTTTGGAGAATGTGTCTCTGATGTCCTCATAGAGGTCAGGCACACTATAAGGATTACCCTTATAGAGTTCGTAATTGAAACGGATGAAACGTTTGAGTTCTTTCTTTGTAGTTACTTTTCTTATTTCGACTGACATGATATGCAAAAATTAGTACGCTACCTACTTTTATCCTGAGTGGACAACTTTATTTGCTGCGCTTCAGTTTCCGAATGTTCTTGATAATATCCCACCGGAAGCCTAATCGCTTAAATAAACCATTTTTGCTTGCAGAAGCCGTTGTTGAATTGTTTCCGGGATGACGCCGAAACAGTATGAGTTTGTCATCAATAAATTTCACTGTGTAGAAATAGGCTGCTACGTTTCCAAACCACCCGTCGTGCGTTGCTATTTCATCAGGAATGGGCAGTGCCTTGGAAATCAGTTCTCTTCTGAAAGCCATGCAGCAACCGAGGTAGCCATTCTTACAAACGGTATTGTAGAACCGTCCGAAACGCGTGCCGTTGACCTTGTAGAAAGAATCTGATATCACGGAGAGTTCTTCGTCCACCACAACGCAGTCGCTGACCACACAAGTGGCGTTCTCAAGCTCACGGAGCATGACCTCCACTTTGTTTTCCATCCAGACATCATCCTGGTCCGCAAGAAAGATGTAATCACCCTGACTCTGCTTTATGGCATTTTCAAAGTTTTTTATTACACCTTTTCTTGGACCTTCCACCACACGGATGAGAGGCGAACCGAGGGATTTCACCTCTTCGAGAGTGCCGTCTGTCGAACCATCGTCCGACAGTATCACCTCATCACCCTCGCCCAGCTGGCTGATGATGGAGGAAAGCTGTTGCTTGATGTATTTCTCTCCATTCAGTGTTGCTACACAAACTGATATCATAATTTCTACTAATATGCAAATCCACTCATCTCTCAAAAAGAAACAATGGAAGGCAAATCTTTCAAAAGATACTTCATATATTTATTAACGAAGTTTAACGTATTTATTTTGTTGTCCGTACAAAAAAACGCCTGTTTCGTCTATTATTTTGTCTATCCGAAGTTTTTTCGGTGCAGCAAAGCGCAAAACGCCCGCAAAGGTAAGCATTTTGCAACTAAAAAAACAAAGAAATGGGGACTATTTTCTCATAAAGGATACTTATAGCCACTTATTAAGCCCTTTATGTGCGCTTTTAATCTGCTCAGTTTTTCAGGCTCAGCCAACAGTATCCGCATGGGAATGTAGAAATAAAATTTCTTAAAGAAAGTTCTCCTGTATTCTTTCACAGCCTGTGCACGATGTTTGCGATAGCATATCACGTGCGAGCGCACAATGCCGTAGAGCCTCTCACTGTTATAGTTATTGGTACGGATTTTGAAAAGTCCCATGCGTTGCGGCTGGCCTAAGGTGTGGATTAACCTGAGATTTGTTAGACAGACTACTTCATACCCCTTTTCTCTCACACTGAGAGCCATGTCGTAGTCAATGGCATCGAGGGGGAAGGCTTTTTCGTCAATTTCACCGATGACTTCGAGGATTTTTGTGGGTATGATGGTGCCAGAATTGATAAAAAGCAGGCGTTTTTGTTCCGGGTTTGTTATCTCGAATGTATCACAACCTTCTACGTATGGCGCGAACACCATAGCTTGTTTTTGGTATAGTGCCTCCACTTCCTTCCGATAGTCAGAAAATTTTTTCCACCTGCTGTCCTGGTCCATGATGAGAAGCAGGTCAAAGCTCTTTTCCTTTGCATACTTCATCGCAAAGTTGATAGCGGGAGCGATACATGTGTTCTGACCGTCTCCGTGCCAAACCACCTTTTCTGCCTCATCGCCGAGAAGATTCAGAACTTCTGCCTTGAGATTATTCTCCAGAGGGGAGTTGTCCCATACGATGAGCATGTCCAGGTCGGTGATATACCGCTTTATATTTTCTGCGGCTTCTGTGCAGTCGGGATTGTATAGCGTAACCACTCCCAGCAAACGGTACTGATATATTACTTGCGATTTTGTCATAGACTTCATTTACTTAAACCAGATGCCACGCGCCTTACCCGACATAATCTTTTCGTATTGTATTCTGTTGGTAATGGCACAGGGAATGTTGACGAAAATCAGCGTGATAACAATGCCGTTAAGCCCCATCGTCCTGCCCAGAATGAGCGCAAGCGGCACGAAGCAGACGGCTTCGGCAAGGGTAACGTACGTCTGCATCCTGATGCGCCCGATACCGTAGAGCGCGTTGGCGTAATAGAGACTGTAGATGAGTACGAAGGTGTAGATGCCCATGAGTATGGTCAGCGAGAAGTCGATGCTACCAGCTACCGCACTGCCTACCCAAAGCCTGTAAACGTAGGGCGATACGATGACCATAAACACCAACAACGCCAACAAACAGAGGACCACAAGGCGCAACTTGTGCATGCTCGACTTTATCCAGCCGAAGTCGCGCCGCGTGAAGGCGTCGGTCGTAGCGGACCACATGGGCGCAAAAATCACATAGAGTATCATCAGCACCACGGAGAAATACCTGTTCGACACCTGAAAAGGTGTTACGGCAGCAGGATTGACGAGGTTTGCTATGATAGGCGATGCTGCAAGGAAGATGATGTTTCCCGAGGCCTGAAGCACGAAGAAGTTGACGCCCTTCGAGAAGAGATGACGCACCATGGAGCGCCGGAATGCGCCAATTCGGGGCCGCAACTGCGGGTATCTTATGAAAGTAACAGGGAACGCCAGCAGATAAGTCAACACGGGTGCTCCTGCGCAGCAGAGACAAACCTGCAAGAGGGTTACATCCTTATTCACCAACATCAGAATGAACACACCTGCTATGCCGAGGGTCTGCCCCATGACGACAAGGAAATTGTTGACTGCCGGCAGTTGCAGTCCGAGATAGATGCTGCCTATGTTCTTCATTATGAAGTTGCACCCGAGAAAAATGACGAATACATGGAGCGTGGCATTGAGGTCGTTTACCTTTGCCGGATTCGCATTCAGCAATTCATAGCCATCTGCACCAAAGAGGAGTGCCACCTCAAGGATGATGACCAATGGTATCATAATCATGGTTATCAGACAGAGCGTGGTCGTTACGGCCTGCCTGGCGTGTTCCCATTCGTCCTTCGCCACGTATTCCGCCAGGCGGTTGCGCAGACTATTACCCAGCCCGAGGTCAAAGGCATCCATCTGAAGGAGTATGGTGCTGAGAATCATCCAGAGCCCGTTCACATAGTCGCCCAACACGGCTATCAGGAGCGGCACCGAAAGCAGGTGTACCACCCCGGACCATCCCTTGATGAAAAAGCCGGCAATGATGTTCTTCAGCATTTTTCTGCTGCGACCATCTTTGGGCAGTTTTGCTTTCAGGCTTTGCAGGGTTCGTGTCATGGTAAAACTCTTGTGCTATTCTCCTCGATTTACATCGTCAGATCGAGCAATTCGCCAACGAATATATTATATATAACGTATGCAAAGGCATATATTGTGATAAAGAGTTTTCCTGCAAACTTCTGTTCGAAAGCATAAATCACACAGGGCAACAACACGATTTCCACCACACCGAACATTTCGCTCACACGGAAGGCTGCCACGGGGAAGAAGGCGAGCGCCGTAAAGAAGAAGAGCGAGAACATATAGAGTTTCAGGAAGAGCGACACATACTTGCCCTGCTCTTCCACCACCTTGTACTTCCACAGCAGGAAGTAGTAGGTCATTATCCTGAGCAGGAAAACGATGTTCAACACATTGATTTCATCGCCCATAACTCCCGTGTCGCGCAGTTCTTCGTAAATCTCGACCTTGTTCTGCACATAGTCTATAGGCAGCGCCACGACAAGGTCAACTTTCATCAGCGCCATTGCCATACCTATAATTGGCGGCACTGCCAATATCCAACGCGCCATATTTGACAGCGGTTTGTTGCTGAAGAACAGCACCATCAGGAAAAGCACCGCAGAGGTATGAAAAAATATGGAAACGGCTACAAACAAAAGGAAGACGGGCCACTGCTTTTTCAGGTAGAAATGAAGTCCCATCAGAAAGGATGCCGTTGCTACGGCAGCACGTATCTGCGTGACGTCCTGCAAGATGAAGAAGTTTGACATCCACACCATCAGGCTGACAAAGACGAACTTCGTGAGGCGCGTTATGGCGAAGCCCTTCAGGGGTATGGCAAGGAGGGCATAGATCAGGAAAAGCACAACGGGCGAGTCGGATATGAATTTTGAGATGGCGGCAATCATGTCGAACGACAATTCCACCTCGAAGTCGTAGTCTATTAACCCGTTGAAATAACGGACGTATGCTTCACCGTCGTTGTCAATGCCTATCGGTCGCAATCCCGCCAGGAATGTGAGCAGGAGAACTATAACCCCGTAAATGATGTACTTCCGCCTCAGTGCCACACCTTCATCCTCGTCGCTTTCCGCGAAACCAAGGAAAGCAACGATGACCATGATGGAGAGGTAGATGGCGACGTACATAGTTGAAAGTTGAGAGTTTGTAGTTTCTTTCTTACTTTATGTTGGCGAGGAGATACTGTTGACGAAGATAATGGCGAGCACCACACTCGTAATGAAAGCATAGAGCCAGTCGCGCTCATGCAGGAAATCGATGAGCGAGAGGAGCACGCGCATGATGGGTGTGAGGAGCAGGGCTATGACGCCCACCTGTATGATACCCGCTGCCTTGAAGTTAAAGAACCCGCCAAAGATGCCCCCCAACGTAGAATAGTCGGGATGTGAGGCATCGAAAAGGCTGTAATCCTTCACAGGGTCGCCCCCATGCTGAAAGAGATAGATGCCGCCACCGACAAGGGCTATGGCGCAGGCTATCGTTACGCCCCATCGCAGGGTGTTTCCTATAAGTTTCTTTATGTCGCGTTTTTGTGCCAAAATTTCTTTTCTGTTTTCTTATGGATGTATCCTTTCGTCAGAACTTACCGGAAAAACCGTTGTATATCATGTTGATTGCCACAAGGACGATGGCTACGCTGAAGATTCTGCGCAGCAGGCTGACATCAAGACGTTTGAGTAGGCGCGCCCCTGTCAAAGCCCCTGCCAGCACGCCTATAAGCACCGGAAAAGCGATGCCAGGCTCTATATTGCCGCGTTGCAGGTAGATAACGGCACTCGTTACAGCCGTTACACCTATCATGAAGTTGCTCGTCGTGGTACTCACCTTGAAAGGAACCTTCATGATATTGTCCATCGCCAACACCTTCAGCACCCCACTGCCTATGCCGAGTATGCCGCTGAGCGCACCTGCCACAACCATCATGCTGAACCCACCTCCCACATTAGTGAGTTCATAGGGCTTCAGCGTGCCGTCCTTGAGCGGGTATTCGCCATATAGTTTCAGTCTGCGCGCCATTTCCGAACCCTTCACGCCTTCGTGGTCCGACTTGCGGCGCTGCTGGTTCACGGCGGTCATGATCAAGACAATGCCGAAGATAACGGCAATGATATTGTTATTGAGCCATACAGCCACCAAAGCGCCTATCACTGCACCCAAACTGGTGGCTATCTCGAGGAACATGCCGAGGCGGATGTTCGTAATGCCCTCCTTGACGTAGGCACTGCCCGACCCGCTGCTCGTGGCTATGCTTGCCACCAACGCACCGCCAATGGCATACTGGAAGTTCACACCAAGGCAGAGCGTGAGCAACGGAATGACTATCACGCCCCCGCCAAGCCCCGTAAGCGAACCGAGCAGACCGGCGCAGTAAGCACCGATGAGGAGGATGATAGAGAATTCAAATACTGTCATTTCGGCTGCAAAATTACAAAAACCTATCTTAACTGCCCGACGACAGTAAAGAAAGTTGTTAAAGAGAAGTACAAATCGGAACACTCTGATTATTCAGAACACTCCGAACACTCCGAATACTCCGACCTGTTTGCCTGAATATGCGTAAAGAGGTGAACACCTCCGATGAGCGTTCACCTCTTTGCTTGATATTTATCTGTTCGACAATCTTATTTCACTGTAATATTTACAGGTGTGTCGAGCACTTTCGGAGAAATTGTCTTCACCTTCTTGCCGAGACTTCTCTTCATCTGGCGTCTTGGAGCCTTCTTCGCGGGCTGGAGTTTCGGAGTTGCTTCTGCACCGGGGAAACCATCGTCCCACATGAATGTGATAGGCATTGGCGACCAAAGTGAATTTCCATGACCCCACAATGAGGTAATCACGAAGACATTACCTTCGTTCTCAAGATAATTATATTGTGGATAGGTTGAAGGATAGTAGTACAAGAATACATCGTTACCTTGATATTTCTCACCAATGTAGTACATGCCTTCATCCATTGTGAATTCGCCTGTTGCTGCATCATAATAGAACTCGATATGGTAGCCTTCATCTGCATAGTCGGGCTCCATTGCATAGAATGGTGAAACAAGACGGTAGTGGTTAGGTATAGATGTAGAAACCTCAATCTGTACTCGTGCCGGTTCTTCGATTTCTGTCCATTGCGGGCAAACGATGAGTGCAGAACCTGCTGCCTCGAACTGTTCGGGCTGCGATTCGCTGGTGTAAGGATCTACCACCATAGTTGCACCGTTCGCAGTTGCCACGAGTTGATAGTCTTTGTTGAATGCGAGTGTAGCGGTATTGCCATTCTCGTCAGTTACCGAGCCCTGTCCATTTCCATATTCATAATCAGCAAGGGCATAGTTGTCACCTACATTGAGATTAACCACGGCTGTGCTGTCCTCATAGAGGTCGAGAATAATCATGTTGCCTGTTTCATCATCATACGCATCCCAATAGCCTGCAATGGTAGGCAGAACGTTCGTCGGGGTAACTTCCTGTATTACCTCAATGCCAGTTTCATCAATAAGTTGCAGTGTTCTCGTTACACCATTGCTCTGCACTGCTAAATAAGCCACTGTTTCAAGCGAGTCGGTGCCGTTTTCGCCATCACCGAAATAGGATGTCGGTGCGCTTGCAGTGAGCAGACCGATGGTCTTGTCATATTGTTCTACATCGCCTACAAAGAGGGTGCGTACCTCGCCTGTTGCTATGTTCTGGCGAACCACGTAGATGATATCTTCGCCTGTGCTTCTCTTGGTGCAAACCACGTAATAGTTGTTCGTGCCGTTGTCAGCATTAAGCGACTGCCAAACGCCGTAAGTATTGTTAAACGGATATTCCGGAGTGTCATTAAAATCGTCGTGACATGATGTCAGTCCGAACGCAGCGAGAAGAACCACTGCCAATGACATTATATATTTTTTCATATCGTTTTTGTTTTTATGATTTGATTATTTATATAGGCGGGAGCATTGCAATCTCTTTTCAGGCGCTCCTCTCCCGCCTTCAGTCGCTTATTACTGCCAGTTTGGTACGAGGTTCTTATTGGTGGTAAGGTCGTTCTGAGGAATTTCCCATACCCAACGCATATTGCTTGCAGCGATATTGGCTGCCACGCCCAATTCCGGAGTGGTCATCACAATAAGAGATTCGTCCTGTGCAGCAGGATTACGCCTGAAGCCTTCTCCCCAGCGCTTGAGGCAGGTCATACGCATACCTTCGCCAATGAATTCTTTCTTCCATTCCTGCTTAACGGCAGCGAGTATGTTACCGCTGGCTTCAACTTCTGAAGCACCGCGGGAAGAGAGCAGATCGTTGAGGTATTTGCGCGCATTCTCGTTATCACCTTGCTGTGCGTAAGCCTCGGCAAGGATAAGGTACATTTCGGCGACACGGATCATCTTAGGTGCGTTGGCACGGGTGGTCAGAGTGGATTCACCTGCTTTCAAGAGTGCGGGATTACCGGGATACTTGGCGAAGAGCATGATACCTGCCGTAGATTCTACATCGCTCTCAATAACCTTGTCTGCCTGCATAAACCATTGCGACTTACGGAGGTCACCGTCCTCATACATATCGTAAGTGGTCTGTGAAGGAATCCAGTCGGGCGAGAAAGCACTCTGAGACACATTGTACTGGAAGAAACCTCCCCAAGTGTGGCGCACTTGATTATCTTCTGCCGGTTCAAAAATGATTTCGTCGCCTTCGTCATTAATCCAAAGGTTGGCAAACGAAGCAGAGTCAGAAGCAAGTGCGAAGTAGTCATTCTCTACGAGTTGCTTGGCATAATTCACAGCATCGCTGTAGTTGTCCATCTGCAGGGCTACGCGTGCACGCATGGCATCAACAACTGGCAGAGAAATATGAGTACCGGTAGGATCAGTCTCTGTAATCAGTGAGTCAGCCTTGTCAAGGTCACCCTTGATAAAATCCCACGTTTCCTGCATAGTGGAACGTGCGGGACGGGCATTGATGTCAACAGTTTCCATAATTGGCAAACCGAGGTCAGTCTGTGCCGTTGCGGCATTGTAGTCCTTGCAGAAGCGGGTTGCCAGTACGTAGTAAGCGTATGCACGGATGAAATAGGCTTCACCTGCAAACTGTTCAAGAGCCGTAGCCTCGTCTTCCGAAGTTTCAGGCGTGATGATACTCCTGTAATTGTTGATGAAGTTGTTGGCATTGGTTATTGCTGAGTATGCGGTGGACCATACGCTTTCCATATCGTCTTCCGTGGCGAGGAATTCCCAGCGGTAAGTCATACCCATACGGTTGCCATATCCCTTTCCCGGCTGGAAGTAGTCCATCTGGATGTCGGACATATACCATCCGACAGAACTTACACTTTGCAGATATCTATAAAGACCCTGATTGAAGTTCACGGCATCCTGATATACCTGCCACGACTCCTCGTTAGGAATACTGTCCGTGGGAAACTGGTCCATTTCGCAAGCGGTGAGTGCCGGCAATGCCAGAGTGCCCCAAAGAACTGCTTTTAATATACTTGTTTTCATTTTGTTCTTTTTTTGCTTTATTGTTTTTGTTTTCTGAAGACCCATGTTCGGGTTCACTTTCTGTTTTTAGAAAGTAACCTCTATGCCAATGGTATATTCGCGAGTGTTCGGGAACTGGGTTTTAGCACTGTTAGTATCAAGTTCCGGGTCAGAACCTTTCCATTTGGTGATAGTGAACGCGTTGCGGATAGCTCCTGTGATTCGAACATTTGTCAGGAAGCGTGTAGCCTCCATCCAAGCCTTGGGCAGGTCGTATGAGAGAGACAGATTCTTCAGGCGGCAGAATGAAGCGTTCTGAAGCAGAGAAGTGTCGAAATAGTTGCCTACACCGAAGCGGGGCACGTCTGTAATGTCGCCGGGCTTTGTCCAGGCATTGAGCATATCCTTATCCTGATTGAAGCCTCCGGCAGCAGCCTGCTGGCTGTTGCGTGTGAAGTACTGGATATTATCCTGCATCCACTTGCCAAGCACGAATGCAAAGTCTGCATTGAGGGTAAAGCCTTGCCATGCAGCACGGAGACCGAAACCACCGGTCCATGGTGCGAAACGAGGTTTGCCAGTGTTTACATTGAGAGCATCTTCATTGAAGACTTTTGTGGTCTCACCTGTCAATTTGCCGTTTTCATCCGGTACATACCACATAATCTGACCATCTGCAGGGTCGATACCTGCGCGTACTGGCATATAGTAGTTCACTGATTTACCTACTACGTATGCAAGACCAGTCTGCGGAATAATCCATTCATTCAAACCATAGAACAACTTTGTGATTTCGTTCTTGTTGTACGAAATGTTACCATAGAGGTTCAGGTTGAAGCCATAGCCTTTGCTGCGTACCACATCAGCATCGAAAGTGAATTCGATACCGCTGTTTTTCATTTCACCTATGTTAAGATTATTATCTGAGAAACCGGTAATCCATGGTACAGGAACTTCCATGAGCATGTCCTTGGTCTGACGGATATAGTAGTTGGCTTCAAGGTTGATACGGTTCCAAAGGCGTGCAGTAACACCGAAGTTCCATTGTATTTGCTTTTCCCAACCGAGGTCAGCATTACCGGGCGCGCTGAGTACCCACGCGTTGGGATTGCCGTTGTAACGTGCGGTACCTACTGTACCGAGACTTGCATAATTACCAATACCAGAGTTACCCGTGGAACCAACACTTGCTTTAAGTTTGAGATCATCGAGCCAGTCAACGTTCTTCAAGAAGTTTTCTGCTTTCATGTTCCACATCAGACCACCGCTGAGGAATGTAGCAGAACGGTTGTTCTTACCGAAGCGGCTGCAGCGGTCGTTACGGATGGTGAAATTGGCAAAATACTTGTTGGAGAAGCCATAGTCAATACGACCGAAGAATGAGAGGTATTCATACTTCGCCGTATAAGATGACATATCGCTGAGACTTGCTTCTGCAGCACTTCCGAATTCAAGGAGACGGTCATCTCTCAGACCTTCTACGTCAGCACTGAAACCATCGTTGGTGTATTTGATACCTTCATGACCGGCAAGAAGTGTGAAGTTGTGCTTTTCGCCAATCTTGAACTTATACTCGATGGTGTTCGTAATGGTCCACATAGAGAAGCGGTCGAAACTCTTGTATGACCAACCCTGTCCTTCTTCAGTATTCATCGGGCTTGAAGGCATGTTGTAGGTGTTACGGCGTGTATCAGCACCGTCAAGACCCAGTTGTGAGCGGACGGTCAGACCGTTCAGCGGCGTGAGTTCCAAGAATGCTGTACCGTTGATGCGGGCTTCGTTGCTCTTGCCGGGATTGTATTTATATCTCAAATAATAATTGTATGTATTGACGAATGGAATGATATCCGCTTTCGAACCATCTTCATTGTAAGGATCATAATAAGGCGGATAAAGCGTTCCTGCGAGTACACCGGAAGTCAGCGAGAAGTTATCTGTCGAGTTGTAAGCGTCAGAGTTACGCTCGTCGTAACTCAAGCCGAGGTTCACACCATAGTGCAACCAGTTCAGCGGACGTGAGTCGAGGTTCTGGCGCAGAGTGTATCGTTTGTATAATGAACGAGGGGTCAAACCGTCCTTGTCCAAATAAGAGAAAGAAGTGTAGTAGGTCGTTCTTTCGTTACCGCCGCTAATGCTTACTGTCGTTTGCGACATCGGAGCAGCGTTGTCGAAGAAGTATTTTCCCCAATCCGTATTGGTGTTCTGTACCTTATAATTGTTGTATTCTTCACCCGTAATGATACCGTTCTTCAGCTGGTAGTCGAGAAGCTGCGAACTATTCATAGGGTTACCCACCTTACGTGCGAGTTGTGACCAACCGAACGACTGTCCGATTGTTACGGTAGCCTTCTCATAGCGTGAACCTTTCTTTGTAGTAACGTAGATTACACCATTGGCAGCACGCGAACCGTAGATAGAGGTAGCGGAAGCGTCGCGAAGGACGGTGTAGCTCTCAATGTCGGCAGGGTTCATCTTGTAGAACACGGACGAAGCCACAGGCGAACCATCCACTACGAAGAGCGGCTCGTTGCCTGCTGTGAGCGAACCGACACCACGGATGGTGGTGGAGACCTGATTCATCGCACCGGCATCGCCCGAACTGCTGAGAATCTGCACGTTGGCAGCCTTACCCTGAAGGGCGTCCATCGCAGTGGTAGCAGGGGTAATCTTCACCTGGTCAGTAACCACTTTGGTTACGGAACCAACTACGGTGCCCACTTTCTTTGCCGTACCATAACCGATAACGACCGCAGGACCTTCACCTGAAGCGATTGGCTCGAGCCTTACACTAACATGTTCTGCAATGGTTACTTCCGTGCTCTTCATGCCGATGCATGAAATAACGAGGGCTTTCGCCTCTGCAGGAACTTTATGGATCACGAAGGTACCATCAGTTGCCGTGAAAGAGGAAACTTGTGTCCCTTTTACAGTAACTGACGCACCTGGTACCGGCTGCCCGTCATGAGAACTGACTACTTCGCCAGTTACCGTTGAAATCTGGGCAGACGCAAGACCTATACTCATAAAGAGAAAGGCCGCAAACAGCATCAATTTCTGTTTCATAATGTATTGGTTTATAATGTGTGAATTGTACTCCTTATTTATAATAATATATTAATTCTCATATTTTCATGCACTTATCAGAGCCTTCGTTTTTAATTTAAACAAACGTTTTTCTCGCCATGGCGAGCATAAAGCAACCACCGTTCGGCTCATTTGGCTTTACGAAACGCAGAACATCAAATCCACGCGCACTTGCTGTGTATGTCAAACGTTTTATTTTTGTAATTCTTTCCTCTGATTCCCAAAGATAACCGCTCCTTAAAAGTTGTTAAACGGGTGGAATGAATTGCAAATATATCTAAAAAATTATAAAAGTGCAAACAAAAGTTAACTTTTTATCAATTTTTTAAATAAAAAACACTGAAATTACACAAATTTCGTAAAATTGTGCAAACATTTTTACACTTTTAAGCAATAAACATGTTAGTATTTTTCTATAATAATTATAGCATCTATAGTATATACTGTTTCTATATACAATGTGGTGAATTCTTCTTCAAAATGCCTATATAAACCACTATTTTTTTGTAGTTTTGCGGTTCAATGCAAAACGACACCTTCGACATACACAGCCAGCAGGGTTCACCCCCCTCAACCGACAGGGAGTTCGAGAACGCCTTGCGCCCTTTGTCCTTCAGCGACTTTTCAGGTCAGAAGAGCGTGGTGAGTAACCTGAGCGTTTTTGTGGAAGCCGCAAAGATGCGACGCGAGCCGCTCGACCACACACTGCTACATGGTCCGCCGGGACTGGGAAAGACTACACTATCTAACATTATAGCCAACGAACTCGGCGTAGGTTTCAAACTCACCAGTGGACCGGTGCTCGATAAGCCCGGCGATTTGGCAGGTCTTCTCACCTCCCTGGAGCCCAACGACGTGCTCTTCATCGACGAAATTCACCGGTTGCAGCCCGTGGTGGAGGAATACCTCTATTCTGCCATGGAGGATTACCGTATCGATATCATGATAGACCGCGGTCCGGCAGCACGCTCCATACAGATAGACCTAAATCCGTTTACACTGATAGGCGCCACCACACGCAGCGGACTGCTTACAGCACCACTGCGCGCGCGTTTCGGCATCAACATGCACCTGGAATACTACGATGCCGACACGCTCTGCCACATCGTGACCCGGTCGGCACACATCCTCGGTGTACCTATCACCGACGAAGCAGCGGCAGAGATAGCCGGGCGAAGCCGCGGAACACCGCGTATAGCCAATGCCCTGCTGCGCCGTGTGCGCGACTTTGCACAGGTGAAGGGAACGGGCAACATCGAGACAGACATTGCACAATATGCCTTGGAGGCACTCAATATCGACAAATATGGTCTCGATGAAATCGACAACAAGATTCTCACAACCATCATCGATAAATTCAAAGGCGGGCCCGTGGGCTTGGGTACCATCGCCACTGCCATCGGTGAAGACCCCGGCACGCTGGAGGAAGTGTATGAACCATTCCTCATCAAGGAAGGCTTTATCCGTCGCACACCGCGAGGCAGGGAAGTTACCGACCTGGCATACGAACACCTGCACCGCAACAGGTTCAACGGCGAACCAATACAAGGCAGTCTCTTTTAGGACAACCCACCACCCTCTGCAAAACCATGATCAGTTATCAAAGCATAGACATTGCCATTCCCAAATTAAAGCGCCGCGACACAACGAGGTGGATACGCAGCGTGGCTGCTACTTACGGCAAAAAGGTGGGCGATGTGGCATATATCTTCGTCAGTGACGACAAGATACTCGAGGTGAACCGACAATATCTTCAGCACGACTATTACACAGACATCATCACTTTCGACGACAGCGAGGGCGACGTCATCAGTGGCGACCTCTTCATCAGTCTCGACACTGTGCGCAGCAACAGCGAGCAGCAGGGCACAGCCTACGAAGAAGAGTTGCACCGCGTCATCATCCACGGCATCCTCCACCTCTGCGGTCTCAACGACAAAGGACCAGGAGAGCGGGAAATAATGGAGACTGCCGAGAACAAAGCCCTGAAATTAATGAATTTACACCAATAAATAACCGATATCGGTTGTTTATAAAAAAGGAAACGAATGAAAATACTATTATTAGGTAGCGGGGGACGCGAACATGCCCTGGCTTGGAAAATTGCACAGAGCAAGAAAACGGAACAACTGTTCATCGCACCTGGAAATGCCGGCACGTCTGCCACAGGCACCAACGTGAACCTCTCCGTCAGCGATTTCGACGGCATAGCACAGTTTGTCATCGACCAGGAAATTGATATGGTGGTAGTGGGACCGGAAGTGCCTCTTGTGGATGGTCTGGGAGACTATTTCAGCCACCACGACCTGCTTCGCGATGTGGCATTCATCGGCCCAAGCAAGGCTGGCGCCCAACTTGAGGGCTCAAAAGACTTTGCTAAGGGCTTCATGCAGCGCCACGGCATACCTACTGCCGCCTACCGCACTTTCGACGGCACGGAATATGCCGTTGCGTGCGACTATATCAACACCCTCACACCACCCATCGTGCTGAAAGCCGATGGACTTTGTGCAGGCAAGGGGGTACTCATCCTGCCCGACCACGACACTGCCAAGACAGAACTCAAGGAGATGCTTGGCGGCATGTTTGGCGAAGCGTCAGCGCGCGTAGTGATAGAGGAGTTTCTCAGCGGCATAGAGTGCAGTGTGTTTGCGCTGACTGATGGCACTCACTATAAGATTCTTCCGGAAGCAAAGGACTACAAGCGCATCGGTGAGGGCGATACCGGACTGAACACCGGTGGTATGGGTTCTGTTTCGCCTGTGCCTTTTGCCGACAAGACATGGATGCAGAAGGTGGAGGACCAAATCATACGCCCCACAGTAGAGGGATTGAAGTGCGAAGGCATCGGCTATAAAGGTTTTATCTTCTTCGGACTCATCAACTGCGACGGGCAGCCGAAGGTGATAGAATACAACTGCCGCATGGGCGACCCTGAGACGGAGAGCGTGATGCTGCGCCTGGAGAGCGACATTGTGGAACTCTTCGAAGGTGTTGCAGCCGGCAATCTCGACACGAAGGCCATTGCTTTCGACCCCCGCAGTGTGGCATGTGTCATGCTTGTCAGTGGTGGATACCCTGGCAACTACAACAAGGGGTATTCCATCGAAAATGCAGAAGTGGAAGGCAGTGTGGTGTTCCACGCAGGTACAGCACTGAAAGACGGGCACCTCGTCACGGCAGGCGGACGCGTGATTGCCGTAAGCAGTTATGGCAACACTCTTGACGAAGCACTTGAAAAGTCGCTGAAAGGTGCCGCTCAGATTTCATTCGAAGGTAAATACTACCGCCGAGACATAGGCAAGGATGTAACAAAATAGTCCATTTTATCGCAAAATTCTACCACCCTTCTATATGAGATACAGCATCCGCTACGCCGTAGTCAATTCGCAGATAACCTTGCCCGTTGCCTGCGTCATCGGCTCTATGTTCTGGCTCTTCGGCGACATCACGCACTGGTCGCGCTGGACGGGCTGGGTGGTAACGATGGTGACCACTGTGGCTGTTATGGAATGGAACCATCGCGCCACACTCATCAGGCAGCGCAACAGAATGGCGAGCACCACGTTCATCGTCTTGATGACCATTGCCGCCTTCCTGCAGGACTGGTCGCCTGCCATGTTAGCGACACTTTGCTTCGTCATAGCCAACATCATCCTTTGCTATACTTTCCAAAGTCGCAAGAGTCAGGGCTTGGCGTATCATGCTTTTGTGGTGCTGGGTATCGGCAGTCTGTTCTTTCCGCCCCTGCTCTATATTATTCCTTTCATGATATTTTCGATGGGCATACAACTGCGTTCGCTCACATGGCGTTCGTTCGTGGCTACATTGCTCGGTGTGCTCACACCCTATTGGCTCTGTTTTGTATGGCATTTCTGCATGAGCACGACAGAAGGCGCCTTCGATTTCTTCCTTGCAGCGATGGCACCGCGAGGCATCAGTTATGCAGGTCTCACCCGCAAAGAGGTCATCGTGCTGATTTTCACTGCTATCTATACCTCTATATCGATGCTCGACTATATCCGCACATACTATCAGGACAAACTGCAGACACGCATGTTTATCTACACTATTTTCATACAGAATGTGGCACTATTGCTGATGATAATCTTCTTGCCACATCATTTCGATGGCTTTATGCGGCTCTTCATTGCAGCGAGTGCACCCATCATAGGGCATCACCTTACTCTCTCGCGCGGCACGCTGGTTAATTGGTATTTCATCTGCACACTCGCCATCGCAGTCATTCTCACCATCTACACCAGGGTATAAAAACACCACAGTGGAAGCATTCATACAATTCTTAATCAGCATAGGCGGACCAGGCATGTTCGTGGCTGCCCTACTTGCAGGCTCTGTGGCGCCATTTGCTTCCGAAGTGGTCATGGTGGGTTTGCACCAATGCGGCGTGAGTGCCACAGAACTGTTCATCTGGGGTAGTCTGGGCAATACGCTTGGGGCTGTGTTCAACTATTGGGTAGGCACTCTTGGCAATCCGAAATGGATTGGGCGCTTGCTCCACATAAAACCCGAAAAGATGGAGCATGGCATAGAAATCGTACAGAAACACGGTGCCTGGAGCGGTTTGTTGGCCTGGATTCCACTTTTGGGCAGCGTGATAACAGTCTCGCTCGGGCTGATGCGCGTAAACCTATGGCGCTGCATAGCGGCATTTGCGGCGGGAAAGATGGCACGCTATCTTGTGGTGCTTTTCCTTTCCGACATGATGGGGTAAAAATTTGCTTTTACAGAAAAATCCCGATGAAATGGGGATTTTTTGTATTTTTCGACAAAGTTTCCTACTTTTTTCCAAAAATTTCACAAGGTGCTTATCTTTCATTTAGTGCTCTGTTAAAAAAATATCAAAAATTTTTTGCATTTATTGTGCTGATTGTTAGCAAAAAAGTGCTAATTTTGTACGCTATCTGTCGAGATAGCAAAAAAAGGAAAAAAGGAAAAAGGAAAATATGAGTAAAAATTTGAAAGTCATCATCAGTGGGGGTGGCACGGGAGGTCATATCTTCCCTGCAATATCCATCGCTAATGCCATTCGTGAGAAACGCCCCGACACAGAAATTCTTTTTGTCGGTGCTCTCGGCAGAATGGAAATGCAACGCGTTCCAGACGCAGGTTACGAAATTAAGGGGCTTCCCGTGCAAGGTTTCGACCGCAAGAACATGCTGAAGAACATCAAGGTGATCTGGAACCTGATGCGTAGCCGTCGTCAGGCACGGAAAATCCTCCGCAAGTTTGCACCCGACATCGCTATCGGCGTGGGTGGCTATGCGAGTGGCCCCACCCTCGACCAAGCCACAAAATTGGGAATTCCCACGCTCATTCAGGAGCAAAATTCCTACGCAGGCGTAACAAATAAGTTGCTTGCCAAGAAGGCAGACCGTATCTGCGTGGCATATAGCGGCATGGAGCGTTTCTTCCCGGCAGAGAGCATCGTTTTCACGGGCAATCCTGTCCGACAGAACTTGCTCGACCAAAGTGTGTCGCGCGAAGAAGCGGTAAAATCTTTTGGGTTAGATCCCACGAAGCGGACCATTCTCATCGTGGGAGGTTCACTGGGCGCTAAAACACTGAACGACAGCGTATTGGGCAGCATTTCGCTCATCCGTCAACAGAAAAATGTTCAGATTATCTGGCAGACAGGTAAGTACTACAGCGAAAAAATAGAGAAGCAACTCTCAGAAATGAAGCAACCTGACAATCTGTATGCCAACGCATTCATTTCCGACATGCGCATGGCATACGCTGCCGCCGACCTCGTCATTTCGCGAGCAGGAGCAAGCAGCATCAGCGAACTCTGTATGCTGGGTAAGCCATGCATTCTGGTGCCTTCTCCCAATGTAGCAGAAGACCATCAGACGAAAAACGCGCTCGCCTTGGTGGAGCAAGATGCAGCCATCTACGTGAAGGATGCCGACGCCCGACGCAAGTTGATAGCCAATGCCATCAACACAGTGGAGGACACAGAGAGACTCTCCACTTTGGGTAAGAACATCCTTCAACTCGCCAAACCCAATGCAGCGTCCGACATCGCTGACATCGCCATCGAACTCGCCCTGTCACGCAAAGCGACACAGGACTAATAAAGGGTATTGGTACCAATCACCATTCTATCACATCCTAACATCAAAAGAAACACCGTGGATATCAAATCGACATATTTCATTGGCGCAGGCGGCATCGGAATGAGTGCCCTTGTGCGATATTTCCTCTCAAAAGGCATCACTGTGGGTGGCTATGACCGCACACCGTCCCCTCTGACCGAAGAACTCTGCAAGGAAGGCGCCTTGATTCACTATGAGGACGACGTAAACCAAATACCTGCAGCCTGCCGCGACAAGGAGCACACGCTCGTGGTTTACACGCCTGCCATTCCAAGCGACCATACCGAACTGACATACTTCCGCTCCAACAACTTCGACATCCAGAAACGCGCACAAGTGCTCGGCACGCTGACACGTCAGATGCGTGGTCTCTGCTGCGCCGGCACCCACGGAAAGACTACCACGTCTGCCATGACAGCACATCTGCTGCACGAAAGCCAAGTGGGCTGCAATGCTTTCCTCGGTGGCATCACGAAGAACTACGGCACAAACTACCTGTTATCTGCCACATCACCCTACGTAGTGATAGAAGCCGACGAATTCGACCGCTCGTTCCACCATCTGCACCCCTACGCCTCCATCATCACAGCCACAGATGCCGACCACCTCGACATCTACGGCACAAAGGAGGCTTACCTTGAAAGTTTTTCTCATTACAGTAGCCTCATCCAACCTGGTGGTGCGTTGATTGTACATCGCGGACTTGAAATGGAGGAGCGCCTGCAAGAGGGAGTCCGCCGATACGATTATAGCCGCACTGAAGGCGATTTCCACGCCGAAAACATACGCATCGGCAATGGACGCATCGTGTTCGACCTTATATCACCCATTGAAAATATACGCAATGTAGAATTGGGCGTTCCTGTCAGTATCAACATCGACAACGGGATAGCCTCCATGGCTTTGGCACAGATTGCAGGCTGCAGTGCCGACGAAATTCGCAGTGCCATGGCGACTTTTGGAGGAGTTGACCGCAGGTTCGACTTCAAGATAAAGAACTCCCGCCACGTTCTGCTGTCGGACTATGCGCACCATCCGGAAGAGATACGACAGAGCATCCTCTCTATTAAAGAAGTGTTCAACGACAGGAAGATTACGGCAATTTTCCAGCCTCACCTCTTCACCCGCACACGCGATTTCTACAAGGAATTTGCAGAAAGTCTGTCGCTGGTGGACGAAGTGTTGCTATGCGACATCTATCCTGCCCGAGAAGAGCCCATTCCAGGTATCACGAGCGAGATAATCTACAACGAGTTGCGACCGGATATGAAAAAAGAACTCGTGCACAAGGAGCAACTGCCCGAAATTTTGCGCTCGCGCGACTTCGATGTGCTCGTTGTTCTTGGAGCAGGTGATGTGGACAACTATATGGCTGAATTTACTGACATTCTAAAAGAGAAAGAAGATGTCGGGAAGTAGTACTAATTCGAGATTCGACAAATGGTGGCTGGTGATGAAGATTTTCATCGGTTTGGTCATTGTGGGCTATCTGGCTTATATTTTCATCAATGTGGCACGACAGAAATCTGGCGAAATCTGCAAAAGCGTGGATATACAGATAGTTGACAGCGCACATATTGGTTTCATCGATAAAAAAGAGGTTCGCCGACTGATGCAAGAGGGAAACATGACATTGGAGGGCAAATCGCTTGAAAGCATCAGCAACGAACCAGTCGCTACGCTTCTGAAGAAAAATCCCTTCGTTAAAGACGTTACCTGCTACAAGACACCCGATGGTGTGTTCCACATCTTCGTTTCGCAGCGACTACCCATCATGCGCATTATGGCAGACAATGGCGACGACTACTACATCGATGACAAAGGGAGGGCTATGCAGTCGATGGGATACACTGCCGACCTTATTACGGCAACAGGCAACGTCAGTCGCGACTTTGCAAAGAAATCGCTCGTGAAATTAGGTATTTTCCTGCGCGACGATGGTTTCTGGAATGATCAGATTGTTCAAGCCAACGTGGACTCACTGGGCGACATATCCTTGGTGCCACGCGTTGGAAATCATATCATTCAACTCGGCTCTGTCAATGATTTGGAGGTAAAATTCAGAAATCTCAAGTCGTTCTACAAAAAGATTCTTCCCACAGTGGGTTGGAACAAATATAAGATAATCAACATAGAATACCCCTCGCAAGTAAGAGGTGTGAAGCAGGATAACCTCAAGGACACCGAGTCTGAGAAAGCAAAAGCACAAGAGGAGAAAAAGACCGAACAACCCGAGCAGAACACACCTGCCACAAAGCCTGAAGCAAAGGGTAACGCAGCCAAGAAGGAACCCAAAAAGGCATAAAATTGCTTTCTGTACAGACCGACAGCATCCTCCTTGTTTGGAAACTGAAAAAGACTGGAATAATTAGAAAAAAATAAAACTAAAAAAGGAAAACTATGGCAAACGAAAAATTCACAGTGGCACTGGAAATAGGTTCATCGAAGATTACGGCTGTTGCAGGAACAAAGCAGCCCGATGGCGCCATCCAGATTTTAGCCATTGCACAAGAGGAGAGCGGAAGTTTCATCCGCAAAGGTAGAATTCTCAACATCGACAAGATGACGCAATGCATCAAGTCGATTAAAGACAAACTTGAGAAACGACTGAACAGGCAAATCTCAAAGGCCTACGTGGGCATTGGCGGTATGGGTATGCACACCCTTCTCAACTGCATAAACCGAACCTTTCCCGAGACCACGAAGGTTACAGAGGATATGATTGATGAACTTCGTGACGAGAATATCCAAACTGCGCCTGCGGGTTACGAAATCATTGATGTCATCGAACAAGAGTACCAGTTGGGCACCATGTCAAGCACAGAGCCTGTGGGTACGCTGACCTCCAATCTGAAAGGGCAATTTCTGAACGTAGTTACGCGTGCCTCTGTGCGTAAGCAGATTGAGGATGTGTTCTATAACATAGGCATTAACGTGATAGAAATACCCGTTTCATTCCTGGCGCTTGCTAATGCCACACTGAAAGACAACGAGCGCCAGAGCGGTTGTGTATTCGTCGATATGGGTGCACAGACCACGAGTGTTGCAGTATTCAAAGGCAACATCCTTCGCCATGCAGCCATACTGCCCATAGGCGGATGGAATATCACAAACGATATCGCACAGACTCTTCAAATCAGCCTCGAAGAAGCAGAAAACCTGAAACTTAAACACGATTTCGCCATAGAAGAGATTGATGAGAACTCTTCGGAGATTATCGTTCTGGAGGACGGACGCAGTTTCCCTATCAATGAGTTGAAGAATATCGTCAGTGCGCGTTTGGAAGAGATTATTGCCAACGTGAACCACCAAGTGGAGATTTCAAAACTCCGTCCGGGCGAATTGGTAGCAGGCATAGTGGTATGCGGTGGTGTGTCTAACACATCTGCCATTACCGAGGCTTTCAAAATTGTTATGCCCAAGTTCGACAAAGTACGCGTAGAGCAGAAGATGACACTGCAATATCGCGTGAACAAGTCGATTACAGACTTCAACACCGACTTCAGTTACAATTCTGTCATAGCTATGCTCGACAAGGGTACAGAGAACTGCGATGGTGGCGAAATTGGTAAAGAAACGGAACTTTTCACAGTAAAGGAGCCTATTCAAGAGTCAACAACACCTGTTGAACCAGCAAAACCCAATACTCAACCTACAGAAGAAAGTTCTACTTCGTCTGGTAAAGAAACTATGACCGATGAAGAATTTGAAAAATTCATGAGAGAAAGGGCCGAAAAAGGATTAGTCGCTCAAGGAATTACTAAAGAACAAGCAACTCCGACAGGTGAAAACACCACTATAGGACCTTCTACTTCAAGTGATGAAACTAAAGAACAAGAAGATAAACCTAAGGTTGTGATAGTGGATCCCACCAGAGAGACTGAAAATACTTCTAATTCTAAAGAAGAAGAAGAAAGGAAAGAGGAGAAACCCTCATTCTGGCAAAGGATCAAAGACACGATAAATAAAGTCACTTCGGAAGACGAAGAAATATAATACCTCTATGGGGATATCATCATTCACCACAACAAAACGAATACAACAATGCAAGATAAAGAAAAGAAAAATAAAATGCCTTCCGATGGCTTAATTGACGTTAAGGGGCTGAGTTCTTCGCCCAGCATCATCAAGGTTATCGGTGTTGGCGGAGGTGGAGGAAATGCCGTAAACCACATGTACCGCGAAGGCATTCACGATGTGAACTTCGTATTGTGCAACACCGATAGCAAAGCGCTTGCCGACTCGCCCGTTCCCAACACACTGCAGTTGGGCAAAGAAGGTCTGGGTGCAGGAAATCGTCCTGCACGTGCACGTCAAGCAGCCGAAGAAAGCATCAACGAGATAGACAATATGCTCAGCGATGGCACCAAGATGGCTTTCATCACTGCAGGCATGGGTGGAGGAACGGGAACAGGTGCTGCTCCTGTCATTGCTCAACGTGCTAAGGAAAAAGGCATCTTGACAGTGGGCATCGTAACCATCCCCTTCCTTTTCGAAGGCTTTAAAAAGATAGACCAAGCACTCGACGGTGTGGAAGAAATAGCCAAATACGTTGACGCTCTTTTAGTCATCAACAACGAACGTCTCCGCGAAATCTATCCCGACTTGAATGTGCTGAGTGCATTCGAGAAGGCGGACAACACGCTGAGCATCGCTGCCAGAAGTATCGCCGAAATCATCACGATGCACGGCATCATCAACCTTGATTTTCAAGATGTTTGCACCGTATTACGCGATGGCGGTGTAGCCATCATGTCAACAGGTTACGGCGAAGGCGAAGGCCGCGTAACACATGCCATAGAGGATGCTCTTCACTCTCCTCTGCTCAACAATAACGACATTTTCAATTCAAAGAAAGTGCTGATTTTCATTTCTTTTGCAGCAGAAAGCGACAAAGACACACTGATGATGGAAGAAATGAACGAAATCCACGAATTCATGTCGAAATTCCATGACGATGTTGAAACAAAATGGGGACTTGCCACAGATCCCACTTTGGAGAAGAAGATTAAAATTACTATTCTTGCCACAGGCTTCGGCATCAATGCAGTGGAAGGCATGCAATTAAAGAAAGAACTGGAGGAAGAGGATGACGAGCGCCGTCGTCAGGAGCGTTTGGAAGAATACCTCGAGCGCCGCGAGAAGTACTACAAACCTACCGATGCACGCAAACAACGCAATAGGGCGCGTACTTTCCTCTTCGGGCTCAACGATCTCAACAACGAAGAAATTATCAGCCTCGTGGAACTAACACCCACCTACAAGCGCACAAAGGAACAATTGAGCGATATCAAGCAAAAATCTCGTGAGGCAGAACGCGTTGCCACAGAAGAGGCGGTATCTGCTTCAGAAACGCCTTCAGTAATCACCTTCTAAAAATAAAGGATATGGAAGAAGACGATCTGGTCATCAACTTAGCGAATGCACAGACAGAGAGCATCATAAAGGTCATCGGCGTTGGCGGCGGTGGTAATAATGCCGTGGGACACATGTTCCGCGAGGGACAAATAGAAGGAGTCCGCTATCTGGTTTGCAACACCGACCGGAAGGCATTGGAGGACTCACCCATACCGGAAAAACTGCAGTTGGGTGAAGGACTTGGTGCGGGAGGTGTGCCCGAACGCGGAAGAAAACTGGCTGAAGCGGATGTAGAGAAGATAAGAGACTGCATGAACGACGGCACAAAGATGGTGTTCATCACCGCTGGAATGGGCGGTGGTACTGGCACCGGTGCAGCTCCTGTGATTGCCCGAGAGGCGCACAACATGGGATTGCTCACAGTGGGTGTCGTAACACTTCCTTTCATCTTCGAACGGCAAAAGAAAATAGAGAAGGCCATAACGGGTCTCGAAGAAATGAGGAAATACGTTGATTCGCTGATAGTCATCGTCAACGAGCGACTGTTTGAAATCTACAACAACATGTCGCTGATGGATGCCTTCAAGCGAAGCGACGATGTTCTGACTACAGCAGTGCGCAGCATTATGGATATCATCAATATGCGCGGCAAAATCTTACTCGACTTCCGGGATGTGGACTTCGTGCTGCGCAATGGCGGCATCTCGGTTATGACAACAGGCTACGGCTCAGGCGAGCGACGTCTGACACATGCCATACACGAAGCCATACATTCCCCGCTACTGAACAACAACAACTACTACCGCTCATCGCGACTGCTCATGAGCGTTACTTTCAGCGATGAAGAGGAATACACGCTCCAAATGTCGGAAATGAAGGAGATTGACGAATTCATGAAGAATTTCGATACTCACATCGAGACAAAATACGGCATCGCCACCGACAAGAGCCTCCACGATAAAGTGAAAGTTACCATACTCGCCAGCGGATTTATGGATGAAGAACCTATGGAGCCCAGAAGCGCCTACAAACCCGTCAACATCGATGCTATAGGAAAATACTATGGCAACATAGGCGAAAACAAGCGACCGCACTATCAGACGTTCATCTATAACCTGAACGAACTGGACGACGAAGAACTCAACGGACTGGTTGACAACACTTCTACGCACAAGAGAACAGTTCAGCAGTACAACAAAATCATGGCGACGAGCAAAGCACTCAGCGAAGGTACTGTAGAACTGGATGAATAATAATCATAAACATTAGGATAATATGCTATTCGAACAAGTAAGCAAAGACATTATTTCCGCTATGAAGGCGAAAGACAAGGTTCGTCTCATGGCATTGCGCAACGTAAAGAAACTCTTCATCGAGGCAAAGACTGCACCCGGTGCCAACGACGAATTACCCGATGACGCAGCCCTGAAAATCATAGCCAAACTCGTAAAGCAGGGCGAAGACACGGCTGCCCTCTACGCCAGTCAGGGACGCCCCGACCTGGCAGAAGAGGAGCAGGCACAGGTGGACTGCATCAAGGAATACCTCCCGAAGCAACTCTCGCAGGAAGAACTCGAAACCACGCTGAAGGAAATCATAGCACAAGTGGGCGCAACATCGCCACGCGACATGGGAAAGGTGATGGGTGTTGCATCAAAACAACTGGCAGGAAAGGCAGACGGCAAAGCAATAGCCGACACCGTGAAGAAACTCCTCAGCGAATAAACTGACACAAAGAAACCTTCCCACTAAGTCAATATTTAAGATTCCATCGGTACTCATCCGATGGAGTCTTTGTTTTGCATCGATTTTTTGTCGCCAGATTTATAGACTTAGAAACAATAAAAAAATTTTTGGTTTTGCAATTTTCTTTGCTTGCACTATCTTTGCACCTCGAAAATACTCCTATTTTAAAAGAATATGCCAAAAAATCTGGTCATCGTAGAGTCGCCGGCAAAAGCGAAAACGATAGAAAAATTTCTGGGCAAGGACTATAAGGTGCTTTCCTCAAAAGGACACATCAGGGATCTGAAGAAGAAGAATTTCGGTGTGGACCTCAAGACGTTCCAACCTCAATATGAGATTCCAGAAGAGAAAAAAACTACTGTCCGCGAACTTCAGAGTGAAGCAAAGAAAGCCGATTGTGTTTGGCTGGCTTCCGATGAAGACCGTGAGGGAGAGGCCATTTCTTGGCATCTGGCGGAAGTTTTGAAATTAGATCCGCAGACAGCCAAACGCATCGTATTCCATGAGATTACGAAACAAGCCATAGAACATGCCATCAGTCATCCCCGCCACATCGACCTCAACCTGGTTGACGCCCAGCAGGCTCGCCGTGTGCTCGACCGATTGGTAGGTTTCAAACTCTCACCCATACTCTGGAAGAAAGTGAAGCCCAACCTCTCTGCCGGACGTGTGCAGAGTGTGGCTGTACGCATCATCGTGGAGCGCGAGCGCGAAATTGAAACGTTCAAACCCGAAGCGTCCTATCGCGTTTCGGCTATCTTTACCACTCCCGATGGCCAGGAAGTGAAAGCAACATATAGTCACTCATTCTCTACAAAAGCCGAAGTAGAAGATTTTCTGGAAAACTGTAAGGATGCGTCCTTCGCTATCACCGATATACAGAAGAAGCCTTTGAAACGTAGTCCTGCCCCACCATTCACTACTTCCACTCTGCAACAGGAGGCTGCTAGAAAATTAGGTTTTTCCGTAAGTCTGACCATGCGCGTGGCACAGAGTCTCTATGAAGCCGGACACATCACATATATGCGTACGGACTCGATGAATCTGTCTTCGCTATGCATTAATACAACAGCAAAACTCATTGAGGAAAGCATGGGCGCAGAATACCATAAGGCACGTCGATACCATGCCACTTCAAAAGGAGCCCAGGAAGCACACGAAGCCATCCGACCCACTTATATCGACAAAGACACTATAGCAGGTACACAGCAAGAAAAGCGACTCTACGACCTTATTCGCAAACGCACACTTGCCTGTCAGATGGCGGATGCACAAGTGGAACGCACCACTGTCAGCATCCTTCCTAAAAGCAATGCTCCGTTCGATGGCGAATTTACGGCTACAGGCGAAGTCATCACTTTCGATGGTTTCCTCAGAGTTTATAGTGAAAGTCGCGATGAGGGTTCTGAAAATGAAAGTGAGACACGCATGCTGCCCGCTATGGCAAAAGGTGAAACCCTTGAAGAAAAGGAAATTACGGCTGTGGAACGCTTCACTCAACCTCCTACAAGATACAACGAAGCCTCTCTTGTCCGTAAACTCGAAGAACTCGGCATAGGGCGTCCGTCAACTTATGCACCTACAATTACTACCATCCAAAACCGAGAATATGTGGTTCGGGGAGAAAGCGAAGGCACCAAGCGCGAATACACTATGCTGACATTGCGTCAGGGCAAAATAAAAGAAAGCAAGAAAAAAGAAGTAGTCGGAGGCAATAAAGGGCGCTTGGTTCCCACCGACATCGGTACTATAGTAAACGACTTCCTCCTCGAAAACTTTCCACACATAATGAGTTACAACTTCACTGCCGACATCGAAAAGCAATTTGATGCCGTGGCTGAAGGTAAGGAGGATTGGGGCAAGATGATAAAGCATTTTTACAATGATTTTGACCCTGTAGTGGAAGAAGTGGGAAACAAGCGTTCAGAAAAACGTGTTGGCGAACGCGACCTCGGCATAGATCCAAAAACCGGCCGTCCTGTCAGCGTACGCATCGGAAAATTCGGTCCTATCGTACAAATCGGTACAGCCAGCGACGAAGAGAAACCGCTGTTCTCGCCCCTGAAACGCGACCAGAAGATGAACGACATCACCCTCGAAGAGGCACTCGAACTGTTCAAACTGCCACGTAATTTAGGCGATTACGAAGGAGAGACTGTCATCATCGGAAGCGGACGTTTCGGACCATACATAAAAATGGGAGACCTTTATGTCAGCGTGCCCAAGGGAGAGGATGCCATGAACATCACTTTAGAACGCTCCATCGAACTGGTTGAGGCAAAAAGACAGGCAGAGCGGGAGCGACACATTAAGAAATTCGAGGAAGAGCCCGAACTCGAAGTGCTCAAGGGCAGATGGGGACCATACATTGCCTATAAAGGGAATAACTACAAAATTCCCAAGAATAAGCACGATAAAGCAGCCGAACTGACACTGACTGAATGCATGGACATCATCAAGGCAGAAGGGAGCAAGGCTGCAAAGAAAAGAAAGAAATAAAGGGGTACACGTTATGAGAAGTACCATCCTGATTGGCTATATGTGTGTGGGTAAGACCACTGTGGGCCGCGATTTAGCCAAACGCACCGGACGCATGTTCTACGACCTCGATTGGTACATTGAGGAGCGTTATCACAGAAAGGTTGCAGCCATCTTTGCAGAGGATGGCGAAGAGTTTTTCCGCGACCTTGAGAAACGTATGCTCCACGAAGTGGCAGAGTTTGAAAACATTGTGCTGGCATGTGGAGGTGGCACACCGTGCTTTTACGATAACATGGCATACATGAACAGTGTGGGCGAGACTTTTTTTATGAAGGCCTCGCCAAACACCATACTGGAACACCTTAAAGTAAGTAAGGGCAAGCGCCCGCTCCTTGAGGGTAAGAGCCGAGAAGAACTGGAGGCATACATCATCAGCCAATTGGCTTATCGTGAACCTTTTTACGAGCAGGCAAAACACATCATCGATGTCAATCCTCTCGACAGTTTCGACAAAATACAAAGCATTTCCAACCAAATTATACAACTCGAAAACAGCAACACACTATGAGAAAATGGCGCAAAGAAGACTCCGAAGAACTCTATAACGTGAAAGGCTGGGGTGTGAACTACTTTGGCATCAACGATCAGGGTCATGCATACGTCACTCCTCAAAAAGGCGGAACACAGATTGACCTTCAGGAGTTGGTCGATGAATTGTCCGAACGAGACATCAGTGCACCAGTCCTGCTACGCTTTCCGGATATACTGGACAGTCGCATTGAGAAAACTGCCGCCTGCTTTGAGAAAGCCTCGAAGGAATACAACTTCAAAGCCGACCATTTTATCATCTATCCCATCAAGGTAAACCAAATGCGCCCTGTGGTAGAAGAAATCATCAGTCATGGCAAGCGTTATAATCTTGGATTGGAATGTGGAACAAAGCCCGAACTGCATGCTGTACTTGCCACAAACATGGACAGCGACAGCCCTATTATCTGTAATGGGCATAAGGACCAGAACTATGTGGAACTCGCGCTCTTGGCACAAAAGATGGGCAAGCGCGTCTTTCTTGTGATTGAAAAATTGCCAGAACTTCAAATCATAGCGCACGCAGCAGAAAAAATAGGTGTCAAGCCCAACCTCGGCATACGCATCAAACTGGCTTCAAGCGGTAGCGGCAAATGGGAAGAAAGCGGAGGTGATGCTTCGAAATTCGGACTCTCATGCAGCGAACTGCTCAACGCGCTGCAATGGCTCGATGCTCACGACCTGCACGACTGTCTGAAACTCATACACTTCCACATCGGCAGCCAGATTACGAAAATTCGACGTATCAACACAGCCATGCGCGAAGCAGCACAGTACTACGTTCAACTGCACAAGATGGGATGGGATATCGAATTCGTTGACTGCGGCGGCGGACTTGGAGTGGATTATGATGGCACACGTTCATCGAACAGTCAAAGTTCGGTGAATTATAGCATACAGGAATATGTAAACGACTGTGTTTACAATTTCGTGGATGCAGCCAACAAGAATGACATCCCCCACCCTAACATCATCACCGAAGGAGGACGTTCGCTCACTGCACACCACAGCGTCCTTGTACTCGATGTGCTCGAAAGTGTGCGGTTGGCTGAAATGGACCAGGACTTCCAGCCCGACGAAAACGACCATCAACTGGTAAAGGACCTCACAGAGATTTGGGACAAACTCTCACCGCGATCTATGCTTGAAGACTGGCACGACGCAGAAGATATTCGTGCCGAAGCGCTTGACCTGTTCCGACATGGCATCATCGACCTCCGCACAAGAGCACTGATAGAAAGTCTCTACTGGAGCGTAACGCGCGAAGTAGACGAACTGACACACCACCAAAAGCACGTGCCCGACGAACTACGCACACTCGACAGCCTCATGGCAGACAAATACTTCTGCAACTTCAGTTTGTTCCAGTCGTTGCCAGACGCTTGGGGCATAGACCAGATATTCCCCATCATGCCACTCTCACACCTTAACGAGAGACCCACACGGAGCGCGACCATTCAGGACATTACATGCGACAGCGATGGAAAAATCGCGGCTTACGTAAACCACGACCAACAGAAAAACTACATACCACTGCACGAGATCAAGGAAGGCGAACACTACTACATCGGAGTGTTCCTGGTTGGTGCGTATCAGGAAATTCTCGGCAATATGCACAACCTCTTCGGCGATACGAATGCCGTACACATCACTGTTGACGGCGACGGCTACAGCATCGACCAAACCATAGACGGAGAAACAGTTGCCGATGTGTTGGAATATGTGCAATACGACCCGAAGAAACTCGTGCGACGCCTTGAAAAATGGGTAAGTAAGGCTGTTAAGGAAGGGCGCATCAGCAACGAGGAAGGTAAGGAGTTCATCTCTAACTATAGGAGTGGCCTCTACGGCTATACATATATAGAATAAACAACCCCTGCTTTTATGAACGTCAGGATTCATCCCTCATGGCAGCAACGTCTTGCCACCGAGTTCAGCAAACCTTATTTTGCCGAACTTGTGCAATTTGTTCACAGCGAATACAGGACGACAACGTGCTACCCTCCAGGCAGACTGATATTCAACGCTTTCGACCTTTGTCCCTTCGAGAAGACAAAGGTGGTTATCCTCGGTCAGGACCCTTATCACGAACCGGATCAGGCTGAGGGATTGTGTTTCTCGGTGGCAGATGGCGTACCTTTTCCGCCTTCTCTTCAAAACATCTTCAAGGAGATAGAAAGCGATCTGGGCATACCCGTTCCCAAGAGCGGCTCATTGCGCCGATGGGCAGAACAGGGTGTGCTGCTTCTCAATGCCACACTGACGGTCCGGGCACATCTTGCCGGTTCACACCAAAGACATGGATGGGAAACATTCACTGATGCAGTAGTTAGGAAATTGGCAGAAGAGCGCGAACATCTCGTTTTCCTCCTATGGGGCAGTTATGCACAAAAAAAGGGCGAATTCATCGACGGAAATAAGCATTATGTGCTACAGAGTGCACACCCTTCTCCCTTGAGTGCCTACCGTGGATTTTTTGGCAATCACCACTTCACGTTAGCCAACGACTACCTTGTGCGCAATGGTATAAACCCCATCCACTGGTAAACCACCCCTACCCCCCTGCAATTCACACCCGTAAAAACAGCAACTATGCTTCCTATGCTCCAAGTGGGCGATGTGATTCTTTCGCCCGACATACTGACAAAATACTTCTGCTGCGACCTCGATGCTTGCGGTGGGGCATGCTGTGTGGAAGGTGAGAGTGGTGCTCCGCTCACGTTGGAGGAAGTGGGAGAATTGGAGAATGTGCTCGAAGAAGTATGGACAGATTTGTCTGCTTCTGCACAAGCCGTCATCGACCGTCAAGGTGTGGCATACAACGACTCCGAAGGCGACTTGGTAACGAGCATTGTTCATGGCAAGGACTGTGTCTTCACTTGCTACAATAAAGAAGGCTGTTGCTTCTGCGCTACCGAGAAAGCGTTCAGAGAGGGTAGGACACATTGGTCAAAACCCATTTCGTGCTATCTCTACCCTATACGCGAAAAACGTCTTTCCAACGGACTCACAGGCATCAATTACCATCGTTGGAGCGTATGCCATGCTGCTGTGCGAAAAGGAAAAGAACTTAACCTGCGACTCTATCAGTTCCTCAAAGACCCGCTTATCCGCCGGTTTGGCAAAGAGTGGTACGACGAGTTGCTTGCCACAGTAGATGTCCTAAAGGCAGAAGGTTGGATAGAATAACGACATGTAAATTCGCCATAACGAGGAAGCAGGACAACCGCTAAGGCATCCTGCTTCTTTGTTATTTCTTACCTACTCCTATATCAACAGGAATCAGTCGCGCGCTGCGGTTTTCCAGGCTTTCTTGAATGATGGTGAGAAGTATTCCTCCACATCGTCCATATCAATGCGTGCCTTTGGTGTACCTGCCGTAAAGGGGCCTATCTCGCCTTCCTGGTATTGGAAGACAATCACGTCGTCCTCTATCCATGGGTCAGCCTTGGGAAGATTCAGAACTGTCTGAGTACTTGGTTCCAAGCAACTACTACCCAACTTCTGCATCAATCCTTCAAAATCTGGTACCTGACAATCTTCTATCAGCCCTTTGCAGATGACATTTGCCAACTGCCTTTCATATTGTGAATTGAATATTTCTGCCGAATTAAGTTGCTTCCCCTCAGGTTTCAGGAATGTTTTGCCATCAATCTGTATTGTCTTGCGCACACCACTCTTAAACTGCGTAGTTTCAATGACATAGGTTACATATCTGTCGGTTTCGCTCGTCTTGCGGCAGTCCACGGTGTAAGTGTATCCCAGCGGATAAACAGCAGCCACATTGTCTGCAAACTTATTATTTTTGATAAATTGCTTTACAAAACTCTCACCATCAATTAAAGCAGAGTCTTGACGCACATCAAGCATTGAACCAATCCATTTCCTGATGGCTTGCACTTGCTGCTTCGGCCCGTTTTCCGGATATTCTATGAAGATTTTTACCAGATAATCCTTTTGCGCACGGTTTTCCACAATGGAATCCTCATATTCGTTGGTCTTGATGTCTTCACCAGAAATGCACGACACCGTTGTGCCTGAACATAACGCAACTAAAGCCATTACAGCAACTTTTCGGAGAAATTTCATTATTTTTTCAATCAAAAATTGTTGATATTGAAGGCAAAGTTAATCAATTTTTTGTTTTTTTACTTGTATTTATTTATTTTTCCCTTTGATTACCAAGATTTAAGTTATTTCAAAATAAATATTCCACTAGGAATCAATTTTTGAAAATCGTTAAATTCCAGTCGTTTACCTCTCGACCACATCTGCTCTGCAATAGCATAAATACGAGGGAAGAGGCGTTCGTCGAGTTGTTCCTCGATCAGATTGTAGTCTGTCCACAGACATGTTTCCATGCCGACAACTGTGTCAGGAAAATCTGCAGCTGCCTTATCGGCTGCATTATTCAGATACGCATCCTGAAGGGAGAAAGTTCGGTTCTTGGCATATCCTTTCCATGGTGTTTCAGGAAAGTTGAGGTAGCAATGCAGATTCGTACTGGCAATAACTGGACGACCAGCACGCATGGCGGCTTTGAGTCCTGTTTCTTTGCCTCTTAGGTAGTTCCACCACTGTATGTATATATTATCTGGTAACGAGACTCCTTCTGTATGCAAAATATCTTCCCAAAACACAACGGTTCGTCCTTTTTTCATCAGATAATTAGCCATTTGTGCTGATAACCACAACTGTAGTTCGTTTTCGTCAGCAAGGTGGTTTTCGACGATTTTTTGTTGACAATCCGGACAGATTTTCCAGCGTTTCTTCGAGGCTTCGTCACCACCAAGATGGATATAGGGGGATGGGAACAAATTGCAGACTTCATCAAGCACTTCCGTAACAAACTTCCACGAACTGGCTTTTCCTGCACACATCACTTGGTCTGTAAGTCCACTTTCAGGAATTGTAACGCTATCGTTCTGACATCCCAACTGTGGATAAGCCTTCAGTGCTGCTTCGAAATGTCCCGGGATGTCTATTTCGGGTATTACTGTAACACCTCTGTCAGCTGCAAACTTCACGACGTCGCGTATTTCATCCTGCGAATAAAAGCCTTGCTGCTCTGCACCATTCGCTACACTACTACCCACTGAAGTGAGACGTGGATATTGCTTTATTTCCACGCGCCAACCCTGTCCCTCTGTAAGATGCCAGTGAAAATAATTCATCTTTAATGCAGAGCAAATGTTTATAAGGCGTTTTATAGTACTTATTTTATGGTATTGGCGTCCACTATCTATCATAAACGACCTGTATTTCAACCTTGGGCGGTCGACTATTGTGCAGAAATTGTATGTATCATCTGCATTTCTCAACTGTCGCAGAGTTTGTAAGGCATAGACAAAGCCGTTATGCGTGGATGCCGTTATCTTTATACCCTTTCGGGATATTTTTATACCATAAGCCTCTGTCTCGCAATTTGCATCATAGAGCAATACCACATCTGCCGTTGTGGGTTTCATACTTTTCTTTAACACTTTTCCACCAATTGCATCTGTAAGCAGTACATTTTCCGCACGCTGAGCAATACGGTGAGTATATAGTTTAAGTGGGCGGTTCGGAAAGGCATAAACACCGATTTCACCGACACTGAAGGATTCTACTGTCGGGATAACATGTTGCGCAGAGATACTTACAAAAGCAGTAAGCAAAGCAAAGGTAATTACTATAAAATGCTTCATTTTCGTATGAATAAAGTTGATTTTAGCAAAATTAAAGAAACTTTCTGAAAGAGGTATAATTACAGGTGGTTTGTTTACAATATTTCCTGTCCATACTTCTTCAAAAATATACTCAAAATCTATTCCATTTACTTTTTTTTGTATTTTTGCAAAACTAACACTAAAACCATCCGTCATGAAAAGAGTATTTTTGTTGTTGTGCGTACTTACGCTGACGTGCTTTTCTGTCAATGCACAAAAAGCAATATATTACCTTAAGAGTACAGGTCAAAATGTGAACGTACGCACAGGGCCTGGCAAGCATTATCGGGTGCTCGACTGCACGGGAGCATACGGCAGCGACGGGCTAAAGGCTCAACTCTATAAAGGAGAGGTGGTCGGTACTGATGGCATAAAAAGAAATGGTTTTACCCATGTGTATTATACAGGGTGGTACAACCAATGGTACGAGGGCTGGGTGGCTTCGCAATACCTGGCACCTACCACAAAATGCAGGGCGTGCAAGGGTGTCGGTGTCTTCAACAGAAAATGCCCCGACTGCAATGGAGAGGGATACCACTCATGCTGTAATTTTACAGGGAAAGCTCACTGCAAGAGTTGCGAGGGTATTGGATACAAATAGTCCTCTAATCTGAGCATGACAAAGAGAAGTTGGCTGATAACCGTATGCATCTCTCTGTTGGTTGCTGTGTCGTGTTCTAAAGAACCACCACATTCAATCCTGCCTCAAGGTGCTGATTTACAGTGCGGTGACATCGTTCTGCGAGAGGGCACATCCATTGAGAGTCATGCGGTAATGATGGGCGGAGGCGCTTATTCTCACGTGGGCATCGTAGTCGATTCAGCCGGACAGCTGATGATTGTTCACGCTGTACCGGGCGAAGCAGATTTCGACGGCGACCCGGCAAGAGTGAAGTTAGACAAGCCTGAGACATTCTTCCTAAGCGACAGGGCTACGTCAGGAGAAGTGAGACGATACCATGATGCCAACATCGCCCAACGCGCTGCAAGACATGCTTATGCCATCTACAAACGGCACACTTTGTTCGACAACGACTATAACGACCGGGACACCACACAGATGTATTGCAGCGAATTGGTGGAATATGTGTACAAGTGCGAAGGTACAGACGTCTGCGATGTTCAGAAACACGACTACCAACTGCCGGGGTTCATGCACGACGGCGTGAGAATTCCCTACGACTTTGCAGAATCAAAACAACTTAAAACAGTTATAAAATTCTAATTATCAACCCTTTTAAAAACAAACAGTTATGAAAAAAATTCTCAGTGTATTAATGATTATAGCTACTGCATTTATCGTGGCTTCCTGCGACACTAAACCCGCTCCGAGCGAAACAGTAGATGCTGCCTACAAAGCGCTTCTTCAAAAAGACTATGAAGCCTATGCTTCCCACATTTCGTTTGCCTATGCCGGCGATGAGAAAGCCCAGGAAAGTGCCAGAAGCATGACCGTCACCATGGTTAAGAAGGTTATGGAAGGCGGCATGGGCGAGGAAGCAGACCCCATTGCAAATTATGAAATAGGAAAGGAAACCATCAATGGCGATTCGGCAACAGTTGAAGTAACTACCACTACCAAGAAAGGTAAAAAAGAAACCCAAACACTTAATCTTATTTGGGAGAAGGACAAGTGGATGATTGACGGCAACAAGAATAAAAGCAAGAGCAGCAACAACGATGCAGCAGAAACCCTCGAGGCCTTGAATAAACTTGGCGACGCCTTAGGCGACTCTACTAAAAACAAAGTAGAAGAAGGTGCTGAAAAGGCTAAGGACGCTGTTGAAGATGCCGGCAAAAAAATTGAAGAAGCTGGAAAGGAAGCCGGAAAGGCTATCGAAGAAGCCGGTAAGGGCATTGAAAAGGCCCTCAAGGACTAAGAACAACTTTCTATAAAACCTAAAGACTACTACACTGCCTGAGAGTTTTCTCGGGCAGTTTTTGTTCTTTCAGGAGTCTTCATATTTTGGCAATTGAAGGCCATAATTGTAAGGCGATTAGAGGAAAATGTGTAACTTTGCATAGAAAGTCGGGTTGAAACGTGTCAAACATAAAGAAAAGTCGCCCCTAAAATGTGTTACAATGTATAAACGAAAAATTGAAATCATACTCAAATCGTGGTTAGACACTCCCTCTCGCAAGCCTCTGGCCTGTAAGCTGAAACGCCGCCACGCCGTCATAGTTGTTCTGTGCTTAATTCTTTCGAGCCTCGTTACCGCCATCAGCAGTTTCAACACCGCAAAAGGACTTGCCTACGAAGAGTTGGACTTCGCACTGAAACAAACACTGTCGGAGCAACAAAACGACGTCATTACACCAGACACCATCCGACAGTTTCGTGCGCACATATCCATAGAGGCATTGCGCAAGGACAGCCAGATTGTTGTAAGATCCACCCCTGAACAAAAGGTTGTGTATCGCGCTGAATGTTCTGCGCTCTCCATACTCAACATGAGCGACCAACGGCTGTCTCTGATGTTGTTGCTTTCTGCCATGCTTTGGAGCAGCATGTTTCTATTCAGGAGAAAAGCGTCAGAGATGAGAGCGTTTTCTCCGTCGCCCTTAACGCATTACACGAACTATGGCGGTATTTTCTTCGATGAAACCGCCAAAAATTTTTATGACAACACAGGAAAAGAGATACATTTTACCCCTCTGCAACAACAACTCATGCAGATGCTCATTCTCAATCCTTCACACCAGATTGAAAAAACCACTATCTGCAACGCGCTTTGGCCAAACAAACCCGACGCATCCGAAACACTATACACTCTAATCAGAAGGCTTAAACCAACTCTGGAGCAGAACTCACAACTGCAGATAGAGTGTATTCGCGGGAGGGCATATCGTCTTGTAGGGAAAATGTCAGACAAATGTCAGTAATTTCTTTACTTTGAATTAAATACACCTTCTCATCTTTGCATCTGTGAAATTATAGCGGATGTAAAGCAATGAAACACTTTTCAATCATTTTTCTTTTAAGTCTTGGCATTGTCTTCCCTTCTATAGCACAAGAGGACAATGGCAAGGAAAGCGTTGCCATAGTAAGGGGTCAGCGCATTGTGCAGAAAAACGGAGAACAATGGTTCTATCCTACCAACAAGGAGAAAGATGCCTCATCGGATGCATATATGCTGCTGAAATTTCTGAATCTCCCTGGCATACGTGTCATCCCCCAAAACCGTTCTATTTCTGCCGCTGACAATAGGGGTAGCGTTGATATTCGGATAAACAACGTGCCATCCACAATGAACGATATGCTTGCACTTGACATAAAGGCTGTGGTTCGCATAGAATACTCCGATACACCCGGACTGAAATATGGCGAGAACGTAGGATATGCTATCAACATTGTTACAAAACGCGCCGTTTCTGGTTATTCTGGTGGTACAAATCTGACGCACGCACTTACAACAAGAAAATTTTGGGACAATGTGTATGGCAGAATCAATGTTGGAAAGAGTGAATGGGGAGCAGACGTCTCTGCCAATTATAATGACGAGCGTGGTGTGCATTCATCTTCAACTACAAACTACCTCTTCAACGATGGCAGTATTCACAGCATAAACAGAGAGAGCATGGGGATAAGACACAGAACTACCACACAGATGTCGCGCCTATTATATACGCTTTCAGATTCTTCATACGTGCTCCAAACAAGCCTTTCTTATGTAAGCGATTTGCGACCTAACCATTATAAACAAAACAGTATCATTCGCGGCATCAGCACAGAAGGGACCCATTATGAGAGCAACAAGCGCAGTAGGCAACCCACACTGAACCTCTACTATTCAAAGGATTTCCGAAGACACCAAAGCATTACCGCTAACACCTCCATTTCCCACATACACACCACCTCCGACAGCTATCAGGATGAAGGCGGTCCGTACGCTTATCATGTGATTGGAAACGTATGGTCGCTCCAAACAGAAATCAATTACGAAAACCGGCTCAAGCCTTTCGTGTTTTCTGCAGGTGTAAACTACACACAGAACTATACCGGCAATCGCTACACAGGCGATGCGCTCGGCATTTCTGACCAACGACACAGTTCACAACGCATCTTCTCCCAAATAGCAGGCAAGATTTGGAGAATGCAATATACAGCAGGCTTGGAGTGCAACTTCAGATATTATCATCAAGGCATATACAAGCAACAGAATTGTACCTTACGCCCCCGGTTATCACTGCTCTACCCTATCAGCGAAAGTCTGAAACTCAATTATGTTTTCCAATACGATGAACGCATGTCGCAGATTGCACAGGTGAACAATGTTACCCTGCGGGCTAACGCCTACGAAATGACAAAGGGTAATCCCAACCTGAAACCTGTACACAGAACAGAAAACACGTTGCGGCTAACTTATTCCATCCCACGCTTCTATGCCTGGATAGAAGGATTTGTCAGGTTGAACAACAAGTGCAACATGACATCCGTTGCCCGGACAGACGATAACATCTTCATTACATCGCAATACAACCAACGACATATCAACGTTTTTGCATTAGGACAGTATGCCAAGTACGACATCATCCGCGACAAACTTTCCATCACCGGAGTCCTTTCCTTGATGAACGATGACAACAAAGGTTTCGACTATCATCATAACTACACTGCTTTTATCGGAGACATTATGATTGACGCACACCTCGGACATTGGACACTATCGGCTAATGCTTCGAGCGGATACAGATGGCTGGAAGGCGAGAAGAAAGCGCATGAAGGGTTCAGCATGCAACTGATGGCATCCTACCACAAAGGTCCTTTCCACATAAGTCTCCACTGTCAGAACCCATTCCGGGCGCACCCCGAAATATTTCACACAAGAAACCTCAACCGCTATGTAACCGGCACCTCCCGATACAGCAACTCCGACCAGGGCAATTACTATTCCCTTTCGTTCGCATGGAGGTTTTCGCACGGCAGAAAGTATCGTGACGTTAACCAGAAAATACAGGCTGAGAAAGTGGCAGCAGGCATCCTTACCAGTCAATGACGACAATATTCAGGGCTGATGCTTCATAGAAATCATCAGCCCTGAATGTCGAATTCTAAAACTATATCGAACAGCAGAATTATTTCATGATCTTCTTGCCATTCTGAATGACAATCCCTCTATAATTAGCAGAAGGATTGATACGTCGCCCTTGCAGGTCGTATGTTGCAGCATTATTGTCTAAAACAGCCTTTTCATTCTTGTCAAGGACAACCTTGTTTATAGCCGTAGGATAGTTAGGTGTAACGCTTTCAACACGCGGATCGACGTTGGCGTTGAGTGCATAGTTGGCATTACGTGCCAAACAGTATTTATGACTTGGGGAGAGGTCGTTGACCAAGTCCCAATAGAAGAGGCCTTTAATCTGATTGTCGCGCACGAACTTGGCACGATTGTAAACGTTCACAGGTCCGCTGAAATAGAATGTATATGTGCCTTTATTGTCACTCCAAGTGCCACTCTCACGCTCCCCATTGGTGGCAGGTACATAATCTTCACCTATAATGCCCCAATTGTATCCTATCGGTGCACGTCCATATTTACCATTTATAAATCCATTAGTCAACGTCGTTGCATAAGAGAGATATATTTTGTCTTTTGGGTATCCATAGTTGATGAAGGCATTGTACCCATTTTTGAAAGCACCTATACTTTCCCAACCGCCTTGTGGTCCATATTGCTGGAATGTATAACCATCAAGTTTGTTAATCTTGTTTTTGGGAAATTGGTAAGCACCATATTGGTGATGGGAAATCATGAAAGTCTTACCTTTGGGCAAAACAGCGAGAATCTCATCGGCAAGCAGTCCGAGGTTAGTTTGCAGGCCATCCATCCACTCCATATCAAGTTCCACACCATCATAGTACTTTGACTCCTTTGCCAAGTCGGCTGCAAAAATCTTACGTTTGTTCGCATCAGCAATGGTGGATTGCCAGCCATCGTGATCTTTCACAGATATGCGAATTTTGTAACCGGTATAGCCATCGTAACAACGCGCCATAATATTGCGCCACTCATCTTGCGAATAAAAATCAAATCCCAAATCATCAGGGTAATCATACCGATACCAAGCCAAATTAGTCCACATCAAATCATTATTGAGTTTCTTATCAGGACCCGGCATTGCGATTGTACCATTACGATGTTTGGCTATTTCGTCGAAACTGTGTGTATAGTTCCAAATCATGGTCTCATCGAATTTGGCATTAAGATTTAAGCCTATTGAGAGCGACATACCACTCATATCCGAAGGTATCACGTTTTTATCAGCATCGGATTTAGCATTAGGCCCGATGGTTCTACCAGTGACATTACAGATGAGCGCATTGTCACCCGAACCGGGTGTTATGGCAAGATGTGCCCAACTCCCTGTGCGCAGAGTGTTAGTAAAGAAATACTCACGTCCGTCAATGCGTACGATAAGTTCACGAGACGATTCAGAGCCGAGACGCACAGAAAAACCTTTACCAACATTTGTATTTTCTTTCTTGAAAATATAAGCGCCTTCTTGCCATTCATCAATACAAATCCATGTTTCTATTGTAAATCCGTTTGAAGGTGAGAAAACCGTTTCGGGACAACGTATATAAGAGTTCAAACTTCCATTGAGCGAAATAACACCGGTGAATTTCGTGGTTTTATAGTTTTCTAAATAAGTGCCATTACGCACTGTTGCGTGATCGTTTGAGGTGTGTGGCTTAACGTGCCCATCACTGTAAGATTGCAGTCCGAGAATAATCAGGTCGTTAGAAAGCAGATATTTATCCACCTCAATGGCACTATCGAAAAACCTTTTCGTTTCTGTATATCCTCCCATAAGAAGATAAGGAAGACCTTCTGAATTGTCTGTAACTTTTTCACGGCTGGCTCCTGTTGAAGAAAGTATTCCGTGGTGATTGTTTTGCGCCTTAGTATCGAAAAGTGGTTTATAGTCAACTATATTGTCGCACCATGGCTGATCGAATTTAAAATATGCTACAAGATCGCTGAGTTGCGGCACCCACTTATTCAATGTGGTATGAGTGAAATATTCATATTCAGATGAGAGTTCTGCACTCCAAAGTCTGATTTCATCAATGCGTCCAATGTAGTTGTCGCCTCCGATAATAAAACTTGCACCTGTTTCAGGTTGTTTACGAGACATAGACAATGTTCGTACCGAAGTATTGTCCACAAAGACTTGTGTGGCATTGGCTGTTGACAAAATCATTAAAGGAATCCATTTACCCGCTACAAAATCATTACTTTTCGCACTGAAAGTTGTTCCGCGCATTTTCACGTTAATTATGTTTGCCTTACCTAACGTTACGCTTAAATCATCACCACGAGAGAGCAGTGTCGCTCCCTCTGTCCACTGGTCGGCATTGAACCACAACTGCACGGTAAACGAACTCAACCCATCCAGTTCAGGCATAGGTCCACAGTTTACACTGCCGCCTTGAGAAAGCCGGAGACAGTAGTTTTCCACTTGTGCTTGACATAAGCTTGATGTCAGAACGAACATCATCAAAATAGATAGTGCTTTACGGAATATCTTCATGTTTTTAAAAGGTTTTAAATCATTCAATGCGCAAAGTTAAAAAAAAAGAAGCACTTTTAGGGTTAGAAGCGCTTCTTTTTTATACAATTAGGAATTTTCCTAAAATCAGAAAAGTGGGTCCCAAGCAGGCAGAACTTCTGGTTTTTGGTTGAAGAGCGGAAGAAGGTTTTCAGGCACAAAACGCTTCTCCACTACGAGTCTGAACATATATTCATCGAACCATTCGTCTGTCATGATGAGATGCCCTGCCACACCGCTGTTCGGACCCCAACTATTCTCCACCTTCCATTTTGTGGGCTTTCCGTTGGCATCGAGATCTACAGCCATGAGTGTCATGGCATGGCTTGATGCTGAAGCAAATGTGCGTATGCGGTCGGCCTTGTTCATTGGGAACGTGGTGCCGAAGAGTGTGGCATAGTCGTAATTATCCATACTGAGTACACCTGTTTCTGAGTCATACTGCTTGCCTACATCGCATGAAAAATACATCATAGTGGAATCCTTGATTGATGCTATTGCCATCTGCTTAATGTCTTCCATTGGCAGGTTGAGGTAAGTCCAATCATGCCCGTCATAAACATGACGGTCAAGGTCGATGGTGTACATTTTGTAATAGGGGCGTGAAGGGTCGTTCATAAGCATTACATAGCCATTCTGGAGGTCGGCTCCTACAAATTCATCGTAGAATGACTTTGGTGTATACTCCTTAGTGCTTATAGCCTTGCCTTTGGCATCACGTCGTGTCCACTTAAAGTTTTTCACAGGTTCACCGAGACAAATGGCAAGTACATGGTAAACATCACCTAACATTTCCACCTTTCTCGCCTGAATATCTGTGCCCTTCTTGCCATCTGCAACCATTTTCCTAAGTTCCAGCCCGTATTCACGGAGTTTCAGTGTAATGATTTGCGCCATACGTGAAGTGTTGTTCGCATTGAAACTTTCTGCCATTACATCTGCAGGAACAACACCATACTTAGTAGCAAGGTCTTGCACACCACAGAAAGTTCCTCCATCGCTGAGGGGATTCTTGAAAAGCCATTCCACCTTGCGGTCTGTCATGGGTTGTTTTGCATTGTCGATGACACTCTGCAAAAAGAGGTTGCTCTTTTCCAGTTGGTCATAGAAGAAAAGATAACTTTGCGAGAATTGGAAGTTACCGAGGTCATAGCGTTGTATCGCCTTGGCTCGCATCACGTTCAGACCTGTGAAAAGCCAACACCTTCCGCTCTGTTTTTGGTCAGTGACGCCCTTCGAATTGACGCTGTTGGAAAAATACACGTCCTTCGTGGCAGGATTGTTGGGTGATTTTGTCAGTTGGTTGATACTTGTCCCGTTGAGTGCATTTCGCAGCGCACGGTCTGCCTGCGTCATTGGTCTGACTGATTGTATGTCCTTCAATGTTTGCTCGGAGATGCCCTGTGCCATAGCACTGAAAGAAAACAGAGCAAACGACAGGACAATGGAAAAATGCTTTACGTTCATAATTATATAAATTGTTATTGCTGCAAAAATACGAATAAAAACAAGGATAATGGACGTTAAAAGTTATAATTGGTTATCTTTGCGGAATAAAAAACGATGAATAATGTCGATATTTATTCGCAAACCAATAGATTTACTTCTTAAAGAGGCCGAAGATTCTGGCAAAGGCTCCCTCAAACGTGTGTTGGGTCCTGGCGGATTGACGGCTATCGGTGTAGGTAGCATCATCGGTGCGGGATTGTTCTCTGTCACAGGTTTTGTGGCAGCAGAATACACAGGTCCTGCCATCACCCTCTCGTTTATCATCGCAGCCATAGGCTGTGCGTTTGCAGGGCTTTGTTATGCTGAATTTGCTTCAATGATACCAGTGAGCGGCAGTTCCTACACTTATTCTTATGCCACGATGGGCGAACTGATGGCTTGGATTATCGGTTGGGACCTCGTGTTGGAATATACTGTTGCAGCCACTATGGTGAGCATCTCTTGGAGCCAGTATTTTGTTAATTTCCTCGGTGATATCGGCATACACATACCCCCGGAATTCGCCGCATGTCCAAGCGATGGCGGCATCTGCAACATACCTGCAGCCGGCATCATTATCCTGCTCAGTTTGCTGCTCATTCGTGGCACAAAGGAAAGTAGCATTTTCAACGACATCATCGTTTTCTTGAAGGTTGGTGTCATCGTTGTTTTCATTGTGCTCGGCTTTATGTACATTAACACTGACAACTATACCCCTTATATTCCTGAAAATACGGGAAATATAGGTCAATTCGGTTGGTCGGGTATATTCCGTGGCGCTGCTGTTCTGTTTTTTGCCTTTTTGGGTTTTGACATTGTGAGCACTGCGGCTCAAGAAGCGAAAAAACCTAAACGCGATATGCCCATCGGCATTATTGCTTCGCTACTTATTTGCACCATACTCTACATCCTTTTCGGTTACGTTATGACCGGTGTGGCCAACTATACTGATTTTGCAGGGCAAGAAGGCATTGCACCAGTAGCGGTGGCAGTGAACCACATGGGGCCTGCAGATGCCTCAGGTGTGGTGCAACCAGCCTATCCTTGGCTGAATAAAGGCGTTCTTTTGGCCATCCTTATCGGCTATTGTTCAGTGATGCTCATGCAACTGATGGCTCAGAGTAGAATTTTCATGTCAATGAGCCATGACGGGTTATTGCCCCCCATTTTCTCGAAGATTCATCCACGTTTTCGTACACCTGCATGGAACAACGTCATTTTCATGATAGTAATCAGCGTGCTCGCTATGTTTGTACCGGCACGTTTAGCGGGAGAAATGACGAGTATTGGCACATTGCTGGCATTTACGCTTGTTTGTGCCGGTGTACTGATTGTACGCAAGTCGATGCCTGATGCACAACGCTCGTTCAAGACTCCGTTTGTGCCATTTATTCCCATTCTTGGCATCCTCACATGTTTCTGTCTGATGCTTTTCCTTCCTGCCGACACTTGGATACGTCTTGTCTTATGGATGGTTATAGGTCTTGACATCTATAGTCTCTACAGCGTGCGTCACAGCCGACTCGAGCCTATAACTGAAGGACGTCGCAAAGGTATGACCACACTCTATATTCTCGGGCTGACCACTTCCGCGCTTTGTATTGTCACCGGTTTCTGGCATCAACAAACTGTAGGCTGGAACGAAGACAAAACATTGCTTACCATTGGCATTTTATTCGGATTAAGCCACTTGGCATTCTACCTTTACAGGATGTCGAAAAAAAATTTATAAAAACATCAAGACGAAATTAACCATTCCGTTTTAAAACTGAAAAAATACATAACATCATGAAAAGAACTTTTATCCTATTTTTGCTTGCGTCACTCCTTTATCTGCCTAGTATGTCGCAAAAGAAAATCCGCGTGGCATGCGTGGGCAACAGTGTAACCTACGGCTACGGCTTATCCGATAGGGAGCAGACTTGTTACCCTACACGCCTTCAAGAGATGCTTGGCGATGGATATGAAGTAAGAAACTTCGGCAACAGCGGTACTACACTTCTCTTTAAAGGACACAAACCATATATAAAAGTACAGGAATTCCGCGATGCTATGGACTTCAAGGCTGACTTGGTCATCATTCACCTTGGTCTTAACGACACCGACCCACGCAACTGGCCAGAATGGAAAGAAGAGTTCATACCCAACTATCGCGCCCTGATAGATAGTTTCCGTGTGGCAAACCCCAAAGCCAAAATCTGGATTTGCAAGATGACCCCCATTTTCCATGGGCACAGACGTTTTGAGAGCGGCACACGCGACTGGCACGCACAAATTCAGACCCGCATTGAGCAGATAGCCCGCACTTCCCAGGTTCGTCTTATCGACCTCTTCACACCGCTTCACTGCCATCCAGAAATGTTCCCCGATGCACTCCATCCCAATCCAGATGGCGCAATGATACTTGCCAAAACTGTTTATGGTGCCATCAGCGGCGATTATAGCGGATTGCAAATTCCTGCGCTCTATACCGACGGCATGGTAATTCAGCGGAACGAGTCAATTAAGTTTCATGGCATAGCCGACTATGGCGAAGAAGTCACAGTGGAATTTAATGGCATGAAACGCAAGACAATAGGTGACGATCAAGGACATTGGGACGTTACTTTCCCGCAAATGGACGCTGGCGGACCATACGAAATAACATTTAAGGCAAAAAGTTGTAAATACATCATCCGCAATGCCTGGGTGGGTGAAGTATGGCTCTGTTCCGGACAATCGAACATGGAGTTCAAAGTATGTCAGAGCAATACGGCCCAACAAGACTATCTCGATGCCAACCGACTAAAAAACCTACACATCTTCAATATGCCTGCGCTCACACGTACCGACAACGTGGTTTGGCCCGATAGTGTATTGAAAAAGAATAATATGTTGGAACATCTGCGCATGGGACCATGGGAAAATAGTTCAGCAGAGAGTGTTAAGGATTTTTCTGCCATTGCGTTCAACTTTGGCCGCGTACTCGCTGACAGCCTTAACATCCCCATTGGTATTATCTGCAATGCCGTAGGTGGCACCACTACCGAATCGTGGATAGATCGTACAAGCATTGAAAACGAATTCCCACAAATTCTTCGCAACTGGACTGAAAACGACCTCACTCAGGCTTGGGTAAGAGGCCGCGCAAAACAGAATAACAAGAATGCTACGAACAACATGCAACGCCATCCATACGAACCTTGCTATATGTATGAAGCAGGCATCCGACCTCTTGAACAATACAATATCCGTGGTGTACTATGGTATCAAGGCGAATCGAATGCCGACCGCCTTGAAGTACACAACAAACTTTTCCCCATGCTTGTGAAAAGTTGGCGCAACAATTGGAACAAGCGCGATCTGCCTTTCTACACCGTACAACTTTCAAGCCTTAACCGCCACCACTTCCCACAATTCCGCGATGCACAGCGACGCCTTGCCAAGAGCATCAACAACGTGTGGATGGCAGTAACCATCGACGTTGGCGACAGCCTCGACGTACACCCGCGCATGAAGCGACCGGTGGGCGAACGTCTCGCAGCACTCGCTTTGAACCATACCTACAACTACAACATCGAGTCGGAAGGACCGGAACTGAAAGACGCACGCCGCGCTGGCGATGCACTCGAACTCACATTCAGCCATGCCGACGGAATGAGCATAACACGTGGCTTCGAGATAGCAGGCGACGATGGACTCTACTATCCCGCTGAAGCGCGAATAGCCGACAACCGAATCGTGCTGAAAAACAAAAACGTTAAAGCACCCTGTTCCGTACGCTACGGCTGGCAACCTTTCACACGCGCTGACCTCCGCAACAAACAAGGTTTCCCCGCTCCAACTTTCATCAAGGAAAACATTTACTAAGTAGATAAAAAAAGATACTGCTCCAAATCTAAAATATAACTATTACCTTTGTGCTACGGCTATTATTTTTTAACTTTCAAGTGAAAGAACTATGAAATTGTCAATGTATGTTGGATGTGAATTTGCCTCAGGACATAGAACTGGATTCGACTTTGATGTTGAGTTGACTGAGAATGAAATGAGGGAACTCGCTCGTGAATTTCTGAACAACGAAGATGCCTATCAGGATTTTGAAACGATAAAGGAACGACATGAGTCTTTATATCGTAAAATCAGAAGTTATGGTAGAGATGTTCTTGATGACGAAATGGGCGAGGACACCATCAAGACAGATATCAAGATTGCATGGGGTGACAATGTAGAGGAGGTATTCGAGAGCCTGAATCTACAATACGTAAAATAATTGAAATTTATTTTGTCTATCCGCCACTTTACAGTAAATTTGCAGGCTAATTATTGTGTCCATGCCATAGGCGTGTCTTTTTGGTGTGGTCAAATGGTATTGAAACGAGAAATAATTCAAACAAAAAATAATTTAATCTCCAAATGCAAAACAAAGGATTTATCAAACTGTTTGCAGCGCTTCTTGCCTTGATTTGCATCTACTATTTCAGCTTTTCTTTCGTAACAGATCACTTTTACGATGAGGCTGCTAAAGTAGGTTTAACAGCAAAGGATAAGGCAAAGAAGGCAAATGACAAACTGAGCGTTGCACAATTAGACAGCATCGCTACCGCTACAGAGAACGCTTATCTCGACTCTATGCGTAATGAGAATGTCTATCTGGGCAGAACGCTTAAAGAATGCGAAAAACTGCAATTAGGTCTCGGTTTGGACCTCGAAGGCGGTATGAACGTAATTCTCGAAGTTTCCATCCCCGACGTTGTAAAAAATTTGGCTGGCGAAAGTGCCGAAACGCCTGCTTTCAAGCAAGCATTCGAAACGGCTACAAAGCAGTCGAAAGGCGGTGAGAACTTCATTGACAACTTCATCACAGCCTATCAGCAGAAAAATGGTCAGAACAAATTAGGCGGTGTTTTCGCAAGCACACTTAAAGAAAGCAAAATTACCTATCAGTCCACCGATGACCAGGTGCGTAGCGCACTGAATAGCCAGGTCAAGATTGCTGTTGACAACTCAAACGAAGTTGTTCGCACACGTATCGACCGTTTCGGTGTGGCTCAACCTAACATACAGGTTCTTCAAGGTCGCGGCCAGATGGGTCAAATTATGGTAGAACTTCCTGGTATCAAGGAACCTGAGCGTGTTCGTAAACTGCTTCAGGGTAGTGCAAACCTCGAATTCTGGGAGACTTACCGCCTAAGCGAAATCCGTAGCCAGTTGCTTGAAGTAGATGACATCATTGCAAATGGTGGCACAATTGAAAGCAAAGACGAGGCTAATGCTGCTCCTGCAGATAGCACAAAGGGCGACAGCACAAAAACAGCTACCGCTGCTAATGAAAAGAAAGCAGAAACCGCTACAAGCAAGAAAGGTATCCTGCGCGACATGCTCGTGCCTATGGCTGACCGTTGCGAAGTGCTTAACGCTCGCGCCATTGATACAGCAGCCGTTAACCGCATCATCTATTCTGATGTAGCAGCTAACCGCTTACCAAAGAACCTCCGCCTGAAATGGGGTGTGAAGCCAGAACAAGGCAACATGTATGTGCTCTATGCTCTGAAGACCAACGAGAAGGGCACAGCTACAATGAATAATGTGAACGCTCAAGCTAAGGACGACTTCAATCCTGAGAACCACCGTCCTATCGTATCTATGTCGATGAGTACGAGTGCCGCTCGTGAATGGGCTAACCTGACCAAGCGTGCAGCAGCCGATAACAAGCGTGCTGTGGCTATCGTTCTTGATGGATATGTATATAGCGCTCCTAACGTACAGAACGAAATTCCTAACGGAAACACTGAAATCAGCGGTAACTTCACTACTGACGATACACGCGACCTTGCTACGGTAATCAACTCAGGTAAGATGCCTGCTCCTGCAAAAATCGTGCAGGAAGAAACCGTTGGTCCATCACTTGGTGACGCCTCCATCCGCGCTGGATTCACTGCTTGTATCGTGGCATTCATCCTTTTGATGATTTACATGTGCCTCACCTATGGTTTCACTGCTGGTATGGTAGCCAACTGTGCGCTGATGCTGAACTTCTTCTTCATGTTCGGTATTCTCACAGCATTCCAAGCAGCATTGACTATGAGTGGTATTGCAGGTATGGTGCTCTCGCTCGGTATGGCTGTCGATGCCAACGTGCTCATCTATGAACGCATTAAAGAGGAACTTCGTGCTGGTAAGGGTATTAAGCAGGCTGTGGCAAGTGGTTATGACAATGCTTTCTCTGCCATCTTCGACTCCAACCTTACCTCTATCATCACAGCTATTATCCTCTACAACTTCGGTACAGGTCCTATCAAGGGCTTCGCCATGACACTCGGTATTGGTATCGTAGCTTCATTCCTCACAGCCGTATGGCTCACACGTATTGTTTACGAACACTTCTTGAACCGCGACAAGTGGCTCGGCTTGACCTTCACAACCAAGATGTTCAGCAACTTCTTGACAAACACGAAGGTGAAGTTCATGGAGATGTCGAACAAGACATTCGTCATCTATGGCATTCTCATCGTGGCATTCATTGCTTGTCTTGGCATCCGTCAACTTTCGCCAGGTATTGACTTTACTGGTGGTCGCAACTTCGTCATTGAGTTCGAGCAGAAAGACATTACGCCTGAGCAAGTTACAGATGCTGTGGCTAAGAACATGCCTAACGCTAAGGTTAGTGCTATCAGCATTGTAACAACAAGTAACAAGGCTGTTCGTTTGAGCACGAACTACAAGATTGATGATGACAGCGAAAATGTTGACCAAGAAATAGAAAAAATCATTTGGCAGTCGCTGACCGATGCCAAGTTGATTAAAGCTAACTACGACACGTTCAAAGATCGTGACAACAAGGCTGGCGGATCAATCATAAGTGCCCAGAAGGTAGGACCTTCTGTTGCTGCAGATATGGTGAAAGGTGCTATCATCAGTGTGATTCTCGCCCTGATTGCCATCTTCATCTACATTCTCATTCGCTTCCGCAACGTTGCCTTCTCTGTAGGTTCAGTAGGCGCATTGGTGGTCGATACACTGTTCATCATCGGTATGTATTCCGTATGTTATGGTTGGGTACCCTTCTCGCTCGAAGTGGACCAAACATTCATCGGTGCCGTACTGACCGCTATCGGTTACTCCATCAATGACAAGGTGGTTATCTTTGACCGTATCCGCGAATTCTTGAAACTCTACCCGACACGTCCAACAAGACAGTTGCTCAACGACTCTTTGAACTCAACGTTGACCCGTACAATCACAACATCAACGACCACATTACTCGTTCTGCTCTGTATCTTCTTCCTGGGCGGTGATAGTATTCGTTCGTTCGCATTCGCAATGATATTAGGTGTTATATTCGGTACCCTTTCTTCCATCTTCCTCGCTTCGCCGATTGCTTACCGTCTGCTCGACCGCAAACGTATCGTGGCAAGTGCTGACGAGAAGGAATAAAGAAAAACAACATAAAAAAAACCTTTGAAAAGCGCGTCACCAAAAAGACGCGCTTTTTTTATTTACCTTCATAAACTTTTCAACAAAACAAGCCTCTTATAGGTGTGAGCCGCTGCACGGAATTGCACTCCAGGCAACAAAGTCAAAGCAGCCGATGTTCGGAAGAAAAAAACAAGACGATATCGAAGCGCAGAGGGCGCGGTTTTCCAGTGCAGTTGCAGCATACGACAGGCAACTCTACTGGCACATACGCCGTCTCGTGGTAGTGCATGAAGACGCAGCAGATATCTTGCAGAATACGTATGTCGCTGCATGGGAACATTACTCCGAACTACGAGATAAATCTGCAATCCTTTCATGGCTTTACAGAATTGCTACCAGGGAAGCACATAACCATCTGAGAAAGGTTACGAAATATGCTGCACAGGACATCGACGTGGAAACATCGGAAGAACTGCAACGACGATACCAGAACGAGACACTTACTGGTGACGAGATTACACAACTGCTCCAAAAGGCAATATTCACACTGACAGAGGCACAACGAGTGGCATTCAACCTTCGCTATTACGACGAAATGAATTACAAGGAAATAGCCAACGTAATGAACATTAGTGAATCTACGGCAAAAGTGCATTACCACAACGCGAAACAGCGCATAGAACAATATCTCAAGGAATACGAATGAATACTAACAGCGACATATTCAGGAAGGCAGGTAAAAACATGCCATACGAAGTGCCGGAAGGTTTCTTCGACCAAATGGACAATCGTTTGCGGGAAGCAACAAATGGCAAACCGGCGAAACGCACATACATCATATCCATTTGGAAGGTAACCGGCGTGGCAGCCGCAGTGGTCATTGCGCTCATTTCCGGTGCTCTCATCATGACTAAACGGCCGCTTTCTCCAGAAGGTGTAGGGGAAACGGGCATAGCCAAGGTGGATACACCCGACAACAGCATAATTCACACTCAAAACAGTTCAACAGATCAGACAAAGCAAGAGGGAAAAACAACACTTGAACAAACGGTTGCTGTAACAAACGAACATACACCGCTGAAACAGTCTAAAACAAGGACAACAGAAAAGAGATATGCTGCAAAGCCACAAGCAACAAAACCTGCTGCAAAAAAAGTGGAGAAACAGCCGGCTGCTAAGGTCAGTGATCCACTCAATCTCTACACGCCAGATGCCACTGATGCACAGTCAGAACAAATGCTCATGGACTTGGCAGAAGCCGATATTTTCATGAACCAATACTCAGACTAAACAAAACAACTAATAATTAACCCACAAAAAAATAAAAAAATGAAGAAAATTTTTTCAATGATTGTATTATGCCTCACTTTAGGCATGACGACAATGATGGCACAGAACAAGAACGAAGGCCATAGAGACCGAAACGAAACACCTGAACAGAGAATCAACAAGCAGGCCATGAGAATGGTGGACGCACTGTCGCTAGATGACAAAACTGGCGAAAGATTCATCACAACCTACAAGAATTTCAAAAATGACATATTCGAAGTCATGAAGAAATACCCACGCCCCGAGCGCACTCCTAAAGCCGAAGGAGAGAAATCGAGGAAAACCGATGCTGAAATCGAAAAGGAAATAAAGGATCAGTTCGCAATGAGCCGCGAGATTCTCGACGTTCGTGAACGCTACTACAACGAATTCCGCAAGTTCCTCAATCCACGCCAGATTAAGAAGATGTATGGAATGGAGCGTGAAGGCATGAAGAAACTTGGAAGACCTCACGGACCTTTCAAGGCTGGAAAACCAAACCAACGTGGCAAACAATGGCAAGGTCGACCGGGATGGTATAACCAACGTCCCCACAGACCGGCACAAAACCAAACAAATACTCCAACTAACGGACAGAAATAAAAATCACAGAGAAAAAAAGCGAGAGCACTATTGCTCCCGCTTTTTAATGGAGTATAAGCACTCCTTTGTTTATTAATATACATTTGTCTGGATAGTCAAGACTTTGTCATTAGGCACAAAAAAGGTCCGCACTTGGCGGACCAGAATAAAATGGCGGCGACCTACTTTCCCGCAGTTATGCAGTATCATCGGCGCGACCGGGCTTAACTGCTCTGTTCGGAATGGGAAGAGGTGGAACCCCGGCGCTATAACCACCGTAAATAACAGTGACATGTGAAAACCGAAAACAATCTGATAAAAAACAATTCTCAGACCAATCTTCATGTATCATACAGCGCTTAGTATCTGCGCCATAATAAACAGTAAGTTTCGGGCAATTAGTACTGCTCGGCTTTGCCGTCGCCGACTTTACACCTGCAGCCTATCAACGTCATCGTCTATGACGACCCTCATAAGGAAATCTAATCTTGGGGCCGGCTTCGCACTTAGATGCTTTCAGCGCTTATCCGATCCCGACATGGCTACCCGGCAGTGCACCTGGCGGCACAACCGGCAGACCAGAGGTCAGTCCGACACGGTCCTCTCGTACTAGTGTCAGAGCCCCGCAAATTTCCTGCGCCCACGATAGATAGAGACCGAACTGTCTCACGACGTTCTGAACCCAGCTCGCGTGCCACTTTAATGGGCGAACAGCCCAACCCTTGGGACCTTCTCCAGCCCCAGGATGTGACGAGCCGACATCGAGGTGCCAAACCACTCCGTCGATATGAGCTCTTGGGAGGGATCAGCCTGTTATCCCCGGAGTACCTTTTATCCTTTGAGCGATGGCCCTTCCATACGGAACCACCGGATCACTATGCTCTAGTTTCCTACCTGTGCGGCCTGTCGGCCTCCCAGTCAAGCGCCCTTATGCCATTACACTCTGCGGCCGGTTACCAATCGGCCTGAGGGCACCTTTAGAAGCCTCCGTTACGCTTTTGGAGGCGACCACCCCAGTCAAACTACCCACCAAACGCTGTCCGCGCAACAAGCGCGTTAGAAACCAAACAGCGGAAGGGCCGTATTTCAACGGCGGCTCCATAAATACTGGCGTACCTACTTCATAGCCTCCGGCCTATCCTACACATCCACGGCCCGGTCACAACGTTAAGCTGTAGTAAAGGTTCACGGGGTCTTTTCGTCCCATCGCGGGTAATCGGCATCTTCACCGATACTACAATTTCACTGGAATCACGGTTGAGACAGTGTCCGGATCATTACACCATTCGTGCAGGTCGGAACTTACCCGACAAGGAATTTCGCTACCTTAGGACCGTTATAGTTACGGCCGCCGTTTACTGGGGCTTCAATTCAAGGCTGCACCCGAAGGATGACCTCTCCTCTTAACCTTCCAGCACCGGGCAGGTGTCAGGCTGTATACGTCTTCTCTGTAATTTGCACAGCCCTGTGTTTTTGGTAAACAGTTGCCTGGACCTATTCTCTGCGCCTCACTAAAATGTGAGGACCCTTTTTCCCGAAGTTACAGGGTCAATTTGCCTAGTTCCTTAACCGTGAATCTTCCAAGCGCCTTAGTATATTCTACCCGACCACGTGTGTCCGTTTACGGTACGGGTGCCGCAACGGTTAAGCTTAGCGGATTTTCTAGGAAGCATGATTACCTCCACTCGCGCAGCCCGAAGGCCTTGCGTACTTTCAGAGTTCAGCTCAGGGGGTGGATTTGCCTGCCCCCATCAACACCTACATCCTTAAACGCGCTATTCCGTCAGCGCGCGGGAGTGTCACTTCTCCGTCTCCACATCGCCCGTTGCGGCAGTAACGGAATATTAACCGTTTCTGCCATCGGCCTCGCCATTCGGCTTATCCTTAGGACCCGACTAACCCCGGGACGATTAGCGTTGCCCGGGAAACCTTGGTCTTTCGGCGGGAGGGCATCTCACCCTCCTTATCGTTACTTATACCTACATTTGCTTTTCCCAACGCTCCAGCGCACATCACCATGCGCCTTCAAGGCAGAAGGGAATGCTCCCCTACCGATACACAATAAATATGCATCCCGCGGCTTCGGCAAATGGTTTAATACCCGATTATTATCCATGCACGGTCCCTCGACTAGTGAGCTGTTACGCACTCTTTGAATGAATGGCTGCTTCCAAGCCAACATCCTAGCTGTCACCGGAACCACACCTCGTTAGTCTAACTTAACCATTATTTCGGGGCCTTAGCCGGCGGTCTGGATTCTTCTCCTCTCGGGCGTGGACCTTAGCACCCGCGCCCTCACTCCCAATCTTAACCTGCACGCATTCGGAGTTTGTCCGGACTTGATAGGCGGTGAAGCCCTCGCATCCGATCAGTCGCTCTACCTCATGCAGGAAACAATCGGGGCTGCACCTAAATGCATTTCGGGGAGTACGAGCTATCTCCAAGTTTGATTGGCCTTTCACTCCTACCCTCACCTCATCCAGAAGCTTTTCAACGCTTATTGGTGCGGGCCTCCATCCCGTGTTACCGGGACTTCACCCTGGACAAGGGTAGATCACTTGGTTTCGCGTCTGCCGCACGTGACTAGCCGCCCTTTTAAGACTCGCTTTCGCTTCGGCTGCGCGCATCATTGCGCTTAACCTCGCCGCGTACGACAACTCGTAGGTTCATTATGCAAAAGGCACGCCGTCACCATAAAAAATATGGCTCCGACCGCTTGTAGGCGTACGGTTTCAGGAACTATTTCACTCCCCTACACGGGGTGCTTTTCACCTTTCCCTCACGGTACTGGTACACTATCGGTCTCTTACGAGTATTTAGCCTTGGCGGATGGGCCCGCCGGATTCACACAGGATTTCTCGTGTCCCGCGCTACTCAGGATACAGCTATGTCACAGATAACTTCGCGTACGGGCCTGTCACCCTCTACGGACGCACTTTCCAATACGTTCCGCTCGCCATCTGATGTACAATAACGCTGTCCTACAACCCCACAAGGGCCGGAACCCCCGTGGTTTGGGCTAATCCCCGTTCGCTCGCCACTACTTGGGGAATCACTTTTGTTTTCTCTTCCTCCGGCTACTAAGATGTTTCAGTTCGCCGGGTTCGCCTCCCAAAAAAGGGATGACAGTACTTCATACTGCCGGGTTGTCCCATTCGGAAATCCGCGGGTCAAAGGCTATTTGCGCCTAACCGCGGCTTATCGCAGCTTGTCACGTCCTTCATCGCCTGTAAGAGCCTAGGCATCCACCGTACGCCCTTTCGTACTTACTTGTCTATATCACATCATACGGAAATGAAAAAAAACATTCCGTAAAACGCAAGACGCATATACTAAAAGCTGTACTTCTTTTCAGATCACCTTAATGAAATTGTTTTCTTACGATTGTTTACGGTTTGTACAACATGTCATGGATCGCTTCGGACTACCACAGCAATAAAGTGGATTTAAGTCCGGGTGTGGAGAATATCGGGGTCGAACCGATGACCTCTTGCATGCCATGCAAGCGCTCTAGCCAACTGAGCTAATCCCCCGCTTTCAGCGGATTGCCTCACATAAATATAATGTTTAGCAACATCAACGCTCAGCATCATTTATTCCCGCCGTTATATCCAATAAATCCAATTACCGAAAGAGACAGCACAGGAAAGATGGGAAAAAACATCTCCTAAAAAAATAACTATATCAACTATATCACCAAAGCCTCCAGAAAGGAGGTGTTCCAGCCGCACCTTCCGGTACGGCTACCTTGTTACGACTTAGCCCCAATCACCAGTTTTACCCTAGGCCGATCCTTGCGGTCACAGCTTTCAGGCACCCCCAGCTTTCATGGCTTGACGGGCGGTGTGTACAAGGCCCGGGAACGTATTCACCGCGCCATGGCTGATGCGCGATTACTAGCGAATCCAGCTTCGTGGAGTCGGGTTGCAGACTCCAGTCCGAACTGAGGAGGATTTTAACGGATTAGCGTCCTGTCACCAGGTAGCAGCCCTCTGTAACCTCCATTGTAACACGTGTGTAGCCCCGGACGTAAGGGCCGTGCTGATTTGACGTCATCCCCACCTTCCTCACATCTTGCGATGGCAGTATCTGCGGAGTGCCCAGCATAACCTGATGGCAAACGCAGAAAAGGGTTGCGCTCGTTATGGCACTTAAGCCGACACCTCACGGCACGAGCTGACGACAACCATGCAGCACCTCTATGGCGGTCCCGAAGGAAATCAGGCGTCTCTGCCCAACGGCCACCACAGTTCAAGCCCGGGTAAGGTTCCTCGCGTATCATCGAATTAAACCACATGTTCCTCCGCTTGTGCGGGCCCCCGTCAATTCCTTTGAGTTTCACCGTTGCCGGCGTACTCCCCAGGTGGGATACTTAATACTTTCGCTCAGCGGCATACCGTATATCGCATACCGCGAGTATCCATCGTTTACTGTGTGGACTACCAGGGTATCTAATCCTGTTTGATACCCACACTTTCGAGCCTCAGCGTCAGTTGCGCCCCCGGCACCTGCCTTCGCGATCGGAGTTCTTCGTGATATCTAAGCATTTCACCGCTACACCACGAATTCCAGCGCCGCTGTGCGCACTCAAGTAAAACAGTTTCAACTGCAGTCGCGACGTTGAGCGACGCAATTTCACAGCTGACTTATCCTACCGCCTACGCTCCCTTTAAACCCAATAAATCCGGATAACGCCCGGACCTTCCGTATTACCGCGGCTGCTGGCACGGAATTAGCCGGTCCTTATTCATGCGATACTTGCAATATGCCACACGTGGCACACTTTACCCTCGCATAAAAGCAGTTTACAACCTGTAAGGCCGTCATCCTGCACGCTACTTGGCTGGTTCAGTCTTGCGACCATTGACCAATATTCCTCACTGCTGCCTCCCGTAGGAGTTTGGACCGTGTCTCAGTTCCAATGTGGGGGACCTTCCTCTCAGAACCCCTACCCATCGTAGGTTAGGTGGGCCGTTACCCCGCCTACTGCCTAATGGGACGCATCCTCATCCTGTACCGATAAATCTTTGCTTTCTCTGTCATGCAACAAAAAAAGAACATCGGGCATTAATCCTACTTTCGCAGGGCTATTCCCGTGTGCAGGGTAGATTGGATACGCGTTACGCACCCGTGCGCCGGTCGCCATCACAGAAAGCAAGCTTCCTGCATGCTGCCCCTCGACTTGCATGTGTTAAGCCTGTAGCTAGCGTTCATCCTGAGCCAGGATCAAACTCTTCATTGTAAAAAATATAATAAATTGTTTCCTTGGCTCGGTGACTAATTATAAAGTCGTGGATCAAATGGAGTATCGAATACTTCAATTGACGGAGATGTAAAAAAAAATTTTTTTACCCTTTCTCGCTCATGTACAAAATAATATGAACAATAAGCAAGAATCTCTCTTGTACTTCTCTTTTCAGTAATGGAAAAATTTCAAAGAACTATGCTCAAGACACAGACGGGATATGCCCGATTTGTCATTAGCGGGTGCAAAAGTACAAACACTTTTTATTCCCACCAAAGATTTTTTGAAAAAATTTTAAATATATTTTTTACGATTTTGTCAACCTTCTTAAATTCAGCAAAATAGAATTTTTATACTGTATTCTTTTCGGGACAAAACTATTAGCGAAATAATGCTTACTCCTCTTTATTCTTGGTTTGCCGGCGCTCTTTTCTCACTTTTCGCCATTCGCGCCAAAGTATCCCGGGCGTTGTGCGAAGAATCCAGAAACAACGTGGTATTTGCTTCTTGGGGTCTTCGAATATGCGGTGGAGGAATTCAAGATGGCATTTAAGCATCCACTTCGGAGCACGTTTCTCTCCTTTGCCGCTATGAAACTTGAATGCCGCCCCTACTGCTATGCTTACGCCACGCTTGAGGTGGGGGTCAAGAAACGACATAAAGAATTCCTGCTTCGGTGCACCAAGAGAGACAAACACAATATCAGGGGCTGCTTCATTGATTTCTGCTGCTATGCCTTCATAATCGAAGTCTGCCACCTTGCAGAAAGGCAGTTCGTAGAAAAGCATATTCTCCACATCTGGGTTCATCTTCATGAGGTTCTCCTTGAGCGACTCAAGGATAGTCTTATCGCCTCCGACGAATGCCATGGTATATTTTCTTTGGGAAACGATGAGTTCCATGAATTTCGTTCCACTGCATTGCTTCCGCTCCAACCCATATATCCTCCTTATATATATTGGCACATAACTGCTGTCGCAAATGGAGAACATGGCATTGTCCACAACATTTCTGTATCCTTCGTTCCGATGGTAGGTGTTGAGTATGACGCCGTCCGATACACAGATGTAGCCTGTTTCTCCAACACGCAACTTCTCATCGATGCTGGCTATGGCTGCATCGAAGTCAAATTCGTAGTTGATACCAAAAAACTTTTCTACCATCTTGTGCCTCTTATTTTACAGAAGTTCTGAAGAAGTTTTTCTATTCCATCTGCAAAGTTCTTTCTTTTTTTTCTTTTATACAAATTTATACATCAAAAACTTATAGAAAGACAACAACAAACAGTCGGAATGACAGGCTTTTAAACCCAAATCTGCCATCAAACCGATTTGGTCAGCAGCCAATCTTATTGTTTCGCTATTTTTTCGCTACCTTTGCAGCCGTGAATTTCAAGGGCGAAAAGATACTGGTCACTGGTGCTTCGGGCTTTATCGGCAGTTTCATTGTGGAGCGGCTACTGGAACTCGGGGCAGAAGTGTGGGCTGGTGTTCGGCAATCAAGCAGTCGTGAATACTTACAAGATTCACGTATCAAGTTTCTCGAGTTAGATTTCTCTGACAAAGGCACGCTCTCTGATCAACTGAAAAGCCATGGTCCTTGGCACCATGTCATTCATGCCGCAGGAGCCACAAAATGTAAAAACGCTGCTGATTTCTTCACTATCAACACGGATGGCACCCGTCATTTTGCTGAAGCACTCATTGAGACACAAACCATCAAGGGTCGTTTCATCTATTTCAGTTCGCTGAGTGTGTTCGGACCTGTACGTCAAGAACCCACAGGCAACGGAAAGTTTCATTATGCCAAGATAACGGAAAGCGATACTCCCATGCCCAACAGTGCGTATGGTCAGAGCAAACTACGCGCTGAAGCCGCCCTTGAAGCCATAAAGGATCTGGATTATGTCATCCTTCGTCCCACGGGGGTTTATGGTCCTCGCGAAAAGGACTACTTCTTGATGGCGAAAAGCATCAGGCAGCACATCGACTTTTCCGTTGGCTTCAAACCACAGGAAATCACGTTCATCTTTGTACGCGACCTCGTGGATGCCGCTTGCCTTGCGCTTAGCAATGGGCCCTCCCGACGGGCTTATTTCCTGACCGACGGCGAAGTGTACGATAGTCGTGCCTTTAGCAATCTACTCCAAGCCGAGATGGGAGTGCGCTGTGTTCTTCATATAAAGGCTCCCTTGTGGCTGCTCCACGGAGTTTGCAAAATTTCGGGCACACTGGCTAAATGGCGAGGAAAAACCACCACGCTCAATATGGACAAATACCACATCCTGCGGCAACGCAACTGGCAGTGCGACATCCAGCCTGCTCAGGAGTTGCTTGGCTATGTCCCCAAATACAAACTTGAGGAAGGTGTGAAAGAGAGTGTGGCATGGTATAAGAAAGCAGGATGGTTATAGAAACAGTATTCAGGTAATTAAAAAACACTACTATCTACGTATGGAACATCGACCCACAGGTCTTTTAGGTATAGAAAAAGTTACATTAGGCTATATCCTTTTTACCACTATTCTGATTGGTATCTTCTGGACGGGCATGAATTCACCGCTCACAATGCTTGGCATACGTGGGTGCGTCATACTGCTAATTGCTGCGATATATGGCATCTACCAGTTCCGACCCACAAAAACGACCTACTTCATACGCCAGGTAGCACTCTTGTTCTTGTTGCCATATTGGTATCCTGAAACGTATGAGTTCTGCCGCCAATTCCCCAATCTGGACCACATCTTCGCCGGCATCGACCTTGAATTGTTTGGCTGCCAGCCGTCCATGGTGTTCAGCGAGGTGCTTCCCGGTAAAATATGGAGTGAACTGTTCAATGCAGGTTATTTCGCTTATTTTCCAATGATTTTCATCTGTGTCCTGCTGACACTTTTCGGCAAGCGCAAATACTTGGGTCAGACGGTGTCCGTCATACTCATCTGTTTCTTCTTTTATTACACCATTTACATTTTCCTGCCTGTGGCAGGACCTTATTACTATTTCCCCACCATCGGGCACGATGCTATGGTTTCCGGGCAATATCCCGAACTCCACGATTATTTCCGAACCCACATACAACTTCCACCCTCTGCTTCTGCCACAGACGGGTTCTTCAAAAGCCTCGTCTCACTCACTCAGGAAAGCGGAGAGAGACCCACTGCCGCCTTCCCCTCGAGCCACGTGGGTATGAGCACCATCGTCATGCTGCTCACTTACCGCCTCAGAAAGGGTACGTTCTGGATATTCCTGCCACTGTATATCCTGCTTTGTGGCGCTACGGTGTACATCAGTGCACACTATCTCATCGACTCCATCTGCGGCCTCATCTCTGCACCCATCTTCCTCACCATCGCATTCAAAATATATCGACGCATAGACGACGGCGACGCAAGGGCAGAGTATTTGGTGGGTTGGTAACTTCAACGGAAGAAATACGAAACACCGCGCCAGAACCACTGAGGCACCTCGCTTTTTTCTTGACTTTTTCTTACGAGATTGTCAGTAAAATGCTAATTTTGCGGTACAACGAAAACAAAAATGGCAAAGGATCCAGAAAAATCCATATTCGACAACAGCATCCAATACCTCACCATCATCACTACGGTGATTGTATCGGTCATCCTGCTCACACTCACACTTCCCCCGCCCAACAGCGTGAGCCTGTCGTCCTATTCAGACGGCGAGGTGTGGGGAAGGAAAGCCTTGATTGCTGACGAGGCTTTCCCGCTCTACAAGTCGGAAGCAGAGATAAAGGCACAAAAGGACAGCATCAGGAAACACTTCAAGCCATACTTCAAAATAAATGTATCGCAAGTTGACTCTTCGCTTGCCATTGTTTCTTCAAAAGCGAAAGATGACCAATTCGCACAATTCCCTCCCGCGTATATCAACTATATCAAGGAAGGCATCAAGACTGCGTACGAAAGGGGTATAGTCTCTGCCAACGAACTGAACGAAGCCAAAAGCAAGGGACAGACGGAAATTAACGTTGCGCTGGACAAAGAGAGCAACCTTTATGACATCGACTCCCTTTTCACACCGCAAACGGCATACGAGTATGTCATGAACCGCGATTCTGCACACTTTAAACGTGAAATTCTCAATGCCATTTTTTCAGAATTCGACCACGACAACACCGTCCTCATCACCCCCAACATCATTCTGAATGCTGAGATGAGTGCCTCCCAACTCAACAGCCGCCTGGCAGAAGTGGGAGAAACGAAAAGCAGTGTGAAGAAGGGCGAAAAAATTATCGACTATGGAGAAGTGATTGATGCAGAGAAAAAGGTTCGTATCGATTCATACGTGAGAATGATAAACGAAAAGAACCTGTCGAGCAAAGAAGGTCAGACAGAACTCCTCGTAGGGCGGGCGCTCTTCTTCCTCGGGCTTTTGCTTGCCTTGGGTGTGTTTCTCTACATCTTCCGACGCGACATCTTGCGAAACAAGCGGAGTGTCATGCTCATTTTCACGTTAGTTACCATCTTCCCGCTTATCACACATCTGCTCCTGTTGTTCCAGATGCTCAACGTCTATCTGCTGCCATTTGCTATGGTAGCGATTTTCATGTGCATATTCTTCGATGCAAGAACGGCATTCATGGCTCTTCTCACTACGATACTTATTTCATCGCTCGGACTGAGCAACCCATACGAGTTCGTGCTCATCGAAGTGGTGGCGGGTCTTACTGCCATCTTTACCGTATCCGAACTCACGGAGCGCTCAGAATTGCTCAAGATAACGCTCTATATCACCATCGTGAGTCTGGTTTTCTCATTGGTGTTCGACCTCGCACAAGGGCGACAGATTCATGAATTGCAAGGCGCACATTACCAATACATCACGGGTGGTGGCATCATGATCCTCTGCTCCTACCCCTTGCTCTACTTACTGGAACGGGTGTTTGGCTTCAATTCTCAGATGACCTTGATAGAACTGATGAACATCAACAACGACATTTTGAGCCAACTCTCTCAAAACGCTCAAGGCACCTTCAACCACTCAATGAACGTGGCAAACCTTGCCACCGACGTGGCCAAGAAGATTGGAGCAAAGGTGCAACTCGTGCGGTGTGGAGCCTTCTACCACGACATTGGCAAGATGGCGAACCCAACGTTCTTCACAGAGAACCAGATGGGAGTAAATCCACACGATGCCATCGCCGATGAGAAGGAAAGCGCAAAAATCATCATCAGTCATGTCGCGGAGGGCGTCAGAATAGCCAAAGAGCACAACCTTCCGAAGGAAATTATCGACTTCATCCTGACACACCATGGTAGAGGTTATACGAAATACTTCTACGACCAATGGCGTAACAAGCAAAACCACGGCAAGGACGACATCGAAGCATTCACATATCCTGGTCCCAACCCGCTTACTAAAGAACAGGCTATTCTGATGATGAGCGACGCAGTAGAAGCCACAGCACGCAGTCTGAAGGACTATACAGCCAAGAGCATCTTCGATATGGTGAACAGGATTGTACAGCGACAGATAGATAATGGTTACTTCAAGCGCTGTCCCATCAGTTTTATCGAACTGGAACTCGCCAAACGCACACTTATCGACAGCCTGAAAAAGATGTATCATACACGCATCGCCTACCCAGATGAGAAACCCGTTGAAGAGGCAGAAAAGTCCGTGAAGAATAACTAACTACCTTACGTCATGCCCACCTTCTCGCTCAAGAACATCAAACTGACAAACAAACAGAAGAATATTCTGATAACTGCAGTGTGCGTTATGCTGACAGTACTTATCCTCCTCCTGATTTTCCGAAAGGATGAGTTTAAGATACAAGCCGGAAGCCCTGCCGAAACAATGAGCGAGTTCTACAACTACATACAGAAAGGAGACATCGACAAGGCCGCCACGCTAATTGACCGCTCAAAAATCTATCATGGCAGAGACGTAAAACTCTCTGAAGAAGAGGAAAACCGACAAGCAACCGACCTACTTTATACATACATCAATGGTGTGCATATCAACAGTTACAAAATCACTGGAGAAAACATCGTCGGCGACACTGCCATAGTTGTCATTAAAACTGATGGCATCGGACCCATCCACGGCGACAAATACACCTTAATCAGGAAAGACAGTGTATGGAAAGTGGTCTTATAAGAACTTTTTTTAACAAGAAATTCTAACATAAAAAATATCGACAATGAAACAATTATTCAAAGTGTTCATCGCCATTTTGGCATTTGCTTCTCTCACATCATTTCAAGACATAGAAGTACAGCCCATACCCATAGTAAAAGGCAATCCTGCTTACGTGGTCAACGAATTCTACAACCATTTGGTCAATTTCGAATTCAAGCATCTCGGACAATATGTCTATATCGACGACCAACTCGACTACGGCATGAAGAAGTCGAAGGTGGAGAAAGAAGCCAATGAGAGACTACAAAGAAGATACGAATCGGCACCTCGCATCAAGTCGTTCAGCATCAAGGACGAGTCTGTCAAAAATAACAACGCACTTGTGCAAGTGCTTATAAAATACCATAACGGCGAATTTGGAGAAGAAACCTATACATTACGCAAAGACCACAGTGGCGAATGGAAAATCTGTTTCGACCATGGAGCATCATTCAACCCTGACGAATCTGCTGCAAAGACCACTGAAACAGTGACTACAGTAAAGCGTATCATCACGACATACGATGAGGACGGCAATGTTATCAGCAGAGAAGAAGAAATCGTGAACGAATAACGAACCACATTTTTCACTAATAAAGAACTACGAATTACATGGAGAACAAAAATCCGTGTAATTCGTGGTTTATAAAAAATTATAAAAAATATGTATATGAAAAAAGTTGCTTTAATTACAGGTATTACAGGGCAAGATGGATCTTTCCTTGCAGAATTTCTTCTTGAAAAAGGTTATGAGGTTCATGGCATTATGCGTAGGTCTTCATCGTTCAACACAGGGCGAATAGAGCACCTTTATCTTGACGAATGGGTGCGCGACATGAAAAAAGCTCGCCTCATCAACTTGCATTGGGGCGATATGACCGATTCTTCTTCGCTTGTACGCATTATTCGCCAAGTGGAACCTACAGAAATTTACAACCTCGCTGCCCAAAGCCATGTTAAAGTATCTTTCGATGTGCCAGAATACACCGCTGATGCCGATGCACTCGGTGTATTACGACTATTAGAGGCTGTTCGCATTTGTGGTTTAGAACACAAGTGCCGCATTTACCAAGCCAGCACGAGCGAACTCTATGGAAAAGTGCAGGAAGTTCCTCAAAGCGAAACCACACCTTTCTATCCACGTTCACCCTACGGTGTAGCTAAACAATATGGTTTCTGGATTGTGAAGAACTATCGCGAAAGTTATGGCATGTATTGTGTGAACGGCATTCTTTTCAACCATGAGAGCGAGCGACGTGGTGAGACCTTCGTAACGCGCAAGATAACACTTGCTGCAGCGCGTATAGCACAAGGTTTTCAAGACAGACTTTATCTCGGCAATTTGAATGCCTTACGCGATTGGGGCTATGCTCGCGATTATGTGGAATGCATGTGGCTCATGCTTCAGCAAGATGTACCTGAAGACTATGTCATTGCCACAGGAGAGTATCACACAGTTCGCGAATTTTGCCAATTGGCTTTCCGAGAGGCAGGCATTGAGTTGCGTTTTGAAGGAGAAGGATTGCAGGAGAAAGGCATAGACACCGCAACGGGAAAAGTGCTTGTAGAAGTTGATCCAAAATACTTCCGACCGGCAGAAGTAGAACAATTGCTCGGTGATCCAACAAAGGCTAAAACGCGTCTTGGATGGAATCCACACAAGACCAGTCTTGCAGAACTTGTCCACATCATGGTGGAACACGATTTGCGTTTTACACGCAAACTCTATCTTCGTCCAAAAGAACTCTAACGCAACTACTATGATCAACAAGAATGCCAAAATATATGTTGCTGGCCATCGTGGGTTGGTGGGTTCTGCCATTTGGAAAAATCTGAGTGATCGCGGTTTCACGAACCTCATTGGCAGGACACATGCCGAACTCGATTTGCTGGATGGCGCGGCTGTACGTGCCTTTTTCGATGCAGAGCGACCCGATGCCGTGGTGCTCGCAGCAGCGCATGTAGGCGGCATAATGGCGAACAGCCGCTATCGCGCCGACTTTATCTATCAGAATCTTCAGATACAGCAGAACGTCATAGGAGAAAGTTTCCGCCACGACGTACAGAAATTGCTCTTTCTCGGAAGCACTTGCATCTATCCGCGTAATGCGCGGCAACCCATGAGCGAAGACGCACTCTTAACTTCGCCACTCGAATATACTAACGAACCATACGCTATTGCCAAGATTGCCGGACTGAAACTTTGTGAGAGTTTCTCGCTGCAATATGGCTGCAACTACATTGCCGTGATGCCTACCAACCTCTATGGACCTCGCGACAATTTTCACCTCGAGCGGAGCCATGTGCTCCCCGCTATGCTGCGTAAGGTGCACCTCTCCCATCTCCTCCTCGAAGGCAACGAAACAGCCCTGCGCCGCGACCTCATGCTGCGACCCGTGGAAGGTATCGACGGACAAGCCGCAATGAGCGATATAGAAACAGTGCTGAAGAAGTACGGCATAGAGCGCGAAACAGTAATGCTCTGGGGAACAGGCACACCCCTGCGCGAGTTCCTCTGGAGCGAGGAGATGGCAGATGCCAGCGTGCACGTGCTACTCAACGTTGACTTTGCCGACACTTACGCGCCCGACGACACAGAGGTACGGAATTGCCACATCAACGTTGGCACGGGACGGGAGCACACCATCCGGCAGGTTGCTGAATTTGTAGTAGATACCATTGGCTACAAAGGTGAACTGCGGTGGGACGCTTCAAAACCAGACGGCACACCCCGAAAACTTACCGACGTGAGCAAACTGCACCAATTGGGCTGGCACCACAAGATAGAACTGCAGGAAGGAGTTAGTTTGCTTTATAAGTGGTATCTCAAAGGCGAACTCTGAACATAAAAAACGGCAATATATTTTTAAAATCCAAAAAAGTTTTCAGTTTCTTTTAAATTGTATAAATTTGCACGCTACACTAAGAACTCCTGTCGCTTAATAGAGCATTTATATAGGGAAAAGGCTTTCTTTTCTGTAGCATCTCTGCCTAAGATGATGTATCAAGAAATAGGAATTAGGAAGAAAGAATCAATCAATAGGATCAAAAAATAATAATGGAAACAGCAAATGGCAAATTGGGTGTTTTGGTTGTAGGTCTTGGTGCCGTAACTACCACCTTTATGGCTGGTACACTGATGTACCGCAAAGGCTTAGGTCTTCCCGGAGGGTCTGTTACCCAGATGGCAAAAATTCGCGTTGGACGCGGAAAAGATCGCAAATACCTCAAAGTGAGTGAGATAGTACCACTGACAGACTGCAAGGACATCGAGTTCGGCTCATGGGACATTTTCCCGATGAATGCGTACGAAAGCGCGATGAATGCAAAGGTTTTATTGCAGAAGGACATCGATCCAGTACGCGATGAACTTGAAAGCATCAAACCCATGAAGGCTGCATTCGACCCTGAATATGTTTCGCGCCTGGCAGGTCAGGGCGGTAACATCAAGGATGGCGACAGAGCAGCATTGGTTGAGCAGTTGCGTGAAGATATCCGCAAGTTCAAGAGCGAACATGGCTGCGACCGCGTCGTAGTAATCTGGGCGGCATCCACAGAGAAGTTCATAGACTACAACCCTGCAGTTCACAGTAAACTGGAAGACTTCGAGAATGCCATCAAAACCAACGACAAAGCCAACATTGCTCCATCGATGCTCTATGCATACGCAGCATTGCAAGAAGGCGCACCATTCGTGATGGGCGCACCGAACATCTGCGTTGACATACCTGCCATCTGGGAACTCGCCGACAAGAAAGGCCTGCCCATTGCAGGAAAAGACTTCAAGACAGGACAAACACTGATGAAGACCGTTCTGAGCCCTATGTTGCGCACGCGTTGCCTCGGTCTGAGCGGATGGTTCTCCACAAACATCCTCGGCAACCGTGACGGCGAAGTGCTCGATGCCCCCGAAAACTTCAAGACAAAGGAAGTTAGCAAACTGGGCGTTATCGACACCATCTTGAAGAAAGAAGACCAGCCCGAACTCTACGGCGACATCTTCCACAAAGTGCGCATCAACTACTACCCGCCTCGTGGCGATGCCAAGGAGGGATGGGACAATCTCGACATCTTCGGATGGATGGGACAGGACTATGGCATGCAGATTAAGGTCGATTTCCTCTGCCGCGATTCTATTCTTGCTGCTCCTATCGTACTCGACCTCGTGCTTTGCTCCGACCTCGCTCTGCGTGCAGGACTGAAAGGCACACAGCGCTGGATGAGTTTCTTCCTGAAGAGCCCAATGCACGACTACACACAAGGCGAAGAACCTATTCACGATTTGTTTCAGCAATACACCATGTTCAAGAACAAGATTCGCGAACTCGGAGGCTATGAGCCCGACGAAGAACTGGAATAAACCTTCTGTAGAAAACAACATCTAACGATTAACAGCCGGGGCGAAAGAGGACAACACCTCTGCCCCCACTGTTAATTTTTGATTATAATGAGACGCGGAATTCTGCTTCCGCAAAAAAAATTTGCGACATTGAAGAAGTCTCTGATTTTCACCGTACTCCTCTTGTCTGTGCTCGTAGCAAAAGCGCAGAAAACTATCGTGGGCACAGTCATAGATGAAATTACCGGCGAGCCTGTCGTTATGGCAAACGTTTTCTTCGACGACGGCGTGATCTCACAGACCGACTTCGAGGGTAAATTCACAAAAGAATACCAGCGAAGCAAACTCCACGTGGCATGCGTGGGCTATAATGCCAAAACCATCTCCATCAAGCACCTGAAAGATACCATAGAGGTAACACTGCTACCATTGGAGAATACTGGCGGAAAGGCTATAGTCAAAGGCAAGAAACAGAAGTACGACCGCAAGAACAATCCTGCGGTGGAACTGATGAAGAAGGTCATTGCTAACAAGAAGCAGACTGACCTCCATAGCCACGACTATTTCTCCTACGAGAAGTACACAAAGATGGTCTTTGCATTCAACGAGGTTACGGAGCAGTCGTTCGAGAGTGGCATCATGAAGCCGTTCAGTTTCATGAAGGACGGTCTCGAAGTGTGCAACGCTACGGGAAAACTCACCCTCCCCATATCCATAGACGAAACTTCGTCCACACAAGTATGGCGAAAGAAAACCAACACTGAGAAAACCATCATTACCGGTCAGCGTACAAAGGGACTCAAAGATATCCTCAAGTCAACAGGAGAAATGTTCAACGTAATACTGAAGGACTGCTTCACCGATGTGGACATCTACGAGGACGAAATCAGACTGCTGCAATACCCCTTCCTTAGTCCTATCTCGTCAAAGAATGCCATCGGATTCTACCGCTATTTCCTGGGCGACACCATCAACATAGGAACAGACCGCTGCGTGGACGTAACATTCACGCCGAACAATTCGCAAGACTTTGGCTTCAGCGGCCATCTGTACGTGGTGGTGAGCGATTCGTCCTACCGGGTAAAACACCTCAAGATGGGTATTCCTTACCGCTCCGACGTAAACTTCGTGAAGGATATGCAGATTATACAGACCTATGCGCAGTTGCCCACAGGAGAACACGTCATCGAGCAGGACGAGATGATTATCCAGATGGAACTCACCAACTTCCTTCATAAGTTCCAGGTTACGCGCGACAACTACTATTCCCACTTCGACTTCGGTGTCATCCCCGACCGCACATTCAAATTCGATGGTGACACACGAACGGAGGCGAATGCCTTGATGCGTGACGAGCAATTCTGGGACGATAGGCGTGCCAACAATCTGAACAACGATGAAGAGGCTGTCAATCGTGTGGTAACCTCTGTAAAGAAAGCGAAAGGGTATAAAGTCATTATGCCTATCATTCAGGCTGTGATGGAAAACTTCATCGAAACGGGTAGCGAAAAAACACCAAGCAAAATTGACATAGGTCCTGTGGTTTCATCCATTTCATCGAACAAAGTTGAAGGCCTACGTTTAAGAGCTTCTGCACAAACCACTGCCAACCTCAACCCACACCTTTTCTTCAAAGGCTACATGGCATACGGCGTAAAAGACCACCGTTGGAAAGGCGCGTTGGAAACCATATATTCTTTCAACAAGAAAGCATATCGCCCACATGAGTTCCCACGCCACAACCTCACATTCGCCTTCAAGGATGATGTCATTTCGCCGAGCGACCAATTCCTTGGTCCGGATAAAGACAATGTGTTCAAGGCCCTCAAATGGACAACCATCGACCACATGTACTATGTCCGCTCTTTCGACATCAATTATGTAAAAGAATGGGGTAACGGCTTACAGATTTGGGGTGGCTTATACCACGAGCGCATGGAACCCACACTCGAAATGTTCTTCCAGCCAACAAATCTCATAGGACCAAGCCAAAATCCTGCAGACCACATCAAGTACATACATAAGAGTGAGGCTGAAATTGGCATTCAGTACCAGCCGGGCGTTACATGGATCAACACGAAGCAGAATCGCTATGAATCTAATTACGATGCACCGATTCTGCGGTTCAAGCACCGATTCGGGTTCAAAAATGTACTGAGTTCAGAACATGCCTCAAACCTTACCGAAGCATCCATCTACAAACGCTTCTGGGTGGGCTCTTGGGGTAAGATAGACCTCCTCCTCAGAGGCGACATTCAATGGAACAAGGTGCCTTATCCATACCTCATCCTTCCTTCAGCCGACCTTTCCTACTTTATGGAGGACGGCACATTCAGCCTCGTTGACAACATGGAATTCCTCAGCGACCGAGCGCTCTCGTTTTTCGGATCATGGGATATGAACGGAAAAATACTGAATCGTATTCCTCTCATCCGTAAACTCAAGTGGCGCGAACTCTTCGGATGCAACGTGCTTTGGGGGCATCTCACATCGAAGAACGATCCCTTCGTCAATCCTGACGATCCAGACCTGTTCTTCTTCCCGGGACGATTCAACGAAAACGGAGAGTTCAGATACCTCTCGAGAAGCATTAACAGTTCGAAACCTTATGTGGAAGTCTATGCCGGAGTGCACAACGTGTTCAAGTTCTTCCGCATAGAGTATTTCCGTCGACTCACATACCTGAGCAACCCCGACACTCACCGATGGGGCATACGTTTCAAATTTGAATTCTCATTCTAATCACACTTTTTATACTTTTCATCATGACCCACAAAGAACTATTCAGAAAACCATTGACAATGCTTACTGCTATTGCAGCAATAGCATTTTGCATCAGTCTGACATCTTGCGACAAACTCCCGTTCCTGCAACGCGACAAGGGTTCATCCACTCCCGAAGCAACTGAAAGCAGCAAGGCTGAAAAGGCTGAAAAAGAAGTTGTTGAAGAACCCACCACCGAAACAGAAACTGAAGTAGTGGAAGATAACAGCGCCAAGGAGAGAATTGCAAAGGCTGAAGCAAGAACGGCAGAAGCGGAAGCAGCAGAAGCAGAAGCAAAGGCAGCAGAGGCAGAAGCCAGAGCAGAAGCAGCAAAAAAGGCTGCACGTCAAGCACAACAGGAACCCGTAGTACAACCACGTGCACCAAGAGCAGACCCTCCTGCACCAAGACGCGGCGGAGGAGCCGGCTATGACCCTTCTTCAAGGTACGACTGGCTATCCTATCGACTTGCAACGTATGATGACATCAGTAATATGTCGAGATACGAAATCAAAGTGATGAAAAACTCCATCTATGCACGCCACCACTATGCCTTCCAGACTTCTGCAATGATCAACCATTTCAGCAGAAAGTCATGGTACAACGGCTATCTCTCAATGGGCGAGGCATCTGCCAGCTTCAACAGCACAGAAAGAAAGAACGTTGAGTTCCTCAAGAGATACGAATAATTACTCGTATCCCTGAACTAACCAAACAAACAAGAAACACGGGCGAAGCAAATTAAAATGCTTTGCCCGTGGTTTATATAATCAATTATTCAACTTGGGTTAAGGGGTTGTCGCCAAAATCGTTGAAGACCTCTCCTCTTTCTGTATTTTTCTATTACTACCAAGTAAACGTGCTTTCTGCATAAAAACCAAATGTTAGGAAGAATGCTATATCAATCTCAAAAAGTAAGATAAATGAATGCATTCTCCCTAACACTTGTACTTATCAGCTATGAGTCTCTATAATTCTATCATAGTGGACACAGATAGTTTATTGTTACTTCTATAGTCAATGACCTTGCCCTCCACAACTGGGACATCTCATTCGACCGCTACCCCTGCGAAGTGTACTTCTATCCGCTGCACCTTGTCCAGCCCAAGCTTCAGAGCCAGAACCACCGCATCTGGTACATCCATTAGTTGCACCGAAAGGAGGTCCGTCAAAATGCTGATCATAGGAACCTCTTCCTCCGCACCTTGAACACCTCACTTTTCCTGAACCGCCACATTTGGAGCAAATATTACCCTTTTGGCTCACGTGAATTACTGCCATCTGGTCATCACCGGTTAAAACAACATCACCATACTTGGCACCTCCATCATTTGCTGGTGCAGTTACTGTAAGTACGCCGTTCTCATAAGATGTCTCAAATGCTTCTGACTTAACCTGAATTTCGCCATCAGTATCTATATCTACGGTTTCTGTTCCTCCTTCTTTTTCAAATGCTAACTTGTCATTTGAAGGTGTGATATGGGTACACTTGGTGGCTTGAGTCACCTTGATAGTGATCTCAACATCTTCTTTGCCCTTTAGCACAACGTCCCCCTTACGAACAGCGCCAGTCTCATTACGGGTCGTTTTGAGCACCAACACGCTATCCTTAACCTCCGTCTGTACCCAGTCGGGCGACGTCATCAATTCCCAAGTGCCATCTGTGCTGATGTTCACTGTTTGTTCTCCGCCCTCTATTGCAAAATCAACGGAATTTTTGTCTGGTGTGATAAAAGTGGCTCCACCGCATGAAAAGAACGCTAATAACGCCACCACGCTAATAAAATTGAATAGTTTTTTCATAATCGTACTTTTAATGTTTAATTGTCCCAATTACAAAAATAGAGTTATAAGATTAAAAAAAATACCCCCCCCCTGTTAAAAAATGTTAAAATTTTCACATCAAGCGTTTTTGAACCAAAATAAACTCGAAAAACAATGACATTACCCGCCATAACTGTATTCTCTACATCGTCGCTGGGACACCCAAAATACGAAACAAAAATTATTAAGGTATGCTCTATTAATATATTGAGACGTTTTATAGATTTGTTTTCAGTAGGTTGCTATTTTGAATAAGAGATCCCTATTCGTTCTTGCAAACTATATTAGGATTGATGCCTCTCAAACAATCAATAAATCCCTGTTTGTCTGCGGGCGAGAGAAGAATAGTTCTGCGTTTACTGTATCTGATTTCCAAACGATCGAGCGATGCTGCAGGAGAAGCCAGCCATGAACTGCTGGCACGTATCTCGCGAATATCAGCAACAGGTATGGTATATGAGAGTAAAATAAAACTCCTTACAAAAAGTGTGTCTTCGCTTACCTCATACCTGATATTGAAAATTGCGAAAAAGACAAACACCATGACTGCCACAAGGACTATATTGATGATATAAGCCAACAACTCTGAGTTATCTATGGAAAAACATGCGCCTGCAACCAACAACGTGCTTGCAACCATCACTATGATGAGCCACGCATCTACTTTCGACTTGAATACCCTCTTTCCCATTTTTCAAGAATTTGAATCTAATATTTCGCAAAAATACGAAAAATCACGTTCTTTTATTAGTATCCAGAAAAACGGATTGAAAGCCCATAGCCTGAGACAATGCCTCTGAATGCTTATGAACAATAGCAAAGACGCGCTGAAAACGCAAAAGCAGAAACAGAACGAACGACCTGATAACATGTTCAATGAACTGAAGTTGTATTCTTAAGTTTACATTTTATCACCTTCCACACCAAAAAAGGGCGTATTTTGGAATGTTTGCTTTGCAATAAAAATCTTTTTATTCAAAAACATTTAATTTTGCGCTTCGAAAAGACAAAATAAAAAATTACAGACACATGTTTAAGATTTTTCATGGTTTCCATTTGCTCGATGCTTACCACAAGGCAAAGCACGATAAACCCGAGAGCGAAGGCAAACTGATTAAGAAGGCTATTTTCAGTGCCATTATCCTCGTTGTTACACTCACGCTCTGGAACCTGCCTGCCGACAGTTTTGGCATTCCGGGACTGACAGCAGTTCAGCAACGTGTCATTGCCATCTTCGCTTTCGCCACACTCATGTGGATCTTCGAGGTGGTGAGCTCATGGGCAACGTCCGTGGCGATAATGGTGTTGCTGCTGCTCACATGTAGCGACAGTGCTTTCTTGTCTTTCCAAACGGCAGACCCCGAACATTTACTCGACTATAAGAAAGTGATGGGCGCCTTTGCTGATCCCACCGTGATGCTCTTCATCGGTGGATTTGTCCTTGCCATTGCGGCTACAAAGACTGGTCTCGACACCTATTTAGCACGCGTTCTCCTCACACCATTCGGAAAGAAGAGTTCTAACGTTTTGCTCGGTTTCATCGTCATTACGGGACTTTTCTCCATGTTCATCAGTAACACGGCTACAGCAGCAATGATGCTGGCATTTCTCACCCCAGTGTTCCGACAACTGCCACCCGAAGGAAAGGGACGCATAGCACTGACGCTTTCCATACCTATCGCAGCAAATATCGGTGGTATGGGAACACCTATCGGCACACCACCGAATGCCATAGCACTCAAAGAACTCAACGAACTCAATCTTGGAATAGGATTTGGACAATGGATGATGATTATGATACCCGTGGTCATCATCGTTCTCTTCATCTCATGGTTCCTCTTGCTCAAACTGTTCCCCTTCACACAGAAAACCATCGAAATCGAAATAGAAAGCGGACTGAAACCGGGTGTGAAGACTATCGTGGTTATCATTACGTTCGTTATAACAATCTTACTTTGGATGCTTGATAAAATAACTGGTATAAATGCAAATACCGTAGCACTTATTCCAATGGCTATTTTTGCTATAGCAGGCGTCATCAAACGCGCAGACTTGGAGGAGATCAACTGGTCTGTCATCTGGATGGTGGCGGGTGGTTTCGCATTGGGCGGAGCACTCAAGCAGTCAGGACTCTCTGAAGCAGCGGTCAAGGCTTTGCCATTCGCGCAATGGTCGCCAATCGTAATCCTTATCATTTCAGGACTGATTTGTTATGCACTGTCCAACTTCATCAGCAATTCTGCAACAGCCAACCTCCTCGTGCCTATCCTCTCTACCGTATGCGCAGGCATGGGCGACTCACTCGCCGCTATTGGTGGCACAACAGTGGTACTCGTAGGTATCGCAGTGGCTGCAAGTAGCGCCATGGTGCTACCCATCAGCACACCGCCAAACGCCATTGCCTACTCCACAAACCTCGTACAGCAGAAAGACATGGCAAAAATCGGACTTATCGTAGGTGCCATAAGTCTCATTATTGGCTATGGAACACTCTTCCTTGTCGGAGAACTCGGCATCCTATAGAAAATTTCTATAACAGAAATACATATACTCATCTAAATCTCCCGGTTTCTCCGATGAAATCGGGAGATTTCTTTTTAGTATCCGTACAGAAAAACTATAACTAATTGATATGCACAAAAAAAAGCCGTCGAGATTTCACATCTGGACGGCCATAGATGGTATTATTGTAAGATGAAAAGACATTGCCTTTGTGCATAACCTGCACGCAGGCAAAACGAAATAAAATTTGGAATCCTCAACGCTTCGAGGAATTGAATTACACTGCAAATATATAAGGTCTTTTTTAATAAACCAAACTTTTGCAAACTTTATTTTACAAAATCACGCTTAATTTGTTAATTTTTGTCTATTTTCATGTATAACTCTTGTCTTTGAACCCAAAAATGTGACAGCATTTGCTCCCATCGACATTTTTTCCGTCTCATTTGTCGTTCTGGTACTGCAAACTTTTTCAAAGTTCTTCACGCTTGCCACAAAAGTGCGTTTTTTCCAAATTCCTTTTGCCAATCGCGCGTACCTTCGTAATTTTGCATGAATAAATCGTAATAAAGGAAATGGCATTACAATGTGGCATAGTAGGACTGCCTAACGTGGGCAAGTCAACTCTCTTCAACTGTTTGAGCAACGCCAAGGCACAAGCAGCAAATTTCCCGTTCTGTACTATTGAACCCAACGTGGGTGTCATCACTGTACCCGACGAACGTCTGACCAGGCTGGCTGAAATAGTCCATCCAGGACGCATCGTGCCTGCGACGGTGGAAATAGTGGACATTGCGGGTCTAGTGAAAGGCGCTTCGAAAGGCGAAGGACTCGGCAATCAGTTTCTCGGCAACATCCGGCAGACGGATGCCATCATACACGTGCTGCGATGCTTCGACGATGGAAATGTGGTGCATGTAGACGGCAGTGTTGACCCTGTGCGCGACAAGGAAATCATCGACACAGAACTCCAACTCAAAGATCTTGAAAGCATCGAGAGCAAAATCTCTAAAGTAGAGAAACTTGCCACCATGGGCGGCAACAAGGACGCAAAAGTTGAATACACCGTGCTGAAAGCCTATCACGATGCACTCATTCAGGGCAAGTCCGCACGCACTGTGCAATTTGACACGAAAGAAGAACAACAGGCGGCTCACGACCTCTTCCTTCTCACCACAAAACCCGTGCTCTACGTCTGCAACGTGGATGAAGCCTCTGCAGCAACTGGCAATGCGTACGTGGAACAGGTACGCGAGGCAGTGAAGGACGAAGGGGCGGAAATACTCGTTGTGGCAGCACGCACAGAGGCGGATATCGCCGAACTCGAAAGTTTCGAAGAACGACAAATGTTCCTCGAAGATGCCGGCCTCACCGAAAGCGGCTGCAACCGCTTGATAAAGACCGCCTTCAGGATGCTCAACCTCGAGACATTCATTACTGCTGGGGAGATGGAGGTGAAGGCATGGACCTACCGCAAAGGATGGAAGGCACCGCAATGCGCAGGCGTGATACATACCGACTTCGAACGCGGCTTCATACGCGCAGAAGTCATCAAATACGACGACTATATACGTCTGGGCAGCGAAGCAGCAGTGCGCGACGCAGGACTACTGCACATCGAAGGAAAGGAATATGTCGTGCAGGACGGCGACATTATGCATTTCAGGTTCAACGTGTAACTTTTATATTACGGCTCATTATTCTCATTCTGACCCTTTAGAACATACCGCACTATATGTTTTCATTCATCATCTGGGACCCCAACAAAACAATCCTTTCCATCGGAGGATTTGAACTGCGGTGGTATTCCATGTTCTGGATCTTGGGACTTGCCATCGCTTTCTTCGTTGTACTCAAACTATACAAGCACCAAAAGATTGAGGACAGCAAGTTTGAACCGCTTTTCCTCTATTGTTTCGTAGGAATCCTCCTCGGAGCACGCCTCGGACACTGCCTACTCTACGAACCGGGCTATTTCCTCAGCCACCCGCTGGAAATTTTTCTGCCCATGCACAAGATGGACGATGGCAGTTGGAAATTCACGGGATATGCAGGTCTGGCAAGCCATGGCGGGACGCTGGGGCTTATGATTGCACTCTGGATATATGTCAAGGTGGTAAAAGTACCGCTCTGGACGGTGGTGGACAACATCGCCATAGCCACACCTATTACCGCCTGCTGCATCAGGCTCGGAAACCTCATGAATAGCGAAATAGTAGGAAAAACCACCGAATCACCAATCGGGTTCATCTTCGTACAGAATGGCGAGGACTTTGCAAGACACCCCGCACAACTTTACGAAGCAATAGCCTATTTCATACTATTCATCATAAGCCTATATGTCTATTACAAATGGCATAGACAGACAGCCGGAACGGGATTCTTCTGCGGACTCTGCCTGGCATACATCTTCATCTTCCGCTTTTTCATCGAATTCCTCAAAGAGGTACAGGAAGGTTGGGAGAACGATATGGTAAATGCCATAGGGCTCAATCAAGGACAGATGCTCAGCATTCCTTTCATCATCATCGGGGTGTGGATGCTCATCAAACCGCCAGGCAAAAAGAAAAAGAAGGAAATTGCATAAAAACAAGCCATTTCATCGATATTTTAAGGTATGAACGCCTCTTTGCACTTTCGCTCATACTTGTGGCAAAGCATTGCTTGCCTCCTCCTTGCATTGACATTGCTATCGTCGTGTGGAAAGACACTGCAATTTACCGAAAGCGATTTCGCGGCTAAGACATCACCGCTGGAAGTGGTCAGAAACGAAATACCTGTGCTCATTTTCGGACATTTTCACAAAGGAACAATGCCACCGAATGCAGTAGTCAACATGACACCACTGCTCCGCTACGAAGGCGGACAAACCAACGGCAGCACCATCACCTTCCAAGGGGAGAAAGGAAAACTCAACTGCCGGACTATAAACCGAAAAATAGAGGAGACATTCAGCATACGCGATGTTTTTGAGTACAAGCCCGAAATGCAACGCTGCGAACTCTTCTTACACTTCGATGCAAAAGTGGGCAAAAAAAGCATCGATATTCCCGAAATAAAAATAGCAGAGGGAACCATAGCCACGTCCACACTCATACAAAAAACAGTTTGTACGGCAAACACAGCCATGGCACAGGACAAGTTCAGAAAAGCCATTTCCGACCGACAACTGCAACTTGTCAAGAAACTGCACCACGAAATCTATACCCGACGAAGTTCTCTGAGAACCACGTCTATCAATGATTTCATCCTTACACTGCGACACATCGAGGAAGAACTACCCATATACAATTTCAGCCAATACGAAGGACTCTACACAGCAGGCAGCGTATCGCGATTCTCACCTGCAGACTGGGACACTTTCAAGAAGTTCATCGAAATGTGCAATGTGGAGAATGGAGATGAGATGAAGCAAGTCATCGAAACAGCAAGAACAGCAGAGGAGTGCGAAGAACAAATTGCCGCATTCGGTGACGACTATGCCAACCTCATAAGCATTGTCCTGCCATACATCAGGCAGAACCGACAAAACGACAGCCGCCTGCTCATAGGGAAAAATGACGCAGAAATCATGAGACTGAGCATCAACCACCCAGAAAACCTCTCTGCCGATGAACTGCTCTATGCTGCAGCAATAACAAGGAACCTACAGGTCAAGAAAAATATCTATGCTGCAGCAGTGCACCTCTTTCCCGATGACTATCGGCCAGCCAACAACATTGCAGCACTCGCCATTCACGAAGCGGACACTGCACAGGCAAGAACGTTCCTTGAAAAAGCACTTGAAGTAGCACCCGACGCACCGGAACCCAACCTCAATGCAGCACTGCTCGAAATAGCATGCAACCACTACAAAAAAGCGATAGAACACCTCAAAAAGGCTACCACGACAGACGAATACAACGAAGCACTCGGAAACTTGCAAACAGCACTCGGAAACTATAAGGAAGCTCTGACCTGCCTCGCCGACAACAAATCTACCACTACAGCACTCGCACACATCCTCATACACAACTATCAGAAAGCAGAGGAAGTGCTCTGCGAATTGCCAACCATAGATGCCACAGGAAACTATCTGCTCGCCATCTGTGCAGCAAGGCAAAATAAGATTAACCAGGCAACAATGTTGCTCAACGATGCTATAAAAATAGACCGGCACCTCAAAGGACACGTGGAAAAGGACCTTGAATTCAAAGAAATAAAGCATTAACATCCTGTCGCAACCTTCAGAAAAATCACAACAAAAACACTATATTTGCAACACAATGGGAAAAAAACACTTATATATTTTCTTATCGGGCATCATCACCTTGATACTCTGCTCATGTGGTGTGCCGGAAGGGCATGTGAGGCTCTCGGGAAAGATCTCACAGGTAAAGGAGGCTGACTGCTTTATCTATTCCACAGACGAAAGTTTTTCAAGAGTGGACACCATCCACATCTCCGGCGGAAAGTTCGAAACAGACATTCCGCTGAAGAAGCCCATCGTTATGACACTACTATTGCCCAGTTTCTCGCAGGTAAGTTTCATCGCAGAACCCGACAAGGAAATCACATTCAAGGCATCGGCTGAAAAACTCGCTGAAATAGAAATACATGGTAGTGAGATGAATGACCAACTCACGGAATTCAGACTGAAAAACCTGCAAAAAAGCGACAGGGAAAAACGACTCGCTGCAGTGCAGTTTATCAACGACAACATCAAGTCGCTCACCGCAATAGCAGTATTCCGGGAGTACTTCCTCGAAAACAAAGATGTCAACCCCATACAAGCACAGGAACTCATCGAAAAACTGCAGAACGCACAAGGAAAGAACCATGCAGTAAAGACGATGGTGCCTCTCGCAGAAGCCAGAATTGCCGGCTCGGAAGGAATGACTATACCCGAATTTGCCGGAGAAACACTTGACGGCAACATCGTTTCGAAGGACAATTTCGCAGGAAAACCTGCATTGTTCTACTTCACAGCCTCATGGAGCAACCATTTCGTCTCTACACTCAAGACCATACGCAATCTCGAAAGAATGCCGGACAGAAATTTCAACATACTCGTCATAGCACTCGACTATGACACACGCACACTGCAACAACACGTGGAGAGAGACTCCATTGTTTCGCCTGTCCTATGCGACCAAATGGCATTCGACTCGCCTAATGTCAGGAACTTCGGCATAACGTACGTGCCAGGAAACATTCTTATCGGAAGCAACGGAAGAATAGTGGAGCGCGACGTCGATGACGCCAAACTCCCCGACAGACTGAAACAACTCAAATAGAGATTTATCACAACCCACACATTAACCCATATACAGTCGTGCTCGTAAAAGTTCACACAGCAGCAGTCAACGCACTGACAGCACTCGAAATAGTAGTAGAAGTTGACCTCTCTTCAAACATCAGAAGCGATGAGCAGAAAAGCATCATCATGGTAGGACTGCCTGACAATGCAGTGAAAGAAAGCCAGACGCGCGTGAAATCTGCACTCGCCAACTCAGGCTACAAAATCCCGCCCAACTACGTTACTGCCAATTTCGCACCTGCCGACGTCAGAAAAGAAGGTTCTGGCTACGACCTGCCACTCGCCATAGGCCTCATCGCTGCGGCAAAAATGGCTGACATACATGCGCTTGAAAAAACTATGTTTATGGGAGAACTGGGACTCGATGGTTCAGTACGGCCCATCAAAGGAGCACTTCCTATTGCCATACTCGCACGAAAAAACGGATACGAAAACCTTATCGTTCCTGCAGAAAATGCAAGAGAGGCAGCAGTGGTGAACCGGCTCAAAGTGTTCGGAGCAAGCAAAATCACTGATGTCGTAGATTTCATCAATGGCAACCCTACCCTCACACAAACCATTGTGAACACACGCGAAGATTTCTATGCAGCACAGACCGACTATCCGCTCGACTTTTCTGAGGTGAAAGGTCAGGAAAACGTGAAGCGGGCGCTCGAAGTGGCTGCGTCGGGAGGACACAACATTCTCCTCGTAGGTAGTCCCGGTTGTGGAAAAAGCATGATGGCTAAGCGACTGCCAGGCATACTGCCGCAACTCACACTCGCAGAAAGCCTCGAAACCACACAAATCTATAGTGTGGCAGGAAAACTCAAGCAACACACGAGCCTCATCACACAGCGACCCTTCCGCTCGCCACACCACACCATCTCCGACGTGGCACTCTGCGGTGGCGGCATGTCGTTCCAGCCGGGCGAAATCAGTCTGGCGCATAACGGTGTACTCTTCCTCGACGAATTCCCCGAATTCTCCAAAACGGCACTCGAAACCATGCGACAACCGCTCGAAGACCGCGAAATATCCATCAGCCGAGCAAAATACACTGCCACACTGCCCTGCTCATTCATGCTCGTGGCGTCCATGAACCCATGCCCCTGCGGCTACCACAACGACCCGGCACACGAGTGCCACTGCACACCTGGACAAATCATGCGCTACATGTCGAAGATATCAGGACCACTGCTCGACCGCATCGACCTGCAATGCGAGATACAGGCAGTGCCCTTCTCCGACCTCGCAGAAATGGCACCGGGCGAACCGTCGGCGGCAATACGGGAGAGGGTCATCCGGGCAAGGCATATACAGGAGGAACGCTACAAAGCCCACAAAGGCATACACTGCAACGCACAAATGACAGAGCGCATGCTACAGCAATATGCACGACTAGACGCACTGTCCATGGAAAAACTGCGCATGGCTATGGAACGCCTCAAACTCTCCGCCCGAGCATACAACCGTATCCTCAAGGTGGCAAGAACCATAGCCGACCTCGCAGCACAAGAAAATATACAGTCCGAACACATCGCCGAAGCCATCAGCTACCGCAACCTCGACCGTAGCGACTGGGCTGAAAACGGGGTGTAGGCACGTAAGAAAACGGATGAAAATAAAAGTATAGAGAAAGAAGAAATCTAATAGCCGACAAAACTTATGGAATGTACGAGAATTTAAAACATTCCTGGGTTATATGACCTACTTCCTTATTAAAGGAATGACAAAGTTTAATAAAACTCTTTGAAGAGAAAAAGTTCGCGCCATGTATGATGACGTGGAGGAGAAAAGGGTTTTTCCAGTAGTCGACGTCTGTACCATTCTTACTGAAAGTAAAGACGCAGCAGCATATTGGAGAAATATAACAAAGTCTGAAAGCTGAAGGAAAGAATGCGTGAGGCATTGGCTGCGAAGGCAAGATGAGAGTTTACGTATTGTTCACAAGCTAGTGTAATTGCGTGCAATGCCCGTATAGTATTTTAACGTGAGTTCGGTATAAGTTAAGAAGCAATCAGTCTGCTTTTATCAATAATTTCTATGTTCATACTCGGCTTTTTCGGCATGAAATTGTAAGCAATCATTGCTGAGAGCATATTCGTCAGGAAATTGTCGACGTAACGATGTCTTGTATGTTCAATGCAGCAGATGTTTTTCAGTTCATCGTTTACAGTTTCTATTACGGCACGTTTCCTGAGGCAGATTTTGTCATAGATATTATCAGTGAGTTTTTCATGTTCTTCTTTATTTTTGTGACAAGGTGGATGTCATCGATGAACAGCTGCTCAAAGAGGCTTTGGCTTATATACCCTCTGTCGGCAAAAAGTTTTCCGAAAATTGTTTCGTGATTTTTTCTTTTTTTAGCGGTTCCCTGTCATCAACATTACCAGGTGTCAGCATCCACTGTATTATTTTCCCTCTGTCGTTAATGATAAGATGCAACTTGAATCCATAGAACCATCCCATCGTGCACTTTCCTTTGGCCGCAAGCCCTTTCATGGTCTTGTGCATGTGTGCTCGCTTGATATGGCAGGAGACAATGGCGTAGAGTCTATGATGGACATGCCGGTACATTTACCTAAGGCGCATGTATTCAAGAACAGGAGCAAATGCAGTAAAAATTTTTGCTGACGTTCCACGAAACGGTTATAAGAGAGCGTGTTTGGAAATTCCTTGCGCATATGTTGGCAGATGTAACCGAGGTAGAACGTTTTCAAATCTCTGAAATGGGATGTATGAAAAAGTACCAGCATTGTCATAATTTCAGCGTCCGAAACACGGCAGGAACGGTTGCGATGCTGTTTTCCATCAGCAGCAATAAGGTGTTTTTTTAGTTCAGGATTGAAAATTTTACAAAATTCGTCAAAAATACAATAAATTTCTACTAAATTTGCAGTTGTCATGGGAGTTGAGATTTTATTATTAATTATTTGATTTTCAGCAATAAAGATACAATAAAAATCTCACTACCACAATTTTTTCGACATTTTCTTATGCCGAACTCACGTTATTTTAATTTTATGACGCCAACGAATGCTCATATATGCTATTGCAAAATAAGAAAGAGAATTTTCATGAAAATAAATGCAAATCAATATCACAATAAAACTCTCTACACTATCTTCCAAATATTCAAAGAAGCATTCACTTTAATAGACCTTATTGGAGCGTAAAACATATAGTCCAAATAGCGCAACAATTGAGCTGAAACATAGAATTATAAAAAACTGTTATGAAATTTAGTTTTAAAACTCTAAAAGGCATTTACCTATTAAGGTTGCCTAATTTTCGATCAAAATTTAGAAAAAGAATTCATGGGACACAACTCGATAAAGTTAACTCCTATTTAATCTATAACGCTAATGACAAGACATCAAAAATTATAGATTATGAAGAAGTTTGGGCTTCTACATTTGATAGTAATTTTGAATGGTTTATAATAAATGAAAATGAAAAGTTTATAGTAGCTGAAAACGGAAAATGCTTTCACATGGATACAACGGGGACAATATCACCTTATATAGGTGATATTCATTCAATGAGAAGCAAAAAGATTAATATAATTCCCAAAAAGAAAAAAAAGAAAAAAGATAATACCTTAGCCCCGTTAAATAGAATTGAAACAGATTCTATTCCCTTTTTTGAAAAAGGAGGGAATAAACTCTGTTATACACTTGGTAAAACAATTGAGCTTCCATTTAAAATATGGGAAAGTTTTGATGATCTCATTTTAATTTATAAAGATATTATCGCCAATAAAAAAAGTTTCCCTATACGTAAATACGGCATAGCTAATAAAAATGGTGAAATTATTGTTGAACCTATATTTGATAATATAAATTACAAAATATTCGAATCAAAAAAAGAAAAGTTATATTTAGTAGAATTGGATGAAAAATATGGATTAATTAATGGGAATGGCAAGGAAGTATTGCCAACAAAATACAAAGGGATTGAAGATTATGATGAACGTGTCGCAATAGTAGACAACGGTACAAAACTCATAAATATTAGAACAGGAAAAGTCCTTTACACTTGCGATCTTTTTCAAATGGATAAAATTACAAAAGGATGGATTGCTGTATCAAATAAAGGACTCTTAGATACAAATGGTGTGTTTTTCCCAATTTCATTAAAAAAAGTAGAAAATCTAAATCGTTCTGATGACTTTCTAACATTTAAATGGGGTGAAAATTATGATATAATTGGTTCTAAAGTTTGTGATGGGCTTATTCCTGTTTATGACAGTCATAGAGGCTATGGCTATGTTAACATCAATAGTGTTGAGGTAATTAAATGCAAGTATAATGAGATAAACTATTTTTCTAATGGTAGAGCAAGAGTACGATATGATACAGAATTTGGCTATATCGACACAAAAGGAAACATTATTGTTACAAAAGGGAAAGACGAAATCCTCATTCCTAACAAATACGATTGGGCATACAATTTTTGTGGAAATGTTTCTGTAGTTCAACAAGGTACACGTTTTGGATTAGTTGATTATAACCTAAATGAGTTATTACCATGTGTTTTTTATTCTCCCAATGATGTTATAAAGTCTTATAAAAAAGTTTTGCTATCAAACAGTAAAAAGTATAATCAGGAGTGTTTAATTGAATTAGAACCCCCTGAACCGTTTAAAGAAAATGGTCTATATGGTTTTAAAAGGATAGATGGAAAAATTTTATGTCCTCCTATTTTCCGTTGTGCTCACTGTTTTATCGAAGGTAGAGCTTTGGTATCAATAGGAAATAAGTATGGTTTTTTGAATGAAAATCTAGAATTTTCTATTCCACCCATCTACTATTCTGCAGAAGATTTTTCTGAAGGTTTAGCTTTAGTAAATAATCGTGATTATATTAACAAAGAAGGCGAATGTATTATACACACAAGTCATAACATAGAAAGACTTTCATCATTTTTTGGAGGTACAGTTAATTGTGACTATAATTATTGCCAACCTGGAAGAGATAATGAAACTTATGAAATAACTAAAAGGGTTCTAGGTTTTTAAGTATGACTAAAAATCACTACTGTCCACTAAAATAATATAAAGATGCAATATAATGCTGAAAAAACTTACAATACAAGTACATGCGAACGGACTTGAAAAGCTCTTTTTCTAGATAATTAGCTAATTGGCATCATAAGCGTCCGGTAAAATTTTGATTATATCCATGCTATCGGTTGAATATCAAGGTCTTATGTGTGAAATATAAGCGCGACGATTTGAAACACCATCTATGTTGAGAATCAGCAATTTGCGAATAAAAAGCATTGTTTTTAGGGCTTTTATAGCTCCGAAAGCGGATAGAATTCATAATGTCGAATTTTAACGGGACACCAGTGAATTGGCATAAAAAAGGGTTAAAAGACATTTTTATAACCAATATATGTACTATTTTTCATTTCTCAATAATTAAGTGGACACTAGTGGCTAATAATTTTTTACTATAAATTAGACTTGAAAATGCAATCCTCGACTTTATATATAATTGGTAATGGGTTTGACTGCTTTCATAATTTACCAACAACTTTTTTTGATTTTGGGAAATACATCAAATATCATAATAAAGAATTCTATCTTCTACTTTTTGACTGGTTTCCCACTTATTATAACCAAATGGTTGAATCATTTTCTTTATGGGAAAATTTTGAAAAGGGTCTCAAGGAGATTGACCAAGACTTATTATGGCAATACATAAATAACAATCTTACACCATTAGGTTCGGATAATTGGGGTGATGAAGACAATCACAGAGTTCAATTCATGACACAGACTTTACTTGATTCTCTGTCAAACAAATTAAAAGAATATCTTAGCAATTGGATTTGTTCTGTAGACATTAAAGCAGCAACTAAACGATTAGATTTGGATGAAAAAGCGATTTATTTAACTTTTAATTATACAAGAACATTAGAGGACTATTATAAAATATCTTCTGAACAAATTCTTCATATTCATGGTATAACAGATAATCCTAACTCCATAATTTTTGGACATAATTTAGATGTCTTACCAGTCGTAGAAAATGATTTCGATGATATTAGGTTATTTGAATGTGAAAGAATCATACAAAATAATTATTTTAAAAAAACTTTAAAACCAATAGAAAATATAATTACTACCAACAACGAATTCTTTTCTTCATTACAAAAAATATCTACAATTATAATAATAGGGCATTCTATAAATGATATTGATTTTCCTTATTTTAAAAGAATATGGACTATAATAGATAATAACACTATATGGAAGATTTCATTTAAGGATTTAGAAGACAAAGAAGAACATTTAGAAGAGAAGATTGATATTCTAGTTAATTTGGGAGTAAATAGAAAACATATCGCCTCTTTTTTAATGGATGACATTACTATATAAAAATGAACAACGAAATACAATTCATATTATATCAGTTACCAGACGAAGAAGGCAAGGTTCAGGTAGTTATTAAAGACGAAACGATATGGGCTACGCAGAAGGCGATAGCACAACTGTTTGGCGTAGGAATACCTGCTATCAGCAAGCATCTTAACCATATCTTTGAAGAAGGAGAACTGGATAAAGAAGTGGTTTTTTCCAAAATGGAAATAACCACTCAGCATGGTGCCATTGAAGGGAAGACCCAAAAGAGTGAAACGGCATTCTATTCTCTAGATGCCATTATCGCAGTTGGCTACCGTGTCTCATCTGCGCGAGCCACAAAGTTCCGTCAGTGGGCAACAAAAAATCTGAATGAGTACATCAGGAAAGGATTTGTGCTTGACGAAGAACGCTTGAAGCAAGGCACGGCCGTATTTGGCAAAGACTACTTCCGCGAATTGTTGGAGAAGGTGCGAAGCATACGTGCCAGTGAGCGACGTATTTGGCAACAGATAACGGATATTTATGCAGAATGTTCTTTTGACTACGACCGCAATTCACCTACTACCAGAGAGTTCTACCAAATGGTGCAAAACCGCTTTCATTATGCCATCACAGGACAGACGGCTCCAGAGATTATCTATACACGTTCCGACCATACGAAGAAAGATATGGGCTTACAGACATGGAAGAATGCTCCGGATGGACGTGTTTTGCTGAGTGACACCAAGATAGCAAAAAACTACTTGCCAAAAGTGGAAATTCGTCGCTTGGAACGTGCCGTTTCTGGTTATTTCGACTACATAGAAGATCTCGTAGAGCGCGAGAACGCTTTCAGCATGGAGCAATTCGCAGCATCGGTCAATGAGTTTTTGACCTTCCGACGTTATGCACTCCTACCCGACAAAGGAAAGATTAGCCGAGAGGAAGCTGATCAAAAGGCTGAAGAGGAATACAAGCTTTTCAATCCTACGCAAAAGATTGACTCAGATTTCGACAAACAGATTCGTGGCCTATTCGATGACAAGTAAGTGTTACATGGCTTCGAGTATAAAAACGAAAACAGACACTAAAATCCCCCGACAGTATCGACCTGAAATGAGAGATACAAGCTGCGCACTTCTCCGACCTCGCTGACCGCAACCTCGACCGCTCCGATTGGGCTGAAAGCGGGGTATAGCACCAAACAGGATGGATTTTAAGTGCCTGAAAGACAAAACACCATTATTTTTATGTATTTTTGCGGTACTAAGAATCAAGAATTGGTTTTCACAGCACCCATTACATTGAATTTCAATATAATATGAGATACAAGAGCATTATACTGCTGGCACTCTCTGCCATGTTGTGCCTGACATCGGAGGCACAAGTGAAGAAATTTATAGCCAAGGCGAGCAACGACCCGTTCGTCAAGTCGCTCACATTCTACGGGCGCATCGGATGGGGATATAACGGCATGACTGGTTCGCCATCACCCGAATTCAAGTCGGGATATGACGTCGCCACCGGTGCGCAGCACAAACTGAACACAAGCGGTCTTTACTGCAATGCAGAAATCGGTATGAGTTCAAGAGGCTTTCAGGAGAGCGGCGAAAGGGACTATGGTGCCGAGCATCTGAATTTCAAGCAAAAAGCCAACGCCATACGCATCGGCATAGGCGCAGGAAAAATATACACACTCAAGAACCCACGTCTGGCGCTCGACCCGCACATCGGCATATATGCCTCCTACGACGTGGGAGGTAGCCGCGATGCATGGATAGTGGTCGATGGTTACAAACAAACCGTAAACGGCGACATAGGCACAGGCAGATGGTACAAGGACTGGAACGAGTGGGACATAGGAGGAGAAATAGGCTGCGCACTCTGGATCAACTCCAGATACGGCATCGACGCACGATACAGGCAAGGCATACTCGATGCCATCACACTCGACGGTAAACACGCACAAACCAGTAACGTCATCATCAGTTGTGCCATGAAGTTCTGAAAACTATAGATACTATAGAGGCTATAGAAACTATAGAGATTATACCGAAGAAATGGGGCTATTATCTTGTGGCCGTCTTCTCCGGTTATTTGCAGGGTGTTCTATAAATTAGAGTTTTAATCTTTTTATCAGTCATGTTGATTTTCGGTTCTTTTAGGTATTTTAAATCAAAATCCACACCAAAATAATTCAAAAATCATTCAAGCCTAATTTGCAGAACGCTCTAAAAACTTATGGCCTTTCATAATAAAAGGGCATGTAATTCGTTAAAAAAATGTCGGCTCGCTTTCTAGCAACACTGTTTTCGACATAAAGACAGGGATGCACCGAAGGAGATGGTGCCGCACAATCGATATGAGGATTTTGCGTAAGAAGCATATATCTGTAGTCATTTTGTTGGCAGTTGCTATGCTGCTGACCGTGTCGTGCTCTACACAGAAGAACACGGCAATGACTCGTTTTTACCATTCCTTCACGGCTAATTACAACACCTATTTCAATGGTCATCAGGCGTTTACAGAAGGTGTGCAGTCGCAGGAGAAGAGCAACAAGGACGACTACACACAGATTATCCCCGTCTTTCCGGTAGGCAACGAATCCACTCGCTCTGCCGGCAAGAGCAATTTCGAGACCGCCATAAAGAAAGCCGAGAAAGCCATCAAGGCACATTCCATTCAGGCAAAGCCCGACCTCAGTGCCCGCGAGCGTCGTTCGGCAAAAGGCAAGCAGAAACTTGCCATGGTGGAATACAACCCCTTCCTGAAGAACGCCTGGATGATGATGGGTAAGTCGCAGTTCTACAAAGGTGAGTTTATCGAAGCCGCCTCCACCTTCGGTTATATCATCCGCATGTATGCTGCTGAGCCGAAAGTAGCCAACGAAGCCCGCACCTGGTTGGCGCGCTGCTACAGCGGCATCGATTGGCATTACGATGCGGAAAACACCCTGCGCTTAGTGAGCAAGGACTCCATGACGAGCCGCATCAGCAAGGAATACCAACTGTCGATGGCAGACCTACTGGTACGACAGGAACAATTTGATGCCGCCATCCCCTTCCTGACCTACTCCGCCAAGCACACAGGCAGCAGTCTGCAGAAGGCAAGGCTGTGGTTCCTCTTAGCCCAACTTTACCGCATGAAGGGCGACACGAAACTCGCCTACAAGTCTTTGAGCAAGACTATCAGCAAGAATCCTCCCTTCGAACTTGACTTCGCAGCCCGCATCATGCAGACACAGGTGCTCTCTACAAACAGCAGTCAGGGTGTGCGCATGATTTCGAAACTGAAACGTATGTCGCACAACCCGAAGTACAAGGATCACCTTGAACAGGTGTACTTTGCGATGGGCAACATCTACCTTGCCCGCGAGGACACGACCAATGCCATCGCGTCGTATGAGAAAGGGCGCACGAAATCCACAAGCAGCAGTATCGAGAAAGGTGTGCTGTTGCTGAAACTGGGCGAACTCTACTGGGACATCCGCCGCTACGACCATGCACAGAAATGCTACAGCGAAGCCATCGGCATGCTCGACAAGAAGCGCGAGGGCTACGACGAAGCCACGCGTCGCTCCAAGGTGCTTGACAAACTGGTGCCCTACACTAATGCCGTACATCTGCAGGACTCCCTTCAGGCACTCTCCGTGATGGACGAGAAGGACCGCAATGCCGCCATCGACCGTGCCATAGAAATGGAAAAGGCACGTCAGGAGGCTGAACGCAAGGCTAAGAAAGACTCTGCCGCTCAGGCGCGTGCCAACGAGATGGATGGCGACAATGGTACCCTCCCTGGCAATAACAACCGCAACAACAGCAAAGGCAACGCCAACAACACCGGCGAGACGGTTACATGGTACTTCTACAACCCTCAGGCTGTGCTTCAGGGCAAGGAGAACTTCCGGAAAATATGGGGTCAGCGCAAGAATGAAGACAACTGGCGACGCTCGAACCGCACCGTTCTGGCAGACATCAAGGAAGAGATAGATCTCGACAACCTCACCGACGAGCAGAAAGACAGCCTTGCGCAGGAAGAAGCCCGTGCCGACAGCATAGCGAAGGCTGAAAAGGACAGCATGAGCCTCGACGTGAACAATCCGCTCAAGCGCGACTACTACATGAAGCAGATACCTTTCACCCAAGAACAGAAAGATGCTTCAAACCTCATCATCATGGACGGTCTGCACCATGCCGGCGTCATCATGAAGGACGACATGGAGGACAAGGACCTTGCCGAATCGATGCTGGGGCGCGTGGTGAACCAATACCCCACATACAGCCAGATGCAGGACGTGTATTACCAACTGTTCCTGATGTATCTGCGCTGGAATGAGCCCGACAAAGCCGAACGCTACAAGTTACTCCTGCAAGAGCAATATCCCGAGAGCGACACGACGAAGATTGTTACGAACCCCAATTTCGAGCGTAACATGAAATTCGGACGAGAGTTGGAAGACAGGCTTTATACCGAGACCTACGAGGCCTTCAAACTACACGACTATGCCACAGTGGAAGAAAACACCCGCATCTCCGGCGAAGAATTCCCCGACGGCATCAACCGCCCGAAATTCCTCTTCGTCAGTGCCCTAAGCCGTCTCACCCCCGAGACCGACAAGGAAATAGCCAAGGAACTTCGCGAACTCGTAAAGAAATTCCCCGACAGCGACGTGAGCAAACTGGCAGGTATGATAGTGAAGGGCATAGAGGCAGGGCGCAAAGTGGGACAAGGCGGCTACGATATGAGTTCGCTATGGTCCTACCGCACATCGAGCGACTCCGTGGCATTAGACTCCGCCTCTGCCGCCAACCAACTTTCGGCCGAGCGCGACATCCCCTTCGTCTGCATCATAGCCTACCCCTCCGACTCACTGGACGACAACACGCTGCTCTACAACCTCGCGAGGTTCAACTTCGGCGAATACACCTCGCGCAACTACGACATGTCGATAGAGTCGGCAAGAGGTCTGACACAGTTCCGCATCACCGGTTTTGAGAACCACAGGGAAGCACACGGCTATGCCCACAAGATATACCAGGACAAAGACCTCGCGCCGACACTCCGCCGCACGCGCATCTTCCTTGTGAGCGAAAAGAACCAGAAACTCATCGGCGTGAACTATAGTTTCGATGACTACGCTAAATACTATGAGAAGATGTTTGCTCCGCTCAAACTCGACTCTACGCTGACCGTTGACGAAGATCCTGCCGTAAAGATGTACTACGAGGACGAAGTACCCGATGACCCGCAAGCGAACCGCATCACAGACGAGAACGACGGCGACGAATACGACATCAGCGGCGACAACGGCGAACAATACGAGGAAATCCCCATCGACGTTCCTGCCACACCGAGTGCGAACGAAGGCGAGGACATCCCCGTTGCGCAAGAAAAGACCGACGACACGGGCGGACAGACGGAAGAGATTCCTATCCTCCCGTCAACAGATACGGGCAATGACGACACTCCGTCGGAAGAAATACCCGCGCCTGCCCAACCGGACGCTCCGGCTAAACCGGAGCCTACGAAAAAGGAAGAGCCTGCCAAGGAAGAGCCCACTCCTACGCCACCTGCCCAGCCCGAAGCACCGGCTAAGCCCGAGCAACCGACTAAGAAAGAGCCTGCCAAGGAAGAGCCTACTCCTACAATACCTGCCCAGCCCGAGCAACCGGCTAAACAAGAGCCTACGAAGACTGAACCTGCTAAACCCGAGCCTACGAAGACTGAACCTGCCAAGGAAGAGCCTGCCAAGAAAGAGACGCCCAAGCAGCCGGAAAAAGAGGACGACGACCCCGTCTATGACGAGAGCGAGGACGACCCCATATATGAAGAAGATGCTCCGGAACAGCCGGCTAAGAAGGAACCTGCCAAGAAGGATACTCCGGAAGAAGATGACGAAGAGGGCGAGTGGTATCCCATTTAAGGGGTTGCTCTGTAAATCAGGGAAACCATGAAGAAAATACAAAATCCTTATATCGGTGTTGAGGGCTACAACTGCTTCGGTTGTTCGCCTACTAATCCCATGGGTGTTCACATGCACTTCATGGAGGACGGCGACGACATCGTTTGCCATTGGTCGCCCACACAGAACCACCAGAGTTGGATTGACACCCTGCACGGCGGTGTGCAATGCGTGTTGCTTGATGAAATCTGCGGTTGGGTGATTTTCCGCAAGTTGCAGACAGCAGGCGTTACGGCACAGATGGAGACGCGCTACAGGAAGGCTGTGCGCACCACAGACGGCGACATAACCCTGCGCGCCCGCATCAAGGAACAGCGCAGGAACCTCGTAACAGTGGAAGGCGAACTGTATGATGCAGCGGGCGAACTCTGTACGACGTGCACCTGTCTCTACTTCGCTTTCAGTCGGGAAAAGTCGGAAAAAGAATTTCATTTCCAGCGCTGTCTGGCAGAAGGCGAAGAAGATACGATTTAGGGGCTTAACGAAGCACCTTTCTTTTATAATAAATGTGGACTTTTGGTGTAAATTGCAAAAGTCCACATTTCTTTTTTTTCGTTTTAATCAGAAGGAAGATATTTTTGCAAATGGCTTAGCATGATATGCAATAACTAAACCCAAAATATTTTGAATTATGAAGAAGAACAGCATTTTTGTGATTTTGTCTGCCTTGGTTATTTTCCTTGTTGCAGCATGTCAGTCGCCCCCTTCTACAGGTAAGGACAGTCAGGAGAAAGACACAGTGGCTGCTGCAGGCGGCGAAACACCCGCGAGCGAGGCTCCAGTGAGCGTAACACCGGAAAAGATACAGGCTTTGGTAAATGCAGACTGGGACTCTGTACCTCAGACCATGCTCGACGACTTAGGCTTCAAGGTATTGAAGAAGTTTAAGGAAGAAGCGAAAGATGCTCAGTGCGACAACATGCAGTACTATTTTGGCAGAGGTGCAGCCGTGGAACTTGACGGCGAAGGTCAATTAACGAAATCCACAGCCGAATCGGACAACGCCATAATCGTTTACATCACAGCCGAGTCGGTGGCTTACGGCAGTATTGCTTTCCGCAGCGAGGCAGATTTCAACGACTTCAAGGCGAAGGTTGAGGCAATGAAGCCTGCCGGTGAAGATGCCATGGAGTTTGAGCCTGTAGGCAAAGACCCTGAACAGAAGGGGTATGAAGCCGACAAATGGTTCTTTTTGAATTTTACTAACAGCAAATGATTAAAAGGTCTTTGAAGATGAAAAAGATTATTGCCTTAGCGCTTTTTGTTCTTGCGGCAGTGCCCATGTCCGCTATAAATGAAATGTCGAAACCTACTGTCGGCAGCCCCGAAGACGGTATAGACAAAGAGAATGTGTCGTTCACAGTGAAAGGCGTAACCTTCACGATGGTATTCGTTAAGGGCGGCACGTTCATGATGGGTGCCACGAAAGAGCAGGGCAAGGATGCCAAGAAGGATGAGCGTCCTGCACACAACGTTACGCTTTCTGACTATTACATCGGTGAGACAGAGGTTACTCAGGCCTTGTACGAGGCCGTCATGGGCGAAAATCCTTCAGACAACGTCGGTGCGGACTTGCCTGCAGAGACGTTATATATCGTTGACTGCCTGGAGTTTATCGAAAAACTCAGTGCCCTTACCGGTCGCACATTCCGACTGCCTACAGAGGCAGAATGGGAATATGCTGCTCGTGGCGGCAACAAGAGCAAGGGCTACAAATATGCCGGCTCAGACAACCTTTCGGAGGTGGCATGGTTCAACGACAAGGACTACAAGTCGCACGCGGTGAAAGGCAAGGCTCCCAACGAACTGGGCATTTACGACATGAGCGGCAATGTAGATGAATATTGCGCTGACGACTACCTCCCTTACAGCAAAAAGAACAAGGATAACCCGATGGTGGAGAATCCCGGCAAGTCGAAAGGACAGGTTGTTCGTGGCGGCAATTTTTCTGATGAAAAAGGCGACGGTTGTCGTGTGTCGAGTCGTGGATATACGCCAGGTTACGTATTCGGCAGCCTGGGTTTGCGCATTGCCATGTCGGCCAATTAGCAACGGTTCGAAATAATTATAAAAGTATTATCCCATAAAACAAAGAAAAAAGAAAAGTCATGAAAAAACTGCTTTTAATGATGGTGGTGCTCGTTGTGTCAATGACTGTTGCAGCACAGACCTACAATAATCCCCGTCAGGGCCAGGCATCAAAAAACCTGAAGGTGATAAAGGTTGAAAGAACGTCAAACTCCACCGTGGTCTATCTGAAATATACGCCTGAAAATGCTAATACCAATAGTTGGATAAATGCTACTCCTATACTGACCGATGAAGCCACAGGAAAAGTTTACACAGCCACTGCTGCCTTGAATTTCAAGTGGGGCACGAAGTATGTGGGCACTGCCACGTACAAGATAGAATTTCCGCCGTTGCCCCGCAACACGTCCGTGGTTACTTTCAAGGCATCTCCAAAAGCGCAAAACGGGTGGGTAGTCAGGAACATTGCATTGCCGATTCAAAACAATACTTCGACAACCAACAAGTCTGCAACGTCCACCAAACCTGCTGCATCCAACAATCCGCCCGCAAACAAGCCTAAGGTGTATGACAAGAATGCCCTGCTTACGAATGGTTACAATATTTCTTTCGAAAACCCCAGCCAAACCGCCAACAACAGACTCTACAAGGTTACAAAAGTCATACGCTCCAACAAGAGTACCATAGTCCATTTGCGGTACACTGGTCAGGGCAGTACGGGTAATGTTGTCATAGGCAGCTTAGTAGATTATGATACAGAAAAGAGTTGGTCTGTAAATCGAGGATTAAACTTCAGTTCTTTGGGTAGTAGTTACGATGGACCATACACATTTAAGATAGAATATCCTGCTATTCCCCTGAGTGTTTCTACACTTTCTATAAGAGTAAATACTAAGACAGTTGTTGAGAACATAAAGGTTCCTATCAGAACGAGGTAGGAGAGTTGACTGTTGAGAGTTAGTGTGTTGCGACTGAGTCGCAACATACTTTACGACTTTGCCGGGAGTTGTCTCTCGGCTTTGTCTTTTCTGTAATCAGCAAGTGATGTTCCTGCGATTTTTGTGAAAATGCGGTAGAAATAGGGTCGGTCGTTGAAGCCTGTTTGTGCCATCACTTCTGTTATCTTCATGGACGGATTGGCATCGATGAGTCGCTTTGCTTCCTCTATGCGTATCCTGTTTCGCCAACTGCGGAAATCCTCGCCTACGCAATTCGTGAAATATTCCCGCAGTGTGTTGCACTTGGTACCCAGTTCTCCTGCGATTTCATCGACAGATTTGTCCGTTTCAGCAAACTTTTTCTGTCTTACCCACTCATGGATTCTTGTCTTCAGTTCGTCTGCCTCTTCCGGTGTCAATGACTTTTGTGGTGTGTCCTGCTGAGTGGTTGTGGAATCGTACGCATGCACTATGAGTTGTGCATACTGCTGATAATTGATATACGAGATTGTAACGAGGATGAAATATGCCGTGAAAAGGGAGGTAAACAGCATGTTTACGTAATGGCTGTCGATGTTGAGCAGCAATGCCATGATGCCCACTGCGAGAGCCGACCAGAAGATCCACTTTATCCGGCGTGTGCGATAGAGCAGTTCTTCTTCCTCATAGTAGTCCATCATCTGCTTCCTGAACACTTTGTAACTCTTCAGGAAGATGTAAGTATATATTGCCAGCAGTGTCACATAGGCTGCGATGTAAAAGCGGAAGATGACTGTATATACACTCGGCGGGAAGGTGAAATGCGCAAAGAAGAGAAATGCTGAAAGCAAGGCTATTATGGTAAACTGTACAGAAACGTTTCTCAAGGTAACAACGGCAGGCCGGATGAAAATGAGGGCCACCATTGTAAACATCATTGCCTGCAGGCTTCCGACAGTTATCATGAGCAATCCCGAGAGCGTTTCTTCCTGTGCGTCTTCGAGGCTTATCTGAAAGAAGTTTGACAAGCCGTAGAAGAGCAGGGCTGCACACAGGAACCAGTGTGCAGTGCGATACTTAGTCAAAGATTCATCCTTGCGTATCTTAACTCCTGCGAGTACCACAGAAAGCACTATCGACGTGACTCCGCAGGCGAAAAGCGCCAAGAAACAATAAAATGGCATAAGGTTTCTTATTGATTTGAAACGCAAAAATAACGTTTCTTCCTAAAACAGACAACAGATTCGGTTAAAAAGCGTTTCATGGAAGCTAGGGGTGGCAGGGGTGTTGATTTTTGGAAGAAATACTGAAAGTCCACACTTTTTCTGTTTGGTGTAATGTAGGTTTTATTCTAAATTTGCAATGAATATGTTCAACAAAAATTTTATAAAAAACAAATCAGGAAACCATGAAAAGAAGGAACATTTTATGCAGCATTGTCGGCATAATAGCAGTTGGAATGCTGTTTGTGTGCTGCACGGGTAAACCGGAAGTGAAAGAAACGGAAGTCAGCAAAGCGGACACAGTGGCAACAGACAACAAGGGCATGGATGTTGCGCTTAACAACATAAAGAGCCATCAGGAGGACATTCAGGCTTTATGGGAAATGACGTTTGGTGATAAGAAATTCACCAAATACGCTGTTGCCGGCGACTATGTGGTTGTGGGCAGTGAGGACGGCAAAGATTGCCTGCTGCTGTCGTTCTACAAAGACATGAAAGATGCAGAAAACTTCGATGGAATCGCGCTAAAAGACGGTCAGACGCTCAGTATTCAGGGCAGTGCGCTCGTGGTGAACGATAAGGACAAAACCACATATTACGAGCAGACAGAGAGCGAGGGTTTCAATGAACTCTTCACCGCTACGGAGAAAGACGGCAAGAAAACCTATACCAACGACCAGAACGAGCCTTATCAGGAAAGTGATGCCCAAGCATTCATAACCAAGATTGGCAATGAAGCCGCAAAGCCTCTTGCCGACCTTCTTGGCGAATGGCAGTCTCTAAAATAGCGATTGCCACAGGGTAAGACCGACTATCGCTTATTTCTCCGCAGTGCCGACCAACACGGCATTGCGGATTGTTTTTGAGGGATGTTCTATAACATTTGGAGTTTCTATCTTTGATTGTTGGTTCTTTTTGAGCATCTTTCGCTTCGTGATAGTTTTTGGGAACGCGAAGGACACGGATTTAACGGACATTTTCGCTCTATTCTTGAATTTTTGCCATTGCTTCGCTCGGTGAGGACACGAAGACTTTGCTACGAAATTTGAGTTAAAGGGGCATCAAAACAGCACTTTTATTCCTTCATTTAAACCATAGAACTATTTATTTTGCGTAATTTTGCAGGCAGAAACATATTATCAGAAAAATGAATTGTAAATTATTGACTGCGCTATTGGCCATTTTAGTGTCGCTGACTTCCTGCATTCGCGAGGAAGCGCTGAACACGGAGTGCGATATTCTGGGCGTGGAAGAGAGTTGGATTAACAGCCTTCCGGAAGGTTTTCTGGTCGGTAATCCTGTGATCAGGAACGAGTCGGTTACGTTTATGGTAAAGGACTCTGCGGATATCACTGCGCTCAACCCACAATTTACCATCACGCCCAATGCCATCCTGCGTTTTCGCGAGAATGGTGTGCTGCGCGACTTTGTTGCTGACGAAAATCACGACTTCACAACTCCTCAAATTTACAATGTCTTAAGCGAGGATGGCAACTGGAACAAAGACTATACGGTGACCTTTGAATATCCCCACCCCATCGATTCGTGCGATTTTGAGGATTTCACGTACGACCCTACGGGTAAATACCAGGTGCTGCTACAGCGTCAGAACGATGGTAGTCTGAACGGTAATATCTGGGATTCGGGCAATGCCGGTTTCAGTTTCACCGGTCAAGGCACTTCGCCCGAAGTATTTCCCACCACCTTCGTTGACGACGGCACGGGCGTCAGCGGTCGCTTCGCAAAACTCTGCACACGCTCTACGGGTTCGCTCGGCGCACTTGTAGGCATGCCCATTGCTGCCGGCAATCTGTTCGTTGGCGAGTTCGACATGATTACAGCCATGAGCAATCCGCTGGGTGCTACAAAGATGGGTAAACCTTTGGTACATGGCGAGCCCAAGATGCTCTCGGGGTGGTATAAATACACACCCGGTGAGAAAGTGATTGACCGTCAGCAGCAAGTGCTCGACCAGCGCGACTCTTGCGACATATATGCCGTGCTGTTCGAGATAGACCCCAACAAATTTGTCCCTCTTCACGGCGACGATGTGAAGACCAGCGAGCGCATCGTGAGCATTGCCCAGATGGACGATCCGGGAGAGCCTGCGGAATGGACCTACTTTGAGTTGCCATTCTTGCCGATGAATGGTAAGACATTCAGCAAGGAGCGTATGCAGCAAGGCGGCTATGCCATAGCCGTTGTGATGACGTCGAGCCGTGGCGGCGCCTATTTCCGCGGTGCACCGGGAAGCACGATGTGTGTTGACAACATAAAAATAACATGGAACTGATGAGAACTATGATAAAGAAGGTATTTATCTGCTGCGCGTTGCTCTGCACAATGAGCCCCATCTTTGCACAGCAGACGAAAGAAAGAATAGCATCTGTCAGCGATACAGACAAAAACCTCGAACTCATCGAGCAAAAGGGTTGGCAGATTTCATTAGGCACCGGTTTTCAGATTGGCGGTTTTGCTCCGCTTCCTATGCCACGCTCAATACGTAAAATCGAAGAATACAACCCGCTCTTCAACGTTGGACTGGAAGGCAATGTCTCTCGCTCCGTGAGCAACGACGGGCGGTGGCTGATTGGCAGCGGTTTGCGCTTTGAAAGCAAGGGTATGAAGACGAAGGCGCGCGTGAAGAATTATTACACAGAGATGATTCCCGACGAAGGAGAGAAGGTGCGCGGCAACTTTACCGGTCATGTTACGACAAAGGTACGCAACACCTATCTCACAATCCCCGTTACGATGAGCTACCGCATCGACAAGCGTTGGACCGTCTTTGTCGGACCTTATTTCAGCCTGCTGCTCGACGGCGACTTCAATGGTGAAGCCTACGACGGCTACATTCGCCAAGGCAATCCCACCGGGCAGTATTCAGAAGTAACGCATGCCGTTTACGACTTCAGCGACGACCTGCGCCGCGTGGCGTGGGGTCTGGAGTTCGGCGGCAGTTACCGCGCCTACAAGCATCTGGCAGTACAGGCACGTCTGGACTGGGGCATGAACGACATCTTCCACAGCAAGTTCGAAAGCGTAACTTTCAGCCTGAAACCCATTTATTTCAATTTAGGAATACAATATATTTTCTAACAATAAAATAATCGCTTATGAAAAGAACACTACTACTATTTATAATCCTTACCGCTTCTGTCGCTACCATGGGTATGCGTACGGCGGGTGAGGAGGCTGCCGGCACCTATACGGGTAATATCGACGTTACGGTGTCGGGCAGCACAAGCAGTTCAGAGTCCACCATCGTCATAGAAGACGCCGATGGCGAGCATATCGTCCTGACCCTGAAAAACTTCTCCTACAGCGGCATGAATCTTGGTGACGTGGCACTGAGCAACATCCCCGTTTCGCGCGACGAGAATGGCGACGTGCTGTTCGGAGAGAATGCGCCGCAGACTTTGAAACTGATGGGTGGCATGGTGACTGCTCAGGTCAATGTGGACGATAAAACAAGTAAGATTTCGCAAGGCAACGCCGTGGTGAACGTCAATGTTACCACCCAAGTCTTTATAAGTACGCTGAACATCACAGCCAACTTTGAGGGCAGCAACGCTTCGTACGTTCCCGAGCCACGTCCTGCTGAAGAGATAGCCGGCACATACAACGAGGATCTGTATGTGGAAATGGGTCAGCCCGTCACCGTGGAAACACCGCGGTTCGGCGAGGTAGACGTGGAGATCATCGCCACCTCGTTCGATACAGCCACCTTTGCCATCCGCGACTTCTCGCTCGACGGCGAGACCTCTCTCGGCGACATCGTGCTGGAGGACATACCCGTAATCAAACAGGACGACGGCAGTTACCGCTTCGGCTATAATGAGCCGCAGCCCATCTCACTGATGGGGATTACCGTCATGGTGAGCCTCGACTCGGAGAACAGTTACATCAACGACGAGCACCAGTGCTTCTACGTTACCGTAAGTGTGGCAGGTAGTGCCATCTACGTTTATCTCGACAACGGTCTGCTTAATACCACAGGCATACGCCCAACTCTCGTTAAACGCCCCGTGCGCAAGGGTGTGTACGATCTTCAGGGTCGCAGGATTACGAGCATGACGCTCACTCGCGGTGTTTATATCATCGACGGGAAGAAGGTTTACGTCAAGTAATCTGAAAGTTTTATTTTCAAGTTGAGAATTATTATTCTCATTCAACTTTCTGAAGTTATCGCTACGCTCGGAGTTATCGGAGTTAACGAAGTTATCGACGATACCATCATGCGGGATGTAAATAACATACGTCGTTAACTTCAAGAAAATAGAACTTGCGAAACTTGAATTAAATAAATACTATAATTCTCATATTCTTGACAAATTAAGAAACAGTACCTACAAATACCAATAACAACATTCAAGGATGGAAATAAAATCTTCTTGGAAAAAACTGGGTTACGCCAACGAACCCATACCTGAAGGCACTGACCTGAAAAAGGAAATCCGCCGCCTGTGCAAGGAAAAGAATGCCATCATCATGGCGCACTACTACACCATAGGCGACTTGCAGGACATAGCCGACTTCGTGGGCGACAGTCTTGCCCTTGCACAAAAAGCCGCCACGACAGACGCCGATGTCATCGTGATGTGCGGCGTGCATTTCATGGCTGAGACGAATAAGATTCTTTGTCCTGATAAGACCATCCTCATTCCCGACCTCAATGCTTCTTGTTCTTTAGCAGAGAGTTGTCCTGCCGATGAATTCGCGGATTTTGTGGCAGCCCACCCCGACCATAAGGTGATTTCGTATGTCAACACGAGTGCCGCTACAAAGGCGGTAACGGACGTTGTCGTAACGAGTGGCAATGCACGGCAGATAGTAGAGAGTTTTCCCGAGGACCAGCCTCTGATATTTGGTCCGGACAAGAACCTGGGCAACTATATCAACTCCATCACGGGCAGGGAGATGCTGCTATGGGACGGTGCGTGCCACGTGCACGAGCGCTTCTCTGTGGAGAAACTCGTGGCACTGAAGAAGGAACACCCCGACGCAAAGGTTCTCGTCCATCCCGAGTGTAAGGGCGCAATAGTGAAGTTGGCAGATGTGGTGGGTTCCACCGCACGCCTGCTGAAATATGCCACAGAAAGCGCCAACACCACCTTCCTCGTTGTTACGGAAAGCGGCATCCTGCACCAGATGCAGAAAGCGTGTCCCGAAAAGACATTCATCCCCGTACCGCCCGACGATGCCACCTGCGCCTGCAACGAATGCAACTTCATGCGCCTGAACACCCTTGAAAAGGTTTATAATGCACTGAAATTCGGCTGGCCCACAGTAGATGTACCAAAAAAAGTGGCAGAACGAGCTGTGCGCCCCATCAACAAGATGCTCGAAATCAGTGAGCGGCTGGGGTTGTAATAAGTGGAAAAGTTTTTTGGCATCCATAAAGCGGCAACATCGCCTACCCCGAGAAGGAATCCAAATTCTATGACGGCGAAGCCCAAAACATCGTGAAAAATATCAAGATAAAGTAATTTATAGAACATAAATATAAAACTTTTCTTAACTAGTCCAAAATGAACAAAACTAAACAGTACGCTTTACTCTTTCTGGCTCTGCTTACGCTGTCAGCATACAGTTCCAAAGACAATCTCAACACAGATCCCACAGACATCGAAAACGGATGGCGAACAAAAACCATCGTAGTTCAGAACGGCGGCAAGACACCCACCGTCATGCAACTGCTCAGGGCTTTCAATGCCGTGTGGCATACAGATGCTGCCGACATCATCATCAGCACAGCGGGCGACAAGGAGGATTTCATTGAGGAATGGTATGAAGGTCAAAGTCCCGTGTTCGTAGATAATATAGACTACTGCACTGCATGGTACAACCCTGATGGCACAGACGGCCAACGATTAGCATGTCGCACTTACCAGCGCAAAAACGGACACATGCTCTTTGCCGTCCGCATCGGGCAAGCCAAGCCCGGGCAGAAAGCCTTCTGCTGTTTCTACGACTACAATCCCAAGAAGCAGACACTGACACCGGAGGACGAGCCTTACAAAGACCTGAAGCGCAAATCACAACACTCCGTCCTCAACTATTATCTGGGCGAAAAATATGACCAAACCGTCATCGTGGAGGAAATTCTCGAGGATGGAAACTCATGGTATCATCACTATGCTTGGAACGGCAAGAAGCATGTGTTCCACCATGTCGGCGAAGATAGTTATGGTCCGGATGACGAAGGCTATGATGAATAGCAAATGCTCGAAATAGGCAAATAACTTAGGCTATAAACATATAATGAGAAAATCGCCATGAGTACATTCATGGCGATTTTTCCTACTTCTCTTTTGATATCTTTATACATTTTTCAACTACTTGTTTGAAACACTCATATACCCCATCAAAAATAACAACCTCTGCCGAGTGGGGGCAGAGGTTGAAGAAAAATGATATTATTTACAAAAAAATTATCTACTTCTTATGCAAATACTCTTTCAATATTATACTTTTATGTTCAAAATATCACTACTTATTTTTAGAAGCTCTTTTATATCTTCACAATGTTTTTCAATACTCTTTCTATTCCAAACACCATCGCTATTCTGTGTCATAGTGTACATTATTCGGCGTTTTGGAGACAATCCTTGTACGATGCGAGCTTTTTCTTTTGGTGCTTTATCATTCAGACTAGAATTACCACTGCGACTTATTAGGAAAAGATTTCCTATATTGTCAATGTTTACTTCATCAATATTTTCATAAGATTGAGGAAGATGGTGTTCTACAGAATTATAATATTTGAAGTCAAAATCTTGTACCTCATCAATATATGATATATGATGTTCAGGCTTTTGATTACGAGATTCAACCCAATACAAATAATCTATGAAGTTAAAAAGGAAATGGGGTGTGTCAACACCAAGCGACTCAAATGCCCACACTTTTGAGTCTGCGGTATCCTTCAATAATTGATTATAAAATTTAAGCATCCATTTATCTAAGAATTCTATTATCTTGACTGCACTAATATCTTCAATCTTACTATCACATAAGAATTGTAAATAGTCAAAAAGCCAATTTTTGTATTTCTTATTTCTAAATGTGACTTGTAGCATAGATAGCTGCTTGACTATCCTTTTCTGAACATCATTTTCTGCTTCATTTTCATCTGGTTCGTCATTAGCTGTCGAGAATGTGTTCCTAAATCTCAAAGAACCTTTATTATCCTTGTATGGTTTTTTCATTATCCAGTGTATGTATTCATCATCACCTTCCGACCCAGTAGTTTTAACAACAAATCTATCAAATACTGTTCTATATTTAAGCATTTTTCCGATAAAATCCATTGAATCTATGCGTTGTAAATTATTATAGGTCTCTTGCAAATAATTTGAATTTAGTTGGCAATTACTGTCATATGTTTTAAATACGAGCATCAAAAAGTTAGGAAAATCTATGATGGCATTATATTCAGTTTCTTCTGGATTATCATCGTTACTTGCAAATCCCATATTGCTTTTTGTTTCAAGAATATCATCTATAGAAAGGAGTTCTTCCTTAGAATCACTTAGACTATACTTATGAATACAATCCTCGCAAAGATTGTCATATTCACGACCAAAAATGGGGTCATTGTTGTTCCGCAAAGAAGACAAAGAACGCTGTATAGGGATATTCATCTGTGAACATGCATCCCATATAGTTGCAAACACTTGTCGTTGATTTTTTTTCAATGATTTCATCATAAGTGCTTTCACTATCTCATGTTCTTGTAATTGCTCCCCACGATTATTCATAATTTCAAAATAAGCTGCGACATCCGTATCATCTGGTAAGATAATTCTTACAAGAATAACATTGTTGTTAAGATATTCAGCCATTCTGTTCCTGACTCTTTCATCCATAGAATTAAGACTAACGACTGTGTCATCATCATGACCAGCATTGGTGTGCAAACTTGCGTTTTCAAGTATATCTAAAGCTTCAACCAGATGATATATCTTTCTGGTATCACGTTTTGAGCAATCCTCAAGGAATTCGTCGCATGATTTGGAAGCAAATAAATTATTGAAAAAGTCCTCAACCTCTGGGCGCGAATCATATGACAGATGAGACTGGTTAAGTATTCCAAGTTTTTTGCATATCAAATGAAGAGTTGTAAGTCTTTGTTGACCATCAATGACCTCAAAAATGCCATCTGTTCTTAACATGACGACAAGACTGCCAATGAAGTAATTTGAGTCTTCGGTTTTGCTGGCATCATATATATCCTGCAATAACTGTGTTATTTGTTCTTCACCCCAAGCATAATTACGCTGATAGATAGGCACGACATAGTTGTCATCCCAAATTTGTGATATGGTTTTATTAATTTTATTCATTGTAACTATTTATTTGAATACAGAAAAAACTTCATCAATAGAGTATTTCATCTCATGTTCAATATTTGAACATATAGAACGCGAAACTTTTGTTAATTCAACAAGGTCTGATAGACTTTTCGAATTAGATATCAGCTGAAAAATCCAAGCCACATTACCTTTTTTGGCCATTGTTTCATAACGAACCTGTTTATGCGTCAGACGAAATTTGTAAAGGCATATATAAATATCACGATAATAATTTCTGACACCCAACTCTCCAAACCTATCAAATAAAAACATAATGGCCGACTTATATACTTCACGGATATAACCATCACCTTTTCTTCGATTATAGCCTGAATACCGACAATGTTCTAAATAAAATTGCTTGAAATCATAAAGTTGGGAGGAAGACAAATAAACAAATAATCTCTTGTATATCTCAACGTATGATTCAACGAATTCAAAGAAAGAACTTCCATTTAATATTAACTGGGTCATCGATACAAATGGATTAATATTATTTGGATCACCATGAATAAATCTGTTCTTTATTTTAAACAGACTAGGATTCATAGTGAGCATATATTGTCTTGCTATTTCTTGTTGAATTAGTACATTTTGATAGGCAAAATCTAACTGACTGTCTTTGGTGATGGTTACACCCTTGAATTCTTCAATTTCTTTCTTCGAGAACTCATAAGCATCTTCTGCACGAGTCCATTTTCTTGTTCTAAACAGCTGTTCATTGAACAACTGCCGCAGCAAATCGTTTCTGTATCCATTACGACTATACATTGCAGCTGATTCCCATTGCTTGTCATATTCTATTTTGCTCGCACGGGAATCATTTGACATGGCTCTAATATGATACGCCTTTAATAAATTATAAGCTTCTAGTTCTTTGCCGCGACCATTCTGTGACTCAAACATTTGGAATGCTTCATTAAGTTTATTTACCACAATGCGAACCACTTGGCATGATTTGAGAATATAATCCTTGAATGCATCTCTTTCCTTTATGTTATATGAAAGCCACTTTTCAATAAAGGAAAAATTCTCCTGTATATGGATAAAAGAGTCACTATGATTATATTTTAAAGATGGTAAATTCCCTTGATAGTAAAGTGCCTTTAGAAGAAGAACTAAAGTTGTAATTCGTTGCTGACCATCAACCAAGTAAAATGTATCTTCTTTTTTATGAACAATAACAGTGCCTATCAAATATACATTATGACCATCACTTTGATTTTTGAATATGTCATTTAAAAGTTGTTCTACGTTTTTCAGATTCCACCTATATGGACGTTGATATTCTGGTATAGATAGATTTGTATCCAAGAGATCTTGAATTGTATAGAAACTGGCAGAAATAGAATCCAATAATGATTCTTGCGCATTGTTTTTCTGGGAATTCAGGCGCTCGAATTTAAGTATATGAGGTTCCATTATCCTCTTCATTTGTAGGAATCCTTGCTCCACATCTTCTTTTGACTCAATATTTTTATCTAATGTCCAACGACAACCATATCGACCCCAATGACTGTCTGATACCCGTGAGTCAACTACATGATCCCAAAGATAGTTTCTTATAGGACGCCAATGCTGTCCCTCAATGTCAAGGTGTATCTTACCTGCATTAAGCTCGTAATGCAAATTTTCACCGAGAGAACTACCTGCTTGTATAAAACAATAGTCATCTTCGTAACGAGAAGGGGTGTTCGGGAACTCTTGTTGAACATATTTCTCAAATTCTTCTTTTGTTATTTCTTTCATATTTTTTGCAAGTTATTGAATTATCTATCTAAAATCATGTTTACGAACCTACATATCATATACTCTTTAACTTATAATATTTCTCTTATAATCTATAACACATTCCTCTGCATCGGCAAGTGCGTTCTGGGGTGTTTTGTCCTTTACTGATATCATCATTTGCAAGCCATTTCTCCTTTCAATTTCTTGAAAGTTGCGGACATCCTTGAATTTTTCTACAAAAATAGAAAAATATAGAACATATTACACATCAAAGAATTCCTTTTTGTTCCATTTCAGTCTTGTTGCTTTTATTGACCATCAGGGAATTCCACTATCAAGTCATGCAGATCTTCGGGGAGTAGCGTTTTAAAGTAATCGCCCCTATTGGCTGGAACCTTGATGGTCTTCAGGCTCGTGCATTCTCCAAAAGCAGCCTCCCCTATTTCTGTTACGGAGCCAAGAATAGTTACGTTCTCTAAACTTTTGCATGTATGAAACGTGTAGGGAGCAACTTTAGTTACCGAACGACCAATGATGACATTTTTCAAGTTCTTGCAACAATAGAACATCCAGTATCCCATACTCGTAACAGAGTCGGGTATAACAATACTCTCTAAGCTATAGCAGTTGAAGAAAACCTCGTTTCCAATACTCTTCACAGTGTCGGGGATTGTAATCTTTTCCAAGTTCATGCAGTTATAGAACGCGCGCTTTCCTATACTCGTGATGACGCTTGGGATAATGATGTGTGCATCGTCCCTTGAATTGCCGAATTTATGGAAATTGTCTCTTGTCAGTTCGCTCATAATGTTTGATATTAAGGGGTGTTCTATAGTAAGTATTTAGCGTACATCTGCGAAACATCGTTTATTATCTTCCTTTTTTCCTCTTTTGTAAGGCTCTTTTCTTGATTCGCGCTATTGCACGAGAGCCTTTTATAGTAATCAATCTGCCAAGCCTCATGGAATTGTTTAAGGTATCCTTCCATGTTACACAGATAACGCCAATCTGATGCCATTGCACAAGAGTCGCAGAAAAAATGGGCTTCTACTTCATTCATCCCATGCCTGACAGCAAGTTCAAACGCTTCGGCATATAAGTCATAGTATGTTTCTTCAGGCTCCTTGGCTACTAAAACCACATCAAATATACTTGCATTTGCATAGGCATGTGCATAAATTTCGCTTTTGCCGTTATCGATACATCTGTGATATGCCTCGGTATAGGCAACTGCTTTATTGTAGGCTGCTTCTTCGCCTTCATAGAACAAGAACTTATAGCATTTCAGGAAATGAAGATCCGGCTTAAGCGCCCATGCGTGGATAATAAATTCTTTTTCTTTTTCCGTCTCGTCTTCTATTGCATCAAGCGCATTGCGAGCTTTCTCAACATCGCACTTGGAAATCATACTATCCAATGCAAATGAATGTGCCCATTCTTTACGATGACCTTTCCTTATTTCAGCAACATAAAAAGCCATGTATTCTTTTGCTGAACGAATGCTTGCATCGACATTGCTTTCTTCCGGATTATCGTTTGGGTTAGCGGTCTGTAATTCACCGTAAACTCGTCTTACTTCATGCTCAAAGTTATTGAAGAACTTGTCATCTATATTTAATTCTTTGAACTTACTCTTAATGAGTTCTTTTGTCAGGCTTTTCATTTGAGTTTTTTATGACGATTTGAGAATCTGGTTGAAAATTTCATCATAAAGGTCGTTTATAAAATCCAGAAGTGGCATTTCGAGCGACTTCTGCATTCTTTCTTCGCAGTCGATATAAGAGCCTTTAAGATTTCTGCAAAGTTGCCGTACTTCATAGACTGTTTTCATACTATAATCCTCAAAATTGAAGGGAAGCATGAAGACATAGCGCAGATTGGAAACATCGTCGGCAGGTGTCCCTTCATCCACTCCCCACATGCACATGACAGCGCCTATATCCTTTTTTACTTTCCATGAATTGAGGAATGCAAACAGAATGTTGCGCTGGTTTTGCACGGCTATAAGTTCGTCAAGCACGTCGTCGTTTGCATCTTCATCATCAGTATCAATAAAGATAACGTGAATACCTATCTTCATCAACTCATCCCCTTTGTGTTCAAGGAACGATTTTAAGGCATTTGAGCCAACGGCGATTAAGTTTGTCTGTTCCATATCGTGTGTATCTGCCATAGTGTTCATAGATTGTCCCGAAATTTCTCTATTTCTTGGATGAGTTTATTCAGTTCTTTCACAATTTCTTCTTTGCTGTCATAAAACCCAAAGTTTGCCTCCAGCAAATAACTTAAAGGGAACTCTACAGGGATTCCATTCTCGGGAACCACAAAAAACCACATTTCTTCTTCCATTGTCTTTGATTTTTATATTGTTAAACATGCTGCAAAGAAAACAACTGCCTCTGCCAAACTGCGGCAGAGGTCGTGGAAAAATGTATTTTTTTAGAGAATTTTAGTTGTTCAAGTTACAATATCTGCTATATGCTTGTCGACATATAATCCCATTTGTGCTGCTTTACAACACAGAGCCGAATATATTCTCCAAAACTCTTGCCCGTGCGCTCTTTCCTGGCGTCTGTTAGGATTTTTTCGTTTTTCCGTTTCGTGAATATGATGTGCATACTCATGTATAGCAATCTCTTTCAATGACATGCAGCAACTCCATTTTGAATAAACTCTTATCCTCTGTTTCTCTATATTATACACCCCGGCTCTCGTTTTTGGCTTCTTGTCAATGACCAAAAGTTCAAATTTTTTTTTGCAACGATATATTTTAAGAAGAAACTCCTTCAGTTCCAATGCCTTTGCTTGACAGTTCATGATATGAGTCATAACTATTACTATTTTTTAATTCATTGAACTTACTCTTAATAAAGAGTTAATAATCTATCTTGGTGCAAAGAAAACAACGACCTCTGCCAAATTGTGGCAGAGGTCATGGAAAAATGTATTTTAAAATGTATTTTTTGGAGATTTTAGCAGTTCAGAATGTAAATTGCCCTGTCTGCCAGTTCTTCTGTGATGCCATCGTGGGAATTTGTCAGGATGAAGTGCTGTTGCTGGGAGTCTAAGATGACGTGTTCGTCGTCTATGATGACATATCGCGCATCGTCCTTTGCATGGTCCGCCAGCCAGGAGGCTATTTCCATGCCCTTGCCTTGCCACGTTGCCGGGTCGAGGTCATCGAGGTCCGCCGTGAGCAGCCAGTTGTCGCTTGCGGCTGATGGTGTGATGTCAATGACTTTTCCGGGCATCCGGCGTGCGTCCCAAAGTGTTTGCATCGCCTTCAAACCGAGTATTTTCCAAGAGGACGATACTACAATGTCCGCATTCGTCGCCTCAACAATGCGTCTCAACTGTTCCACAGCATCAGGGTCGAAAAGCGTTCCGTACTCATCCTGACATGGCTCGCCCTTGTAACAGAGCAAATTCTGATAGTGCTCCGTGTTCAATACACCGTCAAAATCGAGGAAGATTATCTTCTTGGGCATTATTGTCTATACTATCGGGTCTGCACAGAAGTCTCTGCGTTTGCAGGTTTTGCAGTGTTTTCCCATCCATACTTCATCAAACTGGTTCATGGCCTGTGCTACTATTTCCGGGTCATCGGTCAGTATGCCGGCCTCAAAGTTGCGTCTGCTGTCGCTCTTCATTCCTATGCCGGCGCCTGTGAGGTTGGCGCTACCGATGTAGGCTTCCTTTCCGTCGAAGATGAGCATCTTGAAATGTACACGGGGGCAGAGCACGCGCTCGAGGCGGTCGTAGAGCACCGGGTAGTTGTCGAATTCTTCGCGGAAGTTCGGTCCGGGTTCTTTTGCATGAATCAGACGTACTTCGACACCGCGGCGAATGAGCAGTGCGATGAGAGAGAGGAACGGCTTGATGTCATTCCCAGTTTCGAGATACAGGTCCTTGATGTCGGCAGTGCCTATCCATAGCGTATGTTTCACGGACGGAACCCTCGACAGCACTTCCTTGTAGTGGGCGGTGTTGGCTATGTAGGTTAGCATTTTTACAATTCTATGCCTTTACATTTTTCATAAATGTCTTGAATCAATTTTTCTATACCTTTTTCAAATGCTTGCCAAGTTTCTAAACTCCAATTACTACAATTATTCAAATATTCTTTATCAAAATATCCTTTGGCACCAAAAAACGTCCATCTTGGATCATTTTCATCACTACCTTCCCAATCTGCCAACCTATTTTTTAATAGATCTAACTCATTTGGTGAAAGAGGGTCTTTTGTGTCTTTATGTCGTAGTCCTCCAAAAATCTTTTCTTTCTCTAAACTTACTATGATGTGACATTTCTTCCATGAAACATTTGAAACTCTTATCTCTAAATTATCTATAGAGAAAGAAAATTCTTCTAATTTAAGACGTTGTTCAAAATCTTCTCTTTTAAGAAAACTAATCAATTCGGGCTTTATGATTGAATCTGCTGTTTTCTGTATATACTCATTACACAGACGTTCCATAACCGTAGCCAGTTCTTGTAAACTATCTTTTTTCTCTTTGAGACCTTTGAGACTCTCAAGACACTCTTGTGGGGTTTTGTCATTAAGGTTAAGTTTTTCCTTAATAAATTTGTTTAATTCCATAATCATCGGTTTTTGAATGGTTCGTAAATCGAATAGACCGTCTAAATAGTCTATATATTGTTTTATTGCGCATTTAAGATAATCTTCTTTGTAACGAATGTTAGGGAGTACGAGTTCCCGTAACCACGAAAGGATGTTATAACGAAAAGAAAGATTTAGATATCTATCTTTAAATATATCTTTATAATTTCCCCATGTCTGTCCTTCCGGTTCTATTCCATCTTGTGACAAATATATTACATATATGTTTTCTTCTTTATAATTATTATCTTTTGTCTTTTTAATATATCGACAGATTTGTTCCTCTTGATCTTTTGCGTTATATATCTTGTTTTCAAAAATAATCGCATAACCTTCATCTCGAACCCACAGGTCTATCCTCTGTTCTTCTTGAGTAATCGTTGGGTTTTTAATTATAATATCGTTAAAAGTCTCTGGATGACCCTTTATGGATTGAATATACTCCAACAAAGACTGGAGTATCTCATGTTCACCTTTATCATTTTGATAACACAACAACTTCATCAGTATGCGACTATGCGCATTTTCATTGATATGAAGTTCGTCGATGACATTCAGATGAAAAGGAAGTTTGCGCTTTTCTTCTTCGTAGCGTTTTGCAAACTCGCTTACGAAATCCAAAAGACTTTTGCATTCTTCCTCAACTGCTAACTGAATGTCCTGCAATAAAGTCAGAGCATCCTTTATTGATTTATTCTCTTGTGCCATAATCCTACATTCTTGTTGATAATTAATTTACTATTGAACTGAGAAACTAAGATGTATATGCTACAAAAATACATAAAACGCATAACATGCCGCACCTATTAAAAAATCCATTTTGTCCATTTGGCTATGAAAAGAGTTCTTTGATAACCAAGTCTTTATTCGTTATAAATGCTAACATATCGCGGAAGATGTAGCAGTCGTTGTATGTCGTACTATTCAAGTTTCCGTCTTCTGCCACAAAGATTTCGGCATCGGGATATGCAAGAATGACCGGTGAATGAGTAGAGATGATGATTTGTGAGCCTGCTGCAACTGAATTTTTCATCCACACCAAGAAACGGAGTTGGTTCATATAGGATAAAGCTGCCTCAGGTTCGTCAAAAATATATAAACCTTTGTTTCTTAATCTATTGGTAAATAGTGCCATAAAGCTTTCTCCATGTGATTGTTCGTGTAGGCTTTCTCCTCCATAACTCTTTAGTATTGTTATGTCTTCTCTTGCTATTTTATCCACCTCAGAAGCGACATTATAGAAACTTTCAGCCCTGAAGAAGAAAGAGTTTCTATAGTCCAAATCTGCCCTGACAGCACTCAACTCTTCGAAGAGCGATGAGTGCGTCTCCTGTGTCCTAAAATTAATATTCTTACTGCCTCCTTCTGCATTCAATCCCAACAAGCATGCTATTGCTTCGAGAAGGGTTGATTTTCCTGATCCATTTTCTCCAACAATATAGGTTACGCTTTTTGAAAACTCCAAGGTATTCAGATTGCGCACAATGGGCAGGTTAAACGGATAAGTATCATCCGGAGATGGCGTATGTTTATTTCGTATAGCTCTTAGGAAAATATTCTGACCATTAATATTCATTGCTCTTTGTTTTTACAATATCTCTCGCGCAATCCATGCGCATGCTTCTGCGTCGGCGAGGGCGTGGTGGTGGTTTTGGAGGTTGTATCCGCAGGCGACGGCTACGGTGTGTAGTTGGTGGTTTTCGAGGCGGGGTAGTTTGCGGCGTGCGGCACATAGGGTGTCATGGAACTCGTAGTCGGGGTAGTCCATCTGATAGGTGCGGAAGACGGCTTTTAGGCAGCCTTCATCGAATGGGCGGTTGTGGGCTACGAGGGGTAAGCCTTTTATCAGTGGTTCTATCTGTGCCCACACCTCGGGGAAGGTGGGTGCTTCGTCGGTATCGTTGCGGCATAGCCCGTGTACCTGACTGCACCAGTAGTTGTAGTAGTTCGGTTCGGGCTGTATGAGCGAGTAGAACGTGTCTGTTATCTCGCCACCACGCACGATGACGATCCCTACGGAGCAGACGCTGCTGCGTTCGTTGTTCGCCGTTTCAAAATCTATTGCTGCAAAGTTTTGCATATTTTTAACCCTTTTTATAATTTTTTAAGTTCCACTTGCTTGAAGTTAACGAAGTTATTGAAGTTATCGCTTCGCTCGAAGTTAATGACATTACCTTATGCTGATGCCTTTCTTTTTTTTGTTTTTATCGGTCCAAAGTATAGTCTTTAACTTCGATAACTTCAGACAGTTGATTTATAGTTATTTAACATGGCTTCAATTTTTCCGATTATTTGCTCGCGGAGAGTGAGGGGTTCGAGCACTTCCATGCCTTCCCCATGCCATAGCAATTCCTGTATGAAATCGTATTGTGGTCTGAGGTAGTACTCAAAGATGCTGTATTCATCGTTGCGCTCTGTTTCTTTCTGTGATTCGTGCATCTTCAGGTCGCGGATATAGTTGGCTTGTGATGCCTTGACTTTCAGTTTTACAGTTTCCATCTTTACAGATTGCTCTGCTATTATACCAAAGCAACCATAAAAGTAGTCTTCAGCACTCCAGTCCTCCGGCATTTCGAAGGTTTCTTCTGTTGTCTGCAGCGACTTGATGCGGTCGAGGGCATAGAGGCGAGGTCCCTTTTCTTTATAATAGGTATATGTACTAAGTGCCACCAAGTACCAGCGCTGACGGAACAGTTTTACGCAGTAGGGCTGCACGTCGAAACTATACTCTTCGTCCTTCGAGTAACTGTAATAGGTGATGCTGAGCACGCGGTTTTCCTTCATGGCTTCGATGATGGTGTAGAGATGCTCTTGTCCTGATGGTACGTACTCCAACAAGATGCGGTCTTTGATCTTTTGGCTGTTCAGTAAGGCATTGCTGACACTGATTGTATTGTATAGCCACGAACGGAGTCCGTTCCTGGAGAATTCAGCCTTTTGTCTGATGTAATAGCGATATTCACTGGGATTACATTCGATGTCGATGTTAAATATATCAGAAATTACAACCCTCCAATTATTGAAGGTACGTTTAGGGAGATCCACACCGCCGCTGATGTCATCTTCCATCCATTTCTCGTTCAATTCGTTGAACGTGATTCCTTTCTCCTTGGCGCGACAGATGGTTTCTAACACCCAAACATATTTCCTTATCAGGTTCGGTCCTCTTTCTTTGCTTGCCATGTTTTTTACTATTATTCTGCTTTCTGAAGTTTTTTTGTTTGAAGTTAACGAAGTTAATGAAGTTATCGCTTCGCTTGAAGTTAATGACATTACCTTATGCTGATATCATTCTTTATTTCTTCTTTCTTTGTTATTTATCGTTCCAAAGTATCGTCGTTAACTTCGCTAACTTCTTAACTTCGAGCGAAGCGTTAACTTCTTCAATTTATTCTACATTGTTAACTTGAATAATTCTTCTTCTGCAAAGATACGACATAGGTGTGCCAAATTGTGGCAGAGGTTGGAAAAATTTTTCAAAAATATTGCAATGTAACAGTCTTTGTGTGCTTAATGATGTCATGGTGAAATAAAAAGTATTTTCAAGGTGTTGTAAATCAATTTCTTTATGTAAATTTGCACGCAATTTGGAATAGAATGCCCTGAAAGAGGGGTTTCACAGTACTAAAAGGATACGTAAAACATATTTATACATGAAGCAGTATTTCGCTTTCACACGATTGAATTTCATTCTGCTTGCCGTGGCTATGGCAGTAGTTGTTGTTGGTATGATTCTGATGTCGGGCGACGGTTCGACAAAGGACGCTTTCAACCCAGACATTTTCAGTGCTACTCGCATCAAGGTGGCTCCTCTGGTATGCCTTTTGGGCTATATTCTGATGATTGTAGCTATCATGTTCCCGAGCAAGCGCCGTCAGGAGATAGACGATGAGCCTGTAGCTGCACCAAAACCAGCAAAACCATTTGTAAAAATGCCTAACAAGGGCAATGCTATCAAAGGTCAGATTAAAAACACGAAGGTACAAATCGGCAAGAATAAGCGTCACTAATAGTTATGACTTGGATAGAAACTATCATCATAGCCATCGTTGAAGGCTTGACTGAATTCCTCCCCGTTTCGTCAACGGGGCACATGATTATTACTGAAGGTCTTTTGGGTATGAAGAGTGATGCTTTTCTCAAGGCTTTTACTGTCATTATCCAGTTTGGTGCCATTTTAAGTGTGGTATGTCTTTATTGGCGTAAGTTCTTCTACCCTGAAGAATTAAAATCGAATGGTCAGTCGTGGTGGCAAGCCATTTGGCGTTTTTACCTCAAACTGATAGTTGGCGTAATTCCTGCAGTAATCGTGGGTTTGCTCCTTGATGATTTCATTGATAAGAACTTAGGTAAGGTCTGGGTTGTTGCTGTTATGCTCATTATCGGTGGTGTGTTTATGTTGTTTTGCGACAAGTGGTTCAACAAAGGTAGCGAAAAGACTCCTCTTACCTACAAGCGTTCTTTCATCATCGGTATTTATCAGTGCATTGCAGCACTTCTGCCTGGCACTTCTCGCTCCATGGCAACCATCGTGGGTGGTATGCAACAGAAACTGACTCGCAAAGCCGCTGCTGAGTTCTCATTCTTCCTCGCAGTGCCTACAATGTTTGGTGCTACTTTAAAGAAATTGTACGACCTCGTCAAAGATGGCGGTTTCTCTGTTCTTACAGAAGGCAACAACCTCTGGGTGCTCATCATCGGCAACGTGGTGGCATTCGTTGTAGCGATAGCAGCTATCAAGTTCTTTATCAACTATGTTACTAAATATGGTTTTTCCGCCTTTGGTTGGTATCGTATCATTGTAGGTGCCATTATTTTACTGCTTCCGCTCTTTGGTGTGACCCTTGAGATGGTAGATTAAGTATTTACACGAATTTTTCAGGAGCGACATTTCACTCCGAACATCATAATATGCCCATCAACTTCCTTGCGGGCCAGGTATTGGTCTTCGACAAGCCCTATCGCATGACATCGTTCGCACTTGTGTCGAAAGTGCGCTGGCTGTTGTGCCGAAAGATGGGTGTGAAACGCTTCAAGGTGGGTCATGCCGGCACGCTCGACCCGTTGGCTACAGGTGTTCTCCTGCTCTGCACGGGCCGCGCCACGAAGCGGATAGAGGAATTTCAACTGCATGAGAAGCAATACAGTGCCGGTCTGCGTCTTGGCGCCACCACTCCAAGTTACGACCTGGAGCATGAGATAGACGCCACTTTTCCTTACGAACACATTACCCGCGAGCGCCTTGAAGAAGTGTTGGCTGGTTTTGAGGGGGATATCGAGCAGACGCCGCCCGTTTTCTCGGCATGCAAGATAAAAGGCGACCGTGCGTGCGACCTTGCGCGTAAGGGCAAGGAAGTGTCGCTCGCTCCTAAACGCATCCACATCAGCCGCATCGCGGTGAACGATTTTCGCCTGCCCGACGTGAACATAGACGTTACCTGCGGCAAGGGCACATACATCCGCTCTCTGGCGCGCGACATAGGCGAAGCACTCGACAGCGGTGCACACCTCACCTCTTTGCGCCGCACACGCGTGGGCGACTATCGTGTGGAGGACGCTTTCACCATCGATTCGTTCGAAGAATGGCTGAACCATCAGGAGGTGGTGAATGAACTGCCACAATAGGTGGAAAAGACTTCGGCACGACTTGCCGAAACAACTGATTTTTTGCAGGATGTCGGGTTTTCAGCCCGCAATAATATAAACGAAGGTAATGAAATTATCACAATTCAAATTCAATCTCCCACAGGAACTGATTGCACAGTATCCGGCACTGAACCGCGACACGTGTCGCCTCATGGTTCTCCATCGCACCACCGGTGACGTTGAGCACAAAGATTTCATCAACATTCTTGACTACTACGACGAGAACGACCTCTTCGTTTTCAACGACACGAAGGTGTTCCCCGCCCGTCTGTATGCCAACAAAGAGAAGACCGGTGCCCGCATAGAAGTATTCCTTCTTCGCGAACTGAATGAGGAATTCTTTCTCTGGGACGTGATTGTCGATCCCGCCCGCAAAATCCGCATCGGCAACAAGTTGTTCTTCGGCGAGGATGAGTCGGTCGTTGCCGAAGTGATAGACAACACTACCAACCGCGGACGCACGCTGAGATTTCTCTACGACGGCGACCACGAAGAGTTCAAGCAGTTGCTCTATTCGCTTGGTGAAGCCCCCATTCCCCGCTATTTGAACCGTGAGACTGAGGCAGAGGACATAGAGCGTTATCAGACCATCTTTGCCAAGCATGAGGGTGCAGTTTCAGCACCTGCTGCAGGACTCCACTTTTCCCGCCAAATGCTGAAACGCATGGAAATTAAGGGTATCGACAGCGCGTTCGTTACTTTCCATTGCGGTTTGGGACAATTCCAGAGCGCAGACGTGGAAGACCTGTCGAAGAACAAGGTTGACAGCGAACAAATGATAGTTGACACGCCCTGCGTAGAACGTGTGAACGAGGCTCGCGATAAGAACCAACGCATTCTGGCAATAGGTTGCTCTGTGCAACGCGCCATTGAAACCGCAGTTGTAGGCACATACGGTCGCATCAAGGAATACGACGGCTGGACCAACAAATTCATTTATCCACCCTACGACTTCCGTGTTTGCGATTCGCTTCTGTCGAACTTCAACCTGCCCATTTCTCCGCAACTGATGCTGACGGCAGCCTTCGGCGGCTACGACGAAACGATGCACGCCTATGATGTCGCCATCAAGGAAGGCTACAAGTTCGGTCCTTTCGGCGATGCCTTGCTTATAGTGGACTGAAAACACCAAAGAAAAAATCATGAAACATCGTGTTGTCATTGCTCTCGGCGCTAACTTAGGCAACCGCAAGCAACAGATGAAAGCAGCATTCGCAGCACTCGCAGAGCGTGGCATGACGCTCGAGGGGTGCTCGCGTTTTTATGAAACGTTGCCTGTCGATTTTGTTTCCTCCAATACTTTTCTGAATGCAGCGGCTGTGTTCCATTCCGACCTCGGACCGATGGAATTGCTGCACCTGACGCAGGACGTGGAGCGACAATTAGGGCGCACTGTAAAAAGTACGGACGGTATTTATCATGACCGGCCCATAGACATAGATATTCTGGCAATAGACGATTTCGTTGTTGACACTCCCGAACTCACACTTCCCCATCCCCGCATGCACGAGCGCCGTTTCGTCTTAGAACCGCTCTGCGAGATCTTCCCCGAATTCATACACCCCACCCTCCATCTTTCTGCAAAGGAACTCCTTCAACACCTGAACACCCTCCACATTACCGAAGTAAATGCTGCCGATCCGTCGCTTCTTTGCTCCCTCAACCGCCTGATGCATCAACTGTCGCGTCATTTCACAGAGATGACCACGGCAGACCTTGAGCGTACCATCGCCCATGATCAGACGCACCTGTTCGTGGGGCTCGACGAGACGGGAGCGGTTATGGCTACCTGTTGCCTCTGCCTTGCCTCTTCGCTCACGGGCGACAAAGCATGGCTGGAAGACCTTGTTGTGGACGAAACGGCTCGCGGGCGCGGCTATGCCCGACAGATGATAAAATATGCCATTTCATCGGCAAAAATTCTCGGTGCCGCTTCACTCAACCTGACGAGCCGCCCTGAACGCGTGGCTGCCAACGAATTGTACAAAACATCCAATTTTGAACAGCGGAATACAAACGTATATCGCATGGATTTTTGAGAAAAACCACCTTTTTGGCAACAGATTTGCAAATGATGGTATAGACCACTATGTAATATCATTTTCAAATCAAAAGAGGGAAACAATGAAAACAAGATTCATCACATTACTTTTATTCATTTGTTGCGCATCTGTACTGATGGGCTGCAACGATACCAGTGATCCTATTCCCAACACGCCTACTCAGGAAACGGATCCACTATTGTGGCAGCAAAATCCACAAGGCACACCCGAACAGCGACTTATCAGGAAATCTTACGTGGTGTCGTACAACTCAACAACTATGCAGCCCAATTGGGTAGCATGGCAATTGACAGCCGAACATACCTATGGTTCTGTGAATCGTCCTAACAACGCCTTCCGCGAAGATTTAGAAGTACCTTACCCACGCGCCACTCTGCAAGACTACAAAGGTAGCGGATGGACTCGTGGACATCTTTGTCCTGCAGGTGATAACAAATGGGATAGCGATGCGATGTACGAAACGTTTTTGCTGAGCAATATATGCCCTCAAAACGATAATTTAAACAGCGGTGTATGGAACCAAATTGAGATATCATGCCGCGAGTGGGCGAAGCGCTATGGTAAAATCTACATCGTCTGTGGTCCAATTTTCTATCGAACCGAACACGAGCGCATAGGACCAAACCAAATTCCCGTTCCAGAAGCCTTTTTTAAAGTCATTCTCCGCTTGGGCGCAGAACCTCGTGCCATTTGCTACGTATGTAAAAACACTGATGGCAGTGGTAAAAAAGACCTATACGTTAATTCGCTCTCGCAGGTGGAGCGCATCACAGGAATAAAATTCTTTCCAAGTTTGAGTGCTGAAACAAGACAAGCCATAGATGCAGCAGGGCCTGAAATGTAACAAGACTTCAGTATCTATGGTGGCTACTGAAAGACTATAATCAGAGGACTTAGTATTCCACTTTGTCCTCTTTTTTCATCCACTCTTCGAAAGCCTTCAGTGCCTCGTCGCGCAGGAGTACGACGGATGGTTTGCTGCGCTTGCTTCGGTCGAGTGCCATTTCCTTGTAGATGAAGGCATCGCCGAAACCTATACGGTCTGCATCATCCTTGTTGTTGGCAAAAAATATCTTGTCGAGTCTTGCCCAATAGATGGCAGCGAGACACATGGGGCACGGCTCACAACTCGTAAATATCTCATATCCGCTGAGGTCGAACGTGCCCAACTTCTGACAGGCATTTCGTATGGCTGTTACTTCAGCGTGCGCCGTGGGGTCGTTGTTCGCCGTAACCCGGTTGCAGCCTTCTGCCACAATTTCTCCGTCCTTGGCTATTACAGCCCCAAACGGACCGCCACCATTTTTCACATTTTCCACAGAGAGTTGTATTGCCCTCCGCATCAGTTCCTTGTTTGTCATAATACTTATAGTTACTGTTGCGACAAAATTAGATAAAAACATTCAAGAAAGGAAAAATTGTAACAAAAAGTTTTTTTTAATAGCAAATATTATTATCTTTGCCCTTGAAAAAAGGTTTTCCGGTTTTTTATCCGGTAGTCATCACCTTAATTAATTATTTTCGTTCAAAACTAATCCTAATATCTAAAAATCTCAAAATTAAATTGTTATGAAACGTATCCTTAGTTTATTGGTATTTTCATGCGTAGTGCTTTTCGGTTATTCTCAACAACACCTGATGTTTATGGAAACAGCCATCGACGGACATGTTGACAATTTCCAGAACAGCATGATAAACCATGGTTTCAATGTTCACCCACAAACCATGGAAGTGAAGAATAACGTGCGCTACATGATCGGTCGCTTTGCCGGTCGCCCCGCAGACCTTGAAATCATCTACTACAAGCCCCTGAAGATGGTTTATGAAGTAGATGCTATTTCACATTGCATGGATGCAAAGGACGCAAAGGCTTCATTGAAGGGCATGAAAGATTTCTTGAAGAAATGGTATCGTGGCGCTAAAGTGAGAAGCGGCAAATGTCGTGGCGAAAAGTCCACCGACTTCCATATCTACGACAATCTCGGCACTGAATACGGCATCATCCGTCTTTACATGACAGCATCAAACCGTCATCAGGGTGCATACGATGTTGTGGCCTGTTTCATGGACGTGCCAAACACTGTGAAGTACGTAGGTTCGGGTTACTAATCAACGTTGTTTATTCAAAAAACAAATCAACAGCATAAAGAGAGGAGCCTGCAAAGGTTCCTCTTTTTTAGTTCATATCATTTTATCAACTTAATATTTTTATCATAATGATTTACAATAATCTCACAGAACTCATTGGAGGGACTCCCCTCGTAGAACTCAGGAAAACAGCCGAGGCAGAAGGCATCGAAGCCCGCCTTGTTGCCAAACTCGAACGCAGCAACCCCGGTGGCAGTGTGAAAGACCGCATCGCACTCGCCATGATTGAAGATGCCGAGCGTTCCGGTATTCTGAAACCCGGCGGCACCATCATTGAACCCACCAGTGGCAACACCGGCATTGGCATAGCCTGGGTAAGCAGCGTGAAAGGCTACAAGAGTGTCCTTACCATGCCCGAGACCATGAGTGTGGAGCGTCGCAAACTCTTGCAGGCACTTGGCGCTACCATTGTGCTCACACCCGGCAGCGAGGGCATGAAAGGCGCCATAGCCAAGGCACAGGAACTGCAGGCAGCAACACCGAACAGTGTCATACTGAGCCAGTTCGACAATCCCGCCAATCCTGCAGCCCACCGCATTACTGCCGAAGAGATATGGAACGACACGGAGGGCAGTGTGGATATTTTCGTGGCTGGTGTTGGCACTGGCGGCACGGTGAGCGGTGTAACGACTGTGCTTAAGGAAAAGAATCCGGAAGTGAAGGGCGTAGCCGTGGAACCGGAAAGTTCGCCCGTGCTTAGCGGCGGAAGCGCCGGTCCGCACAAGATACAAGGCATAGGTGCAGGATTCGTTCCTAAGAATTTCAATGCGGAAGTTATCGATGAAATCGTGCGTATCTCCAACGACGATGCCATTGGGACAGCCCAACGTCTGGCTCGTACGGAGGGTTTGCTCGTAGGTATTTCGAGCGGTGCCGCCCTTGCTGCCGCCATCCGACTTGCAAAACGCCCTGAAAACCGCGGTAAGACCATAGTTGCCCTGCTTCCCGACACAGGCGAGCGCTATCTCTCCACCGACCTCTTCAAGTGGGAATAAAGACTGAAACCATATAGCTTTTCGGACTTTTAATGTATTTTTGCACCCAAAACAAAAAAAAGACATCTCCGTGAATAAAGAACAACATCTTCTTAATAAGGCTATTAACTATCTTTCAGACCCTGACCAACTGAGAGACATCATCCATGAAGAAAAACCAGACGTTTCGCTACCCTCCCAGTCCGCCTTGCAGGAAATCGTCAGTCTTTGTCGCGCCGTACTCTTTCCCACCTTCTACAGCAATGCCCTGCCGGACGAAAGTTCACTACTCTTTCACGTTGGTATGGAAGTGGAGCGACTCAGAAAAATTCTGCCTGAGCAAATAGAGGCAGCCTTCTGTACTCGCACAGACGACAAGAATGCCTTGAAAAAGCGTGCTGCTGAGATTACCGTAGAACTGATAGCCAAACTACCCGATGTCAGGAAAACACTCATCACCGACGTGGAAGCCGCCTACAATGGCGACCCAGCAGCAGAGAGCTACGATGAAATCATCTGTTGTTATCCTGTAATTAAAGCCTTGACCAACTATCGCGTGGCACACGAACTTCACCTTTTAGGCGTGCCGCTCATTCCCCGCCTCATCACCGAACTGGCGCATAGCGAGACGGGCATAGACATACATCCTGGTGCCACGATAGGCACACACTTCACTATCGATCATGGCACGGGTGTTGTCATAGGCGCCACCTGCATCATTGGCAACAACGTGAAACTCTATCAGGGTGTTACGCTCGGTGCCAAGAGTTTCTGTCTGGACGAAAACGGCAATCCTGTCAAAGGCATCCCCCGCCACCCCATTTTGGGCAACAATATTGTGGTTTACAGCAATGCCACCATCCTCGGTCGCATAACGATAGGCGACAACGTGGTCATCGGTGGCAACATCTGGGTGACCAACGATGTTCCGGCAGGTTCGGTTATTCGTCAGGGCGATGCAAAAACCATGTGATTCTGCTTGCAAAAACCTGACACGCTTAAAGAATGAATATTTGAAGATGCAATTCGTGGGCGATACGCTCGAATGGAAACAATCGCCTAAAGCGGACGACCTCAATAATGCCCGCGAACTGGGTCTCGCCTTAGGAAAAGCTGTTTTGGGCTGACCACAATTCTGTCATCGTACCAACTCAGATGGAGGGGTAAAGGGAGGATAAACTTTTAAGGATTTCCTTTATCTGCTTGTATATATCATACTCATATATATCAATGTTCAGCAAAGGCTATGGAACCATATACCCAATTATGCGCCTCATTGTAAGTACATTCTTTTACCCTGGGTATGTTTTCAACAAAATCCTCAAACTCATCCGGGTCCATCCTCAGCCGATAGAACGAGTCTTTCACGCCGAGGCAATAGACATCCACGAGGAACATCGCCAGACTGACCCTTCCGCCTGTGTGCCTACGCGTTACTACAACATAGCCCTCCTTCATATCTGTGAGGTCGTCGGTCAGATAGCAAGGCCCTATCTCCAAAGCGCGAGCCTTTTGCTTTATAAACTGCTCTGGCGAAAGGTGCTGCTGTGTCTGCTGTCTTTTGTTCTTTTTCTTTTTCTTTGCCATAGATTAACTTCTCTAATTTTATTGCAAATCTACGACAAAAACACGGCAAAATAAAGCAATAGCAATCAATCTTTCAACCAAATAAAAAGATTATTCTTTTTTCTTGAAATCTCTTTTTGTTCATATTTTTTTGTATATTTGCCAAATCAAGCGGGGAGAAATCCGCATGATTAAGAAAACGTTTGCTTTATCCTAAACTTCGAAAACTGGAAAATTTCTATGCAAATAGGGTAAGGACGACAAAATGCTCCGCTGTGATATATACATTATTGTGGCCTCACGCTGCATACATGCTATATGTTCCACAGCGTGAGGTTATTGTTGATTCACATTTGCAAGGTTATTTCCAGTACCCGAAGTTTGAAGAATCAAAACAAATCTTCACGCTTTTCTTATATCAAAAAATACGAAACATAACTCGCATTTATGTTTTGCGGGTGTAAGTTCTTTCAAGAAGGGAGGAACATGTCATCGATGGATTATAGTAAATTAAGCGACAGACAAATTGTAGACGGCATATTAAACAACAACAAATCCGTCTTAGAATACTTCTTTACTAAGAAGTGTTCGCCCTTACTATCGTATATACTTCAAAACGTATTTGACGGGAACATTGACAAGCGTGAACTTGTTAGTGAACTCTATCTGTTTATGGCTCAAAATGATTGGCAAGTGTTCCGTAAGTTTCAGTTCCGTAGCTCGCTCATGACATACGTTAGCGTTGTCTCGGTGAGATTTTTTATCGCCAAACGTGCTCAACTGATAGATTCACCTTTGTCAACCTCTCTAAACAATCAAGCCGGGCAGATTCACAGCACAGCCTTGACTCTTGAACAACGAATAGACATTCGTGAGGCACTAAAAAAAATGCCCAATGAACGTTATCGTAAAGTCATTGAGATTTTGGACTTGCAAGATGTTCGCCCTGAGCTATTAGCAGAAGAAATGAACGTGACAGTAGATAACTTGTATAACATTCACCGCCGCGCCTTGGTGCAGCTTCGCCTCGTGATGGGCAGAAAGGAGGATTGGGTATGAAAGACTTTGAGCAATTCATTACGGACGAAATGCTTGCTGCATATCTAGATGGCAATGCAATTCCTATAGAAAAGAGTATTATTGAAAACTATATTAACAATGAGGAGTTTCAAGAGATATTGGATATAGTATCTGATATTAAAGATAATCCTGAAATTGTTGAAAAGACAGAAGGAATTGATTGTGACATGCCAGATTTAGATGTGTCGCCGGAATCTCTATTCCAAGAGTTGAAGAAAGAAATAGACAAACCAAATAATAACATAATTTGAAACGACATGGAAGCAATTAGTTTAAAACAATTATTCGAGCAATCGAAAGATGAACTCCGCAATCAACTGCGTGGCAAGAAACTTCCTCGCGATTTTCAGAAAATTCAAGAGATGTTGAAAGCTACGTTCTTGGAACTTCTTGCAGGAGATAATGAAGTTCGCCTTAGTCTGATAGACACTGATGTGAAATTGTTAAATTCATTAATTCGTATACATCTTCCTTCATATGATACATCGATTAATGAAAGTATCGACTACGTAAGGCTTTCTAAACAAAAAGAAAAGACATGGATACCAGATTGGCAGTTTATAATAGTTCAATCTATCAATGGAAGGTATGCAGAAAAAGAAACCGATAATTCTCAGCCCATCACTGAAGAACTTATAAATGGAATTATTGGAGAACTTGAAACCGTCTGTTCTGAAATAGATAACATCCTTAATCGAGTTAAGAATAATCGCGAGGAAATGAAAAAGCATTATGAGAAACTCCTGCAAGAATGCACTCTAGACAAGATGTACCCACAACTGCTTTCTACTTTAAGGTATCTTTGGAAAGAAAACAACAATGGTGAAAGTAGCAATAATAAGTATGTTGAATCATTGATTGCTGACTTTGAGAACTATGGATATAAGATAGTAAAACTATCACCAGAGACCCGTTCGTATTTCTCTTACAAAATTAACCCCAAAGTTGATAGTGAAACCATGTATTTACCTGCAATTACAAAAAAAACGGATGGCGAAAGTAAAGAAATAGTCGTGGAAAAAGGAATAGTATATGTCCCTGAACAACAAAACCAATAATTGAAGAATAAATGAGTATTATTCAAAAATTATTTACGTTATTCATAAAACGGATAATAGTATTAAAGAAACACCTATGCATAAAATAAACGACAATAACACAAAATATGTAATCGGAATTGATTTCGGTCATGGAGAAACAGCAGCAGCATTATATGATATTACCCTAAAAAAAGTAGATAAGATTGATATTATTCCAGGGCATCACGTTGTTCCTTCTGCCGTGGCTATTATTTTGCAAGAGGGAAAAGAAAATGTTGTTATTGGAGAAGAAGCTATAGATTGGATGGGAAGTGCAAAAAAAATTCAGATTTCTTTCAAAAAGCGTCCCAGTTTAATGAATGCAGAAGAGAAAAATATGATGGTTTCCTTTATGAGAGGAGTTTATAATGGTATCAGGGGGCAAAATGCAACTTTAAATGACGGGAATCATGTTGTTTTTATCGCACGTCCGTCAAATAATTCATGGGATAAAGAAGAGAATCTTTATATATCAATGGCAGCAGAAGCTGGTATGCCAATCGCAGGAGCATACAAAGAGTCAATTGCCGCATATTATAGAGCAAGAACGGGTATTATGACAACAGTAGATGAGCACGCTAAGAAAAGCGGTGTACTCGTTGTTGATTACGGTTCAAGTACTATAGATTTTACATACTGTAGCCTCAGTCTCACACAACCTATTGCAGATGGCACAGAAGGAACAGATTTGGGCGCCAGTGCAGTGGAAAAAGGAATAATGCGTTATGCTTTAGAGAACTGTAATGATAAAGAATATCAGAAATTTTATCAGTTGTATGGTAGAAATCCCAAATCCAATCCATATAATGGAATTCTTTTTGATTTTCGTAAAGCAAAAGAGGAGTTTTATTCAAAACAAACAAGTATTCGTCTTTCCTGTCCAACAGATATTGGTTATCTTACCTCCTCTGAAAAGGTGCAATGTGAAGGAGAGAAAACTTTTCGCATCGAATCTGGGGACATAAGAACATTGTTAAAATCGTATATCGAAAATGTTACGGAAGCTGTACAAAAATTCAAGAACGATTATCTTAAAGGAAAAGAGGTCTCATGCGTTTTCCTTACTGGAGGCGCATCACGCATGGATTTTGTGAGAGATATTTTCATGAAAGTATTTGACCTTGACGAAAAATACTTACCTAGAGATAATGACCCATCTTCTATTGTTGCTGAAGGTGTTGCACATCTTAGCTATATAGATTATAAAAATGAAGGAAACAAGGTGGCTTTTCGCAAAACAAGGGATGCAATCCTAAACGGTTTCAATTGGCATAAAGAATTGAATGCAGTAATATTCCCAATCGTAAAAGATGGCATTAAAAGTAGGGCTTTTAGTGTTATGTACGACTGGAAACTCGGTAACATAAAAGGAACAGACGAGTTTGATAGTTATTCCCCTACTGTTGCAGCTTTAATAGCGCGGTTTAGATCAGCCTTTGAAAGTTATCGATCTTATGATTTTGCAAAACAAAGTAATGTTTTAATTAAGGAGAAAATCCTAAACAAAATATTTTCAAGAATACAAGAGGCGTTTAGTGATTATGAGTATAGTGACAAGCTAGTTCCCAAAGATTTTGATGTGAAAATTTCCGCCAAACTGTGGGAGAGTGGTATTACAAAACTCATAAATAAATTTACAGCAGAAGGAGATGGTCACGTCATTTATGATGCGGTGTCTGATGACTCCTGGGGAATTATGGTGGGTTTTAACCTAAAAAGGAATAGGTCTAATGATGCACTAGAGCGGCATTACAAATATTATCAGGATCATTATTATTCAATATTTAGTGATTCTGATTGGAACTATTTCCTAAAAAATGATGTAAACATTTCTGGAATAGATTCTCTGAAGAAGAGCGTTTGTGATTTTGTAATTGAAAAAACAGAAGAATATATCCGATATGCTACGATGCGTATGTTTTTAGGAGGATAGGAAAATGAATGAAGGTCTAAATTATGAAGACGGGCAGCGTCAAATGTCAAAAAACATTGAAAATGCTAAAAACGTCGTTGCGGCATCGATGATAGCACAATCATTGAATTGCTGTCTAGAAAAGAATTATCTGGATGCTTTATCTGTAAAACATCCCATTATAGAGGTGATACAGGATAATGCATCCCAATCTTCTTCATTTGCTCCTATTTCATGGATGAAAGTTGAGCAAGTTGGGAAACCAGCCATTAATGGAGAGGCCAGTTGTTTCTTCTATATACAGAAGATTCTTCAATCATGCGCTATACCAAACAGACGGCTGACATTTCTAGTCATAGGTGATGGTGTGAAAAATAATTTATATCTTGGCTTGCGGGATCTTGGTTCGACCAAAGATAATGTTAGAAGAGAAATCGGCGAACTACAAGATTTTTCAAGAAGTTGTTGGCCAGGGCTTGTAACGAAAAAAGTTGATGAAGAGGATGATGTACAGAAAGAATTCTTTGCAAAGAAATACAAGCAAGTCACTGCTTTTACGGGCATTCCCACTGTGACAGATGCAAAAGATGCTTCTGTTACAACAATAGAACAAGTTATGCAAGGAATGCGAGGGCAGGAATATGCATATCTTGTAACTGCAGATCCCGTGGAAAGTAACAGGATTGAGAATCTACTTATTCAGTGCCGCGAAATTGCAGGTCAATTAGAATCTGTAAAATCAATGAACATAACTCAGTCTATTCAGAAGAACAAGACGGAATCTATTAGTAAATCCAATACAACATCAGATAATTGGAGCAAAGCAGTTTCTATCAGTACTTCAAAGCGAGAATTTAATTTTCTCAAATGGATTTTCGGATTTGAAGATTTTATTCCCCAAAATACAGAAAGCGAAACAGCATCTGTAAGCGGTGGAAAATCTCAGAGCGACACCAAAAGTACCAGCTTTTCTGAAGGTATTTCAGAAGGTATCAGTAAAACACTTATTAACAAACATGTTGAAGCTGCTTGTCGCCAATTAGCTTCCTATGAACAACGCTATGAAATGGCTAAAGCGACTGGGGCATGGAATGTGTACTGCTATCTCTTTACACAAAAAAAAGACTCTGCTGCGTCATGGTTAATAAAATCGCTATTCAATGGTAAAGAATCATCATTAGAACCTATTCGATCCCATGACGTTACAAAAGCTCTTGCTGATGCTGATGGCTTTGTTAAAGGAACAGCAAAAACATCTTCTTTGACGATAAGGTATACAAGAGAAGAAGGTAAGTATTTTAGTCACCCTTTTGGTACTGATTTCTCACAACTTGCAACACTACTAACAACTAGAGAACTATCGGCAATGATAAATCTCCCGCTTAATTCTGTTTCTGGCGTGCCGGTAGTTGAACATATTTCTTTGGCCAAGGAGGTTGTTCGTTATAGCCATCAAATTCAAAAAGGATTAGATTTGGGTTGTGTGTTTGACTACGGATTAAAGTGCCCTCAAAACCGAGTGACTCTTCAAAAAGAAAGTCTTACAAAGCACGTTTTTATCACTGGCTCGACAGGATGCGGAAAGAGTGAAACGGTATATAGGCTTATTGACGAAGCACGCTCTTCTGGTGCCAACTTCCTAATAATAGAACCAGCAAAAGGCGAGTATAAAAATGTGTTTGGTAATGTCAATGTGTATGGCACCAATCCAAGACTAACAAAACTATTGCATATCAATCCATTTCAATTCCCAAACGTTGATAATGGCATACATGTGTTAGAGCATGTTGATAGGTTAGTTGAAATATTTAATGTGTGTTGGCCAATGTATGCAGCTATGCCTGCTATTATGAAAAAAGCTGTTTTGTCAAGTTATGAAAAATGTGGATGGGATTTAAGGACATCTATCAATTATTATGGAAAAGAATTCTTCCCGACATTTGCAGATCTCCTACAACAACTTGAACTATCCATTGAAGTTTCAGCTTATTCAGAAGAGGTAAAAAGCAATTACACGGGTTCGTTAGTAACAAGAGTAGAATCGCTGACTAATGGACTAAATGGAGAAATCTTTTCCTCTGAAGATTTGAGTGACAAGCAATTATTCGATGAGAATGTAATTGTCGATTTGAGCCGTATTGGGTCACAAGAGACCAAATCACTCATTATGGGATTTTTAATAATGCGACTAAATGAATACAGGATGTCAATGGCAAAAGAATCTAATAGCGCTCTACGACACATTACTGTATTGGAAGAAGCACATAATATATTGAAACGTACATCAACGGAACAGTCAATGGAGGGCAGCAATGTTGCTGGAAAATCAGTTGAGATGATAACCAATGCCATAGCCGAAATGCGTACATACGGTGAAAGCTTCGTCATAGTAGATCAATCACCCACATCAGTTGCCCCTGCTGCAATCAAGAACACAAATACAAAAATTATAATGCGTCTGCCAGATGGAAACGATCGTGTTGTTTCTGGTAAGGCGGCAAGCATGAAGGACTATCAAATTGACGAAATAGCAAAGTTGCCCACTGGAGTTGCTGTCGTATATCAAAATGATTGGGTATCCCCCGTGTTGTGTAAAGTTGATATGTATAAAGGAGAGCGGACTGCCTTCAAACAGATAAAGGAATTAGGTGGTCAATGTAGTGACAAAGCATTGCTTACAGAAATATTGAAAATGCTAATAAGTGGAAGAGTTAACCCTCCTATTGTATGCAATATTGATCTTATTCTAAAAAAAATTATAAACTGTAGAATTCCAACATCATTGAAAATTGAGATTGTTAACATTGCTAATGAAATATCAAAAGGCGAAAGTACAATATGGGATGACAACAACTTTAGTCTTTTATCGAATCTTGTCGTAGAATTACTGTCTGCAAGAACTTATTTGGAACAAGCCGTGAGCAAAGCAAAAAATTTCAAGGAATTAGATTCTTTGCTTGATAGATTTGTTTCGGAAAAAGTCTCTATTGAAGAAAAACATATGCTGGTTACGCGACAATGCCTTATGATCCAATATGGCGAGAAAAGCGACAGCAGAAGGAAAATTTATGATGCGTGGTATTCTGAAACTAAAAAACAATTAATGTCATGAACATCGAAGAACATAATTTTGAAAGAACAAGACAAGAAAGCCCCTTAGAGCAGTTGTCAAAAGACACTACGAAGCTTGAAGAGTCAGAACGTAACTCTTCGTTGGCAAATTTAGAGAAAGGAGATAATTTAAGAGACAAAACACTCCCAGACGAGATGGTTGTAAATGCTGTGCATCGTGCATGCAAATTTTTCGGTATACCCGAAGTTCCAATTATCAATGCACACGGTGCTTGTGTGTGGCCAAATGACACGAGAACATATAATGACGATGTGTTTGGCTTTAACCGTCAGCAATTAATGTCTCTTGGTATCTCTGGCGAAGATTCTCTTACTCTCATTTATACGCATGAATGTGCTCACCGCACTTTGCAAGGTGCGTACAACGATGCATGGGAAGAGGAATTGGCATGTGATTTCTTTGCAGGTGTTCATGCTGGCATAGAAGGTATGAATATTGATAATTTTGAGGCATCCCTTGGTTCTACAGAGGGTGGAAACACTCATCCAAATGGTGCCCTTCGCGCCAAATTTATAGAATATGGCAAACAAGTGGCACAAGAACTCAAGGATCAGGGTATTGAACCAACTTATAACAATTGTCTTGAGCGCCTGAATCAACATATTGAAGATAAGGGGGGCTTGATTGCAGAATATCGTCAGCATTTTAACTATAATGCATTAGATTATTCAGGCGTAAAGAATGCGACCATGGCAGATGTTGAATGGTATGAACATCAGGCTCGAATTTCCTCTGGCTCAGAACAGGAGCATTGGATAAAAGAAGCAAAATGGGCTCGTGACCATTTAAATGGTTAAAGTATGCAATAGAGTGCAAGAAATAGTAGCTGTCCGTAAATTGCGGGCAGCTATAATACTTCAATAAATAGTGGTACGCTGAGGACAAAATATATAATTGCAATGATAGATTTTTCCTGTCTATACCCTCTATACCCATAACCAATAAACGCAATGAGTATGAACAAGAGAAATTTTATCAATTATGATGTCTTTTGGGACAAGTTGAGCACATTTGCTATAAAAGCAGGTCGGGTAACAACAAGACCTGTATTGCTGCTATTCTTTGTGATGAAGAGCAAAGACACGCCAAAGGCAGACAAGTTGCTTGTGTTTTCTGCGCTGTCTTACCTTGTGTTTCCAATTGACATCCTTGATGCGAAGCGGCTACCTATTATTGGGTGGTTTGATGAGATAGCATCAATCTCTGTAGCCTACCAGAAGGTGTGCAAGCACATCACTCCAGAAATGGAAACAAAAGTGGATGATATACTTGACCGCTGGTTTCCTGAATACACTCCTTACGAACTAATTGCAGATTAGCAACATGGGCCATAAGAAATACTATGGCTATAAGCCCAAGCATGAGCACTACGAAGTCACTATCTATGAAAAGAAAGCCAAGGTGGGTGAACATCTTGATTTTGTTTATGAAGATGGTGAGTGTGGAATGAATCATTACTTTTGGGGTAGTGAGATTGACTACGAATACAATCGCCACGGAGAGGTGGAACATAACCACATCTGGGATAAAGAAAACACCAAGAAACTAATGCTCCGAACAGGAACAAAGAACGGAAAGGCTCTCGTGGAAGCAATGTACGAACGATTTCATGAACATAAAGGCAGTGCCGACTTCTATATGAGGCAATGGTGTGAAAAAAGGGAATAGAATACGATTTTAGAGCGTGGTATTAAAAGGGGTGTATACAATAAGCAAGAAGGTTGTGCCATGGATTTGGAAAAACTGGAAAATGTTTAAAGAAACAAAAAACTAATGAATAAACGCCAACATTGGACATACGAAGAACTGATGGAATGCTATGCCAACGACGAAGAATTCAACGTTAGCGATTGCAAAGAGGGTATGCTTTTCTTTGCGCATAAAAAGCCTACACTTGGTTGGGTATATCTGGTAGATACAGAAAACCATGAGTGCTTTGAGTTGGTGACAAGACAAGGGCATCTTACTGTCTTTACGGACGAGAACATAGACCATGATGCAATTGAAAAAGTCTCACATGGCCTTGGAGTTTATACTCTCTCCAATCGCAGCGGCATCATTATGCATGACTTCGAAGATGGCGTTGCACGCCTGACTCGTTATTACAACTACTGTGAATACCTATATGGGCATGGAAAAGAGGAGGAACACAGCGATTGTGTACATGCATACATCGACAAGCACTGTAACGTGCTTATTCCGTTTCGCTCAATGACTGACAAGCAAAAAGTTTTGTTGCGAAAGCGTGCTGTTGAAATGGTGTGCAAACATCAAGTGCATTAATTGTCTTTATTTCCATGCGCAGACTTCTTCTTTGAAGTCAGGCGTTCATTGAGTCTTCATAATTTCCTCAAAATTCAAAATCTTTTTCATTCTCGATTATTTTGTGATTTATAAAGTGTTGCAATAAAGAATTTTGTAATTTTGCGTCAAAATTATAACCATAAATAATTCGTGATATGAAGATTCTTTACACTATTCTTCCTTTATTGGCAAGTATCTTGCTTTTAGGTTCTTGCAGCAGCGATTTGGACGAGGAGGTGCTCGCAGAAGCATCTGTTACAAATCCTATTCAAAATCAGACTAAGGATGTTGACGAGAGCCTCTTTGCTGAGAGCGACGGTGCGGAATGCTATTCGAGAAAGTACTCCTTGGCAGCAGGTTTCTACCGCATGCTGGCTCGTGCTGACGAAAATGTGGGTACTACGCTGGGCATGGTAGAAATTACCGATGAACAATATGCGGAAATTGCAGATGAGGTGCAATACATCATTGAGGGTTGTACCACAGACGACCAAAAATTCAAGGCTATCTACGATTGGATTACCAAAAACGTGAAATACGACATCGATGGTACAAACATCGGACAGACTGCATATTTCACTTTTACCCAAAAGTTGGGCAACTGCCAGGGTTATTCCAATCTTACCCGTGTCATGTGCTATGCCGCCGGTCTGCGTGCGCTGAACATTAACGGAATGTTGCACATGGGCGGTGGTCTCTATGGTGGTCATGCCTGGAACTACGTCAAAATAGATAAGCGCTGGCGTGTTGTTGACACCACAAACAAACGCTACTTCGAGATTGCCTCTGTGGCAAATTACGAAACAGAACTGCAGCCTTTAGAAGTTGACGAAGTGCTTATGGTGCGCGATGACTTTGACTATTCTTGGCACAACGGCTTTGTTTCCGTAGTAAAAATCAAGAAGACAGATGCCATAGTTTCCATTCCCTATAGTATTGACGGCAAAATGCAGATTGAAAGCGTCAATCCCACAAGCGATGTTCCTTCGGGCGTCAAGGAATTATACCTCCCCGCGAGTGTTTCCAGACTTGGCACAGAAGACAATATAGGCTTGAACTACTATGGCACAAACATTGAGGCCATCCATGTGAAATCGGACAACACCGATCTTTACAGCGAAAATGGCATCGTTTACAGACGTAATGGCGATGAAATCAACATTTATTATGTGCCTCTGGGCATGAAGTGGGTTACATTCTCCAATCTTCTCACCGTTCTTGACAAGAACTCTCTCTACTACCACCCCAACGCATTCAATGTGGTTATTCCTTCAAGTGTGAAAAAGGTTGAGCCTTGGGCCATCGAGAACTGCCCCAATGTGAAATACATCTATGTGCCTGAAAGCGGTTGCACCTATTACGACTTCGACAGTAACTGGTATGAGACGACCAGCAGTAGCCCAACGGAACACACGTTCGTTGGTGTGGCTGAAGATTGCCAGATTATCAAGGGCAGTGCTCCTACAGGCATAAAACCTGTCACTATCGATTAAATTTCTTTTTGACAGAGAAGATTTGACTAAAACCGACGTTTACCACGTCGGTTTTTTGTGATGCATCAGTTGACGGATATTGACTCCACTTTATACACACTTTCAATTACATAAAAAAGTCGTATCTTTGCAGTTTAATAAAGGTATCCGACAAATGAACATTTCTACAGAACTGAGAAGATCCACTCAGGCTGCCCTCAAAACACTCTATGGGGCAGAAGTTACAACTGATCAAATCCAACTTCAGAAGACCCAACGCCAGTTTACGGGTCATCTGACCATCGTAGTATTCCCCTTCCTCCGCTTATCACGCAAGAAGCCGGAGGAAACGGGCACAGACATAGGCAACTATCTGAAGGAACAAACGGGCTTGGTGGCAGATTTTAACGTGGTGAAAGGCTTTTTGAACCTTGTTATCTCTCCATCTGCATGGATTTCCTTGCTCAACGACATTGCTGCTGACGCGAAGTATGGTATTACTGCCGCTGGCAGTGATGCTCCTTTGGTAATGATAGAATACAGTTCTCCCAACACTAACAAACCACTTCATCTTGGGCATGTGAGAAACAACTTGCTGGGCTGGGCTGTGTCGCAAATAGCAGAGGCCTGTGGCAACAAAGTGGTAAAGACCAACATCGTCAACGACCGCGGCATCCACATCTGCAAATCTATGCTGGCCTGGCTGAAATACGGCAACGGAGAGACACCCGACACGAGCGGCAAGAAGGGAGATCACCTTATTGGCGACTATTATGTGGCTTTCGACAAGCACTATCGTGCAGAAGTGGCTGAACTCACTGAAAAATTCACAGCAGAAGGCATGGATGCCGAAAGTGCAAAAGCACGGGCTGAAAAAGAATCACCTTTAATGCAGGAGGCTCGCGCAATGCTTCTGAAGTGGGAACAAGGCGACAAAGAAGTCAGGGATTTGTGGCAAAAGATGAACGCATGGGTTTATGCCGGTTTTGATGAGACTTATAAGGCATTAGGTGTGTCGTTCGATAAAATCTATTATGAAAGCGATACCTATCTTCAGGGCAAGTCGCTCGTGGAGCGCGGTTTGGAAGAGGGGCTCTTCTTCCGCAAAGAAGACGGCTCAGTCTGGGCAGACCTCAGCGGCGACGGTCTGGACGAAAAACTTCTGCTTCGTGCAGACGGCACGAGTGTTTACATGACCCAGGACATCGGCACCGCCAAGATGCGCTATGAAGACTTCCCTATCGACCGGATGATTTATGTGGTAGGTAATGAGCAGAACTACCATTTCCAGGTGCTTTCCATCCTGCTCGACCGCCTTGGTTTCAAGTGGGGCAAGGACCTCATGCATTTCTCCTATGGTATGGTGGAACTGCCCAACGGCAAGATGAAGAGCCGGGAAGGCACGGTGGTTGATGCCGACGACTTGATTGCAGGCATGATTGCTGAAGCGCGCGCCACAGTGGACGCTGCGGGAAAGTTCGACGACATGGACGAAGCAGAAAAACAAGAAGTGTCGCGCATTGTCGGCATGGGCGCCCTGAAATACTTCCTGCTGAAAGTTGACCCCCGCAAGAACATGCTTTTCAACCCAGAAGAGAGCATCGACTTCAACGGCAACACAGGACCATTCATTCAATACACCTACGCGCGTATCCGCAGTATACTTCGCAAGGCGGTAGCGCAGGGCATCGACGTGCCTGCAACGCTTCCCGCTGATACAGAAATATCCCTGAAAGAAGAAGAAATCATCCAGCATGTGAGCGACTTTGCAACTGTGGTGAGAGATGCGGGCAATACGTTCAGTCCGAGCGGTATAGCCAACTACTGCTACGAACTCGTGAAGGAGTATAACCAGTTCTACCACGACTTCACCATTCTCAAGGAAACCGACCAGAACAAGCGTGCATTCCGCCTGGTGTTGTCGGCACAAGTGGCAAAGGTTGTGAAACTGGGAATGGGATTGCTTGGCATTGAGATGCCCGAACGTATGTAAAGTGTTGTTTCTTTATCAGCATGGCAAGAGCATCGAGAAACCGAACACTTCAGGTCAGTGAAGCCGAAAAGCCTTTGCTGCGGCAGCGCCTGCTCCTTCCGAAAGACATTTCAGGCAGCAACTTCACAGACCGCACCATACACGGCAACTTGCTCGACACCTTGCAGAAACTTCCCGATGAATTCGCCGATTTAGTCATCATCGACCCACCCTACAACCTGTCGAAGGATTTCGGCAGCATGAAGTTCGATGCACTGTCGCACGAAGACTACGCCTTCTACCTGCAATCGTGGTTTCCTGCCGTATGTCGTAAACTCAAGCCCCACGGGTCGCTCTACATTTGCGGCGACTGGCGCTCTGCCGGCATATTGCAAGCCGCCATGGAAGAAGAACTGCACTTGCTCAACCGCATAACGTGGCAGCGCGAGAAAGGGCGCGGTGCCATGCGAAACTGGAAGAATGCGCTGGAGGACATTTGGTTCGGTGTGAAAGACAAGCGTCATTACACCTTCAACGTAGCAGACGTGAAGATGAAACGCAAGGTGCTGGCACCCTATCGCAAAGACGGACTGCCAAAAGACTGGAATGAAACGGATGAAGGAAAATTCCGCGACACCTATCCGTCGAATTTCTGGGACGACCTCTGTGTGCCATTCTGGTCGATGCCCGAAAACACGGAGCACCCCACTCAAAAGCCTGAAAAACTCATAGCAAAACTCATTCTCGCCTCGTCCAACCCCGGCGACATGGTGTTCGACCCCCTGTTGGGAAGCGGTACGACAAGTGTGGTTGCCAAAAAACTTGGCAGGCATTTTTGTGGTGTGGAAATCAGTGAGGACTACTGCTTTATGGCAGAAAAGCGCTTGATTATGGCAGAAAGCGACAAACGCATCCAAGGACTTGCCGACGGCATCTTCTGGGAGCGCAACAGCCAGCCATTACCCAACAAACAAGACGGCAACAACACCAAGGAGGAATAAAGTGGTTTTATGAAAAAAGCGAAGCAGAAATACTATGTGGTGTGGGTGGGACACGAACCCGGCATATACACCGACTGGGACACTTGCAAACAGCAAGTTGCAGGCTTCGCCGGTGCCAAATACAAGTCGTTCGAAAGTGAGAGCGCGGCACAAACCGCCTTCAAGGAGCCACCACCTACATACAATGGCAGGAAAGGAACTAAACGAACGTCAACGACTGCCCTGCCCGACAATCCACCCGATTACCACCACGACACTGTTCTCCCGCTTCCGCCAGAGGTATCGGCGAGCGCCATCGCTGTGGATGCCGCCTGTTCGGGCAATCCCGGGAAAATGGAATATCGCGGTGTGGACCTTGCCACAGGAGAGGAGATATTCCACTACGGTCCTGTTTTCGGAACAAACAACGTCGGTGAGTTTCTTGCCATAGTGCATGGTTTGGCACTGCTTAAACAGCAACAGAGCGACAAGACCATCTACAGCGACAGCCGCAATGCCATGCTATGGGTGAAAAACAGGAAATGTAAGACCACCCTGCAACGCAACAGTCGTACAGACAAATTGTTCCAACTCATAGAGCGTGCAGAACATTGGCTTGCCTACAACACCATCAACACACCCATCGTGAAATGGAAAACCGAACTCTGGGGGGAAATTCCCGCTGACTTCGGCAGAAAATAAGAAACATCAGGATGCCAGCCACTCAAAGATGATTTGAAAGAAAATGCCGGCCTCCTCGTAAATACCTATATAGTGAAGGAATTTTTCAAACTCATGTCGCGCTTTGTGGCGCCATACAAGCGATATCTCATAGGGTCGCTGTTCTTCAATCTGCTTTCTGCCATACTGAATGTCTTTTCGTTCATGTCGCTCATTCCCATGCTCCAGTTGCTGTTCAACATGGACAACATGCACTATAACTTCATTCCCTGGGACAGCACCGGCAGCATCAAGGACATAGCCATCAACAACCTCTACTACTACACTCAGCAACTCATGGCTATTTACGGTGCAGGAACAACCCTTTTGCTCATCGGTCTTTTTCTCATTACAGCCACTCTTCTCAAGACAGGCAGTTACTTTGCCTCTGCTGCCATTATCGTCCCCATGCGGACGGGTATCGTGCGCGACATTCGCAATGAAATCTACCGCAAGATTCTCGCTCTGCCCCTCGCTTTCTTTTCCGAAGAACGGAAAGGCGACATCATAGCGCGAATGAGCGGCGACGTGGGAGAAATAGAAAACAGCATCACGGGATCGCTGGAGATGCTCATCAAGAACCCCATTCTCATCGTTTGCTACCTCGGTGTGCTTGTCTATACAAGTTGGCAACTCACGCTGTTTACCATTCTGGTCCTGCCACTGATGGTGTGGGCGATGGGTGCCATAGGGCGAAAACTCAAGAAGAAGTCGCTCAAGGCGCAGACAAAATGGAGTGAAACCATGTCGCAACTTGAAGAAACGCTTGGCGGCATGCGCATCATCAAGGCATTCACAGCCGAGAAGAAGATGGAAGACCGTTTCAATGACGTTACCGACGACTATCGCCGACAAATGAGCCGCGTACAGATACGCCAGGTTTCAGCGCATCCCGTAAGCGAGTTTCTGGGCACAGTGCTCATCGTCATAGTCCTTTGGTACGGCGGCACACTGATATTCAGCGGTTCGAAAATCATCGATGCACCTACATTCATTTTCTATATGGTCATCCTCTACAGCATCATCCAACCGCTGAAAGACTTCTCACGCGCCTCGTACAACATACCTAAAGGTATGGCGAGCATGGAACGCGTCAACAAGATTCTATACACTGAAAATCCCATCAAAGAGGTGCCCGAAGCAGAGGATATTGACGGTTTGCACGACAAGATAGAATTTCGCAATGTGAGTTTCTCGTACAATGGCAAGACTCCTGTCCTGAGCGATGTGAATCTGACCGTGAAGCGTGGCGAGACCATTGCCCTCGTGGGACAGTCGGGTAGCGGAAAATCTACACTCGTTGACCTCCTGCCGCGCTACCACGACGTTGTTTCGGGCGAGATACTTGTTGATGGCAAGAATGTGAAAGGCTTGAAAATAGCGAGTCTGCGGAGCATCATCGGCAATGTGAACCAAGAAGCCATCCTCTTCAACGACTCTTTCTACAACAACATCACATTCGGTGTGGAAAATGCCACGATGGAACAAGTTGTTGAGGCGGCAAAGGTGGCTAATGCCCACGACTTCATCATGGAGAGCGAAGACGGCTACAACACAAACGTTGGCGACCGCGGATGCCGCCTTTCCGGTGGACAGCGGCAACGCATAAGCATAGCGCGCGCCATACTGAAGAATCCCGACATACTCATCCTCGACGAAGCCACGAGTGCCCTCGACACAGAAAGCGAACGTCTCGTTCAGGACGCCCTGAACCACCTCATGAAAACACGCACCACGATAGCCATTGCCCACCGTCTCTCTACCATCAAGAATGCCAACGAGATTTGCGTACTCCATGAGGGTCGCATCGTGGAACGGGGCACCCATGAAGCACTCATTGCCAAGGATGGCTATTACAAGCGGCTCAACGACATGCAGCAACTCTAAAAGCACTAAAAGGTTAGATGTTATTATGAAATCTGTTCCCATCAAAGAATGGTTCTTAAGGATGCTTTCAGTTGTAAAGAAAGTTTCCGTCTCCCGACTGATGATGCTTGCCGCCTTTTTTCTGACCACTCTCGTGGTTTTCTATATAGGCAAATTACTCTTTGCGTGGCAGGGACTCGGCTTAGACTGGCACGAAGCACTCCGCAAGGGCAGTGAGGCATGGCTACATGGTTTTTGGCTCGATGTGGCAACAACAGGCTACATCCTGCTCCCCATCTGGCTCTTCCTGCTTATAACGGTATGGATTGGCAAGAGTTATCCGCGTTTGCGGAAATGGATACTCTTCGTTTATCTCGTCATCATAGCCCTGCTCACTTCTGCCATCATCGTTGGCGACACAATGCTCTACCCTTACTGGCTTTTCAAAATAGATGCCACCATCTTCAACTACCTGGGCCAGCCGGAAGGTATTACGAACAGCGTGACGCCAGGCACCATTCTCATGGGCATAGCGCTATGGATGATGTTCTTGGTTGTATCGCTGCTCATTTGGAGCATACCCATCAGCATACCCGTCAGGGTGTCGAAACACCGTGTGGCAGATACCGTTGTTCTCATCCTTGTCGGCGGTTTGATATTCCTTGGTATCCGTGGAGGTGTGGGGCGCAGCACCGCCAATGTGGGCATGGCATATTACTGCAACGACACGAAGAGCAACCACGCTGCCGTGAATCCTGTGTTCAGCCTTATCTCAAGCATCAGCAAGAGTGAAAATTTTTCCAAGCATTTCCAATTCTTTGAAGAAGGCGAGCGTGCAAAAATCTTCGATGGAATGGGATTCAATTCTTCAGACACCACTACCGCAGCCAACCTTCTGAATACCGACCGCCCCAATGTGCTCATCATCCTGATGGAGGGTATGGGCGCACAGTTCGTTGATTCTCTCGGTGGGAAGGCAGGTGTAACCCCTAACATAGACCGTCTGTCACAAGAAGGTGTGTGGTTCACTAATTGCTATGCCAACTCCTACCGCACCGACCGCGGTATGGTAAGCACTTTGAGCGGACATGCCGGAGCACCCACAGTGAGCGTGATGCGTGTACAGTCGAAAGTGAATGTGCTCCCCGGCATTGCTAAAACATTGCGCGACGCAGGCTACAATACGGACTTCGTCTATGGCGGCGACATCAACTTCACCAACATGAAGGGCTACCTGCTCCAGACAGGTTATCAGCACACGATGGGTGAAGAAGACTTTCCACTTTCTGTGCGCCGCACACATGCTTGGGGCGTTACCGACAATATAGTATTCGATACGCTCTATCAGCACATTGTTCGCCAACCACAAACCTTACCCTGGCACATCAGTATGCTGACGCTGGCAAGCCACGAGCCGTGGGGTGTGCCGTACGACCGCATTCCTGACGACAAGATGGCAAACGGCATGGCATACCTCGACGACTGCATAGGGAAATTTATAGACCGCTTCCGGCAGACTCCGCAATGGCAGAACACCGTCGTTGTCATCCTCCCCGACCATGGCATTCTGTATCCGTCCGGCATGACAGAAGACATGCCAGAAAAACATCGCATTCCTATGCTGTGGATTGGTGGTGCTGTAAAGGGTCATACTGTCATCGACAAGATTTGCAACCAGAGCGACATGGCTGCCACACTGCTCAGCCAACTGCGCTTACCACATGAAGATTTCCGCTTCAGCCGCAACATCATGAGCGAGAAGTACCAACCCTGTGCATTCTTCACATGGGCGAGCGGCATAGGCTGTGTTGCGCCTGATGGCACCACGGTTTACGACACAAGTGCCAAACGCGTCTTGCTCAACACGTCTGCCACACAAGAGAATCGCATGCAGCGCATACGCGCCTATCTGCAAACGGTTTACAAAGACTTGAGCGAAAATATTCCTCAACAGAAGTAAGTGTTCAGAAATATACATTAACTTTGCACACGCTATAGTAATATCATAAGATATATGGATTGGTTCAGCCAAACCTTGTTATCGCACTCAGCCATTCAGGCAGTCATCATCATCTGCCTGATTTGTGCCATTGGACTCTTGCTTGCCAAACTGCGCTTACGCGGCATCAGCCTTGGGGTTACATACGTCTTTTTCATCGGAATCCTCGCAGGCGCCTTGGGTAATTATTTTGTACCCGACAAACCCCTCATAGATCCTAACATGCTCGACTATGCCGAGAGTTTCGGCTTGGTCATTTTCGTATATGCGCTCGGCTTGCAAGTGGGACCAGGCTTTTTCTCCGCTTTCCGTAAGGGTGGCACTCAGTTGAACATGCTTTCATTCGGTGTGGTGGCTGTGGGCACACTCATGGCAATGACCTTCTTCTGGACCGGGCATTTCAGCCTGAGCGAGATGATGGGCATCCTCTGCGGTGCTACGACAAACACACCCGCCCTCGGTGCGGCGCAGCAGGCACTGAAACACCTCGGACTGAATGCCGATGCCTCCACTGCGGCACTGGCTTGCGCTGTGACCTATCCTCTGGGGTTGATAGGCGTGATTTTCGCACTGATGCTTGCACAGCGCCCACTCAAAAGAATCGAACCGGAACAGACGAAGAACGATGCAGAAGACGAGGCGTTCATTGCCTCTTTCGAAGTGCTCAATCCAGCCATCTTCGGTCTGACAATAGCCGAAGTGGCACAAATGGACAACAACCTCTTCACCGTGACGCGTCTGTGGCGTGAAGGCAAGGTGCTTCTGCCGCAGAATGACACCGTGCTCCAGGAAGGCGATCGATTGCTCCTCATTACACAAGAGAACGAACTCAAGAGCCTCACCGTCTTCTTTGGCAAAAGAGACACTACCGACTGGAACAAAAACGATATCGACTGGAATGCCATCGACAGCCACCTCATCTCTGAGCGCATCTTGATTACCAAACCCAACATCAACGGCAAGAAACTCTCTTCGCTCAACCTTCGCACACGCTATGGTGTGAACGTGAGCCGTGTGAAGCGCGGCGACATACAACTGGTGGCACGGCCGGGACTGATTCTTCGTGTTGGCGACCGCCTGACCGTAGTGGGTCAGAAAGATGCCATCAAGCGCGTTTCGGCAGAATTGGGCAATACGGTTAAAACCCTCGATGAGCCCAATATGGTGGCTATCTTCATCGGTATCGTTCTGGGTCTGTTGCTTGGTTGTGTGCCACTCTTCCCCGGCATGAGTTATCCCGTAAGACTCGGACTCGCCGGCGGTCCCATCGTCATGGGCATCCTGATAGGTGCTTTCGGACCGCGTATCCACATGGTAACATACACCACCTCGAGCGCCAACCTCATTCTGCGCTCACTGGGGCTGTCGATGTATCTCGGTTGCCTCGGGCTCGATGCCGGACGCGATTTCCTCAGCGTTGTAATGCAACCACAGGCTCTGTTCTGGGTGCTTATAGCACTCCTCATCACCTTCGTGCCGATATGGATATTTGCATTCGTGGGCGTTCGTTTCTCAAAGCGCAACTATGCCACAACGGCAGGTATGCTCTGCGGTGCGATGGCAAACCCTATAGCACTGAGTTATGTGAACGATACGACAAAGGGCGACAAGGCAAGCATAGCATACGCCACGGTGTATCCCCTCGCCATGTTCCTGCGCGTTATCATCGCCCAAATTATCGTTATCATGAGTTGTTAGATTCTTCAAATCAAGGAAAACGAAACCGATATGTACATAGCAATCATTCTGGCTGGCGGAAGCGGGAAACGCGTGGGCGGAGAACGTCCGAAGCAGTTTCTGGAGATAGAAGGCAGAACCATTCTCGAACACAGTATTGATGCTTTCGAAAACAACGGTTTCATCGACAAGATTTGCATTGTTTCGCATCCCGACTTCATAGACGATACACAAGCCATTATTAATAAAAATCCACTATGGCAGAAAGTGGCAGGCATAGTAGCAGGGGGAAAGGAGCGCTATGACTCTTCGGTAAACGGCATACGGTTTTGCGAGAAAATCTGCGATGAAACCGGAGAAAAATGGTGTAACATAAAAGTTCTTTTTCACGATGCTGCACGTCCTTTCGTTTCCCAACACATCATCAACGATGTTTGCCATGCTCTTCAGACACACGACGCGGTAAATGTGACCATCCCCACGCCCGATACTATCATAGTGGCTGACGGCACAAAAATGACCGCAGCACCCGACCGCAGCACCCTGCGCCGCGTGCAAACACCACAAGGCTTCACCTACGATATCATCAACGACGCCTATCAACGCGCCCTGTCCGACCACAACTTCAAAGCCACCGACGACTGCACCGTTGTCTTCCGCTACAGACCCGACGTAGAAATAGCACTCGTGGAAGGCGAAGAACGCAACAGAAAAATTACTTATCCGGAAGATTTGAGATAAGAGTTTTGCTAAAAACAGAAATCTAAATTTCCCCCAATGAATACAGCACTAAAACAACATAACAAAAACCACCTTCGCGCTGCACAACTGAAAGAATTGGAAATACTTAAAGCCATCGATCAGGTTTGCCGGAACAACGACATTCCTTACTGGTTAGACAGCGGAACACTGTTAGGTGCTGTGCGTCACGGCGGCTTCATTCCCTGGGACGACGACGTGGACATCTGCATACCTCTGGAAGACATCCCCCGGTTTGTAGAAGCGGCAAAAAAAGAACTGCCCAACCATCTTTTTGTTCAGAACAAAGAAACTGATCCCACGTACAACATTACCTACGTCAAGGTGCGCGACAACAATTCTTTCATCGTAGAACCCGACTATGATTTTCAGCAACCATACCACAAAGGGCTCTTTGTTGACATCTTTCCCACGACAGACTATCCTGCCATCTCACCTAAACGCATCAGGAAGTTTGCCAGGGAATACAACAAGGCATATTTTATTCTCAACAGAAAGCATGACTACTCCATGCGCAGCACAGCCGAATTCTTCTACTTCGGCTTCCGCAAACTATACTTCAAACTATGCTGGAATCTATCTTACAAATTTTTCGGGAAAGGCGATAAATACGGATTTATCCCTTCTTGCAGCTGGTTCGGTAATATGCACCTAAAGGAAACCATTTTCCCCTTGAAAGAGATAGAGTTTGAAGGGATATCTCTTATGTGTCCCAATGATAATGACACCTATCTGAAAGACCTCTTTGGAGACTATATGCAATTACCTCCTGAAGAGAAACGAGTGGGACACTCCGTCTTTTTTACACACGATTTGAGTTTATAAACTCAAGCCTATATCCAGAATTTATTCTCTATTTTTTCCATTTTGAAGGTTGGGGCTTGCTTCCCAATCATGTCATAAATATGCGTTGCAAACCAACCATCATGCATCCCTAACCCTATATTGTATGATAAAATCCTTTCTTCGTCATTTTCTCTTCCTTTGGCTTCTCCCAATAGAACTCTACTCAACTCATTGAAATTCAGAAATTTTGAAAAATACTTAAATCCTTTTACGTGTCCTTCGTCATCTGCATAAATTTTGTCAAAAAACAAATCACAATTTTGAAATCCCCTGGTATGAATTGGAACTATCAGAACGCCTGGCTTGAAATAAGCATCATTCGGACACAACAGGCCATTTGCAGAAGTAATTGAAGAAAAAACAACATCACTCGTGGCCACAACTTCCTCTGCACTATCTACAATTTCAAAGTTAATATTGCTATATTCTGAAAATCTTTCTATAAAACTCTCCGCCTGGTCTTTATATTTTAATAATTTGAATGTTACAGTTTTTGAATCTTTTTCAGACAACAAGCACAACGCTGTTGCTCTTGCTGTGTTTCCAAGACCAACAAACCCATAAACACTTGCATCTGATTTTTCAAACAATCTACTACTTAAAGCAGCGACCGCTCCCGTACGCATGGTAGTAATCCAAGAACTCTCCAGAACTGCCAATAAATTTCCTGTGCTGCACTCGTAAAGCAGAATTTGACTTTTTAAAGACGGTATTTCGCCCTCTATCCTGTTTACGACTTTAACAGAAAACCTATCAATATCGTTAGGCAAAAGACATGGCATTGTATTAAAGAAATCCCACTCTCTTGGATGTAAACTTATTTTGGGAGGTATTTGAGATTCGTATTTCCTTCTGAAAGACTCTTCTACCCATTGCAAACATCTCAAAGGCGAGATTTTTAGTTCCAAAATATCGCTATGATTTATAATTGAAATTTTTGTTTCCATAATTACAAGATTGTTCAACGCTTATAACTCCATCAAGGCATCAACAAGTTTGTCATTGTCTTTACTGTCTCTGATGGCTATTCTTATAAAATTTCTGTTCTGTAGTGACTTTTTCGACTTGCCGTCCTTCACCAGGATGTCATATTTTTCGAGCAGGATTTGTGTCAGTTGGGTTGAAGTATATTTCTCCGTTATTTCTATGAGAAAATAATTTGCTTGAGAAGGCAGAACTCTGATGAATGGCACTTTTTCCAACCTTTCTCTGAAACGGCAGCGTTCTGAGATGAATTTCCTGCATGCAGCATCATAGTCCATGGTGTATTTTCCAAAGATCTGCATGTAGAATTCTGCAAAGGAATTGATGTTCCATATCGCGACATCTTTTTTCATCCTTTGAATGAGGTCGGTGTCGGCAGAGGCAAGAAATCCGAGTCGGAGCCCCGGTACGCCATACGATTTTGAAATGCTTTTGACGACTATCAAATTGTGATTATTGTCGAGAATGTCGTTGTCGTACAATGAGTTATTCCGGAAGTCGTCGCTGAAATCCACGAAAGACTCATCCACCACAAGCCGGATATGCTTTTCTTTACACCACTCTGCCAACTGAATGACATCAGCTTTAGGAATGAAGTTGCCAGAGGGGTTGTCCGGGTTGATAAGCAACAGCATGCTTAGATTCTTGTCTGCAAAAAAACTTTTAAGGTCGTCCGCGCAATACGAAAAGTCTTCCGCCTCAGGGATATATGCCACTATCTTATTCTCCCCGTCGCAAGAGCGGTTGGGATATTCTTCAAAAGTAGGATATACCACCCCCACGTTGCCTTTCGTGTTCTCCATCAAACTCTTAATAAGTTCGGCTGCACCATTACCGACAACTATGTAGTCTTGTCGCACATTGACATACTTTGCAGCAAGTAGCGAGTTGACATACATGCCTGAAGGATACTGTGTGAGCAACGTGTCGAAATTAGCACGTATTTCATCTTTCATCCGCTTTGTCGGAAAGTAAGGATTGACAAGATAGCAGTAGTCTAACAATTTGGGGAATCGCCAATGCCCGCCATAGCGTTTGTTATAGCGTTCCATCATCTGCTCTTTCGATGCAAAAATAGTCTCAGCAATGTCGAGATCCTGAATATCGTCTATTTCATACCATTTCCTTTCGCCTATGGGCAGTGCCTTAAGGTCTGTGTTGTCAAGGAACGTGATGACGCGCAGCACTTGTTCATAATATTCATTATTACCTAACGCCTTGCTGTAAGCCTCGAGAAACGGCACATACTTATTGCGGCTGAACGACTTGCTGAACTTGTATATATTAACCGTCTTGTAGTAGTGGTCTGTATCATCGTACTTAAATGCCTTTTTGGGAACAAAGTTTACGATATTCAGGTCGTCGTTGATGCAGACCATAGTGCCATCCATCCATGTCTGATACTTTGCTACAAGCGCTATGTTAGGATGTTCATCGTTAAGAATAAGGTCGAAAAGACTGTCTTCCACAATCAAATCGCTTTCTATCAGCAACGTATCATCCTCTTGCAGTTGTTCTTTAGCAAGAGCCAATGAATAGATATTGTTTGTTTTATCATAGATAGGGTTTTCCACATATTCTATCTTCAGTTGTCGGTCGTATCTCATTCCGATAAATGACTTCAGTTCTGCGCCTTTGTAACCAACGACGATGACTACCCTCGACAAATCCAAACGACTTAATTGCGTGAGCATACGGTCTATCAGCGTAACTTTGTTCACGCTAATCATACACTTCGTATTGTTTTGCGTCAGTTCTCCAAGCCGACGCCCCATGCCTGCGGCTAATATGATTGCTTGCATCTATATATTTAATTTCGTTGCTTTTGCAAAGATAATAACAATCGTTGAAATACAGTATTACTATAATTTTGAACCATACAGGACGGGGTATGGTTTTTCAGAATTTGAGGGAGCAATGTTGACAAAACCGGATAACAGGTTGATATTTTGCACTTTTTCCATATTGCTCAAAGAAGTTTTTTAACTTTGCAGAGTGAAACTTTGAATTCTCTTTTCGCACAATTATGATTTATTTTGGTGCGAAATCTCATGTTTTTTCATAGATTCCGCACTTTTATCATAAAAACGAGACCGACTGTTGTTTAATTTATATGACATAAACATGGAAGAAAGAACTGTATCAATCGTGATGTGCACTTACAATGGAGCAAAATATATCAAAGAACAACTTGATTCCATTCTGGCACAGACCTACCCCATTCATGAAATCATCATTCAGGATGATATTTCGGACGACGGGACGATGGAGATACTTCAATCATACGCTTCTGACAACGACATCATTAAAATTTTCAAGAATGAAGAGAAACTAGGGGCAAATGCCAATTTTCACAAGGCACTCAGCCGAGCCACCGGCGACTACATTGCCATCAGCGACCAAGATGACATTTGGGAGTCAGATAAGATAGCACATCAAATAGAGAAAATAGGAGATGCCATGCTTTGCATCGGGCGCTCTTGGTATTTTACCGATGACGGCTCTTTTATACACAACGACCAAAGAATTCCAAATTACAAACTTGGACAATTCTTTTTTACAGGGGCTCCCGGACACAACATCTTGATGAAACGAGAAATACTAAATCTGTTGCCTCCTGATGTATCTGTGCGTAAAGTTGCCATGTACGACGGCACATACGCCTTTATCGCTGCTGCACATTGTAGCCTAATATACACGGACAAGGTACTTGTACGGCATCGAAGACACAAAGAAGCAGAAACATATAAAGATTTCTCGCGCTCACTACCCGGTATAGGTAATTTTTTCTACATCCTGCGATGGTGTATTAAGCATTATCATGAAGCAAAACCTCATTCAGACATATATGTAGAAGCGAGGCTTGAACTCCTTCGTTCCTTGAATTGCGACAACGAAATCAGCCATACAGCCATTCGCATGATGGAACTCCATCTTAAATCAGGATTTTGGAGTAAGTTGCGTTTAGGTTATTTATACTCCAAAAACTGCAACTGGCTTTTCAAAACAGAAGGGTTTAGCCTCGTAAAATACATCCGCGGATGGCTCTACCCAATCATGTGCCTGTATAGTTTCCGATTTAAATTGAAGTAAAGTTTAATGAACTTACGACATAGCATATTTTCAAATAAACGCCCCCCTTCTTGCCCTTCTTCAAAAAAAGGCTTATCTTTGCTTTTTGTGCGAATAATTATTATTTCTATAAAATGAATTGATATGGTGAAGGAAGAGTTGACCCCGATGATGAAGCAATTTTTCGACCTGAAAGCGAAGCACCCCGATGCTTTGCTGCTTTTTCGTTGTGGCGACTTCTATGAGACATACAGCAAGGATGCCGTGACGGCTTCGCAGGTGCTGGGTATCACGCTGACCAAGCGCAGCAATGGCAAGAGTGCCACTTCGGCTGCCATGGAGATGGCAGGTTTTCCTTACCATGCCCTCGACACCTACCTGCCCCGCCTGATTCGCGCAGGTTTTCGCGTGGCAATATGCGACCAGTTGGAAGACCCGAAGTTGGCAAAGAAACTCGTGAAACGCGGCATAACTGAACTCGTTACGCCCGGTGTGGCAATGGACGACAATGTGCTCAATGCCCGCGAGAACAACTTCCTCTGTGCCGTGAATTTCGGGAAGAGTTCTCTTGGGCTTTCACTGCTCGACCTCAGCACAGGCGAATTCCTCGTGGCTGAAGGGCTGCCCGAACTCATTGAGAAACTCATCCAGAACTTTGCTCCGAAAGAAATACTCGTTGTTCGCGGCATGCGTGCTCGTTTCGAGAGCATCTTCGGCTCGAAATACTATGTGTATGAGGTGGACGACTGGATCTTCACCGAAGACACCGCCCGTCACAAACTGCTCAAGCAGTTCCAGGTGAAAACACTGAAGGGCTTTGGCATCGACCATCTGAAGACAGCCATCGTGAGTGCCGGTGCTATCCTGTCGTACCTCGAACTTACTCAGCACACCCATACTCAGCACATCACGAGCATACGCCGCATAGAGGAAGAGCGCTATGTGCGCATCGACCAATTCACCGCGCGCAACCTTGAACTGATTGCTCCGATGCAGGAGGGTGGCACATCGCTACTCAGCGTGACAGACCGCACACTGACACCGATGGGTGCCCGCCAACTGCGGCGCTGGTTGCTTTTCCCACTGCGTACGGTGAAAGACATCACTTGGCGGCAGGATGGTGTGGAATACTTCTTCAAAGACCCTGCGTTCCGCGACCTTTGCGAGCAAGAACTCGGCAAGATAGGCGACTTGGAGCGCCTCGCCTCGAAGATATCCACCCAGCGTGTGAACCCACGGGAACTGCAGCAACTACGCTTTACACTCGAGAGTGTGGCGCTACTCAAAAAGGCATGTAAAGACACAGATAGTACCCCTCATCGCACCCTCGGTGAACGCATGGACCCCTGCGACACCCTGCGCGATGCGCTGCAACGCGCTCTGCGACTTGACCCGCCGGCACAGGTAGCAAAGGGAAACGTCATCGCTGCGGGCGTAAACGAAGAACTCGATGAGTTGAGGAAGATTTCCACCTCGTCGAAGGACTACCTTATGCAGATACAGCAACGCGAGAGCGAAACCACACAAATTCCGTCGCTCAAAATAGGCTACAGCACCACCTTCGGCTACTACATTGAAGTGCGCAACACCTACAAGAACAATGTGCCAGCGGAATGGGTAAGAAAGCAAACACTGGTGAACGCCGAGCGATACATCACTCAGGAACTCAAGGAGTACGAAGAGAAAATCCTTGGTGCAGAGGACAAGATTCTTGCTCTCGAAACGAAAATCTACAGCGAACTGGTGCTCTTTGCTTCAAAATACATTGGTGAGTTGCAGCACAATGCCGCAGCCATAGCCACCCTTGACTGTCTGCATGGTTTTGCATGTGTGGCACAACAGCAGCGATACGTGCGCCCCGTTGTGGACGAAACCTGCGAACTCGACATCCACAACGGTCGCCATCCCGTCATCGAACGTCTCATGCCGCCTGGCGAAGAATATGTGGCTAACGACACCTTCCTCGACAACCAAAAGCAGCAAATCGTCATCATCACCGGTCCTAACATGGCAGGTAAAAGTGCCTTGCTGCGCCAAACCGCCCTCATTGCATTATTGGCTCAGGCAGGCTCGTATGTACCGGCAGAAAGTGCACGGATAGGCATCGTGGATAAGATTTTTACCCGTGTGGGTGCAAGCGACAATATATCCGTAGGCGAGAGTACATTTATGAACGAGATGAGCGAGGCGTCGAACATCATGAACAACCTCACTGACCGCTCACTCGTACTCTTCGATGAACTGGGGCGCGGCACATCCACCTACGACGGCATCAGCATTGCCTGGGCAATAGTGGAATACCTCCACGAAAACCCGCAGGCACATGCCCGCACACTCTTTGCCACGCATTATCACGAGTTGAACGAGATGGAAAAGCATTTCTGTCGCATCAAGAACTACAACGTTACTGTGCGAGAACAGAATGGTCAAGTCATCTTCCTTCGCAAACTGATGCGTGGCGGTTCCGAACACTCTTTCGGTATCCATGTGGCAAAAATAGCAGGTATGCCCCGTAGCATCATACGCCGCGCAGAACAAATCCTCAAAGAACTGGAGGCAAACAACCGTGGAAATGGAGGTATCAACGTGGAGACCCTTGCGCCCGATGCCACACCCGCCTCACAACTCAGTTTCTTCCAACTCGACGACCCTGTCCTGAAACAGATACGCGACGAACTGCTCAACCTCGACGTGAACAACCTCACCCCGCTTGAGGCACTCAACAAACTGAACGAAATCAAGCGGATACTGAAAGGGAAGTAAGGCGGCTTTTCGAAGTCGGAACGTTATAATGGCAGAGCCTATACCTGCGGAGAAATCGTTTTCCTTAACAAATAATCTACATAACCATGTCAACAATTCAATGTCAACATTGCGGGCAGCCTGTTCCGGAAAAGTCTGCTTTTTGCCCTTATTGTGGCTGCACAATAGAATTCACAGAAAACCCTGTTGCAGAAAATCCTTATGCCGGACCACCTACGAATACGCCTAAGAAGAATTCAAAAACCTGGCTTTACGGCATTGTTGCTGCATTAGTAACGACTATTCTGATACTTGGAGGTGTTCTTCTGTTCCTTCAGCACCAAGAAGCCGAATCCACCCGCAGGCTTGCAGAAACGGAACGTCTGAAGGCCGAGCAGGCTAAGCAAGAGGTGGAACAGGCAAAAAAACTTGCCGAAGAAGCCAATGCAAAAGCCGAAGAAGCCAAAAACGAAGCAAAAGAGGCCAAAACGCAATCTGCAAACAGAGCATACATGGCTCAGCAAAACGCACAAGATGCCGTTGCCCAAAGCCGTCTGAATAGATACAGCGTGATAGTAGGAAGTTTTCAAAATCCTGCAGAGGCAGAAAGATTTGCTTCAACAGTCAGCAACTCAACGGGATATTACGGACAGGTTGTTCCATTTAACATAAGAAACAAGGGTCGCTGGTACCGCGTAATAGCATATACCACAGATTCGTATTATGACGCACAAAATGTATGCGACAACCTCAAATACAGTTTCAATGGTGCGTGGGTTTTAACTCTATAGTCTTTCCGTTTTCTGAATATATATTATATGCTAAAAAACATTCTTCTTGTTGCGCTTGGCGGTGCTGTGGGGTCGGTATGCAGGTATGTCATATCGTGCTTTTCTCACACCTCCTTTCCGTGGGGGACCTTTGCTGTCAACATCCTCGGTTCGCTACTTATCGGTCTGTTGGTGGGATGGACCACAAAGGGTGTTATTTCTGATGGTATAAAACTACTGTTGATTACAGGGTTCTGTGGTGGTTTTACTACATTCAGCACGTTTACCAACGAGAGTTTTGGTATGCTAAAAGCGGGTGATGCCCTTCTTGCCGCGTTATACGTTGGTGCAAGTATTGTGGTGGGCGTATTGGCTGTGTGGCTGGGTTTACGCTTCTCTGCCTGATGGTTTAGTCCAGACGAGAATTACAAAATAATTCTGAGTACCCTGAATAATCAGAGTACTCAGAATTTTTTTCAACTAATCAGAGATTGGAATCTGCGAGAGGTGAAGCCTGTGTGTATGTCCTTGCGCCGAGTTCCTTGTCGAGCATATACAGCCCGTAGCCGTTGTCGTTGATCATCTTGAGGTTGTCGATGATAGTGTTGGCGTTGTCTTCCTCTTCCACTTGTTCGTCGATGAACCACTTGAGCATGCTCTGTGTGGCAAAATCCTTTTCATCAGCAGCAAGCGCGGCAAGATTGTTAATCATTTCCGTAACCTTTTCTTCGTGTGCGAGTGTGCTTTCGAACACGTCAAGCAGTCCGTTCCACTCAGTCGGTACAGCATCGATTGGTGCAAGAACGACGCGCCCGTTACGCTGTACCACATAGTTGAAGAGGATTTTTGCATGATCTTGCTCTTCACGAAACTGCACTTCATACCACGACGCGATGCCAGAATAGCCTTTGGCGTGGCAGTAGGTTGCCATTGACAGGTAGAGATATGCAGACCATAGTTCTGCATTGATTTGTTTGTTCAGTGCTGCTTCTATTCTTTTGTTAAGCATAATGAGTTTCTGTTTTAATGGTTATACTTTGATCTTCTTTTATAGCATTACTTTCTTTCCATTCTGAATGTAAATGCCTTGAGAGGGCTTGCCGACAAGACGACCGCTAAGGTCATAGAGTGCTGAATTGCCGAAGTTGTCTAACATCTCCAACTCTTTTACGTCTGTGATATCGGGCATGGTGTCCTTATCAGCATTATTAAGAAACATTCTGTACAGCCCGAGCAGATTCATATAGGTGTTCTCACTCACCTTTCCTGCTTCGGCTGCATTCTTTGCAGGAGTGTAAACGTATTGGTTTAAGAAATTCAGCGCAGCAGCTGTGAGCGAACCATTTGCTCCTTTTCTTATCCACTGTTCGCACTTGCGTATGAGACCTTGGTTGTAAGCATTAAAATCCTTTACTTCGAAGATATACCAGGTTGTAGGATAACAATAAGTCAAGTTTTGTGTACCCGAATAGACATTTCCTGTATTGTCTGTACACAAGGCATAGTCTCCTTGGCTGATGAGTAGCACACCTGGTTTATAATCCACTGTGGTGCTTCCCGACGTAGTTGTTCCTGGTTTCGAGAGCGTAATGAATGTTGTACTTGATGTGGGGTCAACAAGCGAAGCCTTGCCGTCAGCCAAATCGATTTTCTTCTCTGCCACCACATTGATTAAATTGTAGCGTTTTGAACCTGCGATGTCCATGTAGAACAATTCTTCCGGCTCAAACTGTTCTGTGTAGTGAATGTGTAGTGAATTGCTGTCTTTGAGATATACGGACGAACCAAGGAATCTTTGGTCCCACTTTGTAGCAGCAGAAATGATTTTAACAAGTTTTTTCTCTGCAGGCAGGGTTACTTTCATCTTGAACTGATTAGCCACATTCTTCATTGCTGCCTCAGAAGCAGTGGCGTCAATGGCTTTCTTCAACCGTGCATAAGAAGCGGCATCGGGAAAACCTATTTCATCAGCATGGTAGTCGGCATAGTATTCTTTTACGAGGTCGGCATAAGTTGTCTTCTCGTCAATTTCCTGTGTGGCATACTTCACGTCCATACTTTTGAGGATAGGTGCATGACTCTGCAAACGTGTACGGAAATTGGAGTAGAGTTTGGCACTTTCTGGCATCCAGCAATTCTCCGCAAGTGCTATGCCTCTTGGAAAGAGGTTGTGCTCCACTTCAATGTTTTTGTTCGTACTTTCAGTCCAGAGGTTGCCTTGTGCGCCAAGACAGTATGATTCGGGATATGATCCGTATGCTCCAAGAATGGAATAGTTGTAAACGGTTGGCACACTATTGTTGCCATAGCCACCGCTATACGGGTCCTCTAATTTAGTGTCGCCCTGCATCATGTCAAAATAAAGAGGGAAAGTTGGAGTTGAAATAGACTTCATACCCTTTGCTGCCGCCTTGCTTTCCCAGTTTTCGCCCGCACTATATGCCATAACCCCTGCTGGCTTGAGATAGCCATCTCGCCAGTGGCTTACCACTTCGTTCCACACAATGATTTCCTTACCATAATTATGCGTAATCCATCTTCCGAGCGTATCGGCAAGCCATGCCTGCACATCATTTACAGACGAAAGATTATATTTGTTCATAAAACTTCTGAACTCCACATCATTATTGTTGTAGAGCGTCTGCCACGAACTACTTGTTACTTTGCATTCGTCACCACCGATGTGTATATATTTGAACGGGAATACGTCTGCTATGTGTCCAAGCACACATTTGAGGAAATCCATTGTACCACTTTTGTGTACTGCCAGCAGGTCAGATGAGATGCCAGCCTCCACCCGCACTTCATAACTCTTCGCAGGGTCGCAAGAGAGTTCAGGATAGGATGCAATGGCAGCAACCATGTGTCCCGGTAGGTCTATTTCTGGCATGATGTCCACTTGCTTGTTTTTTGCGTATTCCACTATCTCGCGCAGTTGGTCAAGAGTGTAATAGCAGCCGCGACCATATTCTGTATCGTCATACAAGCCATTATAGCCAATGCTGTTGACAAGCGAGGCCTTTCTGATGGCTCCCACTTCGGTGAGCAAGGGGTATTCAGGTATCTCCACACGCCAGCCTTGGTCATCGGTAAGGTGCCAATGGAAGCGGTTGAGTTTGTAGAGCGACATCACGTCGATAATCTTCTTCACCTCGTCCATATCAAAGAAATGGCGAGCCACATCGAGCATCAATCCGCGGTGTTCAAGTTTTGGAGCGTCTTCTATGTTACATGCAAAATAGCCATCTGTAAGTGCCATTTGCTTGAGTGTCATCAAGCCATAATATGCTCCTCTCGAAGCACTCGACGTTATAGTAACGGCATTGCTTTCTGTTACAGTAAGTTTATATCCTTCCGGGGCAATAGTGTTGTCTGTTGCGAAGGTAATGTTGTCCACCTTTCCTGTGAGGATGGTTGCAGCCTTTTCGATAGTGGCGAGAATGATATTTTGGTCGATGTCGATTTTGTTTCCAAGTATCGCTTTCTTAGGGAAAGGTATGACGTGGAAGCCCTTCGCTGCACCTTCTGCCATTTGTGCCTTCTGCTCTTCAGCATCCTTTGCTGCTTCAACAAGGGCTTCGACAGTCGGATCATCTTCTGCAAGGAAAGTCATCAGGTTGCCCGTGTCGTTAGTGTCCCAGAGTCCTATTTGATTGCCGATGGCTGTTCCGCCAAACTGGTTGAAGGCTATGGCAGAGGACGTGGCGGGCTGAATTTCAAACCCATTTGTCTTTTTTACGATTTTGAATTTGTTGTTGCCTGTGGCAGAGGTTGCGGCGTATATTTTGCCTGACCTTGCCACACTTTCAGCATAAAGCGTCAACCCGTCCTTGCTAATGATTGTGCAAGTATTGTCTCCATTATCCTCAAAACGAAAGAATTGGGCACTGGAGCCTATTCCCTTGGCTGTTGTGATAATGTTTCCACTACCTTGAGTAGTAAGAAAACCACCACCATTCACACACTTAATCATGTACCAAACAGGATTAGAAGAACTGGAATTGGAAGGTTGCGCCATCAACGAAATTGTTGAGACAATGATGGTTAGGATAAGGATCGTTATTCTCTTCATATTAAATTATATTTATCCCTTAACAGGTTTTTATCTATTGCAAAAATACACATTTATTTCATAATGAGAAAATTATAGGTTTTGCGTAAGTCGCCACGTCTTTGCGGGGTGTTCTATGTCAACCTATTTCCCATCCATTTCCGAACGGGCTTGTCATAAACATTGAGTAGCACCCATGCGAGCAATACAGACCCCACGATGACGAGCACCCCGTAGGGCCAGGCCTGGGCGAGCGGTACCTTGTTGTCCCACACCCAGTCGTAGAAGAGATACATGAAAGGATAGTGTACCACATAAACCGGATAGGATATGTCGCCTAGGAACGTGCATACTTTCTTCGAAACCTTTCCGCTCACACTGCCTGATGCAGCATACCAAACTACGAACGGGAAGACTGCCGCTATGCAAAAGAACTCGAAAAGCGCATTATACACCTCTCCGAGGAAAGGCAACGGCAGCAATGCCACCAGAATAAACGTGCTTATGCCGAAAGCACCCGGTGCACGACAAGGGCGGAACTTACGCGACAACAACATGCCCAAAGTATATGAAAAGAGCATTCTGAGCAGCCCGCCGGGAAATCCCCAGCTGTCCATGCTCCACCCTACCCCAAGATGCCAATCGCCCGACATATTGAACAAACAATATGCTCCGAGCATTGCTCCCAAAATGACGACCAACCCTGTGAGGACTTTCGTGGACAGCCGGTGGATGAAAATGGCGTAGCAGATGTTACCTATATATTCAAAAAAGAGCGACCAGTTGGGCCCATTCAACGGAAACATTTCGCCATTGCCGCGCACTTCCGGTCCCATGCCGGGAAAGACGGGCAACATGAAGAGGTTGAGCAACATTGCCAACATCAGCATCGAAGTGCTCACTTTTGTGCCGTCCCAATGCTCACTGCCTTGCAGAACAAATGTTGCAGCACCAATCAGCACTCCTGCGATGACCATCGGATGCAGACGTATGAGTCGCCGCTTGAAGAATGTGCCCATGCTCATTGTCTTCCATCTGTCGTCGTAGGCATAGCCTATCACAAACCCCGAAAGGATAAAGAAGAAATCGACGGCAAGATAGCCGTGGTTGCACATCTGGTCCTGCGAAGATGTGGCGAAACCCTCAAAAAAATGATAAACCAGCACAATCAGTGCCGCTACACCACGCAAAGCGTCGAGCAGCAGGAAATGTGTTTTGGCTTTCATTTGACTACTTTTCATGAGAGGTGTGCGCTGTTTTCTTGGTGTTGTCTATAATTTTCTTAAAATTTCAAAAGGCGGCTGACAGATTCTTCTGTGGCATACGGAAATTTTTGAATGATTTGCAAAAACATTCTTCGATAGGACTCCTCCGGACTGCAACTTGGCATAATTATTTCATCGCCATACATCAGTTCGGGGGTGGTATATTCTGCCACTCCCCATCCGTATCTTTTCCCGTTTTTATCGTAATTATACCGAAAATCGGCTATGCATACACGAAGAGACATTTGCAAGCGAGTAAGAATACCATCGAAGGACTCGCCCTTTGCTTTCTTTCGTGGCGGTTTCACCTCCTTCATGATGATTTTCTCTAACTGATTTTGACGAGGTAACCGAGGGTTGACGAAGCCGCAGCGTTTTTTGAGTTCTTTTGACAGCAGCACCTGATGGCCGACTATACAGTCATACACTTCTTTTTCTTTTGGTGTCAGTGGTGCAACAGCCTTTGCGCGGCGATAGTTGATGAGATGACCGACCCATTCCAGACTGACAAATCCTGCCTTTTTATCGAAGAATTTCCCGTATACCAGGGAACCTTGCCCTATGAGCGGTCCTTTCCATTCCCAGGGACCATCCACATCGTCGGAAAACCATAGTTCGGGCGGTGTATGCTCTGCTATGGACATTCCCCTGATTCCACATTCAAAAAAAGGCAAAAAACCCCATTTCATCGCCATTTTTTCAACATCTTGCATGCTTTGTATCATAGCGTTCCGAGGGCTTTTGTTTGATAAAGAATGTGTGTTAATACACCTCTTTCAGTTGTTCGAGTGCTTTTAATATCACACACCTTGGTGCTGCCACATTCATGCGCATGTGTCCTTCTCCGCCAGGTCCGAACATTTCGCCATCGTTGAGCGCCAGACGGGCTTTGTTCACAAAAAAGTCGATGAGTGCATCGTGGTCAAGCCCCATGTCGCGACAGTCGAGCCATACAAGAAAGGATGCATCAGGCACGAGTGGTTTTATCTTCGGCAGGTGCTGCGCACAGTAGTCCACCACCAATTTTATGTTTTCTTCCACATACTGCAGCATTTCCTGTCTCCATTCTTCACCCTGCCCGAAGGCTGCAATGGTGGCTATTGGCGAGAAGATGGTGGGTTCGTTGAGTTCGTTGGCTTCGAGCCATTCATAGAACTTCTTGCGCAACTCGTCGTTGGGCACTATGGCGTATGAACTGACTATTCCTGCTATGTTGAACGTTTTAGAGGGTGCTCCGAAAGTGATGCTACATTGTGCTGCCTCCTCGCTCACTGCAGCAAATGGCAGGTGTTTATGTCCGGTCAGCACCATGTCGCAATGGATTTCATCGCTAATGACAAGTATGCCCCTCGAAGCACAGAAATGCGCCAGGGTTTGCAAGGTTTCTATGTCCCACACGATGCCGGCAGGGTTGTGTGGGTTGGAGAGGATGAGCATCTTGCATTTTTCGTCGCACACTTGCTCCAAGTTGTCAAAATCCATGGCGTATGAGCCGTTCGGCAGTTCTTTCAGCGGGTTGAACACCACCTCGCGCCTGTTGCCTTCGGGTGTGAGTCGGAACGGGTGGTAAACGGGTGGTTGGATGATGACTTTCTCGTCTTCTTTCAGAAAGACATTGATTGCCATGCCTATTCCTTTCACTATGCCCGGTATATACGTCATCCATTCTTCCGGCACATCCCACTGATGATGTTCGCGTATCCACTTGCGTACGACGGTCCACATGTTGCGCGGCGTAAGGGTATAGCCGAATATGGGGTGCTCCATGCGTTTTTTCAGTGCATCAACGATGAAAGGCGGTGTAGCCCAATCCATGTCAGCCACCCACATCGGTATGAGGTCCGTGCGACCAAAAAGGCGAAGGAGTGCGCCGTTTTTGTAGTCGCCACTTCCTTCGCGCGAAATTATCTCGTCAAAATTATACTTTTTCGTCATCATTTAAATATACTTTTTCGTCATCATTTAAATATACTTTTTCGTCATCATTTAAATAAAATAAAGTTTGGCAAGGAACTTCAATCCTTTTCTTCCTCTGATTGGAACACGAAGCGATAAATCTTTTCTGCTGCTCCGGCATGATCCATAATGTAGTTTCCGGCAGCCTCGCCCGCCCTCTTTTTGAGTTCCGGGTGTGCAAAGAATGTATCGAGCAATTTTTCAAATTCTCTGGCGTTGTTAACCTCCTTACATCCTCCTATTTCAAGCAGTTGCTGCGCTTCGCGGAACTTCTCATTGTTTGGTCCTATAATGACCGGTATGCCATACACTGCTGCCTCGGGCACATTGTGTATGCCTACCCCGAAGCCTCCGCCTACGTAAGCCACTGTAGCATATCTGTACACACTCGAGAGCAAGCCGTAGCAGTCGATGATGAGGCATTCCGCCTTGTCTATCTCTTCCTTCGATGCTTTGGTGTATCTCACGGACGGGCGTGTGAGTTTTTGTTCTATTTGCTGGAGGTGCTCTTCGCTGACCACATGAGGTGCCAGCACCATTTTCATTCTGAAGTTCCTGTTGAAATAAGGTATGATGAATTCCTCATCGACCGGCCATGTGCTGCCGCAGACCAAGACTGGAAATTTGTCGTCGTATTTCTCTATGTCAGTCTGGTTTTTCTTCTGATTTTCTGCCCTGTATGTAAATTTATCCACCAATGGAAACTCTTTTGAGGCTTTCATGATGTCGATGACACGGTCGAATCGCGTGTCGCCCATTACCGTAACCTGGTTCACGCCGAGAGTAGCCAAAAGTTCCTTGCTGCGCTCGTCCTGCACAAAGAAATGCGTAAACCGACGGAGCATATATTTGTACCACCAGCCATACCAGCGGAAGAAAATCTGCTTACGCCTGAAGATGGAACTGACACTGTAGATGGGTACGTTTTTCTTTTTGAGCTGTGTGATGTAGTTGCGCCAAAACTCGTATTTGATGAAGAAAACCTTTTCGAGTTTCACATAATGCAAGAAAGCTTTTGCGCTTATTTTTGTATCGAACGGCAGGTAACACACTACGTCGGCGTACGGATAGTCCTTTCTCACCTCATATCCGCTTGGTGAAAAGAAAGTGAGCAGTATTTTCTTTTCCGGGTGCTCTTTCTTTATTCGCTCGATGAGTGGTCTTCCCTGTTCAAACTCCCCGAGCGATGCAGCATGAAACCAGATGTACTTTTCGTTCTTGTCAATCCGGTATTTCAGTTTGTGCCAGGTTTTCATTTGGCCCCGTACCATCTTTCGGGCTTTCTTGTGGCCAAAAAACGCAACTATATAAACAGCCAGGGCATATAGGAATATGATAAATGAGTACATGTTGTGACGTTGTGGTGTGGAACCTCTGTTTTTATTCAGTTGGTGCTGCCGGTAGTTCTTTCAGTGCCTTTTCCATTCGGCTGAGGGTCTCTTCCTTCCCGAGGAAGGCCGTGATGTCGAACATGCCCGGACCTTTTCCTTCGCCCACGAGCATCAGGCGCCATGCATTCATCACATCGCCCATCTTGTATTCTTTCTGTTCTATCCAGCCATGAACCACTGCTTCCTGATTTTCGATGGAGAAATCGTCTATCTCACGTACCACCTCCAGCAGTTCCGACATCTGCTTCGGACTGTGCGCTTTCCAGCGCTTGCGTGTGGTCTTCTCGTCGTAGGTCGTCGGTGCCTCGAAGAAGAAACTGCACAGGGGCCACAACTCCTTGATGAAATTCACACGGCTCTTCATGAGTTCCACCACCTTCTGTGCACGTTCGTCGGGCACTTCTATGCCATTTTCTTTCAGTATTTTCTGGAAATGGGGCATGAGTTCTGCGTCGGGCTTTTGCAGGATATATTCGTGGTTGAACCACTGTCCTTTCACATAATCAAATTTTGCACCTGCCTTCGAACATTTCGTGATGTCGAACTGGTTGATCAGTTCTTCCATAGACAGGATTTCCTGATCCGTGCCCGGGTTCCATCCCAATAGGGCGAGGAAATTGATGACCGCCTCCGGCAGATAGCCGTCCTCACGGTATCCGCGCGACTCTTCTCCCGTCTTGGGGTCTTTCCACAGGAGCGGGAAGACGGGAAATCCGAGCCGGTCGCCGTCACGCTTCGACAGTTTTCCTTTGCCGTCGGGTTTGAGCAGCAATGACAGGTGTGCGAACTGCGGCATGGTATCTTCCCATCCGAAGGCGCGGTAGAGCAACACATGCAGCGGTGCGCTCGGCAACCACTCTTCGCCACGTATCACATGGCTTATCTCCATCAGGTGGTCGTCCACGATGTTAGCCAGATGGTATGTGGGGAGTTGGTCGGCACTCTTATAGAGCACCTTGTCGTCGAGTACGGAAGAACTGATTTTCACGTCGCCACGTATGAGGTCTCTTACGTGCACCTCCTCGCCCGGTTCTATCTTGAAGCGCACGACATACTGCGTGCCTGCTGCGATGAGTGCCTCAACTTCCTCCTTCGGCAGCGTGAGCGAGTTGCGCATCATGCCGCGTGTGGAAGCATCGTACTGAAAATTCTTTATTTCGTTGCGCTTTGCCTCGAGTTCCTGCGGTGTGTCGAACGCTATGTATGCCTTACCCTCTTCGAGGAGAATATCTACGTATTTTTTGTAAATATCACGCCTTTCCGACTGCCGGTAGGGCCCCTTGTCGCCCCCGAAACTAACACCTTCGTCGAACACAATGCCGAGCCAGTTGAAGGCTTCGAGGATGTATTCTTCTGCACCGGGTACAAAGCGGTTACTGTCTGTGTCTTCTATTCTGAAAACCATATCGCCACCATTCTGGCGCGCAAACAGATAGTTGTAGAGCGCTGTGCGCACTCCTCCTATGTGTAGCGGACCGGTAGGGCTCGGGGCAAAACGTACACGAACTTTTCTTTCTGCCATTTTAAGGTATGTTCTATTTATTCTGATAATTGTTTAATATTCTTCAGATATGTTCCTTGTAGGTCGTTTTTATGTTTTGCAAAGGTAAGCAATTAACGGCAATTATCAGGAAAAGAAAACCTAAAAAAGACGGCAGGGTTTTCGGACAGAAATTACCCGTCCGTTATGTCAAGGTATTCAGCATGATTGGTGTCCGGCAAACAGGCCGAAAGCCCCAAACGCTCATAGCTCAGGACATCGCCCAGGGTGAATATGATTGATTGTCATGACGCGCTGCAAGTGCAAAAGCAGAAATACAGACAAAAAGGGTTTGTGTATATGCACATCAACCGATCTGAACTTTTTTGTAACAATTTGACACCAACCGGCATGGTTTTTTGTAACATTTTGACACCAACTGGCGCGATTTTTTGTAACATCTTGACGGCAAACCCTTTTCTAAAGTTCGCTCTGTGAAGGATAAAACTCCCGTGACGTGGTTCACGGCGTTGCAGAATTATGAAGAAACGGTACGCGGTTTGGAGTATATGGGAAATAAATAAAAGAATGTCAATAAATCGGAATTTAGCGATACCTGGCCGTTCATCAAGAGCGGCAATAGTTCGTCGCGCTGCTTAGTCAGCGATTCTATTTCAAATCCTATTTCCATCTGCTTATCAAATATTGGTTTGCAGACCTTTTCAAATAATTCTATTATCTCAGAAGGAGGAATCACCACAGGGAGGTTGTACAAATCATCTTTCGTTATTGAGCCAAAGGTCGTTCCAGCAGAATTGAGGTTGTCAAATCTGACTTTGAGATAATGAACTACATAATATATATAGGTTATTGACCCAATCTTTGAATTGATAGCGGATAAGCCACGTCCAATACAGCAGTCCGTATTTGCAATATTTACTGCACCGACAGGTGCTCTTACACTCATCAGAATATCACCTTGCTTTGCAAATCTTGTTGGGGATGTTGTGTACATACGCACAGAAGGGAAACGGATTCTAAAATCTGTGCTACCCTGATAGAAGATTTCGCCTTCTCCAGTTTCATTGTAACTTGAACCATCTGGAGATTGTCCCATTGTTATATTGGCAATATCAGCAAATATGCCATCGTTCCAGTCTTGTGGAATATGTCTTTTTAAGTTCTCATTATACACCATAACGCCACCACTTGATTTGTACGGTTTACCCTCCTCGTTAGGAAAATCAAACTGAACAAACCAATAGTCATAGAGTTGCTTAGCAAGGGCTTCTAAATTCCGATTTGTTGCCGTCTTATATTATAGAAATAACCAAACAAATCGGAACAATGAAAGAAAACATCATTAACACAGTGGTTTGTGCGATGCAGCGAAGCCTTGACTGCCGACAAATCAAACTATTAAAAGAAACCCTGCGACAAACATTAAACCAAGTAGAAGTGCAACCTCTAAAAAACAGTACACAGACGGAAAACGAAAATGAACAATTACTTGATATTTTTTTGTCTGCCAAACAGATTGAGGGATGTTCTTGTAAAACGCTAAACTATTACGCCAATACCATTGTCTCTTTCCTTGCTACCTTAAAATGTGGCATAGCTCAAGTAGATACGGATTGTATAAGGAACTACTTATCATCTTATGAACAAAGGCAACAGGTCAGTAAAGTAACGATAGACAATATGAGGCGTATTCTTTCAACTTTCTTTGCGTGGTTGGAAGACGAGGATTATATCGGAAAAAGCCCAGTGAGGCGCATACGTAAGATAAAAACAAACCAAGTGGTAAAAGAAACTTTGAGCGATGAGGATTTGGAGCGGCTTCGCGACAGCTGTATAGAGCAACGCGACTTGGCACTCGTTGATTTCCTTGTTTCTACTGGCGTTCGCGTCGGGGAATTGGTGTTACTCAACCGAACAGACATTGACTTCAAAGAACGACAGTGTGTAGTTTTTGGAAAAGGGAACAAAGAGCGAATTGTATATTTCAATGCACGAACAAAAATACATTTGGAAGATTATCTGAATAAGAGGAAAGATAACAATAAAGCATTATTCGTATCGCTACATGCACCTTATAATCGGCTAACAATAAGCGGAGTTGAAAAGCGTCTAAAGAGGCTTGGAAAACAAGCAAGAATCAGGAAAATTCACCCTCATAAATTTAGACGCACACTCGCCACATTTGCCATAGATAAAGGGATGCCGATTGAGCAAGTACAACGTCTATTGGGGCATGTAAAGATTGATACCACACTTCAATACGCAATGGTAAATCAAGCGAATGTAAAGATTGCTCATCGCAAGTATATAGGATAAAAATTCCTTATCTCGTTCGATTTTGCTACTTTTGCAAGCAGAAATCGGACTAAATGAAATTAAAAGAATATACAATAGGTCAGCTTGCAGAGGTTACTCGTGGCACAAGCCTTTCGGGAGAATTTTATTCTTCCGAAGGTAAGTTCATACGTTTAACTGGAGGCAATTTTGACTACCAAAATAATAGATTTAAGCATAATACTTCGAAGGAAAACCTATACTATATTGGAGAGGTAAAGGATAAATATATATTAAAGCATAATGATATAATAACTCCTTTAACAGAGCAAACTCCAGGTTTAATAGGAAGTACTGCATTTATTCCAGAAAGTGGAAAATATATTCAAAGCCAAGATGTCGCGTTAGTAACACCAAATGAGTCTCTTTTAGATAAGGACTTTTGTTTTTATCTATTATCTTCTAATTTCGTTAAAAAACAATTAGCATCAGGTGCACAGCAAACAAAAATCCGTCATACATCCCCTGATAGAATAAAACAATGTAAGGTTTTTATTCCTGCAATAGAAGAACAAAAACGGATAGGAAAACTACTTCGTCATTTAGATGAAAAGATAACCTTAAACATTGCTATAAATCGGAATTTAGCGACACCTGACCGTTCATCAAGAGCGGTAGGAGTTCGTCGCGCTGCTTAATCAATTCTTCGTTCTCCAGTGTTAATTGTAATTGAAAGGAAACGATTGGAGTGACTTTATTTGAAAAAGCCTGTAGAATAGTCTTCATGGGCTTTATACAAGAAACCGCACTCAGATTTTCCCTTGTTAATTGTGGTTGACCAGATCCTGTTATTGCACCAGCGATATTCATATATGGAAGGGCTTGTTTTATAAATTCATTACAACAATCATTGTTTCTCATTCTAATGACCATTGCATTTCCCGTTATCCAAGAATAAGGCATAGTTCTGTTTAGGACTCCGCAACTATTGCCTCTGCATGCCATCGCAATTTCACTTTCTTCGTGATTATATTTATCGTATCTTCCTACAATACCGTTCGCTCCATAAACACGATAAAGTCCATTCGAAACCAACTCGTTTGTACCAATAGTTTGTGGCTGATACATTTCACAGAAATCACCTAATGTTGTATTCTCCCATCCTTTAGGAATATCACGTTTTAGTTTCTCATTCCATACCATTTTTCCACCACTCGATTTGTACGGCTTGCCTTCCTCATTTGGGAAATCAAACTGCACAAACCAGTAGTCGTAAAGCTGCTTGGCGAGTGCTTCTAAATTCCGATTTATCTCCCGATTAAGAGAAATCTTGTCATCAAGAAGAGATAATATCTTAGCTATTTTTGACTGGAATTGTAGAGAAGGTAAATTTACCTCCAAGGATTCAAGAGCAACTTTAGAGACTTCTTTAAATGTTGTTCCTGAACCTAAGCTTTCAACCTCAGGCATGTGGTATTTAAGATAGTAATAAAGATAATCAACATCACAGATTTCTTTATTAAGTATCAAGCTTTTAAACCCTTGGTTTGTACAACATGGATTAACATTGATAGATAATAAGCCAATGGGAGCACGTGATGACATAAGAATACTATATGCAGGCAGCATTTTTGCAGAACAACTTTCATACCCTTTTAGTGTCAGATTTCTTTCTCCTTTTTCAATATATTTTGTCTTCTGATCAGAAAGGTCTTTTGGTGTAAACCAAATCACATCTCCATCATAATAATCGGCATTAGATGAAGATGGTGTCGCACCATTGACAATTTCTGCAATATCTTTTAATTTATATTTCCTTAACTCCATATCAACCATTAAATTGTAATTGTTGAAGTTGCTGGATTATATCTTCTTCCAATTTGTGGCTTTCCTCAAATTGTTGTTTGAGTGTTGCCTCATAGTCAGCAATGCGACTATTGAACTCTTCTTCGGTAATATCGACATACTCAATCTTGATGTCGAAGTATTGCCCAGCCGACAAGGAATAGCCCCTTTCTTTTATTTCGTCGTAGCCAACGACTACTGAGAAATCGTCCTCAGCTTTTTGTTCGCGGAAAGTGGAAACTATTTTGTCTATTTCTTCATCGCGCAAACGGCGCTTCTTCAAGTTGCCCTCTTTATATTCTTCGCCAAGTTTACTTGCATCGATGAGGGTTACTTTCTCAGCTGTGCGTGAATTGTCAAAGAACAAAACAGAAACATTGGTTCCTGTGTTGGCAAACACGTTAGAAGGCATAGATATACAACCGTAAACGATTTTCTCGTTAACGATGTGCTGCAGGATTTTCTTCTCAATGCCCGACTTAGCCGCAATGAAGCCTGTAGGAATGACGATTGCCCCTTTGCCTGTTTCGTTCAGCGAGTTAATGACGTGCTGAATGAAACAAGTATAAATTGCCATCGCTTCTTTCTTCTTGGCAGGCACCTTGGGAACGCCTGCCCAGAACCGTGCGGGCATCGCTGCAATTTTTTCGCGTGTGTCGGAAAAATCCATCTTGAAAGGTGGATTGCTTACCACAAAGTCGAATGTGCGGAGGTGCTGGCCATCATCACTTTTGTGAAAAGGAGCAACGAGAGTGTCGCCTTGAATGGCATTATCAAGCGAAGACACCAACCCGTTCAAAAGCAAATTCAATTTCAGCATTTTATTTGAACGCTGGGAAATGTCCTGTGAGAAAATGGTACAACGGTCTTCGCCAATCTGATGACCAAGAGCCATAAGCAAAGTTCCCGTACCGGCAGACGGGTCATAACATTCCATGCTGTGAAGGTCGGCATTGTCGCCAACCAACAGTCGTGCCATGATGGTTGCGATAGCGTGGGGTGTGTAATACTCTGCATATTTGCCACCACCGGCAGTGTTGTAGTCCTTGATAAGATATTCAAAGATAGATGCAAAGAAGTCATAGTGTTCTGCAAAAGCTTCCTCAAAAGAGAAATTCACCAATTTGTCAACCAAGGCACGTGCAAAAGGTGCGCGTTGTGCCGTATCCGTAACAAAATTTGTCAACGTTTCGAAGAGGGGAATCTTGGTGTTCTCCGTTGTCTGAGTAGAGAAGATATCGGCATTCTTCTCTGCAATGTCGGTCATCGTATTGTCGAAAATGGTATCGAAGTCGCCCCTGCCCTGTTGATTCCAAAGGTTTGAAATCAAGTGGTAAGGTTCCAACATTGGTACATCCGGCGAAAGAGCACTCTGCAACAACAGTCTTTCATTCTCACTCAGTTCCGTGTATGCAATTTCCCACTTTTCAGCTGCCTTTATCTTCTTTGCAATCTCGCTTCGGGCATTCTTAATCTCGTAGCCGAACTTATCATTTAAGAACTTATACAGAAAAACCTGCGTGATAATCTTATATTCGTTTCCATCGTTTCCCATGCCATAAGTAGCACAGGTTGACTTCAGTTGGTCAATAAGACGGAGAGTCTTTTCCTTAATTGTCATAATAGTTTATGCGTTGCCGTAAGTGGCATTATATTGATTGATGTATTGTTGTGATATTCTCTGTTGGATAAACTTGTAATCCTCCATTTCGGGTTGAATCTGTGGAAATTGATACAGGCATCCATTTATAAGGGAGAGCACTGTTTTATTGAAGTAAGCATCTTTCTTTAAAATGTCATTCCTGTCATAAACCTTAGAGTCTATATCCTCTTTTATGATTTTTAGGATAACCATAATCTCTTCGTCCAAGAATGAGAACATTGGTTTCTGATGCTTTTCTTCACGCTCCTTGTTAACTTCACGAATGCGTTTGTGAACACGGGCAAACTTAGAGTCTCCATTGTATTTCTTCAAAAGGGCGTTGTTGCGCTTCTGGAGGTCTTGAAGTCTTTGTATGATGTCATCTAACGCTTTTGTTTCTTCGTTGAACTTGGCTATGGTATCAATTACAAAGCCATGTTCTTTGAATCTTTCCATGAATGCTTCGCGCAAAGTTACAAATTCAGGGTCTTCTTGATCAATGTTGTTAGTAAAAGAAGATATTGTGCGCTGCCACTTTTCTTTCAACTCAATACCACCGGCTATTAGTCTCAGTTCCTCTGTGCCTATTTTATTGAAGTTGAACTCAATATCCATCATGGCTTCATTGATTAGCACTTTTGTTTCATCACTAACACTGAAAGCCTCTTTTTGATTGATAATGTCAATACGGTGCTGCACCTCAGAAAGTAGTTCGGGCAGTTTGGATATTTCCACTTTTGCAAACTTTTCCTTCATATCGTCATCGCCGAAAGTGCGGACAATATTTGACATATTCTTGGCAGATGTAAGTGCTTTCTTCAAGTCAAGCAGAACGGCTTTGTCTTCCTCTGTAGATATTTCTGTAGAGAATTCTTCAGCATTATCATAAGAATATTCAAACAGCACCTGTCGTATTTCCTTCATTTGACTTACAATTTCATCTTTGTTCTCTATGACTTGAACAAAGGTGTCGGTGTTGTTGCCTTCTCCCGTTTCTTTCACATCATTGAATCGGTTCAACTCTTGCAAGTATGCCTCATTTGTCTCGTCAAAGTTGCGCTTTATGTCCGCAAAGTCAATCAAGAAACCATAACGCATATCTTTATAAGGACGATTCACGCGCGTAATTGCTTGAAGCAGGTTGTGGTCTTTTAGCTTACGTCCAAAATAAAGCCGTTTCAGGCGCGGAGCGTCAAAACCCGTAAGAAGCATATTGAATACAATCAAAACATCAATGGTCATGTTCTTCTTAAAATCCTTGACTATCTGCTTTCTTACCTCTTTGTCCTCATGGTCGTGAAGTATCAACCCTGCTTTCAGGTTGAGCTTCGGGTCTATTTCTTTTTGGATATCATCAAAGTTTGCAAACAACTTTTCTGCCTGTCTGCTTGTTTCGCAAATAATCATTCCTCCCAAAGTGTTGTCTCCTTGGACTGTCCTGAAATTTATAAGGTCATTGATGATATAGCGAAGCAATTCGTTGACATAGTTGTCATGCTGAATTATATCACCCTTTGTAATCTCTTTTTTTTCAACGAGGGTGTCAAGCTTATCATAAACCTGAGTAAGTTTTTCTCTGTATGATGTTTCGATGTCTTCACGGATAATTTTCAGAGTATAACCGTCTGCTATTGAACGGTCGTAGTAGTATGTATGAAGATAATCGCCAAAAACCTTGCAGGAAGCTCGCTCTTCTCTCAGTAGCGGAGTACCTGTCAAAGCAATCTTTATAGATTCTTTGTCTGCATCAAACAAATTAGCAAGAAAACAACCTCCAGGTTTATATCCACGATGTGCCTCATCGAGAATAAAGATGCGCTGTAAATTAGTTGCATAATCGGTTATGTTGACTTTTTCTTTGTCCTCTGCAAAACGTTGGATATTGACTACCGTGATTTCTGCCTGTCCGCTTGCTCCTTGCTGTGCCTGATTCTGCCTGAATTGTGCCATCAGTTCCGCTCTTGTGTTTGCTGTCGCCACAATTAGACCACGTGCTTCAAATTCTTGCTTGGCTTGTTCCAGAAGGTCAAGACGGTCAACAATGAAGTAAAACTTGGCTACTTTATTTTGTTTTGCATAGAAATCGTTAAGAATATAGGTAAGATAGTATGAAAGAGCTGTTTTACCACTTCCTTGCGTATGCCATACCACACCTGATTTTACGCCTTCAGATAGTTTTTTTCTGATAGCTAATGCCGCGAACATCTGCTGATAACGCATTATGTGCTTTTGGTCTGTAGATTCTATCTTACCATCGACCTCGCGCTCCATCCGTACGTATGCAATGCCATATTGAAGAATAAAAAGCAAACGTTCAGGGCTGCACATAGATGTGAGTATTCTGTTTGTGGGGGTATTCTCTCCGAGATTTGTCTGGTATTCCGGACTGGTATGAATTACTTGACAATTATAGTCGCTCAAAATTTTCTTCTCGGTATTTCTATCTATATTGAGATAAGGAAAATCTTTATTGTAGGGTGCCACTTTCATGCTGCTTGGGTTTTCTTCCCTGAAACAGTTGAATGGCGCAAATTTCCTTGCTCCTGTACAATAAAAAGCCCCTTGTATCGGCACTATACCACCCAATGCATCGTATTCCATGTTATTGGAAAATATCATCAGTTGGGTTATGTTGATAAAACGGCGGAATTTCTTGTTAGGAAAACGCTCCTTGTTCATACGGGTGCTTTCTGCAACCATCCCCCCATGATTATTTGGTTTTTTCACTTCAACAAAGCAAAGTGGAAGACCATTCACAAACAAGGTAATATCAGGTCGAAATTCATCTTGCCCATTCTTGCACGTAAACTCTGCCGTGAAATGGAATTCGTTGTTCAGAGGATTCTCAAAATCTATCAAGCGGACGGGAGAAACAGACTTAAGACGCTTATAAAAACCTCTACCGAGGTCATCGTCATTCAACTCTCTACGAATGTCGCGTAATAGTTGTAGAAACTCTCCTTCGTGTCCGGGGTTCAAATCCTCAAACTTCTTTTTGAACACCTCCAACAGAATATTGGTATCGCCATCATAGACTATACCTTTGGTCTCTTCGTGAATTTTCCCGAAATATTTATATCCTAACCGTGTTAGGTGTACCATAGCAGGCATCTGAACACGTGTTGCTTCGTTAAATTTCATATTTATCAATTTCAGGTTCTCCCCCGCAGCCCCTGCGTGCCGACCATGCCTATTGCTACGGGAGGGTTATTTGTGTGAAGTTGTTAGTGTTTTGCGGTCAGTGGTGCAGGATTGGTATGCTGTAAGCGCAAAAATAATAAAATTTTTGCGGAAATCGGGGGTTGGGTGTGGTTTTCTGGAAATTAGGGGGTCGGAGGGGTCTGAATTATCAGAGTGTTCAGAGTGTTTGGAGGGGCGGTGGCTTCAGTCTCGCTTCAGGTAGCAGATCATGGGGTAGTGGTCTGACCACAAAATGCTATTGTCAACATAGCAGTTGTAGGGTTTCCACTGTGCGCTGCAGAAGATGTTGTCTATGCGCACTACCATGGAGTTTTTGTTGAACGAGCGTCCGAAACCTTGTCCTGATGCCACATAGCAATCGGTGAGATAATAGGAAAAGCGCTGGTGGGCATAACTGATTGGTGTGTCGTTGAAGTCGCCCATGAGGATGATGTTTTTGCCGCGGTTTTCGCTCAGGTATTTACACACTTTCTCCACCATTTCTGCCCGTTTCACCGATGCTACGCTTATTTTTGTGGTCAGCATGACGACACTCTTTTTCGCCTCCCCTGCCCTCTCGCTGTCCTCGTTGTGGATGATTCCGGAGACGCCGGATTTTTCGTCGTCGGACAAATCCATTGACGAGAGGTGACAATTCACCACACTGAGGGTATCGCCGGGTGCCAGCAGCAGTTCGAACGCAGCACATACATTGCCTTTCTGCCTGACCAGCAGTTTCTTGCCCACGATGGGGTATTTAGAGAAGCAGGTGATGGGACTGATGTCTTCCGTCTGGTTGGATATGGAGTCCAAATACATCGTTCTGCCGCGTTCTATTTCTTTTTTTATTTTGTTTGTAAAATAGTCATGGTGTATGGCTGTTTCCTGCAGGCAAATGATGTCCGCGTCCTGGTCGCCGATGTATTTTGCCATCATGTCGCGCCCGTCCTTTTCTGTCTTGCCGAGTGCGAAGCCCATGGTGTTGTAGGTCATCACTTTTATGCTGCCCATCGGTGTCTCGGCTGGGATGTTGAAGGGGATATAGTTTCTTATGCTGAAGAAATTGAGCAGCAGAATCAGTGCCGGCAGCCATACCTTTGAGCGCACGAAGATAAGGCAGAGCAAGATGAAGACCACCGTGGAGATGAGAAAGACGGGAAAGAGCAGTTGGAAAACGCCCAACCAAGGCATTCTGACAGGATTGACAAAGACGCTGAGCGAGCAGAGCGTCAGTAGCGATGCACTCACTACGGAGAGCACGAAAAGGAGTTGTTTCATTATGTTGAAAACATCGATGAAACCGCCATTTTTCTCTTTATCGTCCTTCTTTTTTGCCACGAAAAATTTGTTTATTTCTTATAGAGCACACATTCAACAGGGAAGTGGTCGGAATAAGTATATACTCTTTCCACTTTGCAGGAGGCTGGCTCCCAGTCCTTTGAACAGAAAATATGGTCGATGCGTACGACGAACGCGTCTTTGTTGAACGACCTGCCTATGCCGTTCCCTGCGGCACGGAAGCAGTCGGTCAAGCCATCGCTCAGGCGCTGGTGGGCATAACTGACGGGTGTGTCGTTGAAATCGCCCAAAACCAACATGCTCTGCCCTTTGTGCCGGTCCAGAAAGAGTTTTACACTGTCCACCTGTTCGCCTCTTCGCTTAGCAGAACTGATGAGACTTTTCAGAATGTTTTTGGAACTTTCTCCAACGGCTTGTTGCGACACTTTTTTTTCACCTTTCACCACGCTGCTGTAAACACTTCTGTCTTCTTCAGACAGCGCATTACTCACGAGGTGGTTGTTCACCACGAGCAACGAGTCTCCGTTGTTCAGCCGAAGTGTGTAAGCCATCACTATATTGTAGCCCGTAACGTTTACTTTCTCCTTACGTATGATGGGAAACTTGGAAAAAATGCCTATAGTGTTGTAGCGTCCTGAACGCGCTACTGAGTAGTAATACTTGATTTTTTTTAGTTCCGGAAATATCACATGCTCATAATACGCTCTCTCACATGCACCTTCCTGAAAACAGATGATGTCCGCCTTGCTGTCCATCATGTGGCTCAACACATAGTTTTTCCCTAAATCGTCGCTTTCATGGCCTCCGAAATTGCGCGTATTGAACGACAGCACCTTTATGCTATCTACAGCCGATTTATCCGAAAATATATTTATTGGACAATAGTTTCTCAATGCCGGAAAGCACATCAGCAATCCAAGCGCCGGAACTATTGCCAGTTTATGGTTGACTAAAAGCGAAATAATGATTGCCACAATGAGCAGAACAGCAAAGAATGGAAATGCCAGACAAAACAATGCAGCAACAGGAAAACCGGCAGGATTGACATAGACAGCCAGACTGCTGAGCAAAAGCAAAACAACGGCAACTATGCCAAATGCCAGCACTATTTTATCGCGCTTGCGCTGCAGCCATTTATTATTACTTTTTCTTTTTGCCATAACGTCTGATGAAATGTTTTATTCTGGTTTAGCAAATTTCATTTGCTTGAAGTTAACGAAGTTATTGAAGATATCGCTTTACTTGAAGTTAACGAGTTACCTAATACTGATATCTTTTTCTTTTCTTTGTTATTTATCGTACCAAAGTATCGTCGTTAACTTCTCTAACTTCGTTAACTTCGAGCGAAGCGTTAACTTCAGAAATCTGAAATGCTTTTTTACCTGCTTCGTCTGAACAGTTCTTTTTTCTCGTCCTCCGTAAGGCTCTGATAGCCTGATTTCTTTACCTTGTCGAGTATTTCGTCAATTCTTTTCTCATTTTCCCTCTTATGCGCATTGTAGTTGTAGTCGGCAGAATGGGTGGTGGTGTTCTGTTTGTATGTCGGTTTTTCCTTCGGCTTGAAGAGGTTTCGTATGCGCTGCAGGATAGTGGTGTTTTCACTTTCCGGAGTCCATGTGTTCCACCCTCTGAAACTGCTTGTATGCGTCCTATATTTCTTCCGCCAATAAAGGATAAGCAACCAGGCAAACAGCATACCGCCAAGGTGTGCAAAATGCGCCACGTTGGTGTTGGAACTGAATGACGACAGCACTTCTATGACGATAAAACCACCTATCATGTACTTCGCCTTGAGCGGAATGGGCGGGAAAATGAGCATAATGGTGTCGTTCGGGTGCTGCATGCCGAAGGCAAGGAGTATGCCATATACAGCACCACTGGCGCCCACGGTAGTCATCATGTTGAGATAATTTGCCATTGACATTACAGACCCGCCTGTATTTACTACGGCATAGTTTCCCCAACCTTCTATGTAGTATTGCCCCAACTGCCAGCACTCCTGACAGATGCCGGCACCTACGCCGCTTACTATGTATAAAATCAGGAATTTCTTGCTTCCAAATTCCTGCTCTATGATGCGTGCAAACATCCAAAGCGAGAACATGTTGAAGAAAAGGTGTGTGAATCCGCCATGAAGGAACATGTATGTGAAGAGCTGATAAATCCTAAAATCGGACGCCAGAATGAAATGCAAGCCAAAGACGTCTGCCAAGTCGGTGTTATGACCTGCAAAGGCTATTTGGGCGAGATAGACTATGAAATTTATTATCAGCAGATTTCGCGTTACTGGCGGAATGTTTTTATACATAGGTTATCTTTATTATTACCGGTATTGTTTTAAACAAAGAGACAAGGAAACTTTATGCAAAAAGTGTTCCCGGTCTCTTTATTTGCCTTATTAAGAATTTCTAAAACAAAGTTTTTGTATCAGAACAGGATGGCAGCCTGAATTTGGAAACTGTTGCTCTTGAAAGTGTAGTCGTCATTGCCTGCAGCCTTGTAGTATTTGCTGAGTGCAATGTTATAGAGCAGACCTACTTCCAAATGGTTGAGCACTTTCACACCGGCACCTACATTCCAACTTGTACTCATATTGCTTTTTTTGAAAGTTTGTTCTGAAGTAGATATTACATTTTTCAAGGTCCAATTCTTATTTCCTACATTAAAACCAAACTGCGGTCCGGTTGCCAAATAAACCGAAGCCAATTTGCTTACACCGAAGTTGTAACGAAGGTTTATAGGTATTTCTACGGAACGGAAAGTCTTGCTTGAACTACCACCCGTAGTATTGTTGTGCGTCTGCAGTTTTTTCTGAGAATATTCCAGTGCAGCATCAAGTCCGAGACCTACTAAAGGTATTTTTACATTAACTTTCGGACCTACATACCATCCCGACATGTTCTTCGACTTCAGATTGTCGTGTGCAAACCTGTCCAAATCTTTGGAGAAATTCACCTTCGAAAGGTTTGTACCTGCTACTACTCCCCACTGTATCTGTGCTTGGGAAGTGGATACTGACAACAGCATAGCGGCTGCCAACAAAAACATCATTTTTTTCATAACTTTCATTTTTTTATAGGTTGACAATAATTTTTATAATCCTAAAACAGAGCGTTCCAACCAGTAGTATGCAATACCTGCAATATAACCCACAAAGGCTATCCACGTTATTTTTCTCATATACCAGCCGAAACTTATTTTTTCAAGTCCCATCACTACCACACCGGCAGCACTACCAATGATGAGCATGGAACCACCCACACCTGCACAGTAAGCCAACAGTTGCCAGAATATACCATCTTGAGCAAAGTCGGATGCTACATTGGGATCTATTGCATACATCTTCATGCAGCATGCAACGAGTGGTACATTATCTACAATAGATGAAAGGACACCTATAACTCCCGTTACAAGATAATGATTACCGTTACTTACATTATTTAACCAAATACCTACATTTTCTAATACATGAGTTTTTTCGAGCGTAGTAACAGTAAGAAGAATACCGAGGAAGAAAAGCAACGTTGACATGTCTATACGCTTTACAAGCGCTGCAACACGTTTTTTCTTTTTGTTATTCTTCTGCTTTTTGCGACTATAGAGTAATTCTGTAGCAATCCAAATCATACTCAAGGCTAAAAGGATACCCATGAAAGGAGGCAGATTTGTAACACTATGGAAAATAGGCACAAAAACTAACCCCCCTACACCAATCCAAAACACCAAGTCGCGCTCGCGCTTACTGAAGTCGAGTTCAGCAAGACTCATGTCTGCTTGTGGCTTTTGTAAATCACCTTTTAATTGGAATTGAAGTATTAATGCAGGAACAATCATTGCAATCAAACTTGGAATAATAATTTCCTTCATTACACCAAGAGAAGTTACGCTTTTATTTATCCATAGCATGATTGTTGTAACGTCTCCTATAGGACTCCACGCACCACCTGCGTTTGCTGAAATCACAATGAGTGCTGCATAGATGATACGGTCTTTGTGGTCGGCAACAAGTTTGCGCAACACCATAATCATTACTATACTCGTTGTAAGATTGTCGAGCAATGCTGAAAGGAAAAATGTCATAAAAGCAATACGCCAGAGAAGCGACCGCTTGGAACGTGTGCTCAAAGCATCACGCACAAAATTAAATCCGCCTTGCTGGTCAACCACCTCAACGATGGTCATGGCACCCATCAGAAAGAATATAGTTTGGCTTGTATCACCTAAAGCATGAAGATCAAAACCATCACCAGTTCCTAATGAATAAAGAGTCCATGTAATGGCACACATCAGGAGTGCAGTAGCCGACTTTGTTACCTTTATGGCATCCTCAATAGCAATACAAACGTATCCCACTACGAAAACAATAATAATGAAAAGTGTTGTCAATTCCATAATTTTTTATTCTTAATTCTGCACAAAATTAAGCATTTATATAAAATTACTTTTTATAACTCAACTACTTAATACTTAAACATATAGAAAGGTTTTATATTATTTGCATTTTTGATAAGTGAATGTTTCAAATTTACATCAATTTTTCTCTTAATTGAAAAAAAACTTCCCAAATGGCTATACCGGCACTTACACTTACATTCAGAGAATGTTTTGTGCCATATTGAGGTATTTCTATGGTGTCGTTGCAAGCATCAACAACTTCCTGTTGCACGCCTTTAACTTCATTACCTAATATAATTGCATATTTCTTCGAACCTTCAAACTTGTATTTATCCAACATTTTGCTTTCTTTCACTTGTTCCAATGCTAATACCACATACCCGTCTTCTTTTAATTTGTTTACTGCATCTATGGTTTTTTCTTCATATTTCCATTCCACACTGTCTTCAGCACCAAGCGCTGTCTTATGTATTTCTATAGCAGGCGGTGTGGCTGTAATACCACATAAAAAAATTCCCTCCAGACGAAAGGCATCGGCTGTTCTGAAAACAGAACCTACGTTGTGTAAACTTCTTATATTGTCGAGTACTACGACAAGGGGAAGTTTTTTAGCCTCCCTGAAATTTTCGATGCTTATTCTGTTGAGTTCTTCTACTGTAAGTTTTTGCATTTGCTGTTTATAAGTGATTTATTTTATGTGTAAAACTTGTGGAAATAAACCTTAAAAAATAAGTTTTCTTTATAATTGTAGAATTCATTTTTTATCCACTAATTTTAATTGTTTTTATACTTTAAAAATATATTTTTATACATTAAATTCACCGATGAAAGCGTACTTTTTTGTAATTTTTGGAGTTATCAATATAGAAGTGTATAAAATCTGAATATTCATACTTAATCAGTTATTTTTCAGACGTTAGAATTTTCTTCATTAAATGTGAAATATAAGTGTAAAATAATTGTTCTCAAGTTAATAACTTTATATAAGAATTTTTACCTTATTTTTTTTCAACCTTATCCACACCACATCATCTAAATCATCATATTTTTAATAATTTTATTTAAAAGAAAAAAATAAAACAATAATAATGAATAATTATGGATTGTAGAAAAATAGAAATCAGTTGAAATCTATTGCTTTTTTCAGATATTTCCAGGTATATCCTTTTTGTTTCTTTACTATTTCTTCCGGTGTGCCTACAGCAACCACTTGTCCGCCTTCTTTTCCTCCTTCCGGTCCTAAGTCGATGACATGATCAGCACATTTTATAATTTCCATATTGTGTTCGATGATAAGTATGGTATGTCCTCTTTCTATAAGACTATTGAAAGAATCAAGCAGTTTTTTTATGTCATGAAAATGCAGACCAGTGGTTGGTTCATCGAATATAAACAGTGTAGGTTCAGATTGTTCCTGTGCAAGATAGTATGCCAGTTTTACACGCTGGTTTTCTCCACCGGACAGCGTGTTGGATGATTGTCCCAGTTTGATGTATCCGAGACCTACGTCCTGAAGCGGTTTGAGTAGTTTTACTATTTTCCTTTTATTGTGTTCTGTGAAAAATTCTATGGCTTGGTTTACGGTCATTTCCAGAATATCGTAGATATTCTTGTCATGGTATTTCACTTCGAGTATTTGTCTTTGAAAACGCTTTCCTTCACAGGCTTCGCAAGTAAGTTCCAGATCTGCCATGAATTGCATTTCCACCTTCACAACTCCATCTCCTTTGCATTCTTCGCATCTTCCTCCGTCAGCATTGAATGAAAAATAGGCTGCGGTGAAGTCCATTTGTTTAGACAGCGGCTGATCTGCCATTAGTTTTCTTATTTCATCGTAGGCTTTTACGTAGGTAACAGGATTTGAACGTGAAGATTTGCCTATAGGATTCTGATCTACAAATTCCACGTGTTTTATTGTTTTTATATCGCCTGTTATAGAAGAAAAATCACCCGGTCTTTCGGATGTAATGTCCAATTCGCGCTGCATGGCACGGAAAAAAATGTCGCGTACGAGTGTGCTTTTACCAGAACCGCTCACACCCGTTACGACAGATAGCACGTTTAGCGGTATTTTTACGTCTATTCCACGAAGATTGTTTTCTCGGGCACCTTTTATTTCTATAAACTTATTCCAATGTCTGCGTGTAGTTGGTATATTTATTTTTTCGATGCCGTTCAGGTATTTTGCCGTATGACTTTTACTTTTTTCAGCATCTTTTTCTGTCATTTTTTTTATTTTTTCCATCTCACCGCTTAGCACCACTTCTCCTCCTAATCTTCCTGCTTCAGGACCTATGTCTATGACATAATCTGCAGCACGCATGATGTCTTCATCGTGTTCAACAATGATTACAGTGTTTCCTATATTGCGCAATTCTTTGAGGACATTGATAAGTCGTGAGGTATCGCGACTATGCAAGCCTATACTTGGTTCATCGAGTATATATAGTGAACCTACAAGCGAACTTCCTAAAGAGGTAGCGAGGTTTATCCTTTGGCTTTCACCGCCTGAAAGTGTGTTTGAAGTACGATTGAGCGTGAGGTAACCTAATCCTACATCGCAAAGGAATTTAAGTCGGTTTCTTATTTCAGTAAGCAATCTTTTACCTACTTTTTCGTCATGTTCTGAAATATTTATTTCATTAAAGAAGACTTGTAATTCATTTATAGGCATATCCACCAGTTCAGTTATGGTTTTGCCACATATCTTTACATAGTTTGCTTCTTTTTTTAGTCGTGTGCCACGGCATTTGGGACAGGTAGTCTTTCCCCTGTATCTTGCAAGCATCACACGGTATTGTATTTTGTATTGGTTTCTTTGCAGGAAATTAAAAAATGCGTCTATAGTAACTCTTTCTTCATCTGGCAGTTGTTTTTCCTTTTCATCGCCATACCAGAGAATATCCTTTTCAGTTTTTGTCAGTTCTGAATAAGGTTTGAATATAGGAAAATTGTTATTCAGCGCACGTCTGCAGAATTCTTTTGTCCACATACTCATTTTTTCTCCTCTCCAGCACATAACGGCACCATCATATACCGAAAGATTTTTATCGGGTATGACAAGATTTTCGTCTATGCCAATTATTTTTCCAAATCCTTCACATTCGGGACATGCACCGAGAGGAGAATTAAAGGAAAACATGTTGTCGTTGGGTTCTTCGAAAGTGATGCCATCGGCTTCGAAACGAGTACTGAAATAGTGTAATGTTCTTGCCGGATAAAATCTCAGCATACATTCACCTTCACCTTCATAGAATGCGGTTTGAACGGAATCCCAAATACGGGATATGTTTTCTTTACTGTCGTCAACAGTAAGACGATCTATGAGCAGATAAATATTTCCTGATTCTATTTGCTTATTGAATACTTCAAGTTCTTCTTTCTTTTGTTCAGCATTTTCAAATATATCTATTACATCCTCAATGTGTGTGATAACTCCATCCACATCAAGGCGTGTGATACCTTGTTTCAGGTTGACTTGAAGTTGTTCCTTAAGCGTTCTTTCATGACGTATTTTCAGAGGTGAAAGCAATGTGAATTTAGTGCCTTTTGAATACGAGAGCACACAATCTACTATATCTTGCTCTGAATGTCGTTTTACTTCCTTTCCGCTGATGGGTGAAAAAGTATGTCCTATTCTGGCAAAAAGCAGGCGGAGATAGTCGTATATCTCTGTTGATGTACCTACAGTAGATTTTGGGTTTCTGCTTGTTACTTTTTGTTCTATGGCTATTGCCGGTGGAAGTCCTTTTATATAGTCGCACTCAGGTTTATGCATTCTGCCTAAGAATTGTCGGGCGTATGCAGAAAGACTTTCCACATATCTTCGTTGCCCTTCGGCATAAAGCGTATCGAATGCCAAGGATGATTTTCCTGAACCACTCAGACCTGTTATAACGATGAGTTTGTTGCGAGGTATGTTTAAATCAAAGTTTTTCAGGTTGTTTGCCCGAGCACCTTTGATGACGATAAAATCGTTATCCTTATTCTTCATCTGTAAAGAAAAATAATTTCTTGATTAAGAAATTCATTGTTTTATGTAAGGGAAATAATATTCAATAATTTCTTTAATGTAAGCCATGTTTTTTTCGTCATTGGCAGGATTTTCATCATCATGATATATATTGATGATACAGAAATTATTAGCCTTTCTTAACCCCAGTTGATACATTCTCGGTCCGTATGCAAAACAAGTATCGTTACTTGTGTAATTATCGTAGTTTTCCTTGTCGAGCATAAGTCCGAATTTACTATAGAAGTCTGCGTTGGTTTCAAATGCATCCTGAAGGGACTTATATTTACCACCTTTCACTTTTTCTTCTCCAAGTCGGAAAACAGTTATTTCAATACCGAAAACCCCATTTTCATAATTTAGGTTTTCAGAATCTATTCTTGTTAACTTGAAGTTGTTGGGAATACAAATAGAAAACCCGCCTATATTTTGTGTAAAAAAAGCATCAGCCGGTGGGTCATTACGGAAATAACCGATGGCATTTACCGATGTATGTATGCAAAAAAAGCACACACTAACAATAAAAGTGTAAAAAATATTTTTCATTTTTGTAATTCCTTTTAGTAATTGGCAAATTTACGCAAAAATGGCGGTTTACAAGTTGATGCTAATAATTTATTTTTTTATCATTCAAATATGATTTATTTAAAACTACTATATAAAACCCTTGAAAAGTGATTATATAATGAAGATTCTTCTTGCTTTTGATAGTTTTAAGGATTGTCTTTCTGCAGGTGAAGTTTGCGAGACTGTTGCTACTCTGTTATCTAAGGATTATGAAATAATTTCTATGCCGTTGAGTGATGGTGGCGAAGGTTTTGCTCAAATACTGACAAAACAGTTTGGAGGAAAAATAGTTTCTGTAAATGTATGTGGTCCGCTTGGAAAAATGATTTCTGCTGAGTATGGCATAGTAGGCAGTACGGCATACATAGAATCTGCTTCAGCCTGCGGACTCCAACTTATTCCTCACTGTCAGCGCAATCCCCTTATTACTACATCATACGGTGTTGGTCAGATGGTGAATGATGCGGTAAAAAAGGGTTGCGAAGTAATTGCTTTAGGTCTTGGCGGTACTTCTACAAATGATGCAGGAGTAGGAATGTTGCAGGCATTAGGTGTAAAATTTTTCGATGAAATGGGGGAAAATATAGGATTTGGCGGACAATTTCTGAAAGGTATAAGTAGTTTTGATGAAAAAGAAAAAAATGTACCTGCAAAAATAGTGTGTCTCTGCGATGTGCGTAATATTTTTTATGGTAGTAAGGGTGCTGCAAAGGTTTTTGCGCGTCAAAAGGGTGCTACTGAAGACGCGGTGGAAGAACTTGACGAAGGTTTACATCATTTCAATGGATTGATTATTTCAGAAAAAGGCATAAATTTGCAGCATATAGAAGGCAGTGGTAGTGCGGGTGGTATGGCAGGTGGTTTACATGCTTTTATGGGAGCAGAATTATGCCATGGAACGGATGTTATTTTTGAAAAAATGAATTTGGAAACTGCCGTAAAAAATGCAGATTTAATAATAACAGGAGAAGGCAAGAGCGACCGACAGACATTGATGGGAAAAGTGGCATACGAAGTTGGCAGATTGGCAAAGAAACACCAAAAGCGTATTATATTGCTATCTGGCAGAATAGAAGACAAAACAGTATTGCAGACAGTTTTTGATGATGTTTTCGAAATAACGCCACGCAACCAGACATTGAGCGAAGCCATAAACCCTTCAAATACCAAGAAAAATATAGAAAGAATTATTCATCAGATAAATTTTGAAAGGAAATGAGAAAATTATTGGTTTCAGTATTTTTTGTATTAGGATTGAGCAGCAATGCACAAACCATCCAATTACCCGCACCCGACCTCAATTCTTCATCGAAAAGTTTTTTTCAGGTCTTGAGTCAGCGTAAGTCTGAAAGGTCTTTCAGTAATATAGTTATAAACGATGCAACGCTTTCCACCATTCTGTGGTCTGCATGTGGCATCAATCGTCCTGAAGAAAAGAAAATAACGGCACCTTCAGCCATAAATGCTCAGGATATATTGGTATATGTATGTCGTGCTGACGGGGCTTATCTTTACCATCCCATTGACAATACGCTTGAAAAAGTATCAGATCTTGATTTACGAAAAGCAGTGGCAGGCAATCAGACTTTTGCAGCCGAAGCACCTGTAAGTCTGATTATGGTTAGCGATGGTGTAAAGTTTAGGCACGGTAATGCCGAGACAATTGGAATGATTGATGCCGGATATGTAAGTGAAAACATCTGTTTGGCTTGTACGGCTCTCGGACTTGCCACAGTGCCACGCATGAGTATGGACAAAGAAACACTCAAAAAAGAACTTCATCTGACCGACAAGCAAATTTTAATACTGAACAATCCTATAGGTTTTCCAAAATAGTTAAGGTGTAAAAGCAAAAAAAACATAAAAATCCCTCATTTTATTTCTAAAAGGAATAGTAAGGGATTTTTTATAGTTATTTTTGCATTCATTTAAGGTATGTTCTATTAATTATGTTGAGACGTTTTATAAAACGGTCAATATGGAACATTTCCGAAGGATGTAAAAAAATAGAAGAATTAATAGAATATACCTTAATTACAAAGGGTTAATGAAGCAAATTCATATCATATTTTTTATGTTGTTGGCTGTTCAGTCGCTGAATGTCAGAGCGCAAAATGCAGATAAGGACAGCATAGAAGCCACAGAAATGGATTATCAGATACCCATTCAATTTTTGGTAGATACCGTTGCTGATGAGAATGGAAAATACCTTTGCATCACATTGCCGAAAGTTCTGAAAATACCACCACCTGCCTTTGCAGACGAGCGGTCGCGTGAGAATTATTACAAACTCGTCAAGCACATTAAGAAAGTATTGCCTTATGCAGTGTCGGCGAAACAACTGATTCTGGAAACTTATCAGTTGCTTCAATGCATGGATGAGAAGGAGCGGAAGAAACATATTAAAATACTTGAAAAAGAACTCCGTTCAAAATATCTGCCAATTTTCAAGAAACTCAGTACTTCGGAGGGTGTTTTGCTTACAAAATTGATTGACCGCGAATGTGGGATGAGTGGTTATGAGATAGCCAAGACATTCCTGGGATCTTTTGATGCGGGTAAATATCAGTTATTAGGAAAAATGTTCGGACAGGACCTTAAGCGACGTTATGATCCGAAAGGTGCAGACAGAATAACAGAGCGTTTGGTAAAACTCGTTGAAAGCGGACAAATATAAAAAGGCAGAAATGAGAATAAAAATTTTATTCATCCTGTTTTTGTTGATAAATATTCCTTTTCTAAGGGCTCAGGATAAGCCTACGGAAAAGGAATTTTCCACAATATCGAAGAAAGCAGGCAAAGGTAATGCAAAGGCACTCTACCAATTAGGAAAATGCTATGAAAACGGTTGGTATGTGAAAAAGGACGAAACATTAGCAGCCCTGCAGTATCAAGAGTCTGCCAATAATAATTATCCGCCTGCAATGTCTGCTTACGGCTATTATTTGATGCAGCACGACAATCCCGTAGCCGCTGTTGTGATGTTTCGAAAAGGTGCTGAAGCCGGCAATACTGAAGCGCAGAATTGGTTAGGTATGTGTTATCTGACTGGGACAGGTATAGAGAAAAACACATCGGAGGCTGTTGTTTGGTTTGAAAGAGGATACAAACAGAAAGACTTGTTGAGTCAGTTCAACTTAGGATGTTGTTATCTAAATGGTGCAGGTCTTCTTCAAGACAAAGAAAAGGGTATGTTTTTGTTGGAAGATGCAGCAAATAAAGGATTGGAAGATGCCATGATATTTTTGGCACGGCTGTATTTGGATGCAGATGCCGAAACTGCTGATTTCGAGAAAAGCATAGTGTGGATGGAAAAGGCTGCAAACGCTGGTTCTTTACAGGCAGCAGATGCTCTGGCTTCTTTATATATGGACAGCATTTATGAGAGACGCAACCCGGAAAAGGCTTTGGCACTTTGGCAAAAGGCAGCCGATGGAGGTTACAGCAATTCGCAGTACAATTTGGGAAAATTGTATGTATTGGGCGAATATGTTCCTGAAAATATAGATTTGGGTGAAAAATACTTGCTTAAGTCGTCTGATCAGGGTAATAGTGATGCAAAGGTTTTTTTAGCCTTTGCCTTGTATGGTGAAGGCGGAAGGAAAGAAAATCCATACAAAGCCTTTTCTTTGATAAAGACTGCTGCAGAAGAAGGAAACGCAATGGCTGCTTTTCCGCTTTCTGAATACTATCGTAAAGGTTACGGCACATCACCTAATATGCCGCTTGCCATGCGTTGGTGTGAAGTGGCTGCAAAAGCAGATATTGCTGATGCCCAATGGAATATGTCTGTCTATTACATGTTGGGAGACGGTCTTCCTGTAGATTCGCTCAAAGCATTCGCATGGTGCGAGAAAGCGGCTAAGCAAGGGTTGGCAGAAGCACAGATGAAACTGGCTTATTTCTACGAAATGGGTTATGGTTGCGAAAAAGATGATACCTATTCCGCTTATTGGATGGAAAAGGCTGCCGAACAAGGTGATGCAGATGCACAGTATTATATAGCAAAAAAGTATTACAAAGGCTATGGTGTTGCCAAGAATGAAGAACGCAGTTATGAATGGTTATGCAAGGCTGTTGAAAACGCCCAAACCGATGCATACGTGGAAATGGCTTATTATTATGTTAATGGCATCAGGGTGGATAAAGATGAACGCAAGGCGGTAGAATTATATCAAAAGGGATCAGAAAAAGGCAATTACAGAGCAAAATATCATTTGGCATACTATTATGCGGATGGTATAGTGGTAGAAAAAGATACAACAAAGGCTTTCCAACTCTATCGTTCAGCGGCAGAAGGCAACTATCCGCCTGCACAGACATATTTAGCGAATTTATATTTTATAGGAAGATATGTAGAAAAGAGTGATGTGGAAGCCATGACGTGGTGGTTGCGTGCCGCCGAAAATGGCGACACAGATGCCATGAACATGCTGATTCAAATATATGAGAATGGAATTATAGGAAAAAAAGACAAGGAAAGGGCTTTGTTCTGGCAGAAAAGATTAAAGCAAAAAGAAGACACGAAAAAGGAAAATCAGTGAAACTCAGTTTTCAGAAATCTGTTTTTTCCAAAAGCATCCTTTTCGATAACGACGTGTTTATAACCTTCGGCTTCGAATAAAAATTGTGTTTGTAGTGCTAATGCAGCATTGAGTTCGCAGAAAACACCTTTTGCCGTTTTTCCCATAACGGCAAGAGATTTGTAGAATATGAGCGGGTCTTTGTCGCTGACGAAGAGTGCCGTATGCGGTTCGAAGCCAATGACTTGGCGTTGCATGCTTGATTTTTCGCTTTCGCATACATAAGGTGGATTGCTCACTAATATATCGAATGTTTTATCAGAAGGAAAACAGAGAATGTCCTGTTTTTCTAAAATAACATCTGCACCAAGTCTTTCAGCATTTTCACTGGCAGTGGCAAGCGCTTTTTCGCTGATGTCGCACGCCGTGACGGTGCATTGTGGTAAGGCAAGTTTCAAACTGATGGCTATGCAGCCGCTCCCTGTTCCTGCGTCAAGGATGGTATATGATTTGTTTTTACACCAGGCAGCAACCATGTCCACAAGTTCTTCCGTTTCCGGTCTGGGAATGAGAACATCAGGGTTTACTGAGAATTTTCTGCCTTTGAACCAAGAATGCCCAACAGCGTATTGTACAGGCATACCCTGCCCCACCCTGTCAACTATTTCGTTGAAAAGACGTTGCTCCTCACCTGATAAATTCCTAACTTTGTCAGCATAAACGTCTGTACGTGTGATGCCGAAGACTTCTTCGAGGATATAAAAGGCTTCAGCACGCGCTTCTCTTTCTTCTGAATAAAGCGAGAGAACAGAAAGGAGTTTGTGATAGATGGCATTCATTGCTGCAAAAGTAGAAAAAAATGAGTAAAGGAATAATTTTTGAGCAATTATTGGCGGAGAAGTATATGTCTCGCTGTCTGCTGTTGGCGAAAAACGGCAGGTACGGAGCACCTCCCAACCCAATGGTAGGTGCTGTCATTGTTCATGGTGAACGCATTATTGGCGAAGGCTATCATGCACGGTGTGGCGAGGCACATGCAGAAGTGAGTGCAGTGAACAGTGTGAAACCGGAAGATAAAGCCCTTCTGCCAGAAAGCACCATCTACGTCAGTCTTGAGCCTTGTGCGCATTATGGGAAAACACCGCCTTGTGCAGAATTGATAATTAAAACAGGTATTCCACGGGTTGTAGTAGGTTGTGTGGACAGTTTTGCAAAAGTAAAAGGTAAGGGCGTTTCCATGCTTCGCGATGCAGGAGTTCAGGTGATAGTTGGTGTGTTGGAAGACGAATGCCGCAGTCTGAACAAAAAATTCTTCACTTTTCACGAAAAGAAACGGCCCTATGTCACCCTGAAATGGGCACGTTCTGCAGATGGGTATATAGATTTAATTCGAAACGACGGAGAAGCAGCAAAACTATCCACTCCTCACACAATGCTTCGCGTACATCGGTTACGCGCAGAGCATCAGGCTATTCTCGTAGGGCACAACACGCTGTTGCTCGACCATCCACACCTGAATGTGGTGCATTGGGATGGACCCCAACCCTTGAAATGCGTGTTAGGCCATGTTCCGCAAGAAGAACTGCCGGAAGGATTTGAGACTTTTGAAAGCGCAGAAACATTGTTGGCTTCCCTTTATGAACGACAGATACAATCGTTGTTGGTGGAAGGCGGGCGGAAGACGTTGCAGTTTTTCATCGACAACGGACTTTGGGACGAGGCACATGAAGAATGTTCTGCGAAGGTGTTAGGTTCGGGTGTGGAGGCTCCAGAAATGCCGCTGGATGATTGTGAAGAAGAGGAAATATGGAATGTAACAATAAAGCATTACAAAAACATAAAACAGTAATAGATATGAAGAACGAGTTTTTGGATTTGATAAAAACACGACGCAGTTGTCGTAAATATTTGACAGAACAGATAAAGAATGAAGAACTTGCAGCAGTGCTTGAAGCGGGCACCTATGCTCCTACAGGTAAGAATACGCAAGACCCGTGGATTGTTGCTGTGCAAAACCCTGTTTTACGTGAAAGGATTGTAAAACTGAATGCCGAGATAATGGGTACTACAAGCGATCCTTATTATGGGGCGCCGACAATAGTGTTGGTGGTGGCTTCTGCCGACAACACCAATGCGGAGCGCGATGCGTCCTGTGTACTTGAAAACATGATGCTTGCAGCACATGCCGTCGGACTAGGTTCGTGTTGGATAAACCGTGTGGATAAGATGTTCGCCACGGACGAAGGTGAAGTCTTGCGTAAGGAATTGGGACTTCCTGAAGGCATCGTTGGTGTAGGTTCTATATCGTTGGGTTATCCTGCTGCGCCAATGCGACAGGCTTATCCACGCAAAGAGGGGTATTATCGCATCATAAAGTAAGCACAAAAGGAGAAAAAAATGCCCGCCACAAAAAGCATTATTGGCGGGCATATTAATGATTGGATTTATTCTTTTTTCAAACTTTCTGTTAATCTTTCCTTAAGAGATAGGACGTAACCATAGGCATTAACATCGTCTATTCGCCATTTACCTCTTTCGTTTTTGAGATAGTAAACTATTTCTCCCACTAACGGGCCGGAGTTCGCGCGATTGCGATAAGGGGCGTCGTAAACAAATTTAAGACGACCTTCTTCATAATAATGCCAACGTAGACCAAATCCATGTGTTACAGCCACAGGTTCCAAGCCTAAATAGAGTGCAAAGTTTTTAAAAAAGTCTTTGTTCTTTTCTTTGGCATATTTACGGCACAAACCTGCTAATTCTTTGGAATAGAACTCGTCCATCAGGCTGTCGCTATACTGTTGACAGAACAGTTCGTTCAGCCTTTTGTCGATTGGGTCGATGAATTTTTTTACATCTTCTTGTTTGGTTTTGAGCACTTCCGTCATCCACAGACCACCCATCTCGCCTTTGAAGTTAGAGATGTCGTCCACCACCCATCCGTATTTTTTCTCATTAACCATGCGGTAGTCGAAATTGTCGCTGTGTGCCATACCGTCGTCTCCGCTGTAAGTAACGATTACGCTGACGATGGCTGTGTCGCGATGAGGATAATTGATGTCAAGAATTCTTATTGGCGAAGAAGTGGGACAATTTCTCCCGTAGCGCACGTTAAAGTCTTCTGAAGGCACGTAACCTTTCATGACAGGCAGGGTTTCTGCTTTTTCTGTGTCATACATGACATCGTAGGTTCGTTTGCTGAAATATTTTGTGACTGTCGAGAGTGTGCTGTAATAACTTTTTGTCATGTTTTCGAGCACTGTTTTGATAGTGTCGTCAGGTTCTTCGTTAGTGGCAAACGCTGCCGTAGAAACAATAAAAGCCACGAGCAGCAAGATGGTTTTGTTAGAATATTTCATGGGTATGTATTTAATGAGATAGATTTTCAATGTGCCTCAAGCCAGTTTTGGCCGACTCCACAGTCTGCAATGAGAGGAACGGTCATCTTGTATGCATTCTCCATCTCTCCGATGACAATGCTGCGTACTCGGTCCAGTTCTTCCGGGTAAACGGAGAAATTGAGTTCATCGTGCACTTGCAGTATCATCTTTGAGCGGATGTGCTCTTTTTCAAACCTTTGAGCAATGCGTATCATGGCGAGTTTGATGATGTCGGCTGCTGTGCCTTGTATGGGTGCATTCACGGCGTTTCGCTCTGCATAACCCCTGACCACGGCATTTCCGCTGTTGATGTCGGGCAGATAGCGACGCCGGCCAAATACGGTTTCTATATAGCCTTGTCTGCGCGCCTTTTCCTTACAGGTCTCAATGAAGGAACTTACGGCAGGGAAGGTGGCGAAATAGTTGTCGATGAGTTCGCGGGCTTCTGTACGTGAAACTTCCATTCGTTCTGCCAGACCGAAGGCACTGATGCCGTAGATGATTCCGAAATTGGCTGTCTTGGCTTTACGTCGTTCGTCTATAGAGATTTCTGACAAAGCTTTTTTGTATATTTTCGCGGCTGTGGCTGCGTGAACATCTTCTCCGTGACAGAATGCCTCTGTCATGTTTTTATCGCCGCTCAGATGTGCCATAATGCGAAGTTCTATCTGAGAGTAGTCGGCAGAGAAGAATATGCATCCAAACTCCGGAACGAAAGCCTTTCGGATTTCTTTTCCATCGTCGCCGCGAACAGGAATGTTTTGCAGATTGGGGTTCGATGAACTCAACCGCCCTGTGGCAGTAACGGCTTGGTTGAAAGATGTGTGCAGGTGTCCTGTTTCCGGATTGATGAGTTTGGGGAGTGCATCAATGTATGTGCTGATGAGTTTTTTTAGCCCTCTGTGTGCAAGAATCTTTTCTACAATGGGATGTTTGGATTTCAATCCTTCCAGCACGGCTTCAGAAGTTTGGTATTGCCCGCTTTTAGTTTTCTTTGCTTTTTCCGACAATTTCATTTCTCCAAAGAGAACCTCGCCCACTTGTCTTGGCGAAGTAAGCAGGAATTCGTGGCCAGCCATCGTGTAAATGTCCCTTTCGAGATTTTTCATTCTCTCGCGGAAGAGGTTGCCTGTTTCGTTGATGGCTTTTGTGTCGAGCACCACTCCGTCCATTTCCATTTTTGCAAGAACAGGAACAAGAGGCATTTCAAGTTCGTAGAAAATTTTTGTCGCCCCTACCCTATCCATCTCCTTCTTGAGAGGTTCTACCAGGCGTAGAGTAACATCAGCATCCTCGCAGGCATATTCATATACTTCCTCGGGTTTGAGTTCTGACATGTTTTTCTGCTTTTTGCCTGCAGGACCAATGAGTTCGTCTATGTGTATGGTGCGGTAATGAAGATATATCTCAGCGAGGTAGTCCATGTTGTGTCGTAATTCTGGCTGAACAACATAGTGCGCCAGCATGGTGTCGAAAAGTGGACCGCGCACGTTTATGCCATAGTGCTTCAGTACAATTATGTCGTATTTTATGTTTTGTCCTACTTTCAAAATCTCCTCCGATTCATAGAGTGGCTTGAATATGCCAACAATTTTTTTTGCTTCTTCAAAATCTTGAGGGACAGAAATATAATATGCTTCAAAAGGTCTCACAGAAAAACTGAAACCAACAAGCCGTGCACTGATAGCGTCGGTAGATGTGGTTTCTGTGTCAAAACTCAAAATTTTATTTGTCAATAATTTTTGACACAATTGAAGGCATTCTTCCTCATTATCAATTAGATGATATTCATGTTTTGTGTTTTTTAAATCTGTGAGATTTTCTGCAACCACGATTTCCTTACCAGCGTCAAATAAAACTTCAGAACTATTAGTTTCGTTTGCAACGGAATTTATGGGATTGCCAAAGAGATCGCCTTGAATGTATTGTGGTTTAGTTGGGTTTTGAAATAGTTCTCCTTGAATAGTTTCAGGTTTGAACATTTTTGAAATAAACGAGCGAAATTCGAGACGTTCAAATATTTTTTTCAAACTTTCCTTGTCTGGTTCCTTTCTTTTGAGTTCATCCAGATTCAGTTCGATGGGAACATCGGTTTTTATTGTAACAAGAAATTTGGAAAAGAGAATTTTTTCCTTGTTTTCTTCTACTTTTGTCTTCAAGGCGCCTTTAAGTTCATCGGTCCGCTCAAGCAAATGCCCTATGTCGCCGAATTGCTCTATGAGTTTAGCGGCAGTCTTCGCTCCCACCCCAGGACAGCCGGGCACATTGTCTGACGCATCACCCATAAGTCCGAGGTAGTCGATAATTTGAGAAGTTTTTTGCAGACCATACTTTTCGCAAACTTCTTTCTCCCCCATCCTTTCCATAGGACTGGCACCATGTCCCGGCCGGAGCATAATGATGTTTTCTTCCACAAGTTGTCCATAGTCCTTGTCGGGGGTTATCATTTCTACAAAAAGTCCCGATGAAGCCGCCTTTTTTGCAATAGTACCAATTACGTCATCTGCCTCATAACGCTCAACTTCAAGAATGGGAATGTTGTAGGCACGTATGATGTCTTTGATGATGGGCACAGCAAACCTTATGTCTTCAGGAGTGCTCTCACGCTGAGCCTTGTACTCAGGATATGTTTCATGACGGAAAGTCTTGCCCTTTGGGTCGAAAGCAATGCCGATGAAATCGGGATTTTCTTTCTTTAGGACATCTTCAAGCGTGTTGACAAATCCGAATATTGCCGATGTGTTTTCTCCCTTTGAATTGATACGCGGTGAGCGTATGAGCGCATAATAGGAGCGATAAATCAGAGCGTATGCATCGAGAAGGCAAAGTTTTTGCATGTGGTATTACTTTTGTTTTGGTTTTTTCGTTGTAAATGTACGCAAAAATTTATCGACTTGCAAAATATGTCGTAATTTTGCAATGATTTACTGGTAATGATGAATAATTTAGAACGGATCCGTAAGCCCATCGAGGCAGAATTGCAGCACTACTCTGCATTGTTCAACGCTACTCTTACCCACCAAAACAGTTTGTTGGGTTCTGCACTTGAACATGTGCGTGCCAAGCAAGGTAAGTTGATGCGCCCCATACTCGTATTGCTTACTGCAAAAGCCTTGGGCGAAGTAAACGATAACACATATACCTCGGCTGTAGTTCTCGAAATGTTGCATACTGCAAGTCTCATTCACGACGATGTTGTAGATGAGAGTCAGGAGCGACGAGGCGACAAATCATTAAACAAGGTGTTTGACAACAAGCCTGCTATCCTGATAGGTGATTACATTTTGTCAAAGACTATTCAGATGGCTGCCAAGATGAATAGTATGGAGCCCATATCTGCAATAGGTAGGCTTGGGTCCGATTTGGCTGAAGGAGAGTTGCTTCAGTTGCCGAGTAATCTGAATCCGAAATTGTCGGAGGAGACTTATATGCAAATAATAAGGCACAAAACGGCTTCACTCTTCGGTGTTTGTGCCGAACTTGGCGCTTTGTCTGTCGGTGCAGATAAGCAAACAATAGAAGAAGCAAAACTTTTCGGTGAAACCGCGGGTATTTGTTTCCAAATACGAGACGATATCTTTGATTATTTTGACGATGCAAAGATTGGAAAACCAACGGGCAACGACATGCGTGAAGGTAAACTTTCTCTGCCGGTTCTGCGAGCGCTCCAAAATACGCACGATGAAGAAATACACGCTTTGGCAGCAAAGGTGAGGGCGATGAAAGCAAGCAAGGACGACATCGAGCGACTCGTTAAGTTCACCAAGGGACAAGGTGGTATAGATTCTGCACGAGAAACAATGATGCAATACAGAAACAACGCCCTATCCTATCTTATACGTTGCAAAGATTCGGACGTGCGTCGTTCTTTGGAACTCTATATAGACTATGTGGTAGGACGCGAGATGTAAAAATATAAAAATAAAAGCGATGAAACCGTAAGATTCATCGCTTTTATTTGGACCTTTATCACAGTTGCTTTAGAAAGGGTTAATTTCTTCACCAACCACCTTAGAAACAATTTTGTTAGCCAAACGGCTTGTTCCGAGACGAAATAGTTTGTCGTCAATCCACTCTTTTCCGAGAAGTTCCATAACTATTGTGTAGTAGTTAAGGGCATCGTCAATGGTTTTCAGTCCGCCGGCAGCCTTAAAGCCAATTTTCGTTCCTGTTAGTTTGTAGTATTCCTTGATGGTTTCGCACATCATCAGTGCTGCTTCAGGAGTGGCTGCTGGCTCTATTTTTCCAGTACTCGTCTTGATAAAGTCTGCACCGGCATAGATAGCGAGAATACTGGCACGTTTGATGTTTTCTGCCGTTTGAAGCGCTCCGGTCTCGAGAATGACTTTCAGTGGAACACCGTTACATGCTGCCTTAATTTCGGCGATTTCATCGGAAACAGTCTCATAATCGCCAGAAAGGAAAGCACCAACATTCAAGACACAATCTACCTGTTCTGCGCCATCGTGTACAGCCAGCGACGTTTCGATGGTTTTTACTTCTGCAAAGGTTTGTGAAGAAGGAAAACCACCGCTTACAACCGTAGTTTCTGTACCCTCTACTTCGAGGCTTTGACTGACTAATTTTGCGAATTTGGGATATACGCAGATGGTGGCCATCGGTGGAAGTTCCGGGCGCTCATCATAAAACTTGTTGACGCGCTCAACCATAGCCAGAACGCTTTCTTCGCTGTCGGTTACTTTCAGCGTAGTCAATTCTACAGCCTGAAGCAGATGGAGCATCACTTCCGGTGTGTTGTATTTTCCCTTGTTTTTCTCAATGAGTTTAGTAACCTCTTCATGAACTATTTCATCGTGTCGGTGGAGGTCAAACTTTTCAAAGGCCAGGCTGTATTTGTCTTTGCAGCCAAGATGATCATGGTTGTGGTCGTGTCCACAGTTACAATTATTTGCCATAATTATTTGAAGATTATTATTTTTGTTGCCTAAAAAATATGTTATTTATTTCAGTTTTGGATTGTCTAGGTGTCGCTTAGCATCTCTTTTGGTTTTTTTGTCGAATGATTTTTTCAGAGCATCGGTCAAATCAACGCCAGTTTGGTTGGCAAGGCAAATCAGAACCCATAAAATATCTGCCATTTCATCGGACAAATCTTCTTTCTCACCGGATTTAAAAGATTGGTCGCCATATTTTCTGGCAATAATCCTTGCCAATTCACCCACTTCTTCTGTAAGGCATGCCATGTTGGTAAGTTCGCTGAAATAGCGAACACCGAATGTCTTTATCCATTGGTCTACTTTTTTCTGGGCTTCTTCTATTGTCATGCCACTACTATTCTTTTCGTTTAGAATCCATGCAGATGGTTACAGGGCCATCGTTTAGCAATTCAACTTGCATATTCGCACCAAAAACACCGGTTTTAACGGGTTTTTCTATAGTTTTTTCCATTTCGCTGCAGAAATAATCGTAGAGTGGTATGGCGATTTCAGGACCTGCTGCGCGAATATACGATGGTCGGTTTCCTTTTTTATAACTTGCCATGAGAGTGAATTGACTCACCACCATGACATCGCCATTTATATCAATAACGGATTTGTTCATCACGCCTTCATCGTCATCGAATATGCGCAGCATTGCCGCTTTTTTTACCAACCATAAAACATCTTCTTGTGTGTCGGATGGTTCGATGCCCAATAAAATCAGCAAACCTTTGCCGATTTCACCGTTGGTTTTTCCATCAATTTTAACAGATGCGGATTGTGTACGCTGTATGACTACTCTCATTGTAACACAAAATTAAGCAGAAAAGTTTAAATGTCGTTTATCTTCTCTGAAGAAATGTCACCTTTATGTAAATTGTGGTATATCTTCGAACCCTTTATAGGTCCAAGAATCTTCTGAAGCGCGGTTTCATCGGCGTTTTTAATCACTTTGACGCTGCCGAACTTCTTCAACAGCAATTCTTTCGTTTTTTTGCCGATTCCATCGATTTTATCAAGTTCGCTGGCGACCTGTCTTTTGCTTCTTTTGTTTCTGTGGAACTTGATGGCAAAGCGGTGTACTTCGTCCTGCATTTGGGTAAGTGTGCGAAAGAGTTGTGAAGAAGGGTCTACTCCTATACTCTTCTGCGGAAAACCGAACAGAAGTTCGCGTGTGCGGTGACGTTTGTCTTTTGCAAGTCCGGCAATAGGGATGTTAAGTTTTAGTTCATCCTCTGTAACCTCGCGTATCACTTCCATTTGCCCTTTGCCGCCATCCGCAATAATCAGGTCGGGTAGGGAAGATAGTTCTTCAAATATACGGCTGTATCTTCTTCTGACAACTTCTTTCATTGATGCATAGTCGTCAGGACCTGTAACTGTTTTAATATTATAAGTGCGATATTCTTTTTTTGCAGGTTTCAGTTTCTCAAACACAACACACGCAGCCACAGCGTCCTCACCGCTGATGTTTGAATTGTCGAACAGTTCGATGCGATAGGGTAGGGAACTCAATCCAAGGTCTTTTTGTATCTCCTTCATCAGTCGTACTGATTTCTGTTCAGGATTCAGTTTTTCAGCCTGTTTAAGTTTGTCAAACTTGTACTGTTTTACATTGAGCGCAGAAAGTTCAAGCAGATGGTATTTGTCGCCGCGTTGTGGTATGGTTTGAATAGCGATGGATTCGGGAATATCTACCTTAAATGGCACAACGATTTCCTTAGAGTTTGATGCAAATTTTTCACGCAGTTCAATAATAGCGTATGCTATAATTTCTTCGTTGGATTCGTCTAGTTTCTTTTTACATTCTAAAGTATAGGCTTGCGTAATGGAACCTTTTACTACGTGCAGGTAGTTGACATAAGCCGCCTTTTCATCGCTGTCAATGTTGAAAACGTCAATGTTGTGCTCAACACTCGAAATAACCGTACTTTTTGAACGGAAATTTTCGATGATTTCGTATTTTTTTCTTATTTCTTCGGCTTCTTCAAATCGCAATTCTTCGCTTAGCGTCTCCATCTTCTTCCGAAGATTTCGTGATAATTCTGCTGTGTTGCCTTTTAATATTTCAATACATTGTCCGATGTTTGCGACATATTCTTCATGGGTTTGCCTGCCACAGCATGGGGCTTTACACTTGTGCAAATGATAGCGGAGACAGACGTCGTATTTTCCGGTTTCAACGCCCTCCTTGGTTATGGGTGTCATGCAGGGGCGTACTTGATAAAGTTCCTTGCATAAATCTAATAAAGCATACATTGTTCCCGCGTGGCTGTAAGGACCGAATAGGAGAGCGTGTTTCAGATTGCGGTTCCTGGTCTTGAAAATCCGTGGCAGAAATTCCTTTGTTACAGCAATTGACGGGTACGTCTTGCCGTCTTTGAGAAGAATGTTATATTTGGGCTTGTGTTGCTTGATTAAGTTGTTTTCAAGCAGAAGCGCGTCTTCTTCCGTTTTAACGACGATATAATGTATATCACGTATTTTTGAAACAAGAAGTTTTGTCTTCTGTGACTGTTGGTCTTTGTTGAAATATGAACTTACACGACGTTTAAGGTTTTTCGCCTTGCCGACATAGATAATTTTACCGGTTTCGTCGAGGTATTGATAACTTCCTGGCGACTCCGGTAAGTTTGTTACGATGTTTTTTAATTTACTCTCTAACGCCGCATCCATTTTATTCAAACAAACACGATTTTATAACATATCTGTTATCTTGAAACTTGCAACAGTGTGGTAAGGTTCGTACCCTCAAGTGTTTTTCTTCCCCCAAGACCCTCCATGCAAAGTTCAATGATGAAATTGATGTAGATGTCTTTCGGTTTGAATGACTTCACCAGATTATATGCTGCCAACATAGAACCGCCTGTCGCCAATAGGTCGTCGTGTATTAGGATAGTGTCGTTTTCGTTGATGGCATCGTCGTGAATTTCTATGCAGTCGTATCCATATTCTTTTTGGTACGATGCTTTACGCGTTGTGCCGGGTAGTTTTCCGGGTTTTCTACACATCACAAACCCTGCACCCAATCGTGATGCAACAATCGCGCCGAGAACAAAGCCTCGCGATTCTATACCAACAACCTTGGTGACGCCTTTGTCTTTGTAAAGGTTTACAATCTCGTCAGCCATTTCCTTTAGGCATTCAGCGTTTTTGAAAATTGTGCTGACGTCTTGAAATTGAATCCCAGGCTTGGGGTAGTTCGGGATGTTTCTTAAGTTTTCTAAAATACAATCTTTATTCATTTTATAAATATTTTGTTTCACGTGAAACGGTTTGCTTGTTTTTTTTGTTTCACGTGAAACATTTCGTTTATCTTCCTGAAAGAATAAGCAAGACGCTGATATCGCTTGGCGAAACGCCGGGAATTCTGCTCGCTTGTCCAAGTGTTTCCGGATCTATTGCAATAAGTTTTTGTCGCCCCTCGGTGGATATTTCATGAAGCGAGGCGTAGTCGAAATGTCCTTTAATTTTTATATCCTCCAGTCGCTGCATTTTCTCAGCCAACTGTTGCTCGCGGGAGATGTAGCCAGCATATTTGATTTCTATCTCCGCAGCCTCGGCCACTTCCTTCCTGCGAGTAGAAACCTGGTCGAGGTGTTGCTGAAGTATAGGCACGTTGTCAGCCAGGGCGTTCATGTTTACCTGAGGACGAGCCAATAAATCAGAAAGCCTGCAACTTCCTCTAAGTGAAGAACTTCCGACGCTTTGAAGAAAGTTGTTGATGAATTCGGGGCGTATAACAGTCTCTTTTACAAACTGCATCAGGCTTTGAATGTCTTTTTCCTTCTTTTCAAAGACAGAGCGTCTTTTGTTAGTAGCCAACCCTAAGCGGAGAGCGTGGGGAGTGAGCCGCATGTCTGCGTTGTCCTGGCGGAGCAGGATGCGGTATTCGGCGCGTGAAGTAAACATACGATAAGGCTCATCGACACCCTTGGTTACAAGGTCGTCAATCAGCACACCTATATATGCCTCGTCGCGTCCTAATGTGAAGGAAGAGTTACCGGAACACTTCAAAACAGCGTTAATTCCTGCCATAAGACCTTGTCCTGCCGCTTCTTCATAGCCTGTGGTACCATTTACCTGACCTGCAAAAAAGAGGCCGTCTATGAGCTTGGATTCCAAACTGTGAGTCAGTTGGGTCGGGTCGAAGAAGTCATACTCTATGGCATAGCCAGGACGATAGACAACCACATCACGCAGAGCAGGTATTTTTCGCAATGCCTCAATCTGAACATCCATGGGAAGGCTTGACGAGAATCCATTGAGGTACATCTCGTTGGTGTCGACACCTTCGGGCTCAAGAAAAAGCGGGTGGTGGTCTCGTCCCTCAAAGGTAACGAGTTTGGTTTCTATCGATGGGCAATATCTCGGACCTATGCTTTGAATCTGGCCATTGTAGAGTGGAGAGTCGGGCAATCCTCCGCGCAGAATATCGTGCACATCTTCGTTTGTGTTACAAGTCCAGCAAGGCTGTTGGGGTAGGGGATGACCTTCGGATATGTATGAGAATGTCCGCATGTCTTCATCCCCAGGCTCTAATCCCATTTCGTCAAGATGCACACTCCGCTTGTCTATTCTGACAGGTGTGCCGGTTTTCATTCGTTCCGCACGGATGCCGTGCTGTGTGATGGACTCTGTAAGGTGAAGCACTGCTGGTTCGGCACAGCGACCGCCGGGAATCTGTTTTCGTCCCACATGCATTAGGCCGTTGAGGAAAGTGCCTGCCGTGATGATGACGCAGCGTGCAGTGAATTCTGCACCCCAAATGGTGCGGACACCGTTCACTTGCCCTTTGTTTGTCAGCAGTTCGCAAACTTCATCTTGCCAAATGTGAAGGTTGGGCGTATTCTCCAGCACCTTGCGCCATTCTTGTATGAAGCGGATGCGGTCGCACTGTGCACGTGGACTCCACATTGCAGGTCCCTTGGAGCGATTAAGCATACGGAACTGTATGGATGCAGCATCGGTTATAAGACCCATCTGACCTCCCAAGGCGTCTATTTCGCGAACGATCTGCCCCTTGGCAATGCCTCCTACGGCAGGATTGCAACTCATTTGTGCAATCTTGTTCATATCCATGGTGATGATGCATGTACGGGCACCCATGCGCGCAGCGGCAACTGCCGCTTCGCACCCGGCGTGACCGGCACCAACCACAATGATGTCGTATTTGAAATCTTGTTGCATGAAATTTGTCGTACGAGCAATGTCTTCCAATGCCTTCCGGCAAACGGATCCTTGTTTTGATATGCAAATTTACGGTTTTAACTCGGATTAAGCAACCATCAGACGTTTTGCTTTACCAAAAGCACAATTCTCTGCCAAAAAAAGCAAGCGCACCAAAAAGGAGCGCTTGCTAAAAGATGATAGTTCAGGATAGTTATTTAAGAATAACTTTCTTGCCGTTGATGAGGTAAATACCTCCTCGCACAGGCTTCTTCACGATACGACCCTGTAAGTCGTAAACAATGCCTGTCTTGCTCATTTCATTGATTTCGTTGATACCAGAAATCACACCACCATTAAGCAAGTAGGCGTCTGCCTCACTGAATGCTGACAATGAGAGATAGGCCTCGTGTGCACCAGTCGTAAATGTATCTGTCCTATAGAAACCTATTGTTTCTCCGCTGTTTTCCTTGTCGAAACGATAGGTGTAATCGCCTGTTACCGCTGTAGGCTCATCGCTACCGACGAGTAGGTTGGGAGAGGGCGCTGTGCCTTCAGGAGCAATGATGGCAATGGTGTAGTTACCTGTTGCGCCTTTTATGATTACAGGCGTGTTGGCGGGGATGACGTCGCCTGCTTTGTAGATGTAATCCACCGTCATGTCCGTGTTGCTGGCTGCGGTTACGATACCTGCTTCTGTACCTGCTGGCAGGGTATAGGAATTGCTGCTGAAGTAGGTGGTGTATCCACCTTCGCTGATGGTGATACTTACTTCTTCTATGACAGGTTTTTGCGGGTGGTTGATAAGCACACTGTCTGCAGAATTCTTTGTAGGTGTAACAAGGTACACCTCTCCGGCTCTTGCTTGCCATGCACCTTGGGCACTCCTTTGTGCGTAGAAGCCCACTAACGCTGAGTCATTGGAATGACTGAAGCGGAAGTAGCCGGCTCCGCCTGTGGTTATTGCACTTTGTACATAGGCTTTAAGGAGGTTCGTTTCTGGCATTTCTTCATGTAAGGTAGAACCATAGATCGTGGTGTTGTATGTGCCAGGTTGACCCTTAACAATCACTGCCGCTTTTGCGGGAATAATGCTTCCCGGCTGGTAGCAGAAGTCAATGTTCATAGAGTCGTTTCTCACGGCAGTAACCACACCTGCTTCCACGCCCTCAGGAACGCGGTAGGCTTCCGTGCTGAAGTGTGTGTTGTAGCCACTGGCAGAAATGGTGATGCTTCCCGTGCTTTCTGCATAGCCGTATTTATTGTCAAGATATGCAATGCGGTTGCGTATCCAGTTGCATGTCCATTCCACGTCTTCTCCGATGCCTACAGAGTAATGGTAGGAATACCATCTGTCCTCCTCACGGGTGTCTGCTCCGCTCTCTTCGAAGAGGCTGTAGTAGTCGGTAAAACGCTTGCACAGACTATCGGGGTTGAACCATGTGCGGCGCACCTGGCAGTATCGGCTCGCAAGTGTCTCTTCCCAGTTGAAATAGGATATGTTTCGCAGACGTGTGAAGTAAGTCAGTTGCCCGTGTTCATATCTGCTGATGAAGGTCTCGAAATCGGTTTGCGGATTGCTCGTGTAAGAGTTTCCGCCATCCCAGCGCCTGCCCCAGGTGCCATCGAGGTCCCAAACGGCAATGCCCACTTTGTCTTTCTCCGTGAAACCTTTTGCCAGTTTTTTTGCAGAAGGGTTGGTGTCGTAACAATAGTAGAACATATTCTTGCCATGGTTGTCGGTGGCAAGGATGAGTTCAAGGAAGAGATAATAGTCGTCAATGACGGGTTTGTCAAAGTAGTATTCAAAACTGTCAACAAACTGTTCGTCTGATCCGGCAGCCACTATGTTTACGGCACGCCAGATAGGTCCATAATCAAAAGGCTCACCGTCTTCCACGTCAGGGTATTTTCCTTCGTAATAGCACCACGATGTGCTCTTGTTATTGTAGGAACTCGGAGCCCTGCGAGGAAAATTTGATCTGTCTGTCTCATGTCCCATGAACACTTCGTAGCCCCAACTTGTGGTTTTGTAAAGGGTGCCGCGGATGGTTTGTTCTTCTGTAAACAGATCTGTATCGAGCGACTCAAGACGCAGTTGCTTGCGGTCCACTTTTTCTGTAAAACAATAGATGCCGCGGTATTCGCCGTTGAGGAAAACCTCCACAAATCGTCCGTGAGTTCCTGTGCTAACTTTCTTATTTTCAAAGGGTTGGTGATATGGCTCGTGCGAGAAGTCGTTCCAAAGGTCTGTGGCAACGCGGTTGCGCATATCTGCTTTATCTATCGCCATGGCATCAAGCACCCAATTGTTGTCTTCGCGCATACCGAGGAACGTGCGGTCCACCTTGTTGCCCGCAGCGTCAATCATCTTCACGTTGTAGGCTTTCTTTTCGTAGCCTTGTGCCGTAGCACCGCGATATTTGAATTTAGCGGTGTAGAGGCTGTCGTCAAACAGGCGGTCAGGGTCGAGCAGGTGGAATGTGCCGTTCGTGTAGTAACTGCCGTTACATGATGCCACATTCATTTGCACGATGGGGAGGAATGTGAATGAGAGCGTAGTCGATGCCACAATTTCACCGTTGAGTTCCACAGCGATATTGTAAGGCGATGCGCATGTTACGGCAGGAATAGACAGTTCTTCACCATTGCCGGCATAATTGTTTCCGATGCGTATGCGTATGTTTCCATTTCTGATTTGTTTAAAACTGACTGTCGGTTTGTAGTCTTTACCGCCGCGCAATGATTCGGAAAGCGACATCATGAAAGTCTCACTACTTTTATTGTAAACAAGGTTCTTGTTGTCTAATTGTAATGAGTCCACATATTCAGAGAAAGATCCGGTGATTGGGTCGGGGTCGTCCGGTTTAACTTCTGTAGTGGGAACCTGGTTGCCGTCTTTGTCTATAAACTGGAACAATTCGTTGTTTGATGCACTGTTCACGTTTCGGTAGCAACCAAGGAGATTTGGGGTCCCGCTTGTTCTTAAATTGAACACATATTCATTGTCGGCTACACTGATGACACGAAGTGCGTTTTGTGAAGAATAATAGTCAAAAGTCCATTTAGCCTCGTCAGAAGTGCCGTCTGTGGAGAGCATGAGGTATTTGTTCGTGCTGTTGTAGGTAACGGCATCAAAAACCAGATATTCGCCCGATTGCGAATTTTGAATGGTATAACTCGTACCGTCAGTTGTTTTTTTGATAATCCACCACCCATCGTAATCCACAGCACCTGTGGTTACACAGTAGATTTGAGGGGTGGCGTTATGTTGTGCGCCGCGCCCAATCCAACCGTTGTTGTAAATGGATTTGATGTAGTATTCTTTTGTTTCATCGAAGTCTATCTGGGCGTTTACCGCCAATAGTCCGAACAAAGAAAACATCAAGAAGATAAATCTTTTCATGATTCTATTTTTTGACCTTTTCAGGTAAATTATTTATACAGTTTATAGTAAAAGGCAAAATTACAAAAGAAAAAGAACTGCTCGCTGTTTTTGTGAGTTTTTTGAGAAAAAAAGTATATAATTAGGTGCTAATCTGGTACAATCGAATAAATATCGGCAGGTTAGCCAGTGCTTTCCTGCCGATAGGGTGTTAATAGATGAACAATGTTTATTTCAACACTTTCTTTCCGTTTTCGATATAAATACCGTTTGCGTTCGTATTTCTCACGCGTCTGCCATGAAGATCGTAGAGCGTTTCCTTTGAGTCGGAACTCTGTGCCGCAGTGTTTACGCCTGTGGTGCTGTCGATGATGAGTGTCAGCGGGCTGAACTGGTGGCTCTCGGAACTTTGTGTGCTGAACGTGATGTCGCCGGCTGTGATGGTTCCGAGGGGTTGGTTGCTGAGGGTGAGTTCGAGCAGGTCGCCCATGCTGCCGGGAAGCAATGCGTTGAAGACGGAGTAGGCGAGGATGGTATAACGATTATTGCCACGAGGTGCGAAAACCACACTATGACCACTGCTGCGTTTCAGGCTGGCATCCTGCAGCGTGGTGCCTTCGGGCAGGACGAGGTCGAACTGGAAGGCGGTGAAGTCGTTCTCGTTGTTGAGGATCATCAACAGTTTGTTGGTAGAAGAGAGTTGCATCGTGAGTTGATCAATAGCAGTTTCTTCGGTCATGGACTCAAGTTTGCTTGTAGCACTTGTTGTGTTGCCGAGAATAATGTTTACGATGCCCACAATATCGCTCACGTTTACGGCGTTGTCGCTGTTGATATCAGCGTTGGTGGTGTTGAATGTGGAGGACGTGGAACCAAGTATGTAGTTCACTGTAGCCACGATATCGCTAACGTTTACGCTGTTGTCTTCGTTAGCGTCGCCAAGAAGCACAGTCTTGTTCAGGAGAACAGAAGTTCCTATGTATTCATCGAGCGCGAGGTAGGCTTCGTGTGCGTTAGCCGTAAATGCACCGGCATTGCTGTTAGCCTGATAGAAACCTACTGTTTGGGCGTTGCTTCTGTTATTGATGCGGTAGTAGTAGGTTCCGCCGGTCGTTGTTGCTGCCACGTCGCTGCCATGCAGCAGGTTGCCTTCTGGTGCAGTTTCGCCCGAATAGGCGGCGTATGTCACGAGGGTATATGTTCCTGCATCGCCTTTGAGTATGATGCCTGTACCCGCCGGTACCACACTTCCTTCAGGATAGAGCCAATCGATGGTTACTTCATCGGATGTGACTGCAGTTACGATGCCTGCTGTAAGCCCCGATGGAAGTTTGAGCGCATTGCTGCTATAGTATGTGGTAAATCCGCCGGCAGGCATGGTCAGCGAAATGGTACTTTCGCTGTAACCGTATTGCTCGTCGAGGTAGGCTATGCGGTCTTGAATCCATTGAGTGGTATAACTGATGTTGTTACTGATATTGGTACTCCACAGTGTGTTTTCGCGCGAGTCGGCACCGCTCTCCTGGAAGAGGCTGTAATAGTCTGTAAAACGCTTGCAGAGACTGTCGGGCTGGAACCATGTGCGGCGCAGTTCGGCATAGCGGTTGGCGAGTGTGTTTTCCCAGTCGAACGCGGAAAGTTCGCGAAGACGGGTGAAGTAGGTCAACTGTCCATGTTCGTAAGCCCAAAGGAAATCATCGTATGTGTCGTATTTTTTATAATTGGTGGTGTTGGTAACGTTCGTAGAACCTTCCCAGCGACAACCCCAAGTCCCGTCAAGGTCCCATACAGCCACACCTATTTTATCCTTTTCCGTAAAACCTTTGTTGAGTTTCTTAGTAGAAGGATTGGTGTCGTAAGCATAATAGTACATATTTTTGCCGTGATTGTCGGTGGAAAGGAGAAGTTCAATGAAGAGGTAATAATCATCGAGTACGGGTTTGTCGAAATAGTAAGCAAAACTATCCACAAACTCTTGGTCAGAACCTGCTGCTACGAGGTTTACTGCTCGCCAGATTGGTCCGTAGTCAAATTTCTCGCCATCTTCCACATCGGGATATTTTCCTTCATAGCTGCACCATGACGCAGATGTGTTTCTATAGGAAGAAGGTGCTGTCCGTGGATACGATTTTGAGCCTGTATTGTGTCCCATAAATACTTCGTAACCCCAACTCGTGGTTTTATAAAGTGTGCCACGCACGGTAACTTCCGTTTCATCTGTGAAAATGTCAAAAACAGAGTCCGTTTTCTCCAATCGCAGTTGCTTGCGGTCCATCTTCTCTGTGAAGCAATATATACCGCGATATGTGCCGTTGAGCAGGACTTCTACAAACTGGCCATGTGTGCCTGTAGAAACTTTTTTGTTCTCGAACGCTTGTTGGTAGGGGTCGTGTGCGAAGTCGTTCCAAAGGTCTGTGCTGACGCGGTTGCGCATACGGCTCGGGTCAACGTATGCTGCATCGAGAATCCAGTTGTTGTCCGAGCGCATACCGAGGAAACTGCGGTCAACACTGTTGCCGTTCTCGTCTATCATCTTGACAGCGTATGCTTTCTTTGGCTTTCCAGATGCCGTGGCACCGCGGTGGCGGTATTTGGCATAGTAGGTACTGTCGTCGGTTGCCGCATCGCCATCGAGGAGATGGAAAGTGCCGGCGGTGTAATAACTTGTGCCGCAACTGCTCACATTCACCGAAACGATAGGCATGAAAGTGAAGTTCAGGCTACATTTGCGTGTCGGAGTGCCGTTCACGAGAATGTACAGGTCGTACGCAGACTGGCAGGTAACGTTATTTAAAGTGAATGTACCACCATTCGATACGGTCTGACCGTCAATCCTAAAGGAGATGTCATCGTTCGTCAGGTTCTTGAATTTCAAGGTTGCCGTAAAGTCGCCGCCGCCGCGCACTGACTGCGGCAGGGAGAACATGTAGCGCCCATTGCCGTAGTTGTCATAGATGAGGCATTTGTCGTTGAATTGGAGCGAATCCACATAGATGGCAAAGTTGCCCACGTCAACTGTTTCGCTGCCGCCGGAATTCCCACCCGAGGAACTCTGTGTGCCTGTAATAAGGTTCCCGTTGCTGTCGTATATAGCGAAAAGTTCATTATTTGTCGGTTTGCTGGTGTTGCTGTAACAACCTAACAGGTTTGCTGTTGATCCGCTTGTCCTCAGGTTGAAACGATAATTTGGCTGGGCAACATTGGTGACGTAGTATGCCTCGTTGGTGGCGTCGTATGTAAACGTCCAAAGCGCATCAGTTGTAGAAGGGTCATCGGTTGTAGTGAGATATTTTACTGTGTTACCATATTCGCCTACGTATTTCAGGTAGTCGCCGGTAAGGGCATTCTGGATGATATAGCCTGCGTCGCCGTCGGGGATGATGTTCCACCAGCAGTCTTCGTCCTGAACGTCTTGACCGGTTACATAGTAGATGAGTATGGAGGTGTTGTGGTATGCTCCCAAACCGATAGCACCATCATAACTTTTGCAACACAGGCGATAGGTCTCATTTTCGTTGAAAACGCTTTGTTCATCACCATCAATCGTAGCGCTGTAGAGTTTGAAAGAACCATTGGAACCGTTGCCTGCCGTCCAGCCTATAACATTCGACCCGTTGCCACTACCATTTGACCCATTGCCGTTCAAGCCTATGCCGCTTGGACTGACAAACTGGAACAGATTATTGCTCATCGTGATGGTGTAGAGCACTTTTGTAGAAGAAGTATAAACATTAGCGCTTTTGCTCAGGTCGGGCAATAAGTTGCCGCTTGCTGCGCGGATATTGGCGGTAACGTATGAACCGTAGTTGGTCACATTGTCGAATGTTAGCACGTATGAGATGTCTGGCATGCTGTTCTGCATCATTTGGTTTGAGGAACTTTCATAGATGTAGCAGTTGCGCCCATTGTTCCACACAAGGAAACGGCTACCTTCTGTGATGTCAGATAGCGAAGTTATCGCAGTGGAGGAATAATTCGACAGTGTGGCTGAAGAATAAGATTGTGCTTTTAAGCTGATGAGGCATAGCATAAAAGCGAAGTGTAAGAGTAAAAACTTCTTCATGTTAGAGTGATGTATATAAAAGCGCCGCAAAATTACGGGAAACTGATTATAAAAAAGAATCAAAGTGATAATAATTGATAAACGTGCTCAAAATTAGTACGAGTGAACAAAAATTCTCGATAAAAAAATGTAAAATACTCGTAGAAAGAAGAAGACATACATAATTAGAAATCACTTCTCTTTGTTGCGTGGGAAATAATCGAGTATTTGACGTCGGAGGAAACTGCGGTCGATGTGGGTGTAGATTTCAGTCGTTGCTATGCTTTCATGGCCCAGCATGGCCTGTATGGCGCGGAGGTTAGCCCCGCCTTCGAGCAGATGGGTGGCGAAGGTGTGTCGGAAGGTGTGCGGACTGATGGTCTTTGTTATTCCGGCGGCTTCTGCGTATAGCCTGATGTTGTGAAATACCGTTATGCGTGAGAGGTGCTGGCGGCGGCGCTCGCTTAGGAAAACGTAGTCTTCTTCGCCATCTTTTGGAGTGATGGCATTGCGGTCAATGAACCACAGTTTCAGTTCCTGTTCTGCACGGGGTGATACGGGCACAAGACGTTGTTTGTCGCCTTTTCCTACAACGCGGATGAAGCCTTCGTCGAGAAAGAGGTCGCTCAGTTTCAGGTTGCAGAGTTCGCTCACACGCAGCCCGCAACTGTAGAGCATCTCTATAATGGCGCGGTCGCGCTGTCCGAAAGGTTGGCTCAGGTCGATGGTGCTGATGATGGCATCCACTTCTTCGAGAGTAAGCACCTCGGGCAGGTGTTTGCTTTTCTTTGGCGATTCCAAGAGTTCGGTGGGGTCGGAGTCGATGAAACCGTCGAGTACAAGAAATTTGAAGAAAGACCGCAAGGCACTGTGCTGGCGCGCTATGCTGCGTTGCGAAATGCCGATGTCAACAAGGGTCCAAGAAAAACGGTGGATCACTTCAAGGTTGACGTCCTTGACGTCGATGTTTTCGTCCTTGAGGTAGTCGAGAAATTTCCGCACATCGCGCAGGTAGGCCTCTCGCGTGTTTTCCGAAAGACCTTGCTCAAGAAGGATGTAAGTGCGGTATTTATCAACCATTTTCAATTATCTTCAATTAGAGAATTATAGAATTTAGATTTTGCATCTTTCGCTTCGCTATAGTTAGAATGCTAATGACGACAGTTTTTGGAACGCGACGGACACGGATTAAACAGACTTTGTCGTAATGTTTTCGATTTTTGCCATTGCTTCGCTCGGCGATGACGCGAATGCTACGCTACGAAACTTAAATTCTATAATTCTCAAATTCTTGACTATTACCCAATTCAGAAGGACATCTTGCTGAGTTTGTCTTTGTAGTAGTCTGACACATCGGACCAATGGTAGTAAGGTGCCATGTCGCTCTTCACCGGGAGACTCATCTCGTGTTCGTTGAGCATCACCTTTACGAGGATGTCGTTGCTGCCTTTCTTGCGGTAGAAAACGAGTTGCACGTTGCTTGCCATCGGGAAGATTTTATAGTTTCGCCATTTCTCGTCGAGTTTGGCAGGATCTTCTTCTGTGGTGCCGTAGTCGCCGAGTTCCATAAGGCAAGTTAGCGGATAGACCACCACTTCGTGACCAAAGCGCAAGGTGGCACCGGGTTTATTCAACTTGATGCAGGAATCAGCGGTTTCAACGATATTTTTCAGCAGGTTGGCTTCAAAGTAGGGCAACTTACCTTGAGTGAGTTTTGAAGGTCCGTAGTTGTGATACCAACTTAGGTTTTTGTTCGTCCAGATGGCGTAGCATTCTTCTTTTGTGAAAAGCGGATAAAGGTCGAGGTCAGTGTCCAGGCTTTGCATGTTGGCGGCTATGTCGAAGATGTTCCACATCAGGCCACCTTTGTTGATGTTTTGGCTGACGTAGGCTGTGTCGGAGAACAGCATGCTGATGAAGCGGTCGGGTTGGATAGTCTTGTTCCACCAATCTGTGCGCACCTTTTGGGCTTCCTCGCTTTTGCGGTATTTGGAGATATTGTCGTCGTGCTCATAGTTCATGTAGTACATGTCGTGATAACTGGCGTCGTTCTTGATCTGAAGGTCGGGGTTCATGGTCTGAAGTTGCAGACATTCTGCCATCATCGAGAGGATGCAGCGGATTACTACGGTTGAGCGGGCATCGATGGGGGCATTGCCGGCGAATACTTCCGGGAAGTTTTCGTACATACGCTTGGCTATGCCGCGGTGCTGGCGAGCGCCAAGAGGGGTGAGTTCGCCCAGTCGCCCTTTCGACATGTGGTCCAGACTATCGAGAACGTGCATCACTTCCATGCCTTTGGCTGTTAATGCACCCGCCTCGTATGCCTTGCGCATGGTTTCTGCCGGACCCGAGTATTCTTTCTTGCCAATCAGCCAGCGTGAGCCGTGGCGGGCATAGTGGCTGATGTAGAATGGCTTGTAACCTTTAGGTGCTGTGGTATATTTCACACCGACAGGGTCAGGGTAGGCATAATAATTGGCTGCAGAACAATGTACGTCCTCATAGATTTCTTCACGCGCTGTCTGGGCGAAAACGGGACCCAACGACAAAGCAACAACAAGGAATAAACAAATTTTTTTCATGATGTAGAGATGTTTTGTGCAAAGTTAGTGCTTTTATTGTAAAGTCGGCAAGTCGTTTTTAGAAAACGCGCACGCCAAAAGGTTAAAAATAAAACTTTTATCTCAACAATTATTTCTCGCTTATCGATTAAGTGTTAAATTTGCCACCTAAGTATTTGTAAAAGATGGAAAGAATTAAAAGTTTCAAGCAACTTGTCAGCCACCTCAACGAAATGGAGCAACGCAAACGTGTCGCTGTGATTTCAGGTACAGACGAGAGCACCCTCTATGCCCTTCATCGTGGGCTTGAGGCTGGTTTTATCGATGTAATCTTTGTTGGGCAGATACCCGATTTTGAAAAGCATCAGGAGTTTTTACCCCATAAGGCTAACATACAGCAATTTCCCATGGAAGATGAAGACGAGTCAGCACAATTTGCCGTGACTCTCGTTCGCGAAGGCAAGGCAGATTTCCTGATGAAGGGGCTGGTTCATACCGACAACTTGTTACGGGCAGTCCTGGACAAGGAAAAAGGATTGTTACCCGCAGGAAACATCCTAACACTCATTGCTGTGGCAGAAACGGCAGCATACGACAAACTTCTTTTCTTTTCCGACCCGGCTGTCATACCTGTACCTACCCGCAAACAGCGCGAGTGGCAGGTGAAGTACACCATCGACGTTTGCAACGCTTTCGGAATAGAAGAACCACGCATCTCGCTCATACATTTCACAGAGAAAGTCAGCGAGAAATTCCCATGTTCTGTGGACTATGCCGATCTGTCCCAGGAGTCGCGGGAAGGAAAATGGGGAAAAGCCATCATCGACGGGCCTCTGGATGTCAGGACATCTGTTGACTCGGAAGCCATGGAGGTAAAGGGCATAAAGTCGCCTATAGCAGGCCGTGCAGACGCGCTTATTTTTTCCGACCTCGAAGCAGCAAATGCATTCTACAAGACACTTTCCTTTTTCGGAGAAGCCAAGCAGGCGTGCATACTCTGCGGCACATCGTGCCCGGTGGTGGTGTCATCACGGGGAGATGACGGAGAATCGAAATTCTATAGTTTAGCCATGGCGGCTGTTGTTGGTAAATAAACAAATAAACACGAATAAACAAAAACAAAATATGCGGATATTGGCCATAAATCCAGGTTCGACAAGTACAAAAATCGCCGTTTACGAAGACGAACAAGTGGTTTTTGAAAAAGGCATCAACCATTCTTTCAGCGAACTTGAAAAATTAAAGACCATAGCACAACAACTGGACTATCGACGCAACCATATTCTTACGGAACTTGTGGATGCAAACATAGACTTCAACTTTGACGCCATTGTGGGGCGTGCAGGATTGCTCGGTCCCATAGAAGGCGGTGTGTATGAGGTGAACGACAGAATGTACGAGGCGCTGCAACACCCCGTACGTGAGCATCCCTGCAACTTCGGTTCCATTCTTGCCTACATCCTGGCGCAACAGATAGAAGGATGTATGGCACTTACTGCCGATTCGGGCATGACAGACGAATACGATGAAATCTCCCGTATCAGCGGTTTTCCGCTCATCGAGCGAGAACCATTCTGGCACACGCTTAATCAGCGAGCCATAGCACGCACATACGCCAAGCAGGCAGGCAAAAAGTATGAAGAACTCAATCTCATCGTCTGTCACCTGGGCGGAGGCACATCAATAGCAGTGCACCGCCACGGGCGTGCTGTCGATTCAAACAACGGCATGGGCGACGACGGACCTTTCTCTATCACGCGAAGCGGATCGCTGCCGGCACGTGGAGTAGTGGAACTCTGTTTCTCCGGAAAATACGACAAACATACACTCGACAACTTCTTCTTTAAGAATTGTGGTGTCAGGGCATATCTTGGCACGAGCAACATGTTTGAGGTGATGGACAGGGTGGAGAAGGGCGACTACAAGGCGAAACTCGTTATGGACGCACTAATTCTTCAAACGGCAAAAGAAATTGCAGGAATGTCAACGGTTCTTTATGGAAAGGTAGATGCCATTCTCCTCACGGGAGGACTTTGTAAAGACCAATACATCAGAGAGGGTATCGTGGAGCGCATACAGCACATTGCCCCCGTACATGTATTCCCGGGAGAAGACGAAATGAAGGCGTTGGCAGGCAATGCACTTGCAGTGTTGCGAGGTGAATTGCCAATAAAGGAATTCAACGATAGTGTTTTCCGTAAGACAAAAAACCTCTTTGCGGAAGAACAATCTTAGGAAGAATAATAAGTTATTGCTGACCGGTAAAAGTCAGAAGAAAAAAATTACCCATCCGCAATGCCTATAATAAGCATTTCGGATGGGTATTTTGAAAAGTATGTTAACTACTGAATTCTTATTTAATTATAACCTTCTTACCATCGATAATATAAACACCTTTTGCAGTAGGTCTGCCGTTTAGTTTTACGCCTCCAATGGTGTACCAACTGTTGTTTGCGAATTGTTCATCTCGAATTGAAGAAATGCCTGTCGTTTCATTGTTTGTATAAATAGTGGGAGGACCGCTAAGCAACAAGTCTGTGTCGTCGCCAAGCGAAGCAACAAGAGAGTAACGACCTTCGTTTATGCCTCTTGCTATAGCATTGCTTGTCTTGAATGTATTTTTGAAACTAATAAAAACAAGTTCGCCCTTGTCGTCATAAATCTTATAACCCACGGCGCCGGTACCTGTTATGGTAAAGTTTGCCCCACTACGCTTAAAACCAATGTTGTCTGCCTCATTCTTACCAAAGTGTGTGTAATAACCGGTGCAACCCGAATCATCGTTTGCGCCAAAATTTACGATATTTGCACCCAGAAGATCAGGGAAATATTTGACAACTTCAGCATCTTCGCCTATTTGTCCCTGCTCAGCAGTACTGTTGATGAACATGATGCCCGGCGCTTTTTTCTCATAACTCTGCATTTCTGCTTTCCAGGCTTCCATCTGAGCCACTTCTTCTTGGACAGATTGGCGCGGAACTTTGAGATAGAAACTTTCATAGTCACTAATACTTGCGACTCCTGCATCTGTTGCTCCGTTGATGGTCTCAGCATAGTTGAAGAATCCCCACACTTTGAAAAACTCATAGAGGTCTGTCTGCGAAGCCTCACATGCAGCAAGAGCGGCACGCATGTAGTCTTTATCAATTCCTGCCGGATTGTCATTGGAATAAAAGCGGTTCTGCATGTTGCCTCGTTTGTGGATACACTCTATCCATCGTGGGAAAAACTCATCGTCGCCCTTTTGATGGAAATAGAGCCAAAGTTGGTACCACATCTTCTGAGTAAATGACTGTATCTCGCCTGCATTTTTCAGATTGTCAATCCAACTTGTTGCTCCATCTGTTTTGTTGAAGCGGTCTGCCAAAATGCTGACTGCTCCCTTCGCAGTCTTCTTTCCCCAAAGGTGTGTGTAAATCTGTATAAGAACTTCATTGCTTCCCTCGCGTGTGCCGGCAAGCCACAGTGGACGTTGGTGAAGATGGCCTACCTCGTGCGGATAAGCCCAACTTGTCCACCAGCCACCATCGCGGAAAGTTTCCTCATTAAATAATTCGTAATTTATACCTGGCCAAGAAACGCGTCCATTACCGGCGGAAGGATTGCCGGAACCTTTGTCCCATACGGTCATTATAGGGCGATAGTAGCCGTCATTGAATCGTGTGGTCATGGCTCTTTCCTGCGCCTCAAACACAAAATCAATCATTTGCATACCCCTTGTAAGTTTCTGCGCTGAGCGCATATTATCAAGGTAAGTGCAAAAAACATGCAAGTTGGACCTCATGTGCAGATATGTGTCTTTGAACATATTTTGCTTCAGCCACAGCCAATCTCTGTCCGTATGGCCGCGGCTCATATCGAACGTACCGTTGCACGTGCCGCCAACAATATGAATTCTTATTTTAGGATGTGCAGATAATGGCGTTTCAGTATCAGTGTTTTGGTAGGTGATGAACAGTTCACAGTCGCCATTTGCTATAACTTTATTAAGACCACTGGTCAAATCTTGCTGAGGGCCTGTGTTGTTTACACCAACCGGCATTTCAACTTTGAGCGTACCATTTCTGGCAGCACTTCTTTCGACGTAAAGAAAGGCTATTTCTCCCGCCTTCAACCTGATTCCGGTGGGTTGTGTAAGACGACCGAAGTCGCCAAAACCGAGTTTGGAAGCCCACACACCAGGGGCAGAATATGCCTCATACTCATGGATGCGAAAATCCTTTTCGTAAGCACTCCATGTGGCGTTGTTGCCCCACATGTCGTTTTTTATACTAATCGCCTCGTTAATCATCATCGATGGCAGTTCGCTCATGGCAGCACGCAAATCATCATCGCTCATAGCAACATATTCTTCTTTCAACTGTGTGCAGATCTTATCTGTGAAGAACTTAGCGAACTCGCTACCTATATTGCTGTTGAGTGTCTTGCGCCAATCTTCTGCGGCTGCAATATCATCTTCCGTTACATCCACTTCCCATAAGAGCCATTTTGATGCGTCTGAACTGGCTTGCCAACCCACTACAGTGTTGTTCTGATTTGCAGCACCTGCAGCATGCAGAGACTTATGTTCGCTCGTGTTGTTTACTGTGGCAAACCAGAACAACTTGTTGTCGCCGGAGGTGGTCGTGCCGGAATAGAAGTTTGCAGCACTACTGCCCGTTTGCCATTGTTGGCTTTGTCCCGGCCATGCCTGAATGGATTTACCGGATACTAAATTCTTGAAATTATACTTTCCATTAGTACCTGTAATCTGCCATAGTTGTGAATAATATGCAAAACTTCCTTTTCCCTTTTCTGTATTAGTCAGGACAAGACCGCCGTTGGCATTCACTGCCATAGTCTTGCCATCGTATGCATTGCTTACCAAGCGGTAGTATTTGCCGCTTGTAATACTACTGACATAGTTCGGAAGTTCTGCTGTGGCATCTATAATCTGCCACTTTGCGTTATTTTGTTGTGTCTTGTTTGTATATACATAAGAACCGCTACTCGTTGCGTTGTCATTTGGACCAAGGTAGCCTTTTTCAGATGTAATGTATATATCCTCTCCTCCCGCGTCTTCAATCGTCCATACAGTAGCCACATTGTTCGCCGTGTTCCAGTTCGCCCAATTGCCCTGAGTAGAGGTGGAGATACCAAGGGTATATTCTGTGTCGTATTTGGTGAAAACGTAGCCACCACCGCTCTGCGTGATGGTAAACACAGAACCTTCATTGTCCAGAGTTGTGGCATTCACGGTATTCGATTCCTCGTAACTGTCCTTTAAAAGAAGGTATTTGCCGGAATTTACATGCATTACCTTGTAACACTTTTCTGAAGAAAACTCAGGGATTGCCATTAGTTGCTGAACTTGAGCAAAACTGCAAACCAGCAAAGTGATTAGGAATAAAGAGATATCTTTTTTCATGGTTTTTGAACGTAATAATGAGATTTGCGTATGTTGGTTTTTTGTTTAAATTAACTTTTTTAAGGATTTTTATTACATTTTGTTACAAAATGTCTGCAAAAATAGCAAAAAAATTGAATTATCACATAATAACAGATATAATTCAACGAAACTGGATGATACAGCATACGCAGGGGTAGAATGAATGTAGCATAGCATAGTGAATTGCACCCCTGTCTATGCTGTAACGCCCCTATAGGACAGCCATACGAGTAGATAAATGCTGAGTCCATTTATAAATGGACTCAGTCATAATTATTTTTCGACTATTTATTTCTGTTAGCCTTCCTGTTTGGTTTTATAAGCGAGGGCGTACATGCGCATCTGCTTTTTCATCGACAAAAGGCCATTTGAGCGGGTGGGAGAGAGGTGCTCGCTCAATCCCACGCGGTCGATGAAGTAAAGGTCGGCATCGAGAATTTCCTGTGGGGTATGCCCGTTGAGAACACGGATGAGCAGAGTGATGATACCCTTCACGATGAGTGCATCGCTTTCTGCACGGTAGTATAGTTTGCCGTCTTTTTCATCGCAACAGAGCCACAAACGGCTTTGGCAGCCGTCAATCAGGTTCTGTTCGGTCTTCTCGCTTTCCGGTAAAGGCTCCTGTTCCTCGCCAAGGCTGATGAGGAGTTGATAGCGGTCCATCCAGTCTTCGAGTTCGGAAAATTCCTCGATGACTTCGTCTTGTATTTCGTTTATCGTCATTTTTCTGATGAATTTTTAGAGAGGTTCTTGTGAGAGGACTTGCAGCAAGGTCTGTCCCACGGCTTTGAGTGTGGCGGTGGAAATGTTTTCGGGGGTGTCACGGGTGGTGTGCCATGTGTCGCAAAAACCATTTCCCGAGCGGTTGCTCGATATGATGTCGATAGTGGGTATACCGGCTTGGTTCATGGGGATGTGGTCGTCTGTAATCATGCCGCCCTGCTCGCTTGGGAAGTAGTTTTCATAGCCTGCCACACGAGCGGCATCCCAAACCTGATAAAGCACCTGTGGAGCATATTGTGTGGAAAAAATCTCCTGGCGGAAAACGACGCCGTTGCCGCCTACCATATCAAGCAATATGCCGTGAAGCGCCTGATAGCCTTCCACATGTGGATGCGCTGCCCAATAAGCGGAACCCTTGCACCAACTCGATTCATCGCTGCTGTCGTGGTTGCCGTAATCTTCAAGGTCGAAGCAGATGAAGTCGATGCCTACCTTCGGGTTTACTTCTTTGAGTTTTGCTGCCACTTCAAGCATCACGCCGACACCGCTCGCCCCATCGTTTGCTGCCATGACAGGTTCGTTGTGCTTGCTTTCGTCAGGATCGTCGTCAGCCCAAGGACGGCTGTCCCAATGTGTACAGATAATGATGCGTTCTTTTGCTTCAGGCTTGTATTGCGCAATGATGTTACGGCACTCGAATTGTTTCTTGTCCCACATCGTGATGGGTGCCTTCTGTTCAATGACGTTCAGCCCTAACGCTTGAAACGACTTTACAATGTAGTCGCCACATTGCTTGTGGGCTGCGCTGCCCGGAGTGCGGGCACCGAAGTCGCACTGGGCTTTAATGTGCCTGAAAGCACTGTCGGCATCAAACTGCACTTCACATTTTTTCGCATCCTCGCCTATAGGCACATCTGTCTTTGGCTTTTTACACCCGATAAGACTGAGCAAAGAAAGCATGATAATCAGTGTTTTGTTTATAGTTTTCATACGGTTTATTAAAAATCTATTTCTGCTGCAGCCTGCACCTGTCGCATGACGCGAAGGAAGTTCAGACCCCATATTTTCTCTAAATCGTCATGGCAGAGTCCTTCTGACAAAAGGCGTTTTGTGATGTTCATGATTTCGTTGGCACCATTGCAGCCCGGTATGCCACCGTCGCCATCGAAGTCGGTACCGATACCCACATGGTTGATGCCTGCCACATCAATCATGTGCATCAGGTGTCGCATGGCATCATCTATGTCCGACTTCTCGTCCAGACGCAGAAAACCATTGTAGAGTGTTACCTGTGCCACACCGCCACTTTCGGCAAGTGCGCGGAGTTGGTCGTCGGTCAGATTACGCGGGTGATCGCAAAGGGCGCGACTGGAAGCATGCGAACATACTATGGGAAGCGAACTGGCTTCTATGGCATCGTAGAAACTGCTCTCTGCCGCGTGAGAAAGGTCCACCATCATACCCACACGATTCATCTCGTGTACCACGTCACGTCCGAAGTCGCTCAGTCCGCCGTTTTCCTGATTCGACCGCTTGGCGCTGTCGCAGATGTCGTTGTCGCCGTTGTGGCATAGGGTCATGTAGCATACACCCATGCGGCGGTAGCGCTCCACATTGTCTATGTTTCGACCGATGGCATAGCCGTTCTCTATTCCGAGCATGATGCTCTTCAAGTCGTCGCGCTTGTTGATGTAGAGGTCATCGGGTGTGATGGCAATGGCAGCACCTTCACAATCGTCCACCATGCGGCGGATTTCTGTGAGGATTTCATCTGCTTTTGCCGTGGCTTTTGCCAAACCCTCAGGGGTACGTTCCTTTTGCGGCAGATAAGCCACCATGATGCATGAATCAAGGTATCCTTCCACCATCTTATGATAGTCAACAAGCACTTTCTCGTCGCGCGAATTGAAGTCCACACCCTGGTCGAAGAACATGGGGGTGTCGCAGTGGGAGTCAAGCGTTACGATGGAGACATCATTGTGGAAAGTGCGCGCGCGGCGATGCAAATAGGCTTCGTGCACCAGTTTCCTGAAAAGAGGCATCATGCAGTCGTCGTTGTTGCCGATGAAGCACTCGGGATGCCACTGTACACCGAAAACAGGCTTCTTTTCGGTGCTTTCCACTGCTTCTACAATGCCGTCGTCAGCCCATGCCGTGATGCGCAGATGAGGACCAGCATCATTCACTGCCTGATGGTGGAACGAATTGACAGCGAAATGTTCGCCGAGGAGGTTGGCTATGAGAGAACCGCTTTCTGCTTCCACAAGATGGGTGGCTTCATAGCGTGGGGCATCCTGGCTGTGCTTGATGATGCGCTGTTTCGGAAAACTGGTGGCTATGTCTTGATGCACACTACCACCAAGGGCTATGGCAAGTATCTGAATACCGCGACAGATGCCGAAAATGGGTAATTGGCGGTCGAAAGCCAACTGAACCATAAGCAGTTCACCGCGGTCGCGCTTGGCATTGATGCCATGAAGGGCAGGAACAGGATCTTCGCCTGTCCATAGCGGGTTCACGTCGGCTCCGCCCGAAAGCATCAGTCCGTCAATCCGCTCAAGCAAAGGAAGAATGACACGCTCGTCATCTGTCGGAGGAAGAATGAAGGGAATGCCACCGGCTGCCTCAATGCTCTTGTAATATACTTCAGCAAGTTCACAACCTGCAGGACCGAAATTGCCGCTGATGCCTATCACCGGGCGGTCCTCATACGACAGCATCTTGCCGTTGATGCGGTCGTAGTCCGCTTTGTAGTCGTAACGTATAGCCATAGTGCCTGTTTTTGTCTTTATTTCTGCAAAAGTACAAAATAACCCTGTGAGAAGAAACTATGGATATAAAAAAACGACGGCATAAATATGTGGATATTATGTGCCGTCTTGATATCTTTTAGAAAAGTTTATTCCTCGTAATACTTCTTTCGCTTTGGATTCATGGGGAACCAACCTTTCTGCACACGCTTCTTCTGCGCGAAAATTTCGAGGATGCTCCAGAAGCAGGAGAAACCAAGAATACCGAGTATGCTGCTGAAGCACACATTTCCCGTAAACAAAGCACCCGTTATAAAACCGATGCCTGCTATGAGAAAGACCCACCAAATGCCCGTGCCGAAATAGTACTCTGCCTTAATGACAATGGGGTGGAAGCAACCGATGATAAGAAACGTGGCCAGACCTGTCAGCAGTCCTTCAAAGTAGATGGTCATCAGTTTTCCGTTTCTTCTTCAACATTCGACGCCTTGCGTGTATTGCGGGATTTCTTGGGCTTTTTCTTCACTTCGTCAGCCAAGATGATAGGAACGGTGCGATGGAAACTCTCTGCAAGCGATATGAGGGTCTCGGTTGACGTCACGCCGTCAATTTGCTGAATCTGACCATTGAGCAACTGCATGAGGTGCTCGTTGTCGTGGCTGTATAACTTGATGAGTAGGGTGTAAGGACCTGTCGTGAAATGACATTCCACGATTTCAGGAATCTTCTCCAGTTCTTTTGATACTATGTCATAGCGCGAAGGACGGTCCAGTTCCACACCGATATATGTGCAAGTGTTGTAACCCAGACTCTTGGGATTAACGAGGTAGGTGCTGTTGCTGATGATGTTTGCTTCTATAAGGTGAAGCACGCGTTGATGAATGGCTGCGCGGGAAACATTGCAGGCATCTGCTATTTCTTTGAACGAAATTCGTGAATTTGTGGATATGCTCTCCAGAATCTTTTGGTCAAGAGCGTCAATTTTTGCCATTTCTTAATCTGACTTAAAAGTTTTTATTTGTATTTATCAGTACAAAAGTAAGCAAAAATAAGGAAATAATGAAAAAAAACGAGGCCAAAAACTTAAAAAATAAAGGAAAATGCAGTTTTTTAGCGATTTTCTTAATCAAAAGTAAATCCCTGATAAATACACCCCCTTTTTAGTCTTCAGAAGTGAGACGTTTGCTAAGAAAGCGAACAGGATACCACACACTCACAAAACCTACAACGCAAACAGTGATAAATACTATCAGCACATCGAGCAGATGCACACTGACAGGGTAGGCTTCTACAATGAAATTGCCATCACCGTTGCCTATTTTGATAAAGCCAAAGTATTCCTGAGCATAGCAGAGTGACACACCAACAATAACGCCTATGACGGCACCCAAGAGGGCTATGAAGCGACCCTCCAGCAAGAATACTCTGCTGATGTCGCGGTCCGTGGCACCAAGATGACGGAGTGTGCCAACGTCTTCACGCTTGTCGATGATGAGCATCGAAACAGAGCCGATGATGTTAAAGCATGCCACGAGGACAATGAATGTGAGGAAGAGGTAAGCCACCATCTTTTCAATGTTCATGATGCGGAAAGTGTCCTCTTGTTGCTCCATCCTGTCGCGAACGACAAACCGATCGCCTGCCAGCCTCCGCAATTCCTTTTTTACGGAACTGGTGGTACTTCCGTCTTTAAGGCATATTTCCAAAGATGAAATCATGCCGTTCTGGTCGAAGAGGCGCTGGGCGAACTTAAGCGAGGTGAGCATGTAGTTTTCATCGTATTTGCGCTGATGAACCTGGAAACAAACTCCCGAGGCATAGAGGGTGCCATAGTTGAAACTCGAAATAGGGTTGGCTATGTCGATGCGCTTGCCCTTTTTGGGGACATAGACCTCCGGTGGCTGAGGATTGTCGAAGTTGATGCTGCCAAGGGTGGAAGCCAGGCCTATGCCGGGGGTGCCGTAGTCCTTTTCGCCGCTGTGCAACTTAAACTGGCCATGAACGCCTTCTTGCACGTAGATTATGTCCGATATGTCAGTGCTTTCAGTATAGTTGTCGCCCACTCCTTTGAGTTGGAAAACAAGAGGATGGCCCTTCACGAGTATCATGGCATTGTCTTCTATGCAGTCGGTGGCAGAGGCCACTTGCGGATGTTTCCTGATTTGCTCCAGTATAGGGTCATTGCTCTTGGCGAATTTACCACTGGCAGGAGTTACTTCCAACTGAGGATCGAAGGCGGTGAAAAGTGTAGAAACAAGGTCCTGAAAACCGTTGAACACACTCATTGTGCACACCAAGGCTGTCGTGGCAAGCGCTACGCCTATCACGGAAATGATGCTGATGATGTTGATGGCATTGTGTCGCTTCTTGGAAAAGAGGTAGCGGCGAGCCACGAAGGATGAGAATTTGCCCAAGGGTGCAGAATGAATGTGGATAATGCAGATTTTATTTCTTCAGGAGTTCGTCGATGTGCTCAATATAGTCGAGCGAGTCGTCGATAAAGAATTTCAGTTCGGGAATGATGCGCAACTGGTGGCGCACGCGTGTACCGAGTTCATAGCGTATGGCGCGAACGTTCTCATTGATGTTTTTGAGATATTCTTCTCCCCTATCGGAGGGGAAAATGCTGAGATAGCCACGGCAGACACTGAGGTCAGGACTTATGCGCACCTTGCTCACACTCACAAGAATGCCATGGTGCGCCTGAGTCTGTTTCTGGAAAATGTCGCTCAACTCTTTCTGAATGAGGCGTTCTATCTTTTGTTGTCTTGTTGTTTCCATGTTTTTAGAATTTTAAAACTTGCATACTTTCAATTATAATCAGTTGGCAGCACGGGTGTCGAGGATGATGTAGCCTGCAGCATTGATGCCTTTCTGGATTTCCTGAATGTGCTCGCTGTTGCGGGTTTCAAGCACCATGCGGAGGTTGCACGAGTTTACGTCGGGGCTCTCACCGTTACGCTCGTGGTGGAGAGAAATGATGTTGGCACCATATTTCACGATGACAGAACTCAGGCCAAGCAGTGAACCGGGGCGGTCGGGCAGTTCGATAAGCATTTCGCAGGTACGGCCGCTCTTCATCAAGCCGCGGTTGATGACACGGCTGAGAATGGTAACGTCTATATTGCCGCCACTGACGATACAGCATACCTTCTTGCCTGCAATGGGGTATTTGTTGAACATAGCAGCAGCCACACTAACAGCTCCAGCACCTTCGCTTGTTAGTTTGTGGTGTTCTATCAAGGCGAGGATGGCAGCACAAATCTCGTCTTCTGTCACCGTAACCACCTCGTCAACGTAGTTTTTGCATAACTCGAAAGTATGAGTGCCAGGTTCTTTCACGGCTATGCCGTCGGCTATGGTGAGCACTTCGGGCAGTGTTTCTATCTTGTCGCTCTCTATGCTGGCTTGCATGCTGGCAGCACCCGCAGCCTGCACACCGATGATTTTTACACTTGGTTTAAGCATCTTCACTGCGTATGCCACACCGCTTGCCAAACCACCGCCACCGATAGGAATGAAAATTACGTCGATGTCGGGGCGCTCTGCGAGAATTTCCATGCCGATGGTGCCTTGCCCGGCAATGACCTGTTCGTCGTCGAAGGGATGGATGAATGTCATACCCGTTTCTTCCTGCATCTGCAGCGCGTACTTATAGGCGTCGTCGTAAACGCCCGGAACGAGTTTCACCTCTGCGCCCAGTTCGCGCGTGGCTTCTACCTTTGATATGGGAGCACCGGCTGGCATGCAGATAGTGGCTTTTATGCCGAAACGACGTGCGGCAAGAGCCACACCCTGTGCATGGTTACCGGCAGAACTTGCTAACACACCATGCGATTTCTCTTCATCGGTAAGTTGAGAAATCTTGAATCCAGAACCTCGCACCTTGAAAGAACCAGTAACTTGCAGATTTTCAGGTTTAAGAAAAATAGTGGCTTCGGGGTTGAGTTTCTCAGTATGGATAAGTGCAGTGGGGTGAATCACATCTTTGAGAACGGTTCCTGCTTTGTAGATGATGTCGAGTGTTAGCATATCTTTGTTTTGACTATTTATTGCGTTGCGCTGCGATGAGTAGTACAAACTCATGGTGCAAAGGTAGTAAATTATTCTGTGAGTTTCCGCTGCCGCCAAAGTTCAATGCTGTTTACTATGTTTTGCCAAAGGACGTAAAAGCCCATACCGAGTGCTGCAACGGGGTGCAGGTAAGCGGAGGCTATCCAGATGGCGAGTGCTGTGTTTTTCTGCCCTTGCGCCTGTCCTGCTTCAATACGATGCCCCATTTGTTTGCCTTGTGCCCATCCAAGCGAGAAGAGAGTCAAGCACAGAAGGAGAGATGAAAATGCAATAATCAAAAGCACAAAGGCGGAGGTCTTGGCATGGAAGATGTTGCGGATTGTTATGCCGCTTGTTATAGCAAGATTGAATGCCCATGTATAGAAAGGGAGATTAGAATGACGTTTTATCCATCTATAAATGTGAGGTATGTCGTGATGAACAATCCACCCTAAAATCAACGGGAGAACCAACACCAGACAGAGCCGCTTCATGATAGAGAGGAAAGCGGCAAGGAAAGATATGTCGGCATGAGGCTCCACGAGTGGGAATACCAGAGGGATTATTATCGCGCTCAATAGGCTCGACACGATGACGTAGAACGTCATCTGGTGCAAATTGCCGCCAAGTTTATTCGTTACAGTAGGCGCGGCACTCGCACACGGCGCAATGGCACAGGTCAGCAGACTCGCAAGAAGCAGGCGAGGCATACCCTGAATGTCAAAAAGCAGAATCATGCCAAGTAACAACCCTACTATCCCATACTGCGTCAGCGTGACACCCAGTTGCCAACGTGTGGGCATCATCTTTCGGAAATCCACCTTGCAGAAAGTAGTCAGTAAAGTAACGAACAACGCTATAGGGAACAGCGTGTAGATGATAGGCGCGAAGAAATCACCAGCAGGTTCAAGAGCGGGAACAAATGCAAAAAGCGCATAGAGCAAGCTGCCTACGGTCATTGACACCGGAAGCGTCCAATCTTTCAGAAAACGTACTATGTTCATGCCTCTCGCCTTTTTACGATACGCGAAGGTACGAAATAGTTACTCATAACGCAACTTTGATTTCTGCAAGTTGAAGATAAAGTTTTCAGCCGAAATCCGTATCATCGCCAAGCGAAGCAAGCGCATAAATCCAATCCAGAGCAACAATGTTTGTGCCTCTTCGCGTTTCAAAAACATTCTAAAAAAGCCACAAAATATTAATTTTGCAAGAAATTGAATTGAAAATCTTGGGAATTTTGTATTGAAAATCTTGGGAATTTTGTATGTTTGCAATTCAACAAGATATATAATAACAAGAAAACCTAAATACCATGTCAAAATTTTGTACAACGTGTGGAACTCCGCTCCAACCAGATCAAAACGTGTGTCCAAATTGTGGTACACCAGCAAATCAAACGGTTCAGCAACAGGCGAATTATCAGCAATACCCGCCTAACAGCCAAGCCCCAGGTAATTATGGCACCATGTCGCCCTATACTCAAAAAAATGGGAATTCTAGTCTGAAGATAGCGCTTATTGTTCTGGCTGCTGTATTAGGCGTTGCTATTATCGGTCTCTTGGTTTATCTGTTGGGAATGTTTGTAGGAAAAAGTGATGCCAAAGACGTTTATGACAAAGGAGATACAATTGCCGTTAATCAGCAAGTACAAATGGACAGATTACAGCAAGAGCAAGAAAAAATCAAAGAGACGAACGACTCTCTTAAACAGGCACTTGAAGAGGAAAAGAGTAAGCCCAAGACGGTTGTGAAGAAAGTTGAATCAAGGGACTACTCTGTAAATAGTAACATGGCCAGCAAAGTTATTATAGCAGGTGATAATGTTTGTTTACGTTCTATTCCTGACGAGAGTGGAAAAATGATGGGATCTAGTAATCCTCATCTTAATACAGGTGAAATGTATGACTATTTAGGAACTGTTGGGGATTATTACGAAATAAGTTATTATGGTGAAAGTTATTATATCCCTCAACAATATGGGAGACTTAGATAGAATTTTATTATTTGGAGTCTGGTAAAACGGTCTTAAAGCCCAGAAATCCCATAGTTCAGGGCAACGATCTGAGTAGATATGATAAAGTCGATGTCAAATCTGTATAAATCATAAAATTATGAAGAAATGATTTATTCTTATTGTACTCTGCCTAATTATGAGTGTAGAGTACACTAATGCTCAAAAAGTAACATATTATCGCGTTACCGCTGATAGATTGAATGTAAGAACAGGACCTGGCACAAATTATCGTGTGGTGAAAGACTGGGGCGAGGGCATGTTAGACTTTTTCCAAAAAGGAACTGTGGTTTGCACGAAGTTTGCACCCAAGAAAGGTTTTGTTAAAGTTCGCTTTGCTTATGCTCACGATGACCTTTCGGAGGATGGGGAAATCGGTTGGGTTAGTCTTAAATATTTAACTCCTGCAAAAAATGCGCTACATGTAAAGGAAAAGGACACACAGGAATCATTTGCGATTTTTTGCAATGGAGAGGAATGTGACGGGGAGCTTGCCATCTTCTGTATAAACGGCTACATGCCTTGCAAAAACTGCGAAGGAGCGGGCTATAAATAGTTTGTGTACCTTTTTAGCATATTTCTAATTCTCTGTTTATATAACACATTCAATTTTATGCAAATTAAGAATTCAACTTCAAATTTGCATAAAACATGGTTAACTCAAAGAGAATGTGTGGGTTATGGCTATGATTGAGTTTTCAAAGAATTATTGTACTACCAAAAAATTCCTCAAACGAGGGATTTTATGATTTAAATCAATCGCCTTCATACTTAGAAGGTTTGTACTCTGGTAAGAGGGGATTGTACATCATTATGGCATTGTTTTCTGCCACATGTTCCTCTGTGACGCTACCCGTGGCAAGGTCGGTAATGCGCTTGTAGATGCGGTTGTGGCGAGTGTAGCCACCCCACCATTGATGTTCTATGCGATGATCGTCCTCAAGAATTTCGTATTTTGCAGTAGGTTTCTTATCTGCTGTAATTTTGCCGTGAAGATATTCATCGTCGAGCCAGAGATTGATTTTGAAAGTTATGTCGGATGCATTGTAGAGTTGTAGGTCAATGTAGTTATATGCCAAAGTTGCTCCGCAAGCAAAGGGGACTGTGCGGTTTACATCTGGAAAGACATCGAAACTATGGCGCCAACGCTCTTGAATAGTTAGATTGGTATGTAGTGCCATCCAATATAGTAAATTACCAAGTTGACAAAGTCCACCCCCCGTTGCAGTAGATACGCGGCCGTTGTGTATCATCATGCCTGTTTTATAGCCCTTTCTCTTAGAAGGACGACCCACCATGCGCCATACTGAAAAAGTTTCTCCGGGATGAATAACCACACCGTCTATCTTCGCGATGGCAAGGCGCAGATTCTCTATCTTATTGTATTGTAGATGCATATCCACCTCCTTGAGTTTGCGTAATAGTGTGGAACGATGCTCCTTCCACAAGTGAACAGCGGGAAAACGCTTGTCTATCTTTGCATAATGCACATTAGAGAAATGCCATTTCAAGAAACGGCGGAAAATATAGTATTCCCGTCCGAGCATACGCCGTAAGCGACTTCGTTGAATGGGTTTCTCTACTTGATTAATCATAACTTTATTCTTTCTATGAACTATTGTATTAAGTCAAATTATCGTGATTTTTGTTTAAAAGTTGGTAAATGAAGATAACCACTTCATTTACCAACATCCTTAAAAAACGCTTTTATATAATTTGCAATACGGTTTATCTCAGTCTTCCATATTTTTTTGGAATGTAGTAAACTCCGCCATTAACTCCTATTTTGTAATAGTTGCCTACAGAACCATAATAAGAGACCACTTCTCCTGTGTCGAGGTGATAATATCCAGGTCCTACAAGTTTGGAATTTTCATTTGGACGAGTACGCAGACAGACGTTATCACCAGCAATAATCACAGACCGACGACCATTATAATTACCTGAATATACGTCTGTATTTTCATAACGTCCTCTTAAGCGGCCATATTTCTTAGGAAGATAGTATGTTCCACCATTCCATCCTACTCTGTAGTAATTACCGCTTTGTCCATAATAAGTTAATTTGTCTCCAGTATCAAAATGAGGGGCGTTACGTCCAGTCCATTTACAACTTTCAGAAGCACAAGTGCGAAGACAAACGTTATCACCAGCAACTGTAACGTAAGATTGTGCAAATGCGAAACCTGTTACCATGCACAAAATAAATGAAAGAATGATTTTTTTCATGATATAAAAATTAAAAAGTTAAAGATGTTTATTTGTTAGGAAATCTTATTATTCATTATTTGTATTGCCAAATCTGCCCATACCCAAAGATTTTTCTGATAGAGACGGTTGAATTCAGAGAGTGGAACGGGATTTCGCGTGCCCAATTCTATTGTGACACTGGGAGTGTTGAAACGCACTTCAACTTCATCAGCCCATGAGCCGCATGGTGCAGAATGACCAGACCCACGAGGTTCAAATTTTGTATGGTTCTTTATGATATTTGCAATTTTGAGTGCGCGAGCATTGACATTTTGCGGGGCATTGCCGCAACCATAATAAATAAGGTTGCCGCTTGTGTGGTAATTGAGGAAGCATGCATACTTTCGCTCTTTAGCCACTTTCATCAGTAGTTTTGACTCCACTTCAGACAACGGAGAAGCGCCAGGATAGTGTGAGTACCCTTTAACAGACTTCCTGTTACGGTCTTTGCCGAAACCATTGTTGAAATTGCGGTTGAGGTCAACGCCGCGTGCGTTCGACTTTATTTGGTCGTGTTTCGTTCCTGCCTTTGTATTTGCTCTTACCCATTGTTTAACATCTTCCGTCACAGCACCCTGCTCTCCGCGTTGCGCTATTTCAACACCATCGGGATTGACCATCGGCATAATGACCAAACACACTTTTTCAAAAATATCACTCAACTTAAGTTCGTGAAAACTACCATCCTTGAAGTTTACTAAATAGTGTTCTAACATAGACATAACTATGAGGGTCGACATGTATTCGCGTGCATGAATGGATGCTTGTATCAGAACGTAATGCTCTGCTTCTTTATTACCAAAATAAACCAAAGGAATGCCGCGTCCTTGACAAGTCTTGTCTCTCATTTCGAAACTAATATAGTCTGGCCATCTGTTCTGCATCTCTTTTAAGTCTTCAAGCATTTCACTATATGAATACGCTTGCTTTGAGCGATCAACTATATAGTCGTCAGGTGCTGGCGCTCTTTCTTCAGATTGTTCAGAGATAGTATTATTCTTTTTATCATTAGCCCCGCTCTCACAACAAAAGAAAGATAGAATTAGCGTAGCCGTCAAAAAAAGATGTATTCTCATGATATAGTAGTTTTTATTAAAGTTCATTCTTTTTTTTGCAAATATACACTTTTAATTTTAAATCCCCACGAAGTTTACAAGAAAGGTGTCATATACACAGGTAACAACAGAGTTTCGTTTTCCTTTTTTAGGTCTTTTGTGTAAATCAGGTAACGCCTCTCTATTATATGAGAAAACTTCTGACAGAAGACGTCAAGCGATTTGTGAGCTTTGTAACCGGAAGATTTAACCTCAATGGGGTGAAGCTTGGTTCCCCGCGACAGCAGGAAGTCTATCTCATAGTTGTGGCTTTTGTCCTTAGGCCATGTGTAATAAAATAGTTTGTTTCCATTGGCAGCCAGCATCTGCGCTATGACATTCTCATAAACATACCCCAGATTAGTGTTAAGCTTGTCATTCAACAGCTTTTTGTAGATGATGTTCTCGGTGTGGTCTTTATCCCAAAAAGCAAGTGTAACAAAAATCCCTGTGTCAGCACAGAAAATTTTAAACTTGGAAACATTCTTGGTCAGCGACATGCCAACATTGGGGTCGTTAGAATGGTAGGAAAAAAGAGTTGTTTTGCTGTCTTCAAGGTTTTTGAGAAGTTCCAATAGCTTATCGTCATCAACATCGCCCAGCACATTATAAGGCTTGTATCTATTATTTGTCTGATTGAGTTGCGACGGAATTTGCATAAAAAGAGTCTCTAATCGCCCTGATTCATCGAGTTTTTGAAAGTCGTCTTTATAAACCTGAATAATACCGCGTTTCGCGTGATCCACTAAGCTGAAATTGTTAGTCTCAATATATGTGTTTACTGCTTGCGGCATACCACCTACCAGCATGTATAGCCTGAAATCGCGCATGGCGTTCCTATGAGCTTTATCCAAAGGAAGTCGTTTTTCGTAGAACGTGCGAAGTAAAGAGGTTGTGGTCTCGTCGCCTAAAGCCCACCTGAATTCTTCATAATCCATCGGGTACATGGTAAGACGTTCCTCTTCACTTGGGATAGTAATGTCTTTCGTGTTCTTCTTGATGCTGATGAGAGACCCCGTTTCAATGTAATCGTAGCGTCCGTCCTTGACCAAATACTTTATAGCTTGTCGGGCAAGTGGGCATTTTTGTACTTCGTCGAAAATGATAACAGACTTTCGTTCTTTCAGCACCACGTTATAGAGCGCTTGTAACTGAAGGAAGATAAAATCCTTATTCATTAGGTTGTTGAACAGGGATTTAACTTCTTCGGAAGTTTCATTGAAGTCTATTAGTATATAGGATTCATATTCATTTTTTGCAAACTGTTCAACAAGTGTAGATTTGCCCACACGTCGTGCCCCTTCTATCAGAATAGCAGTTTTGCCGTTTTGTACTCTTTTCCATTCAAGAAGCCGGGCATATAGTTTTCTTTTGAATATGCGTTCCATATTTTAAGTATTATGTATGATTTTGGTTGCAAAGATTGCCATTTAATTTTAATTACCAAAATGTTTTCACCAAAATTCTCCGAAAATACCAAAATGTTTTCACCAAAATCCTCCGAAAATACCGAAATGTTTTCAACAAAATCCTCCGAAAATACCAAAATGTTTTGTTGAGATTCTCTGCGGAGGAAGGGAAAAAGTGCTGTTGAGCACCCATTTATTCAAACAAATTATCCATGGTTATCTCCTTTTGGATAATGTTATAGTAACTGTTGTGAGCAACGCTGTTTGTCGTTATCATAACTAAGTGAAGGGTATGCTTATCTTTTGATAATTCTTCTTTGTTAATTCCGCTGCAAATATAAAAAATGCGCTATAACCAGCGGAAGTATGTACTTTTTTCAATGTTTCCGCTGAAAATAAGGCAAAAAACACGCTATAACCAGCGGAAATGACTGCTTTTTGGCGTGTTTCCGCTGGTTATAGCGATTTTTTACAGAATAAGCGTACAAGAGCGACCAATGTTCACTCTCAACTATCCACTCACAACTATCCACTCACAACTCTCAATGTCGTTGCCTGCGGACGCTGTATCCGCTGCCGCTTCTCGATGCGCTGCCTGTGCGCACTTTCGTAGTCTTTTGCTTGCCGGAGTTTGATGATGTGCGGCGGCTGGCGGTAGTTGTGCGGCGGCTGGGCGAAGTTCTGGCCTTCTTCTCTTCTTTCGGGGCTGCCGTGGCGGCTGCTGCCGAGTCAGCGGGAACTGTTGCAACGGTGTCGCCGCGCCAGACGTGGTCTTCAAAGTCGGTCAGTTGTTTTTCTATGATGTTGCGTTTATTGATGACTGTGGAGTCGCTCTTGAGGCCTCTTGTCCTGATGATTTCCTTCTTCTGCATGTTGGTTGTCATGTAGATGTCGCCCTTGTAGAGGTTTTGGTTGAAGTAGTCGTCGGCAGACATTTCAGCAGCATTGTTCAGTGTGCTGTAGGCAAACATCAGTTTTCCGAGGTATGGTGCCAAGTCATCGTATTTCACCCAGAAGAGTGCATATTTCGACACATCGCCGTAGATATTGCCTTCCTCATCGAAATCTGTGCGGTGCAGCAGTGGGCAGAGTGCTGTGATGCGCGAGTGGAAGGTGGCGGTGTGCTGGTCGTAATACGTACTTTCTTTCACGTAGTACGACTTCACTTCGCGGCTTGGGATGTCGGCATCGTTGATACGCATCTTCTTGTCTTTCACCTCGTAGTAAATCTCATAGTCCTTCATCACGTCGATGATGCGCACTTTGTTGCTTTCTGAGAAGTTTTCAATATCGGAGTTGTTGTATTTATATGCAGGCACCTGACCACGCAAGATGAGTTTGAAGATATAGGTGAACAGGCTCATCTTGTTGCCCTGCGGTGTAACAGGGTAGTAGAGTGGTGCATTCTCATCTTTGGTGAGGTCGATTTCCCTGTATACATCTCTGCGCCATTCAGCATCATCGGGCATGACTTGTGCAGCAGGAAACTCGCGATATACAGATCCGCCGGGTTTTGTTTGCGTGGTGGTCTGTGTCTTTTTCTCTTTCTCTTCTTGCTGTGCACGACGCTTGGGAGGTTGGGCTACCATGCTTACTGTGCAGCAGAGGAACAGCAGGGCTGCAAGGCGGCTGCAAGAGGGCATATTCGTTAAGCGGGATGCAAAAGTTGGTTTCATATATCTTTATTTGCTTGAATACTGTTGTTTATTATAGTCGTTTAATCAGGGTGCTTCTTATCTGATGACAATACCCATTCTTTGTTTCAGCACACGAGGTACATTGTCCGGACCGATGCATCGCACATTCCTGATTTCGCAACCCTGACCGCGTTCCAGACTGCGGAAGATGTTGCGCTGAGCATCGGTGAAGCCCGAACCGGAAGAGGACACGCGCGTCGTTACACCGGCTTCCGTTACACTTGAGATGTCAAAGCCCGTAACTTTGAATTGTATGTCGAGCAATCCGTCATCTATAGCAGCACTCAGCGCACTGAATCCGATGGCTTCGCCCTTGCTCACGGCTCCACCCTTGAAACGGTCGGCGCCATGGCTGATGTAGGCGGTCGGGTCGGGCAACTTGCGAACGCGGAAGGAGAACCTGCCAAATTCCATCTGCTGACCTTTGTACGTACCTGTTACCGTGAATTCGCAGTTCTGTCCCACAGCATTTGGGCGGGCAGAATACTTGCCTCCACCCTTGTTCGTCAGTGAGCCTCCTGTCATAGTCAGGTTGATATGTTCCGGACTTACACCGCTCACACTGATGCTCAGCGGGTTGTCGATACCGGCATAGAGCACTTGCATGAGGTCGGCGGCAAGTGTGGCAGCACCGAGTTCAGGAGCATTGTGCGGAGAAATGTTAGTAACAGGGTTCTTCGTCGTGTTGTCGTTAGGCTTCTGGGCTACCATCGGTGGCAGCACGGTGTAATGCTGTGTGAATTCACGGCGAATCATGTCGCCGAAGATATTGGGCATCAAGGCATAGCCGTTGATGGTATAGTTGCCGGGCTCGTTGCTCACCCTGAAGCGGTAGTGGCTGTCCACACGCTGTCCGTTGACGTAAACCTCGGGAGTGCTCGTTGTGTCGATGGCAGCCATGATGACAGAAGAAACGAACTCTTCACCGGGCTGGAACACCGTCTTGTTGGGCAGCATATAAGCCCTCACGTCGTTCACACGGATGTCCTGCACATTGGCATTTGAGCGCAGGTCGCGAAGCGCACTGTTCTCTGCCTTGCGAACGTCGCTCTGAAGTTTAGAGAGCATCGTTACGGCAGCGATGGCAGGCATCTGCTCGAACATGTATTCTTCCCAGTTCTGACCCACAGCCTCCGTATTTTTGGGCACATCGGTGCTCAGAATGGCATTGACGATGACTTTCTGGCGGGGGTCGCTGATGTAGTTGTTCACCGTATTGCGGAACTGTTCTATCTTTTCGCGCAACTGCTTGCCTTTCTGACTCGTAGGACCGAGCATCACGGCTTCGGCAGCGCTCAACGTCTCCTTGTCATCGAGGTTGTCAGGGTCGCCGTCAGCACCGTCAGCCTCCTTTGCTATGTCAATGCGCAGGTTGCTGATAAGGTTGTACAGTTCGTCCGCCTGTTTCTTCACTTCTCTGGCGTGAGCAAAGTTTTCCTGCATCTTGGCATTGCTGCCCGATTCGCGCTGGAAGTCGTCGTATATGTTTTTGTTTTCCTCACCCGCCTTCTCAGTGGTGCGCTTCAGGCTCTCGCTCATCAGCGTGAAGCCCTTGAGCACATCGCTCGAGACGTTTAGCGCCAGCATAGCCATCAACACGATATACATCAGGTTGATCATCTTCTGACGTGGGGAAATCGGTCTTTTCTTTACAGCCATTGCTTGTATTTCTTTGATGACGCACCTGCAGTCATGCTAAGCCTTAGTTGCAGAGCGCATCCGGAATGTCAAAGTTTTTTTATTCCTGCGGGGCAGTGGTGCCGCCGGCAGCGTTAGCATTGATGGTGAGCGCCTTGATCATACGCGAATATACACCATTGAGTTCTTCTATCTGTTTCACCAGATGGTGGGTCTGTTCGTTGATTTGGTCGATGGTTACAATCTGGGCGCTGGCACCCTTGAGTTGCAGTTCGTAGATACTGTTGATGCTCGTCAGTGTACGACTCAGGCGCTCCATCTCTTCGTTGTCTTGAGAGAGGCGTGCACTCTGTTGGTCAACCTTCGATAGGGTGTCGGTCAAAGTCCGCAGACGCTCGATATAGGTCTTCGTAACAGCCTCCATTTCAGGTGATAGCACGGCTTGTGCGCGTTTCAGCAACTCGTTGTTGGCTTCGCGGATGATGGTAGTCAACTGTTCCGCGTTGGCGTCCTTCGGTATGCTCAGACCGGCTTCTTCGGTATTGGGCAGGTATTCTGGCTGTGCGGGCTGTTCCTGAGGAGCAGCAGGGCCTTCTGCGGCAGGAGCAGGCGGAACCTGAACGGTAACAGTCTGACCGCTGATGGCTGCAGGTGTTGCAGGAGCGGCGGGCTGAGGTGCTGCAGGCGTAACGACAATGGCAGGGCCTACTTGCACAGGCTGCTGGGTCTGCTCGGCGGAAGCGGCAACTTCTTCGGTCGAAGAAACATCGTCGTCATCATCATCATCATCGTCGTAGTCATCATCGTCGTCATCGTCATCCACAGCAACGGGCCGGATGCCATATTTTTTCTCTTCTGCCTTGCGCAGCGACTCGGCTATTTCCTCGTCGGTCTGGTAGTCAGGTGGCAGTTCCTTGCCCACTTCCGTCTTGTCGAACGGACGGTCGAAGGCGGAGATGAAGAATACCACAACTTCAGTACCCATACCTATGAAGAGCATCAGGTTACCGCCGGGCAAGTGGGTCAGTTTGAACAATGCACCCAGGATGACGATAGAAGCACCCCAACTGTAGGCATAGTTCAAGAACGTTTGACCCGGTACGCTGTCCATCCAGTGTTGCAGGCGGACTACGAAATTTATCTTTCTTGGCATATCGTTTTTGTTTTAAGTCTCAGGATTGATGTATGCAGGCTTTTCCGCTGTCAATACGTGCGTTGACCGATGCGTATAGTGCCTGATTCTGTTTCTTTATGATGTTATTTTCTCTTTTGTTTCCCCGTTTCTGTTGTGGCTTTCGAACGTACGCAACGGAACCCGATGAACGAGCGGGGTTGGTTCTGGTATTCCCATGTGCGCCATGCCGAACGGATGTAACTGATGGGGTCTTTCCACGACCCACCGCGCACACTCTTGCGCTTCAGGGCATACGGGTCTTCCTTGGCAGCCTTGTAGTCCAGTTCCGGGTTGATGTCCGCCATGGTATTCACACCGGCTTCTGTATATACCGTGTTGGTCCATTCTGCCACATTGCCTGCCATGTCGAAAAGCCCGTTGCTGTTGGCGCCGTATGTGCCCACACGGCTCGTGATGAGATTGCCGTCTTCTGTGTAGTTGCCGCGGTCGGGCTTGAAGTTGGCATAGAAGCAACCGTTCTTGTTTTTGGTGTTCTCACCGTCCGCCTGGTTTTCCCAGGGGAAAGGATTGCCTTCCTTGCCGCGGGCAGCATATTCCCATTCTATCTCTGTGGGCAGGCGGAAACGTTGGATGTAGCGTGCCTGACCGCCCAGACCTTTCAGCAGGAATTCCGTGCGCCAGTTGCAGAACGCCGTGGCTTGTTCCCAACTCACACCCACAACGGGATAGTCGTTGTAAGCCGAGGAGGAGAAATAGAGTTTCATGTAGGGACCATTGTTGGCATTTATGAAGTCGTTCACCCAGCATGTGGTGTCGGGGAAGATGTTGACGATGTAGGTGTTCACGAAGTCGTAGAGGCTCGACAGTGGGCGCTCTATGGTTTCGCGGACAATAGTGCCATTGTCGTCAATGTAGGCGGTGTCCTTTGATATCATCACCACAGCGTTAGGGTCGGTCTGAATGTCAGTGTTCAGGTTGCGCTCAGCAGGATTGAGACGGTATTTGCGTAGTGCCGCCTTCTCGTAGTCGAACACTTCGTAGCGATAGTTCATCTGGCTTGCATCGAGCATCTTCGTGCCGTCGATGGGGTGGATTTTATACACACTCTCAATGGCACGCTCCTGGTCCTCGTTGGGCTTGCGCCATGGGATGGCACGCGACCAGTCAAGATGAGGTGTGATGGGGTCGCCATTCTTATCCACTTCAACCTTGAACGTCTCGTCGCCGCCGTAGGTGGGATCGGCAAGGCGCTCGCGGATGATGGAGTCGCGGACATAGTTCACAAACTGTCTGTACATCGAATTGGTAACCTCTGTCTGGTCCATCCAGAAACCGTCAACACTGATAGCACGGGCAGGCACGTTCTTACCCCAGAGCGTGTCGGTCTTTTCAAGGCCGGTCTTGAGGAAACCGCGCTTTATTTCTACCATGCCGTAGGGAGTTGGTTCAGAAACGGAGGCTCCGCGTGTACCTGTAACCTCGCCACCATTGCTCATACCGCCTTTCAGGGATGCACATGATGCCAAAACGTACATTGAAATCAAAGCAATCGAAAGGTAAATTATAGATTTTCTTTTCATATTTCGTTTGTTTTCTTTTCTGAATGTCTTTTGTTTATAAGGTTTACAACCATCTGACGCTCTTATGCAGGTTGCGCCCTTTCTTGCCAAAGTCCAGATCCATGGAGTAGCCCAGGGTTACTTCGTGCTGACCACGTTCCAGACCAAGACCGGAAGTGAAGGCTTCGTAACTGTAACTCAGGTTTACGCCATGAAACCGGCCACCCACTATCAAAGCCACCGAACGCTGCGGAGTGTATGCCACACCGCCATGAATAAACTTGTCTTCTTTCTCGTAGCACAACCTGCCGGTAATTGTGGCGCGAATGTCTGTACCATCGTAACGCACAAAACAGGAAGGTGCTATCTTAAAAAACGGATTTTTCAGTTTGATATTGTATCCACCTGTCAGATAATAGTGTCTTTTCACGTCCATCTGGTAGGTCTCGCCCAAGTTTATCGTAGGAGCCATCAGGTGGATAGCGGAGAGACCCACATAGAGGTTCTTGCGCTGATAGTACACGCCCACGCCGGCATCGAACCGCGAACCGCTGACTTCGCCAGAAGGGAATGCCAAATCGTTGCCCTCGGCAAGGTTGGCCTTCGAGCCGTCAACCTTTTCGTTCAGCATCTCAGCCTCAGCACCAACGTTCAGCGTGCCGCCGAAGAGGCGGAACTGATAACTGTACTGAATGGCAAAGTGTTGCTTGGTAAAGAGACCTATGGCATCGTTCTGGAAGTAGGCACCCACACCATGACGCGTCTTCTGTACCGCAAAAGCGGTGTTGGCACCCGTGAAGAGTGTGCTGCCGCCCTGTTTTACACCCATCGGGTGGCTCTGAAAACCGGCATTGATGAGCAGTTGCGAAGATTTGCCCACAGTGGCGGGGTTGAATTGAGGCTCCAGTTCGTAGTAATGGATGTAATCAGGTTCCTGCTGCGCGTAAGACACAAAGCATGCTCCCAGCCATAGTAATACGGCAGGAAGAAGTGTGCGCAATATGCGGAAGCGTCTGAAAATCATATTAAACTACAATAATGACCTACAAATCTGCCGGCACTGCTGCCGACAAAACGCGGTTTTTTTTAAACACCACAGAAGGCGTTTTATTGTGTTTAAAATCAAATAATTATGTTCCTAATTCCTTTTTCGCCGCTAAATTACAGAAAAAAAACAAAAAAAGCAGAAAAAACGGCGAACTTTTGTTATTGTTCGCCGTTTAGAGAAATGTTCTGTAAAACTTAATTCTCGTAAGATGAAGCATCGCCGTCGTCGTCTGCATTGTTCGCAGAAGCAGAAGAAACTGAGAAGGTAACGTCGTCTATCTGATAAAAGTTGCCACCGGGTACCACGCGAAAAGCCAGACCGCTACCATTGCTGAAGGTTACGGCATACCAGTCATCCTCATAGTTCCAGACCTTAATGCTTTCAAAACTGTTGTCGGGCGGATAGATGCTTGTGGGAAGCGACTCGCGGTGCGACTCCAGATATTGCTGGAAGCGCTTTGTTGCGTTGCGATGGAACACAGCATATTTGCCGTTGTCGGTGCGTTGGTTGGTTACAGCGCGATAGATGCGTTTGACGAGGTCCGCTTTCTTGGCTATGACATGGTCTGCTTCTTTCTTGCCCGTAGCGGTTTTTAGCGAGTCTTCAGCGGCTTTTTCTGCCGCCAGTTGCATCTCTATCTGGCGGGTCTGCCAAAGGGAGTCTTCCAGCGACTTAATCACCTCTGGCATCTTGTTTTGCGCGTCTTTCAGTTCCTTGCCTTCTGTACGCGCATTGTCTATCATGATTTTGGCCATGGCATAGCAGCCGCCCAACAAGATGAGCAGCAGCAAACCGCGGATGACCCTTCTTGTCCATACCTTACGATTGATGGGCTTACGTTTTTTCTTCTTTTTAGGCGAAGCAGGGGGCGGAACTTCAGAGGGCTGGTCATCCAAAGCAGCAGGCATGTCATCTACGGGCACACCACACTGTGAGCAGACCTTAGAGTCGTCCTCTATCAAAGCATGGCAATGAGAACAAGTTTTCATGTCTTCGTAATTTCGCGCAAAGATAGCAACTAATTTGCGATTGAAAAATAATATATCGAGATATGTCGGATTCTCGGAGTACTCAGATAATTCTGAATACTCCGAATATTCCGAAAACTCTCAACTCTAAACGCAGGTATAGCCCCCGTCAACAGCCAGAGCCACACCATTTACATAGCCTGACGCAGGCGAAGAAAGGAAAATCACTGTACTGTCGAGTTCACCTTCCTTACCGTAGCGCTCCACCGGGATGGCACCCTTTGCATATTCACTGAACCAGTCTGTCTCGAGTGTGTCTTTGGTGAGAGGTGTCCAGAAGTAACCCGGGCAAATGGTGTTCACCGTGATGCCGTATTTACCCCATTCTGCAGCCAGGCCGCGCGAAAGGTTGACCACACCGCCCTTGGCAGCATGATATGGAGTGCAGGGTGCTATCTTGTTGCCCACAAGGCCATACATGGATGCAATGTTGATGATACGCCCGTAGCCGGCAGGAATCATGGCTTGCTTTGCTGCAGCACGTGCCACCTTGAAGGTGCCGAAAAGGTCGATCTGCATCTCGTTGTCAAACTGCTCGTCGGTGATGTCTTCTGCCGGTGCCACAGCGCCTGTGCCAGCGTTGTTCACGACGATGTCAATGCGGCCGAAGTGTTCCAGAGCCTTGGCAACGACGTCGTTTACCATAGCCGTGTCAGTAACGTCGCAGCGAAGGGGAAGTACTTCCACACCAAAGTCCTTGCGGATTTCTGCTGCCACTTCTTCGAGTTTTTCCATGCGACGGGCGATGGGAACAATGTTGCAACCCTGATTGGCAAGGGCTCTTGCCATCTGTACGCCGAGACCACCGGAACAGCCTGTAACGATGGCAACATGGCCTGTCAAATCAAAATAATTCTTCATAATAGTCTTTCTTTATTGTTGGGTTTTATTTGATAATCCTGTAAAAACCGCCTGCAAGGGGCTTCACCACACCCTTGAGTTCCAACTCAAAAAGCAGGCTTGTCACTTTCTGTATGGGAAGACCCGTTTCCACCACTATCTGGTTGATGGGTTTGCGGTCGAACTCCATGAGTGAATGGCAAATGAGCAATTCTTCTTCCGACAGGTCCGGAAAGAGTTCGCGCTGAACGGGTGCAGAATGGTGTTCCCAGCCAAGGGCGTTGACCACATCCTCGGCACAGGTAACAAGACCTGCCACATTCTCCTTGATGATACGGTTGCATCCTTCGGAATACTGGTCGGAAACTCGCCCTGGGTAGGCAAACACACTGCGGTTGTAATCCTGCGCAAGACGCGCCGTGATGAGACCACCTCCCCGATGGGCACTCTCCACAACGATGGTGGCAAACGACAGCCCAGCCACGATACGGTTCCGTCGGACGAAGTTTTCCTTCTTAGGCTGCGTGTGGCGCGGATACTCCGTGAGCAGACCGCCACACCGGACCATCTCCGATGCTGTGCTGCGATGGACGGAAGGATAGATGCTGTCGAGACCATGTGCCAGTACACCCACTGTCTCAATTCCCTGCTCCAGACAGGCACGATGGGTATGGATGTCCACACCGTAAGCAAGACCTGAAACAACCACGGCATCGGGAACAAGTTTTTTCAAGTCGATGCAAAACTGGCGGCAGATGTCCTTGCCTTTTTCAGTGATGTGACGCGTGCCGACCATCGAAATAATGTGGGGAGAGTTCAGGTTGGTGGTGCCGCGATAGAACAACGACAATGGAGCATCGTCGCATTGGCTGAGCAGGAAGGGATAGTCTGCATCGTTGAGTGTGAGGATGCGGATATTCTTCTCCTGACACCAGTCCATCTCGCGCTTAGCCCAGTCGAGGGCTTCATCGGTATGTGAAAGGGCTAACTTCAGGCTTTGGAGCGCTCGCGGTGTCATGCCTTCGGGTAACTGCTTGTCCCTGAGCAGTGGCTCTGCCGAACCGTATGTGCGGTAGATCAACAGAGCGTTAGCAAGGCTGATGCCTGGCAGGTGGGACAAGGCGAGAGTGTATAGAGGCATGATTTTATCTTGTTATTAAAACGAGAGAGATGTGGTTTTTATTGTGGGAGTAGCAGGCGACGCTTCTTATTGCCAATATTTGGAAAATATATTGTTCAGTTCTTCGCTGTCCTGCAGCCGTCCGTTGACCAGACAGACGGTTTCCACTGTGGAGCGTAGCACCACTTTCTCATCGGGCAGGCGGAAAATGTCCTGCACAAATACTATTTTGATGCCTTCCTTGCGTACTGCAAGGCGAGAAACAAATTCATCGCCCGAACGCAAAGGGGTCTTAAACGACATCTGAAGGCGTGCAACGACGGCATCGATGCCACGGTCATGAAGTTCTGCAAAACTGACGCCTTCCGAGCGAAGGAATTCGTGGCGCGTATGCTCCGTGTAGTGTTGGTAGTTGGCATTGTTCACGATGCCTTGCAAGTCGCATTCGTAGTCGCGAACTTTCATGTTTAGTGAGAAAACGTATTCCATATAGGATTATTATGTTTTATCTTTCCGATGATTTTAGGGGTGTTCTATAAATCAGGCTTAATGATTCTTCGTAATAGTCATCAAGACTAATTATAAGACTAAACCCTATTTTATAGAGCACTCCTTCAGATAGATGCGTCCGATGCGGCAGTGGATGCAGTCTTTTCGGTCGCAGTAGAGGGTGCGTAACTGGATGAGTGCCTGGCTGTCGGCGGCACTGTCCACTTCCAGACCGGCATGCTGCCAGTGGCGCGTGATGTTGTCGTTCTCAGCAGGCAGACTTTCCAGAAGGGAGAAGGCGCGTTCGCAGATGGCGTCGTCCATCGTTTCGCGACCGTAGGCGAATAGCACAGGAGCCACAACGTTCACCAGAAGCAGGTCGATGCTCTTCTTCTGCAAGGTCTTTGTCTTCTTTTCTCCCATGCGACCGAAGGTGTAGTGCGTCTCCCAATAGTCTGTAACACCCGTGTCGAACAATTTGCGCAAATGCCTCACATCCTTTGTCTCTACAATCTTGCGGAACGTAAGTCGACGGGAGACGAAGAGGTTCACCAGTTGTGCCATGCGGATGGTGGGGAAGTTTTGGGGACGCATGCGCAGGAAACGCCAGGAAGAGGAGTCGATAGGCGTGAGGTGGAATTTGTGCTTCAGGAAGTGGTATTCTTGTTGAAGTCGGCAGAAATAGTCGTCTTTCTGTTCGGGCTTTACTGCATGGTCATCGAGCAGTCCGGCCTGACCGAAGAAGAAGGCTTCCACTTGCATCGCATCGTCCCTGTGGTGCCCCACCTGATTCAGAGGCACACTGAAAGCCCAACGCTCAAAAGCATCACTGTTCACACCGAAACCCATGCCTCGCGCCAGAGCGATGAAGAAGGCATATTCCCAATCGCCGTTAGCCAGGGAGAGATAGCGCTCGATGCGCTCTGTCTTCTGCTGCAGGCGCTCGATGGTCAGGGCGTTCAGCCAACTGTGAATCATCAGGTCTGCCAGTTTGGGAATGATACGGTAGCAGGGAGGATAAGTGTCGGCCAAAAGTAGTTCCCTGTAGTTGTCGGAGACGTATTGTGGCACACTGATTTCCAACTGCGGCAGCAGCCTGCCGTCGGGTGTGCGGATGTCTGCATCTACCCGCTCGCATACATGGAGGATGACGTTGTTGTAAGCATCGTCGTCGTCATGAGAATGTCTGTGCCAGTCGCTTGCCAATTTGTGGATTTCCACATTGCCCACCCAGAGCATACCGTCTATCTTTATCTTGGCGTTGAAGAAGTCGGGACCTGAGTTCAGGTTGTGAAGCCCCGCATCAATCACCTCTACCGCACGGCCGTCTGTCGCGCAGAGAGTGCCCGGAGGCAGCAACTGATGTTGCCATACGTAATGCAGAAGTAGTTCCATTTACGCTCCTTTTGCACAAAGGTATGAAAAAAAACGTACAACTTGGAGGACATGCCAAAAAGATTTTTCCTATTTTTGCAAGTCGGGAAAAGTGTAGCGCATCTTGGCTACACGGATATCTCAAAAAGTAGAATGGCAGATACGTTAAAGGATAAGACGGCGAAAGGGTTGCTCTGGGGCGGTTTGAACACTTTCCTTCAGCAACTGCTGAACCTTGTGTTCGGCATCTTTTTGGCGCGCAAACTCTCACAGGACGACTATGGCATGGTGGGTATGCTTGCCGTCTTTACAGGCATAGCGGCCAGCCTGCAGGACGGTGGGTTTGTCTCAGCACTCAACAAACGGAAAAACATCACCTTCGATGACTATAACTCTGTGTTCTGGTTCAATGTTACGGTGGCATTCGTGTGTTATTGGATACTGTTCTTCTGTGCACCGCTGATAGCCGATTTCTATGGTGAGCCGGAACTCGTTTGGCTCTCGCGCTATTGTTTCCTCGGATTTTTTATCACGAGCCTTAATATAGCACCGCGTGCCTACCTCTTTCGCAACCTCAAGGCAAAGGAGAATTCCACACTTGGCTTAGTGGCGCTTATCGTGTCGGGCATTGTGGGCATTGTCATGGCAGCGAATGGGTTTGCCTACTGGGGACTTGCCACTCAGAGCAATGTCTTCGTTCTTGTTATCACTATAATGAGTTACTATTACAGTGGGTTCCGACCGAAACTCACGTTCTCATTCCAACCCATAAGGGAGATGTTCGGCTTTGGGTCGAAACTCGTCGTTACGAGTATATGCAATGTAGTAAACAATAATCTTTTCTCCGTTATCCTCGGTAAGTTCTATACAAGTGCTGACGTGGGCAATTTCACACAGGCTAACAAATGGAACAACCTTGGCCACAGCACGATTACTAACATGCTGTACGGGGTGGCACAGCCTGTATTCACCAAGGTGGACGACGAACGCGGGCGGCAGAAGCGAGTGTTCCGCAAACTGCTACGTTTCACGGCACTGCTGGCGTTTCCCGCCATGTTCGGTCTTTCCCTGACAGCAAACGAACTTATAGTCATTACCATTACAGAAAAATGGCTCACCAGCGCTTCCATTCTCAGCCTGCTCTGCATCTGGGGCGCGTTTATACCCATCAATAGCCTGCTCAGTAATCTTATCATCAGTCGCGGGCGGTCAGGCACCTATATGTGGTGCACGATAGGACTGATAGTCGTCTCGTTGGCTACGGTCCTCGTCATGGCATACCTGAAGTCGGGCATGTGGAATATGCTGGTAGCATTCGTCATCGTCAACATACTCTGGATGTTTGTATGGCATTATTTCGCCAAACGGGAGATAGGGATTTCACTCTTTGAAATGTTGCGCGACATGGCGCCATACGCACTGCTGAGCATGGCAGTCTGTGCAGGAGCATTCTTTGCATTCAGCGGAATAAGCAATGTCTATCTGGCTTTCGTACTGAAATTCTTCTCCGTAGCCATCGTCTATTGCACTATACTATGGTTGAGTGGAAGCGTAATATTCAAAGAATGTGTGGCGTATTTTTTTAGAAAAAAACGCTAATTTATAAAAAAAACCCTTAACAATTATCACGGCGAAACCTTCGTGTCTTCACCGAGCGAAGCAATGGCATAATTCAGGACAGAGTGATAATGTCCGTTAAATCCGCGTCCATTTTTGCCTTGCAAGCGAACAAGTTCGATTACGCGTTCCAAAAATAGAAAGCGTTAAATGATTCACGTACCGCCCATCAGCATAATTGCCTCGTCCTTGAGGTCGTCGGGGAGTTCTATGCCCCGTAACTGTAGCGAATGGAGCCAGTCGGCGATTTCTCCGGTGCGCATCGTGGTGAGCACTTCGCGGAATTCTTCTGTCTGTTCGGGTGTGTAGGCACTGGCGGGCATACCCTTGTAGCGGTCGAGTTCCTCGTCGTCGTAATACACGATGTTGAGCGCATGTTCGCCAAGCATCTTGTCGGCATAGCAGGCTTCGCTCTCGACAGCACAACCGCGGCACGCGGCATCCGGCGCAGGTATGTCTTTTCCCGCTTCATTTGCCTGCTCGGCAGTGCCGCTGTCTGTATCATTACCATCGACTTCCGGTGCATCACCAAAGAGCCATTGCCTCACATAATGGGCAATGACGGCTACGGCAATCAGGCCTGTGAGAAGTAGTGCCAGGGGAAGCATGGTATTTCTTAATTTATTGAAGTTATCGAAGTTATTGAAGTTATCGCTTCGCTTGAAGTTAACGACGTTACCTCTTTCTCTTTGAAGTTATTGAAGTTATGGCTTCGCTCGAAGTTAACGACATTAGGTTATGCTGATGACTTTGTCTTCTTTCTTCCTTCTTTTGTTATTTATCGTACCACCGTATCGTCGTTAACTTCGCTAACTTCGTTAACTTCGAGCGAAGCGTTAACTTCTTCAATTTCTCACGAAGGGGCGCAGCGTCTCCCAGAAAGTGGGGTACGATTTGCTGACCACTTCGGGGTGGTTAATGACGATTTCGGGGAAGCGCATGGCACACGGCGCAAATGCCATCGCCATGCGGTGGTCGTCGTAGGTGTCGATGGTGAGGGGGAACTGCATGGCTGTAGTACTGCCGTCCCAGAGGAGTTCACTGTCGCTGCGCACTTCCACCTTTATGCCGAATTTCAGCAGTTCGTTGCGCATGGCGGCAAGGCGGTCGGTTTCTTTGATTTTCAGAGTCTGTAGCCCTTTGAAGTGGAACGGGCGGTGGAGCATGGCGGATGTAACCACGAGGGTCTGAGCCAGGTCGGGCTGTTCGCTGAGGTCCATCTGAATGGTCTCGGGCACAGGGCGGTGCATCTTGGTGAGGACGGCACCTTCGGCATCGAACGTGGTCTGAATGCCGAACATTTCGAAGTATTCGCGCACACGGCTGTCGCCCTGCAGACTCTTGGGGTGCAGCCCGGGCAGTTCTATGCGGGCATCGCTGTCTGCACTGAGTGCCATGATTTCATACCAGTAGGAGGCGGAACTCCAGTCGGATTCTATGGCGAAGGGACCTTCGTGGTGGTAACGCCCGGGCTTCACATAGATGGTCTGGTCGCCAATCCATGTTACCTCAGCACCAAAAGCCTGCATCAGGCTGATGGTCATGTCGATGTAGGGTCTTGAAATAATACCGCCCGTAAGACGCAGATGAAGTCCTTTTTCCATGATGGGACCAATCATCAAGAGGGCAGATATGTATTGTGAGCTCACGTTGGCAGATATTTCCACACTGCCGCCGGTTAGTGTGCGGCCCAATACCACAAGGGGAGGATAGCCCGTGCGGTCGGCATAGCGCACGTCTGCGCCAAGGCTGTTGAGCGCATCTGCCAGGACACTGATGGGGCGCTCGTGCATGCGAGGGGTGCCGAAAATGTAGTGGCGACCCGGCTGGGCAGCAAAGAAGGCTGTGGAAAAGCGCATGGCAGTGCCGGCAGCGCCGATGTCGATGCGCTCGGGGCGTTCCGACATGGCAGCGGACATCACGCGCGCATCGTCGCAGTCGCTCACGTTGAGCAAGGTACAAGGTGTATCTGCCAATGCAGAGAGCATCAGCACACGGTTGGTTATGCTTTTTGAAGAGGGGAGCACCACGCGTCCCCTCAGTTCTGACTTGAATTGCAATGTATCGGTTGTTGCAGGTTATTCTATGCCGTTGGCGCGGTTGTGCCAATGGGCGGCTTGAGTTACGTCGCGCAGTACGCCCTGACCATGGTCGTACATGTCGCCGATGCGGTTCATGGCATCACTGCTGCCGGCTTCTGCGGCTTTCAGGAACCATTCGAGCGCCTGCTTGTAGTCCTGGGGAACACCCTTGCCGTTCAGATAGCAGTCGCCAAGATTAGTGAGCGCACGGTCGTTGCCCTCGGCTGCTGCTTCGCGGAAGAGTGCCAGTGCGCGCTCGGCATTGCGTGCCGTGCCGACACCGTCGAGGTAGCAGTACGCCAGGTTGTTCTTGGCATTGGCGTTGCCCAGGTCGGCAGCTTTCTGGTAGCACTTGAAGGCTTCTTCTTTCTTGCCCTGTTCTTCATACACGCAGCCCATGTTGAAGAAGGCTTTGGCGTGGTTGTGGTCGGCTGCCACGCGGTAATGAGCAAGGGCTTCCGTCACGTTCTTCTCCACACCATGACCTTTCTCAAAGCAGTAGCCGAGCGAGAATTCTGCCTCGTGGTTGCCCTGTGCGGCGGCTTTCTTGTAGAGTTCCACTGCCTGGGCATATTCGCCCTTGTTGTAGCGCCAGTCGCCCACGTAGTTCTGCGAGAAGGCATCGCCCTGTGCAGAACCCATCTGATACCAGTAGAGGGCTGAGTCGAGTTTTGCGGAGTCGGTCTTCAGGGAGTCGGAGGTGGAGCGTGCCACGTAGATGTCGCCCATGTTGCGCGAAGCAGGACCGAAGCCTTGTTTCGAGGAGCGGCTGAACCATGCCATGGCAAGGCTCTCGTCTTTCTCCGTGCCCTGTCCGTTGAGGTAGCAGATGCCTAAACCGTATTGTGCACGGGCATCTTCGCGCTGGGCTGCCTTGGTGTACCATTCCACGGCTTTCTTGTAGTCCTGAGCGGTGCCTAAGCCTTCATAGTAGCAATCGCCCAGGCGCGACTGTGCCTTGACGTAGTTCTTGTTGGCAGACTTTTCGCACCACTTGAAGGCTTCTGCCGCATTCTTGGTGATGCCGATGCCTTCTGCGTAGCAGGTGGAGAGGTTGAACATGGCTTCTGCGTTACCCTTTTCGGCTGCAGCCTTGCACCAGGTGTAGGCTTGTACGGGGTTCTTTTCCACACGCTCGCCGTTGAGGTAGCAGCGCCCAAGTTCCGTCATGGCTGCCACATCGCCGTTTTCTGCCTTGCGTGTTAGGTCGGCTATGTATTGCTCGTCGGCTGTGCCATGCTTGAGGAAGGGAAGGTCGATGAGACCCTTGTCGTAAGCATAGTAGGCATAACCACCGCCAACGGCAGATGCCGCCATCAGCAGCAGAATAAGCAGGAATTTGAAAATACGTTTCAGACAACCTTTCTTAGGTTTCTTTTCGGGCTCTTGCCTGGGTGTTTCTTCTTCGGGCAAGGGCTTCGGTTTGACAATCGTCACGTCGGGGCGGCGAGTGCCGTTAATCATTTCTTCCATAGTAGTGTATGTACCTTTTTTAGTTTATTTCCTTTTTATTTAAAATGGCTTAGTTATGAATATTTCGCAAAAAGCCATATTTGGGGCAAAGGTAGGAAAAGAAATTGAAATAGAGAAATGCCCTGCGGCGCACCATCCTTGCTGCAGCCGCTATGGCATCTATAGCCGCTATAGTTTCTGTAGTTACTATAGTTGTTATAGCCATGGCGTTCACGGTGTTCACGGTGTTCACGGTGTTCACAGCGTTCATGGTGTTCACGGTGTTCACAGCGTTCATGGTGTTCACGGTGTTCAGGTGTTCACGGTGTTCACATTCCAAAAGCGTGAACGCGTGAACACCTGAGCCCAAATCAGTTATTAGACCGAAAAATGGGGTTTTATGGGTGGGGTAATCTATGGGGGCTTATGCTTTGACTTTGTTGCGTCAGTTTTAGTGCTCTGAATAGAAAGTGTATCAAAACGAATGGAGTGCGCTGTCGCGCAGAAATCACACAAATCTGCCAAAATCTGACAAATTGATTTTCATACGATTATATTTGTATGATTTGAAAAGATTTGAAGGATTTCTCGCCTTTAGGCGACTTCTTTAATTTTTTGATACACTTTCAACCCCAGTGCTACGGCAGTCCCGGAGGGACGTAACAAGTTAGGCAGGGGTGAAAGGAGCAAAGCGACTGAAACCCCTGTTATGGGTGTTGGGTGTCGTGAGCCCGGATATGGGCGGCACAGAGTATAGATAACGCCAAGAATTGCATAAATCTTTGACGAGAGTGTATCAAAACGAATGGAGTGCGCTGTCGCGCAGAAATTACACAAATCTGTTCAAATCTGACAAATTGATTTTCAGTCTGTTATTTTTGCATGATTTGCTGATATGCCCCGATTTGTCTAACTTTGCACTATGAAACTGTTGTTTATAGAGACATACGGCTGCCAGATGAATGTGGCAGATTCGGAGGTAGTGGCAAGCGTGATGAAGATGGCGGGCTACGAACTGTGTGATGACATCAAGGACGCTGATGCCGTGTTTCTCAACACGTGCTCCGTGCGCGACAAGGCAGAGCAACGCATCATCCACCGTCTTGAGGCGCTTCATGCAGAGCAGAAGCAGGGCAGGCGGCTTATTCTCGGTGTGCTGGGCTGCATGGCAGAGCGTGTGAAGGAGCGTCTGCTTGAGGAACACTATGCCGACCTCGTGGCAGGTCCCGACGCCTACCTCACACTGCCCGACCTCATAGCACAGGTGGAGGCAGGGCACAAGGCTATAAACATCGAACTCTCCAACTCAGAGACCTATCGCGACATCATACCGGAGCGTTTCTGCGGTTCGAATCTGAGCGGTTTTGTGAGTATCATGCGTGGCTGCAACAATTTCTGCCACTATTGCATAGTGCCCTACACCCGCGGCAGAGAGCGTTCGCGCGATATTCAGAGTATATTGCAGGAAGTGCGCGACCTGCGTGACAAAGGCTACAAGGAAGTTACGCTGCTCGGACAGAATGTGAATTCTTACAACTTCGTGCCTGAAGACGGCGAAGCCATCAAGTTCCCTGAACTGTTGCGGCGTGTGGCTCGGGAAGTGCCGGAACTGCGCATCCGTTTCACGTCGAGCCATCCGAAGGACATGAGCGACGATACGCTCCATGTCATAGCCGAAGAGCCCAATGTGTGCAGGCACATCCACCTCGCCGTGCAGAGCGGCAGCAACACGGTGCTGAAAGCCATGAACAGGAAATACACGCGTGAATGGTATCTCGAGCGTGTGGCAGCCATACGGCGCATCATACCCGACTGCGGACTCTCCACCGACATCTTCGCCGGCTACTGCGGCGAAACGGAAGAGGACCATCAGCAGTCGCTCAGCCTGATGCGCGAATGTGCCTACGACTCGTCGTTTATGTTCAAATACAGTGAGCGCCCCGGTACGTATGCTGCCCGAAACCTGAAGGACGACGTGCCGGAAGAGACGAAGATACGCCGGCTTAACGAACTCATCGCCCTGCAGAACGAACTCTCCGCAGCATCGAACAGGAAGGATGTGGGTAAGATAGTGGAAGTGCTTGCAGAAGGTCCGTCAAAACGCAGCAGGGAACAACTCTGCGGGCGCACCGAGCAGAACAAGATGGTGGTGTTCGACCACAAGGCATACCGCCCGGGAGACATCGTGCGCGTGAGAATCACAGACAGCAGTTCGGCTACGCTCCTGGGCGAAGCGCTCTGAAAATCAGGTGTTTCATTCAGGTTTCTGAAGCGGTACAGTTATTGCCGCAATGGCATGAGTTATATATAGTTTTCAAGAATTTGAGACGTGTTGTTGAGCGTATGCGAAAAATTTTAGAATAAAGGGTGTTCTATAAATAAGAAAGCATCAAGACTGATAAAAAAGAAAAAAACTAATTTATAGCTCCCCCTAAACATAAAACTACTAAGCCTTCGTGTTCGCTCGAACGCTGTTCGCTTGCCTTGCAAGAATTAGCGTCTTTCGCGTTCCAAATTATATGGTCATTCGTGGCGAACTCTCCACTCTCAACCGGTTAAAATGATTATTATAAATACACAAAAATGAATATAGAGATAATCGAAAAACTAAAATGCTCTCCGCTTTTCCATGGTTGCAACATGGACGACGTCGCAGCGTTCCTGAAAAAGTCGCCACACCAGATTCGCCATAAGCAAGCAGACGACTACATCGCCCGCCGAGGCGACGACTGCACAAACCTCACAATGGTTGTTGAAGGTCAAGTTTGCACCAGCACTTCCAATCAGGATGGCAAGGAGATAATTATTGACACCTATACCGGACCGTTTATTCTTGTGGCGGGACTTATTTTTTCAGAAACAACAAAATATCCTGTCAATGCGGTTGCACAGACAGAATGTACCATTCTTCATGTTGACCGTGCTACGTTCATAGGTTGGCTGCACAGCGACAAGCAAATGATGTATAATTTCATTAACATCATATCCAATCGTTGCCAGCACCTTGGCTGTCTTCTCTATAACGTAGGCCTTCTCTCGCTTAAAGAACGGGTAACGGAGTATCTGAAGGTGCATAAAAAGATTAAAAACGTGGAAGCACTGTCCAGGTTTATGGGTGTGGCACGCACTTCGCTTTCACGTGTGTTGTCTGAAATGAAGGCGGAAGGCATGATAGAACGGACGACAGAGGGCATAGTGCTGATTGAAAGATAACTCTGCTCGCAAGCATGGAAAGTGTATCAATAATCAAAGAAGTCGCCTAAAGGCGAGAAATCCTTCAAATCTTTTCAAATCATACAAATCGTATGAAAATCAATTTGTCAGATTTGGGCAGATTTGTGTGATTTCTGCGCGACAGCGCACTCCATTCGTTTTGATACACTCTCGTCAAAGATTTATGCAATTCGTGGCGTTATCTATACTCTGTGCCGCCCATATCCGGGCTCACGACACTCAACACCCATAACAGGGGTTTCAGTCGCTTTGCTCCTTTCACCCCTGCCTAACTTGTTACGTCCCTCCGGGACTGCCGTAGCACTGGGGTTGAAAGTGTATCAAAAAATTAAAGAAGTCGCCTAAAGGCGAGAAATCCTTCAAATCTTTTCAAATCATACAAATCGTTTGAAAGTCAATTTGTCAGATTTGGGCAGATTTGTGTGATTTCTGCGCGACAGCGCACTCCATTCTCAATAATTAAAGAAGTCGCCTAAAGGCGAGAAATCCTGCAAATCTTTTCAAATCATACAAATATTTTGGAACGCGAAGGACGCGAATTTTTGCAAGGCAAGCGAACAGCGTTCGAGCGAACGCGAAGTATTAGTCGTTTATGATTATTTATTCTATTTCTAAGCGACTATGTTCGTTAAATTAGCGTCCTTCGCGTTTAAAACTTCACAACTGTATCGACATACCTCTATGGAATTTCTTTCTCTGTTCCTGTTTTTTACCGGGCAACAAAAGAAAAAATTTGTTAAAAAAGCGTAAATGTAACATGTGCTACGCGCTGTTAATAAATGAAGGTCTAATTTTGCATCGGTAAAACTAATCAGTTGTCATGACTCATGATGCAAACTATATAAATATTTTGAGAGTTATGTTTTTTTCCGGGAATTTTTTCAGAGTGATTCCCTCAGACAGAATGGCGTTGTGAAACGCTGTTCTTTTTTTAAAAAAACAGCCACGAATTTCATGTAACCGAGCTTGCTCGCTTGCAAAGCAAGAATTTCAGAACCACGCAACTTAGCATGCTCGGTAAATTGGTTTTCTTAAAAAGTGTTAAAAAACCTTAAATGTAACATATGTAACGGACTTTCAATTTTTGGCAATCTAATTTTGCAGCGTGAAATCCAAAATTTAACAAAATAGTAACAAAAAGACTAAAAAAACAAACAGTAAAACAAATCAAAGGATTTAAGAGAATTCAGAATAATTATTAACTAAAAAAATACGAGAGCCACAAGGTTTACGAGAGCTGCAAGACGAAGCCGCTGCACATTCTAGAAAACTGCACCATGCGTCAACGACTTGAACAGACATCTTACAACCCCCGCAGATACTTATGACCCGCGCAAATTACATCCACCAGACCGCTGCGCCACAGTTGTGCGCACAAAGGCTTCAAAATCAAGACACTTTTGAAGTTTCCGGCGTTTATTTTGAACCGGTAAGGTCAAAATTTACCCCCCCCAATTTACACAACTCGCTGATTATCAGCGATATAAAAACGCCTGCAAGGTTGCATTCTCTGCTACCCTTGCCGCCACGCCGTTCTCTGTTGCTCCGCAAGGGATTAGAGAAAGCTTTTTGTATGCGGTAAAAGTATCATAACGCTTAATAATTTGCAGGAATTCGGAGTAATCAAACTGCTCCGACAGTCATAACTGCGCGAAAAAAAATAGAAGAAATTAACAAATAAAAAATAAAGCAATATGAAAAAAATCATTACTCTATTAATGCTTTCAGCATTATTCTTTGTGCCGAAACGTGTGCAAGCCGTGCAATGGGAGGTCTCAGACGGCACGCAGTACCGCATCAATCCCAACAACCCAAGTGACCCCAACGACTCCGTCCGTATTCCTGCAGGGACGAAGTTTGTGCGCATTATGTGTGGCCTTAAAAGGGATAGATATTCAAACTATGAGCAAGTAGTAATTTTAGAAAATGAACCTTACGTCAATGCTTGGAGCAGTGATGAACATGTTTTTACTATGTATGCTTCTCTTTCAGGTACTATAAAAGACATTAATACTTATACTGGTTATTCTTATGGTCCTTATGATTTTGGTGACCCGAATTTGACTCCTTTATATAACAGATTAATAATTATACCAAACTTTGATAATGATGCTCTCCGCTTGAGACTTGCAGAGAGGATTTATGGCTATAATTATCTGCGCATCACGTACGGTGGTAGTATGAGAACAGCACTCAGTTGTTCTTCGAGAATAAGAATTTCGAGTTACGGATATAATAGAGAACATGAGTATTTTAGTACGCTGGATGCAGTTACTTTGCAGCAAAGAATCAGGTATTTGTACAAGATTGTTCTTACTGAGGACGAAGTATTGAGCACCAAAACACTCAATTTTGATCCTCAGGAATATGGAATTTCATCAAGTTACGTTGGTATCCGCAATATACGCGGACTTGAAATATTTCAGAATGTAGAAGAACTCATATTAGCAAACAACAGACATTTTGCTATGATGTATTATTATTTTACAAACAACGATCATGGAACTGCTTCTTTTTATCCGGATTTTACCCCTTTTTCCAAACTCAAGGTTTTGGATTTGTCAGGAATCAATGGTTCATTTGATAACAATTCGTATAGAGATACCTATGTTCACTTTAGACCTACAGAAATGCCTACTTTGCCATCATCATTGGAATATTTGTATTTAAGAAATTCCAATGTTGTTCAAACTTTACTGTTGAATGGCACAGGCAACCCGAATTTAAAGGAAATAGATGCCACAGGCAGTCGTACGTTAGAGACTCTTGAAGCGAAAGGCTGTCCGGAGTTGGATGCCGTGCTTGTAACGAACTGTTCGAATTTGAGAGTCTTAAATTGCGATAGTGGCAATCTCACAGAACTTGACCTTACGGGATGTTCGCTTCTTAGAGAACTATATTGTAACGATAATATGTTGGAGACCCTGACATTCGACTCGAATACGAGTTATTCACGTCTAGAACGTGTAGAATGTCAAAATAACAACCTCACGTCGCTTTCGTACAACAGCACCAACAATATCCGGTCTCTCAATTATCTTGATTGCTCAAAAAATATCATTACTAATCTGGAACTGCCTTACGCAAACGAACTTAAGCAACTCTACTGCTGGAACAACAAAATTCCGTCGCTCGACCTTTCCGCAAGCACGAAGCTGTGGCGTCTGCGTATGTCGAACAACAAGGTAAAGTCATTGGATTTGACCAATAACAGGAAGTTAGAGGAAATCTATGCCAACAACAATCTCCTGACCACGCTTGACTGCTCAAACCTGACCTATTTGCAGGAAGCCCAACTCTCGCGCAACAAGATGACAAATCTTGACATGTCGGGATGTTCAAGCGTTAAGAAATTGCTCTGCAACGCGCAAGGTGGCGATAACGTCCGTCTGCTCGACACACTCAATCTCACAGGCTGTACTGCTCTTACAACCCTCGAATGTCAGAACAATGCCTTGACATCCTTGAATTTGAGCACTTGCACAAGCCTTACGCCCAGCGGCGTGAAAGCCTATATGCAGCGTGCCGTAAAGGACGTAAAAGTGTTCGACCGCAACAAAGTCTGCATCGAACTGCCCAATGGTGTAACACCAGCGATAACAGACAATAGCACAATCAGCAATGCCGATATGGACAACTACTTCGGCACATGGACCGGCAGTGGTTTCGACAAGACACGCAATAAAGTCATCAAGCGCGGCGGCAAGACCTATCTGGTACTGCACGACATCAGCGACGATGCCCGCGGCGGCGCACAGACCAAGGCGGATGTGGATTTCTACGGCAAACAAATGAAATACCAATACGCGCTCTTCGGCGATAACTGGGATGAAACACTCGGCGGCAGCCTTGCCAACGGCAAGAAGAGGGACAACGTAACCGTAACGACTTACCCCTACGTGATGTACGTGAACCCGACAAGTGCAGACAATCATTCTGTTGGAGAAGGTAATGCACCTTTCTACTCCGGTACGATCTATTTGGACTATGATGCCATCGTTCCCGAAGGTACGACCGTCTATATTGCCAAGAAAATAAAGATAAGGAAGGAAGAAATCTATAGTACGCCCTCCGGCGGACACGAGAAAGTCGTTGCAGACCAGTTGCAGTTGGTTCCCCTTGTGCCTGGCGAAGGCGCCACGGAAGTAGTCATCCCGGCCTATACTCCCGTATATGTGAAGAGTGCAACAGAAACCGGCCTGTTCTCCTTCGACCGCAACAACCACGGCGGTGTGGCACAACCTCTCGGTGTGGCAGAAGACGGCAGCCATCTGATTACAGACAACATCTTCAAGGGTGCGCTCACCGACTCTGCCGTAACAAAATACAGTGTACTTGCGCTCGGCCGTGGTCGTCCCGCAGGTTCTGGCGATGAAGGCTATACCACACAGTCGCGCATCGGTTTCTGGCCCTCCAGCCGTACGGTAATCCCCGCACACCGTGTGTTCATTCCGATAGGTGAACTTGAAAACGCCGGTGTAAACAGCAACAGCCCGGGTCTGCTCTTCTCGTTCACCAACGACATCGACGAGAACACCACAACCGACATACGCACCGCAGTAATAAACAGGAACGACGGTTGGTACACCATCAATGGTGTCCGTCTGAACGGTCGTCCCACAGAAAAAGGTATTTACATTCATAATGGCAGAAAGGAGGTAATACGATGAAAAAGAAGATATATCAGCGCCCTGCAATCCGCATCATTCCTATGACGACGAGCGAAGTATTGTCATTCAGTTATGACACAGGCGACTTCTTCTCCCGCAAGAAGGAAGCAGACTGGGAAGAAGAAGAAGACAATACTCCCAATCGCTTCGGCTATTGGGACTGACAACAGGAAAGTCCTTTCACAGGAAACGAGTATTTCTCATAAGTTACTATATAAATATTTTTTAGAGTTATGTTTATTCTGGGAATTTTTCAGAGTGATTCCCCTCAGGAGGGGGGCGTTGTGAAACGCCCTTCTCTTTTGAAAAAATAACCACGAATATGTTCTGAAAAAACAAACCACGTAACCGAGTTTGCTCGCTTGCAAAGCAAGAATTTCTCGAAATTCAGTATTAACAAGTAAAAAGGATTCAACCTTTGTTAGTAGAAGACAAATAAGACAAAAGGTAATAACCCCAATCATTTTTTTAGACTTGTCATAGTTTTATAACCAATAACTTTTCAGTCTAATCTTGTGAGGCGCTATAACGGTTGGGGTTTTCATAAGCCCGCCTCAAATGCGGGGCGGGCTTATTCTTTTTCTCAAGGATATAGAGTAAAGAAAGGGTAAATAAAAAGCAATCAGGAAATGAAGGAAGAGTTGATAGAACAGATAAAGCCGACTCCGCTTTTCGAGGGCTTTGATTTAGACGACCTGAAGGAATTCATGACAGGCTCTCCATATCAGTTGCGCAATCACCGCAAAGGAGCCATTATTGCGCATAAAGGCGACGACTGCATAAACCTCACAATGCTTGTTAAAGGCACAGTGCATACCACCATGTCGAATCAGGAAGGCAAGGAGATGATTATTGACACCTACGACGGACCAACTATTCTTGCAGCCGCTTTTGTTTTTTCAGAAGTAAACAAGTTCCCCGTCAATGTGGTTGCACAGTCGGAATGTACCGTTCTGTATATCGACCGCGCCACGTTCATTGGTTGGCTTCACCACGACAAGCAACTGATGTTTAACTACATCAGCATGATATCCAACCGTTGTCAGCACCTTGGCAGGCTTCTCAACGACGTGGCGCTTCTCTCGCTGAAAGAGCGGGTGACGGAGTATCTGAAGGTGCACAAGAAGATCAAAAACGTGGAAGCGCTGTCCAGGTTTATGGGTGTGGCACGCACCTCGCTTTCGCGGGTGTTGTCCGAACTTAAGGCGGAAGGCATGATTGAACGTACGACAGACGGCATAGAACTCCGGAAAATTGTTAAAAAAGCGTAAATGTAACATATGTTACAGCCTTTTAACTTACCGTAGCCTATCTTTGCATCAAAGCAATCAAATGCAAAAATCTAATTTTTAGAACACCCCTTAAGTTGTAAAAAATGAAGAAGTTCAATTATTACTATATTTTTAATTAGTTAATTAGTTTATTAGTTTAAATAAGTTATGTTTTTTTAGGGAAGTTTTCAGAGGACTTCCCGCAGAAAGAGCGGCGTTGTGAAACGCTGTTCTTTTGTTTTTAGGGGTGTCCGGTAAAAAAATAGGAGCGGAGAAAGAACTCTTATAGAGGCATGTGAATACAAGTTGTGGCGAGGTTTAAACGCGAAGGACGCTAATGAACGCGAAGGCTTAGTCGCTTATGGTCATATTATTCTATTTCATTGTTGTCCGCTAAAACGGGCTGAAAGTCCGTAAAGCCCATAGCCCAGGGCAACGCCCTGGGGGATAAGGTCAATGGCAATGGCGCACTGTAAGTGCAAAAGCAGAAACGAGATTAGCATTTATTTAATAATATGGCTTTTGTCCTTTCAGGACGCAAATACTCATACTTCCATATACCCAAGGCGTTGCCTTGGGCTATGAGCAGTAAGGCTTTCAGCCTAATTCAGAGCACTAAAACGGACGCAACAAAGTCAAAGAGTAAGCCCCCATAGATTACACCACCCATAAAACACCCAAACAGAAAGGCTTATGACTATGTCCATAAAACTTTTACCGGACACCAATAATTCTATTTCGCCAATTTATGCCATTGCTTCGCTCGGCGATGACGCGGATAGTGGTGAGAACTTTCAACTCTCAACTTTATTTCTGTCGTATCTGGCAAGTGTGCAGACGTATTTGCCTGCGGTGTGGGTGTGTGTTTCAAAAAAGATGTCGGTGCGTTCTGCCAATATGGTCTTTATATTGTCGCGGATGCCTTCTCCGGTAAGTTTGTAGAGGCTTTCCTTTTTTGTCCACAGTTCTGCGAAACTGAGCTGGGGATTTTCTGCTGCCAACACTTTGCTGCGTTCCTCCGGCGAACAGACGTATGACAATAAGTTGTCTGAAAAATTTCGCGGGCACTCTATGTCGATGCCTACCGGTACATGGTCTGCTGCACAAGCCACCGCCACGCGGCAATGGCTCAGGTTGAAATGCAGCCGGGGCATGGCGGGGAAATAAGGCTTTCCATGCTGACCTACTGCTACGGGCGGCACTTCGTTCAGTCCGAACACTTCGCTGCACGCCTTTCTGAGCAACAGCCATGCACCGATGCACTGTCGCTGTTGCAACTCGTCGCGATATGCCAAAGCCTTTTCCCGGCGCTCTGGCGGAAGTAGTTCCAGCGAGGAGGAAATGTCTATCCGGTCGATGTGTTCGTCTATAAGAATCATGGTGGTGCAAAGTTAGTTTTTTTCGGACGACTTTTCAAATATCGTCCGGGCAGTGTTGGCTGTTTTGAGTAAAAAAGTTAATTTTGCCCTTTGAATTACGTTTCCCTTTTGAGGTTTATGACATTTCAGAGGACTCTCCTGCCGAAAAGCGGTACAGCCATGGCGCTTCTTGTGCTTTCAGTCATGTTGTTTGGCATGGCTTCCGCGGTGTGTGCCACTCCTCCCGACTCTACTTTCGGGCATTGGGGCATAGGTGCCGACATAGCCCCCGGCAAGGTGATGCACATATCGAAATACGGGAAAGACTGGGTAATTCACGACAATGCAGTAACATTTGGCGGAGAATTGAGGTACCAGACGAGTCCCAGCGACAACGACCCCTACGCCAAGGACTACAACTATCCTGCTTTCGGTGTGGGTGTTCGCAAGGGCGACTATGATGCGGTGACGCTGCACCGCATGCCAACCCCTGAAGCGGGTGAAAAATGGGAAGCGGCAGACTACAAGTCGCAGTTGGGCAACATCGTGTCGGTATATGGTTTCTTTGAGCGTCCTATCGTGCGTAAGAACCATTGGCAGGTGGACTATCGCATCAACATAGGTGCTTCATACGCCCTTCGGACCTATAACACGGAAGACAACGTTGACAACGTGATGATAGGTTCCAATTGGAATTTCTATTTCGGCGCAGGTGTTCACTATACTTTCTTCTTTGCGCCTGAATGGGGTGCGCGCATAGGTGCAGAATATACCCACAACTCCTGTGGCGCCATGTACAAGCCCAACAAAGGTATCAATTTCTTTTCCCCTATGGTGGGTTTGATTTACCGAGACACGCGGATGCGTGAGCATGAGTTGTCGTGGAGCAACCACAACCGTCCCCGTGGCCGTACCATCGGTGGCGGACGTTATGCCGCAGATTCGCGCAAGAACTTCCACCGCCCGACCCTGTTCGGTGCTCCGCTATATCTCAGACTCTCCGGCGTGATGGGCTTCAAGGCTATCATGGAAAGCACGGGTGCTGACGGTGTGCCGGAAATAAACAGCCATGGCGGTAAGAACAGGTTCTATATGTGCTATGGCTGGCAGACTGACCTGATGTGCCGTTATGCGCGGCGTTGGTCTTCCGGCATCGGTGTGGACGTGCTCTTTGCCGAAGAAGCCTTCCGTCTGCACTACATCGACCGTATGCACGGCTATCATGGCACGCGCCACATACCCTGGCAGATCGGTATAGCAGGCAAGCACGAGGTGCATTATGGCAACGTGGCGATGACATTGGCGCTCGGTTTTTATGCGTTGCGGCACATGGGTCCCACTGATGCAAAAGAAACCAGAAAATTCTATGAGCGCATCGGCATGAAATACAATATACCCGGCAAGACAGGTCTCTTCTTAGGCATAAACGTGAAGGCACATGCCGGGAAGGCTTCGCATTCGGAGTTGGTGTTAGGCATTGATATTTGATGAGAGTTGCGACTCAGTCGCAACATACTTGACGGCAACATACTTGACGGCGACATACTTGACGGCGACATACTTGAAGGCTTTATGTATTTATATTATGGTTTTCAGCATGTACTTTTGAAATAATACCATAGAAAACAACATAACTATTATGAGTAAGAATTCAGCATTAAGGAGTTTATATGTCATCGGCATAATCTTGATTTTCAGCATTCTGCCGGTTTGTGCACAGACTGTCTTGCCTTCGGCAAACGCTCCGCTGTTCGTGGCTTCCGCTGCAACACGCACAGCAGGCGTTGACGGAACGACAGATTTCATCGGAGTGGCAGGCACACCGAACTACTCTGTGAGCAGCAACACAGACTGGGCGACCATTAAGAAAACCACAGGTGGTGTGAATGTCAATGTAGCGAGGAACAATACCGGCTCGCAGCGCATAGCAACATTGACATTTACAAATGACGACCTTGCAGCCAGTACTTCATCCAGCAGTGTCCAGATCAGTAGTCTTACAGCCAATCAGGAGGAAACTACTGGCGAAGGCACTGTCAGTGGTTTTGCGTCGGCTGCCATCGACGGCAATACAAGCACCTACTATCACAGCCCCTGGCAGAGCGGCTCAACGTCGATGCCCATAACGTGGGAATTCACACTGACCGACCTTTCACAAGTCAATCAGTTCGTGTATATTCCGAGAGCCATTGAATATCAGCGCAATCCTAAGGATATCACGTTCTATTACAGTGCGGCGGCAAGCGGTGATGACTGGCAGGTGATAGGCAGTACCCAACTTGCCGAGCAGTTCACATCATCCCAGACATACGACTTCCCTTCCACCGTTTCTGCAAAGCGCATAAAGGCAGTGGTAACATCCATGTGGGGCAACTGGGTATGTGCCGCTGAGTTGAAGTTCAACAAAGTAACCAGTAACGCTTCGCACGTGTACATCGTACAGGAAAGCAATGTGGCAGCCGACTATGGCGATTATCAAGTCAATATCGCTTCAGGATTGGCAGCGAGTACAGAAAGCGGCGACCCTATAACACAAGCATTCGATGGCAACGGCAGTACGGTATGGCACAGCAAATGGACTTCTGCCACCACTTTCCCCACTTATGTGCTGTTCACCTTTGAAGAGGCAACGGACATTTATAAGATGCTCTATCAAGGGCGCTACGTCAACAACACCAACGGACACCTCAAAGAAGTGGAAGTGTGGTATTCCACCTCAGCGAGGACAAACCTGAACACTTCAGGTTATACAAAAATAGGTACGACCGTCTTTGCAGATAATGTGAACGAACAGACTTATGATTTCGGACAAACATACAGAGGGGTGCGTACCGTGCTTCTGAAGATAAAATCTTCTTACAGCAGTTCATTCTGTTCGATAGCAGAAGTGAAATTTTTAAAACCTAATGAAGGAAAGGTTTTAAGCGACTATACAACCTTGTTCAAAGACAATCTTTGTACACAACTTAAAAGCGGCATAGGAGCGACAGAAATTGCTGCAGCAACAGATGTCGTTGCCAAGCGCCTGGCTACCGACATTCTGAACAACAACTATGACACGGAGTATCGTGTGGGCAACTACATCTGCCACCGAAGCCTGAGCAACCTGCAAAGTGAGTTGCACAACTCCCATCAGTACGACCGCTACGAAAACAGCACGGGTATTTATATGGACGAGGGCGAGACAGTGGTAATTCTTGCAGAAAACATCAGTAGCAGTTATCCTGTAATGGTAAAGGTATTGCAGCTGGATGGCAGTCATCCGGGAGGTAGTGCTACATCAAACATCCAACTGAAAAATGGTGTAAACACCTTCACTTCAAGTGTTGCAGGCAATGTGTACATAGACTACTATTCTGATAACTATAAGAATGCTCCTGCAGTAGGTCTGCATATAATCTATGGTCAGCAGAACGGCTATTTCAAGTACGACCCTGCCTATCCCAACGACCCTGCAAAGAGCGACAGCAACGAAAAATGGAAAAAACTCCTTGCCAATGCCAAGAGCGAAGTCATCGACATCGTAACACCGCGTATGCACATGCTTGCACCACTGTATGCACTGAAAGCACAGTGTCCTGCCCGCGGCAGCGAGTTGGCAGAGAAACTTGACAGTATAGTCTATCGTGAATGGGAAATTCTGGGCTACTACAAGCAAGGTGTTGACGTGAGCACTAACCATCAGGTGTGTCGTCCTGCTGCGAGCGGTATCTTTGCCGGTGGCGAAGGTGCTTATCTGAACTGGGGCGGTTTCGGCGCATGGGTAGTACCCGTCTTCCTGCCTACATGGGGTATAGCCCACGAGTTGGGACACAACAATCAGATCAGTCCTTTCACCTGGACGGGTATGACGGAGGTATCGAACAATGTCTGCTCGGCATGGGTGCAATATGCCTTGCCGAAAAATAGGGACCAGCCCTTCCGTCTGGAGGACGAATATATCAACTGTTCTGTGGGTTCAGTGCGCGGCGGTCGCATTCAGAACTTCGTGGACATGGACGTAACGAAGACGGTAAAGACACTCTACAGCGAAGCGTATCACACTGCGGCAGGAGAGAACTATCACTGGCAGAACGAAACGGAATACAATAATGCCAATACGGACCACTTCGTGGCACTCGTTCCGCTTTGGCAAATGATTCTTTATACCATGGGCGATGCCGCAGGGTATGCTCCTGACGCATTCCCGGGCATGTACACGGATATGCGCCAGAACTACTCCACATACAACGCGCTGAGTGCTGCTGAGAAGCGACTCAACTTTTTCCGTGTTATCTGTGAGCAGGCGCAACTCAACTTCATACCGTTCTTCGAGAAAGCCAACATGTTCGAACCGCTTGACAACGTGTTCATCGACGACTACAGTTCCGGCTATATGACCATCACACAGTCGCAACTCAATCAGGTAAGGGCAACGATAGAGGCATACAATTATGAAAAAGTGCCGTCCTCGCTCGTATTTATGAACAACTACAATTACAAGCGCTTCCGCGACAAGGTAGTCATCAACCCGAACCAACTCCCCGTAAACACCGGCTGCACTGCCACGACGCTCAACGGTCACAGTGTCATCAAGGTGGACAATTACGTTTGGGAAGGTGCCGTAGGCTATGAGGCTTGCGATGCTGAAGGAAATGTGTTGCACGCCACAACATTCGGACTGGGTGATGCCGTGGCGAGCGACCGTTATACCTACGCCATCTGGAAACTTTCCGGCGACACAGAAACACCGGCATACCTCCGCGCTGTGGGGTACGACGACTCTACTGAAATCATTTATCAACCCTGACAGCAATCCCCGTAAACAAAGAAAATCATGAAAAGAATATTATTATCAATAGTAAGTCTGCTCATCTCTCTGGCGGGGATGGCTAACGGCATAACTTCGCTCGATGAACTGGACAACACGAAGTACTACTACATACAGCAGGCTTCGGACAATCAATATGTCTATGCCAACAGCAGCACTTCGTACACCATGGGCACCGCCTCTTCCGGCACCACTCACCAGTGGGCTGTATATAAATCAACCAATAGCGGGAACTACTATTTCTATAACCTCTCGACCGGTAAGTTTATGACAGCGAATGGATCGACCTGTCCTTTGCAGAGCGATGCAGTGCCCGTCTTTCTGTTGCCGGGCGAAACGGCGGGCGAGTGGTATGCCTACAGTGCAAGTTACGTAATCGGTCAGAATGCTGCGGCAGGTGCAAATGCCGTGTTGCTGACCAACTCCATCGCCAACTATGAGGTACCCGCCTTTAGTTTCACGGAAGGCGGAGCGTTGACAGCAGCACAGCAAAATGCAGTAGCCGCAAAAGTGTACGTCTATGAATCAGGCGGAGAAACCGTTAATGTCATATCGAGTATAGGCAGTGCCATCAGCGACCTGTCTGCCCTCACCGACGGTTCGACAGTTCTGCTCTACAGCAACGGCAAGGGTAAATACACCTATGACAACGGCAGTTATCTCTATTTTGGCAGTACACCATCTACGAATGATATCGATGCCATGAAGTATGTATTTACTGTCAGCACAGATGGTACGAACTATACGTTCAGGTCGGGTGCCGGCAATTACATCTACACGTTGCAGAATGGAACTATAGTGAATACGAGCAGTACTAATGAAGGGTCGTTCACCATTACTGCCAGTTCCGGAACGGCAAATTGCTTCAACCTCTACAGCACCACATCCGGCACCTACCTCAATGCCAATCCCGACAAGCCTGTGGGTTGGAGTTCTTCTGAAGAAAATTCGTTGTATAAGTTTATTCCCGTAACCATAACTGCTTCAAGTACGGTATATAGTGCTGTCTATGACTGTTATCTTACAGACGGCACCAATGAAAAGAGTCTGGGCGCACAGGTGCTTTTCAACAACAGCAATACCTATTCTGCACCCACATTCAGCGGAGCAACACTTTCGTCGATGACAAACCTTGCCACAGGCGCAACGGTGAGTAGCAGTAATACATACACATCATCAGTGGCAGTAAAAGCACTCTATACGAGCAATGCAGCAGCGTTGGTTACTCCCACAACGGTCAGCAACGGCACTTTTGCCGACAATGCCACGTGGTACCGCATTTATGTGAACGGGAAACTCCTGTGCTATGACGAGAAGACAGCGCGTTACTACACACTGAACCGTACTGCGCAAGCAACGTTTAATGATGCCGACTTATGGTGCTTCGACGGTAACAACGTCACAGGATATGTGCTGTATAACAAGAAGGCGGGTGCGGCAGTTCAGCCTTTGACCTATACAGCCAACCTCGTCAATGGCGATGTGCCTTACACAGGCAATGAAGAAAACCTCTGGGTGGTCTCGCAGAATGGAAGTGCTTGTTATCTCACTACTGCCGAAGACGGCTTCTATCTCTGCAACGACGGACAGGGAAAAGTAAGCCTGTATAAGAGTTCTTCATACAAAAATGTTGCGATAGAACCCGCTGGTGAAACGATGAAAACGAATGCCGAACTATATGCTAACGAAATGGGAAACTATGTGGGTATGTTCAAGGAGAACAACTACACATCTACTCTGACTGCAGCGGCATCGGGATACACCACAGCATCGCCAACGGCAACAACGTTCAGCAACCTGCAGACCGCTTACAACAACTTCATGAACAATGCCGAACGTGTAACACTGCGCAACGACCGGCTCTACGTCATAGCCTCCGTGGGCACTTCCGGAAAATCAATCAGGCCATCGGGAACAGGCGCTTCGCAAGTTGTCGGTGTGGCAAAAGATATGGCAAACACCAACCAGTACTGGCGCATTTTGCAACTCGGCAACAGCGGAGAATACTATCTGTTAAGTCCTTATGCAGGAGGATACCTGGACGCATCAAGTGGTGGCAAAATATATTTGACGACATCAGCCCCGACACATCCATATTTAATAACAAACTACGGCACAACGCTCTCACAATGGCTATTGCATGATCAGAATGCCAGTACAGCAAACCGCAGTTATCTGAACTATAAGGCAGCAACGAACATATTGACAGGTTGGACCGGTGCCGATGCCAGTGACCGCTGGCAGATATTGCCGGTGGATGAGTTCCCCGTAACAGTTTCTGCTTCAGGCTTTGCCACGACCTGCCTGCCGTTCAATGCGCTTCCTTCAAGTGGCTTGCAAGTATTTGCCATCGAAAGTGCTACACCACCAACATCAGAAGACGGAATTGCCACACTCTCGGCAATAAGCGGGGTGGTGCCTGCAGCGACCCCTGTAGTGCTTTATGCCAAGGGCGGCGGAGACTTCACGCTGAATGCTACGGATACCGAAGGCACAGCACCTGCAGCAAACTTGCTTCAGGGTACTCCTGACATGCTGACAACCGTAGGCGCCAACAATGTATATGTGGTTTGGGACAACGACAACAACACTCCTGGCTTCTATAAATATACGGCAGACCAACTTGCGCCCTTCAAGGCCTATCTGTCGGCAGAGGTTCTGGCAGCGGCAGGCGTTTCGCGGTTATTGTTGTCAGTAGGAGAAGAAGGCACCACAACTGACATCAATGCCGCCACTGAAGGCAAGACACAGCGCGGCAGTGAAATCTTCGACCTGCAGGGCCGCCGTGTAACAAAGATGCAGAAAGGCGGCATCTATATCGTGGGTGGTAAGAAAATCGTGAACTGATGGTCTGTTGACCACGGGAAAGCAACCGAAAGTGCGCAAAAGTTGATATGAAGAAGATAAAAGTACCCTTGTTAGTCCGCGTCATCATAGCCATATCGCTTGGTGTGCTGACAGGACATTTTGCCACAGCCCCTGTGGTAAGGGTTTTCATTACCTTCAATGCCCTTTTCAGTCAGTTTTTGCAATTTCTTATCCCAATCATCATAGCAGGGTTAGTAACACCCGCCATAGCAGAAATAGGCAAGCATGCGGGCAAGTTGTTAGTCATTACAACCCTGATAGCATACGGTGATACCGTTTTTGCAGGCTGTCTTTCGTATTTCACAGGTGTGGCAATATTTCCTCACCTCTTAGATACGGCTTCTGTTGTTCAAATAGCGCAGACTCAGGCTTCAGAGCCTTATTTCAAGGTAGAAATTCCGCCACTTATGGGCGTTATGACGGCTTTGGTGCTGGCGTTCACCGTTGGGTTGGGCATTGCCTCCTTGAGAAAGGAACGCCTCAAGATGTTGTGCGATGAGTTTAAGGACATCGTTTCCAAGACGATAGAATCTGCTATTATCCCGCTATTGCCGATTTACATTTTCGGCATATTCCTCGATATGACATTTACGGGACAAGTGGCACACGTGCTCACCACCTTCGTCAGTATCATCGGGGTAATTTTCGGACTTCATATTCTGCTGCTCATCCTGCAATTCACAATAGCAGGACTCATCAGCAGAAAGAATCCTTTCCGTTTGCTCTGGAATATGATGTCTGCCTATTTCACGGCGCTGGGAACGTCTTCGTCGGCTGCTACGATTCCGGTTACCCTGAAACAGACCATGAAAAACGGTGTAAGCCATGGCATAGCCGGATTTGTAATACCATTATGTGCCACCATCCACCTGAGCGGCAGCACCTTGAAAATCGTGGCATGCGCGCTGGCGCTGATGATCATGCAGGGCATGCCGTACAGCATGCCACTCTTTATAGGTTTTATCCTGATGCTGGGCATTGTCATGGTGGCAGCACCGGGAGTGCCGGGCGGAGCCATAATGGCAGCACTTGGGGTGTTGGGCAGCATATTGGGATTCGGAGAACAGGAACAGGCGCTGATGATAGCCCTCTACATCGCGATGGACAGTTTCGGAACGGCATGCAACGTTACGGGCGACGGTGCCATTGCAGTAATAATGGACAGCATTTTCAAACAGAATATATCAAACGAACATCAGCCATGAAGAAAGGTCTGAAACTCATAGTCGTGCTGCTGGCGGCCGCCTTGACGACAGGTTGCAGCGGTCCGAAATACGTTAACGACGGCAGTAATGTGTACCACAGTTACTGGACATTCAGTTTTGGTACTGTGCGCCATGAGTTGCCTGATGTCGATGCCTCGTCTTTCAGAAAGGTAAATAGTTGGCTCGGTCGCGACAAGAACCATGTCTATTATGAGGACAAACTCGTGGAAGGTGCTGACCCTGCAACGCTGAAGGCAAAGAAAAAGCCCCTCTGTGCTGACAGCAAGGACTATTACTATAAAGGCGAGGCGCTCCATGTGGCAGATATGGGCACGTTTCAGGTCCTGCGTATGGACGACAGCCACCTTTGGGCAAAGGATAGGCAAAATGTCTATTTTGACAACATGACCATCAGCGGTGCTGATGTCGGCACATTCCAGGTCATCAAACCCTACGAGGCGAAAGACCGTATGCATGTCTATTATTTCGGCAAGCCGCTCGACGGTGCCGACCCCTCAACTTACACCATAATGGATGGCGGCTATGCCAAGGACAACCGTCATGTGTGGTACTATGGGAAACTGGTGGAAGGTGCCGATGCTGCTACGTTCAGGGCTGTAGGCTCTGACGGAAGCGGCATGGACAAAAATGCGAGATATAAAGGGTGTTCTAAAATATAGAATTTAGTCCTAATTTACAGAGCACCCCATAAAAGGGGAGAAAAAGAGTAGTGGCGGTGATGCCTCAAGGCTTTTCAGCCGGTGTGGGTGCGGGTACCTCATCGGGAAGCGTATGGCCTTCTTTTGAGCCGAAGTCATCGCCGTCGATATACCCTTGGTTGGTGGAAGTGTCCTCGCCTTCTCCCTCCATGTCGTAATTCTGGGGTTCAGTGGTGATTTCGCCCGTCTCTTCCAGGAAGCGCTTTTCGGCATCTTCAGAATAGAGGAGCGAGTCCTCTTCGATGCCTTCTTTTGACATGTCGGTGGGTTTGCCTTTGCAGGCAGAAAGTGTGACTGCAAGTGCGGCTAAAAGAATAAAATATTTTTTCATTTTTATTTCTTTTGTGTGTCTGACTTAAGACAATTCTATTTTTTCAACGCATGAAATCTTTTCCCACAGGAAGATGTTGGCAGTCTGGCAGAAACTTTCAGCATTTTCCGTAGTCAGGAAATTGTATGACCCGTTCTTGGTGCAGCGGTTGTCAATTTCAGGATGGTTTTGCAGATAATCTACGAGACTTTTTGCCACATATTCTCCTTGTGACACGAGGCGTACACCGGGCGGTGTGTATTTCGTGATTTTTTCCATAAGGAGCGGGAAGTGTGTACAACCCAGAATGAGTGTGTCCACTTCGGGGTCTTTCTGCATGATGGTATCGATGCGCTTATTGATAAAGTAGTCGGCACCGGGGGAATCGAACTCGCCATATTCCACGAGTGCCACCCACATGGGGCAAGCCACGCTCGTGAGGTGGATGTCGGGATATAACTTTTTGATTTCCAGTTCGTAGGAATGGGAATTGACAGTTCCTGGTGTGGCAAGCAGTCCGACGTGCCGGCTTCTTGTGATTTCGCCGAGACATTCCACTGTGGGTCGGATTACACCGAGCACGCGCTTGCTGCTGCTCAACCTTTTGAGGTCGTTCTTCTGAATGGTGCGCAATGCCTTGGCAGATGCCGTGTTGCAGGCGAGGATGACCAGTTCGCAACCACGCTCGAACAGTGCCTCTACGGCTTGGAGTGTATAGTTGTACACCACCTCGAACGATCGCGGTCCGTAAGGTGCACGTGCATTGTCGCCCAGATACAGGAAGTCGTATTGGGGAATGTGCTGCCTGATTTGGCGCAATATGGTCAGTCCGCCATAGCCCGAATCGAAGATTCCTATTTTACCGCTCGGTTGTGCTGTCATTTCTTAGGCATGATTTTTTCTTCCACAAACGGCGTGGCATCCTCGCTCACTGCCTGATGGACGAAGGGATAGACATTGATGTCCGTGTTGATGATACATTCGTAGCCGCGCTCTATGCCCACGTCGTGTATGGCGGCATTCAGTTTCTTGCGTATGGGCTCGGTCATTTCCTCCTCTGCTGCCTTTAGCAAACTGTCGGCATCGTGGCGGAAGGCAAGGTTCTTTTCCATAGCCTCCTGCAGATCGCGCTGGCGCTTCTCAAGGATATTTTTTGGGAAATCCTTCTGTCCTTGCAGGTAGTCGCCAAACATCTTCTCAAATTCCTGCTGATTATACTGCGCCTCCTTCTCATACTTCATCCGCAGCGTGTCCATATACAGCCGCATCTCTTTGTATTCCGGCATGGCACGGAGCAGGGCATTGTAACTCAGATAGCCATATTTGGTCTGCGCCTGCGCCATAGCCGTCAGCGACAGACACAGCAGACATATACTCAATAACAACTTCTTCATATTCAAGACTTTTTAGCCCGAACCGGTCAGTATAACCGTCGGGGTTCATTCTGGTGCAAAATTACGCCAACTTGCAGGAAATGCCAAATTTTTGGTAGTAAAAGAAAGCGGACAGATGCCACAGCCCCTAAAATAAACCTGAGCCCCAATGCGAAAAATTTCGCAACGAAAAATTTCGCAAGAGTTTTTTCTGTTGATACAAGGCTAATTTAGAGAGTATCTTCTTCGCTATAACCTCATCTTTTCTCATCTTCCCACAGAAGTAAGCCGTCGTAGGCTCTGCTCAAACAACTCGGGCGGAGTGCCTTGTTTTGCACTTCGCCCGAGTTTGTTTATGAATATGCTGGTTTTATCAATACTTATGTTCCTCTGTGGCAAGTTCTTCCTTGTCGAGTTCTTTCTTGTCGATGGCTCGCCAGCAGTAGAAGATGTAGGCGAGGACGAAGGGGATGAGGAGGCTCACGATAGCCATGGTGTAGAGTGTGAACTCGCTTGAGCAACTGTTCTCGATGGTGAGTGAACTCTGCAGGTCGGCGGTGGAGGGGTAGTAACTCGTGCCGTTATAGCCTGCAACGAGGAAGAGAGCCAATACAGCGAGTACTGTGCCTGTGCCGGTGAACCAGATGCCTTTGCGCGACTCTTTCCAGCGCAGCGGGATGGTGATGCCCGAGAGGACCAGCACCACACCGACGAGGAATACCACCAGTACGAGCGGCATGTCGAGGAAGTTCAGCAGGTATTTGCCGGACACCAGTGTTACCGCTCCCTGTTCGTCAACTGCGAAGCCGTCTGCCGTGAGCAGATAGCCCACAAAGGCGAGGAAGAACAGCAGGAAAGGTACGGCATCCACGAGAATCTGTCGGCGCAGACGGGGACGCAGTGCATCGTCGTTGATATTGTTGAGCATATACATCGTGCCATTCATGCGTGCGAGGAAGAGTACTGCAAAGCCCAGCACCCAGTTCCATGGATTCGCCAATGCTTCAAGTCCGTGCCATGGTGATGCCCATTGGCTCACTACGGGCGACAGTTGTGTTTCTCCCATCGCTGCATGGTCCACGGTGAAGGCACTTCCGGTAAAGAATGTGGCTACTGCTGCTCCGAGCAGGAACGGTCCGAACACGCCGTTGAATACCAGGAACCAGCGGAAAGTCTGTTTGCCGAGCACATTGCCCTTCTTCGCCTGGTATTCGTAGGACACAGCCTGAAGCACAAAACTGACGAGGATAAGCATCCATACCCAGTAGGCTCCACCGAAACTCGTACTGTAGAACAAAGGGAAAGATGCGAAGAATGCACCGCCGAACGTAACGAGCGTGGTAAATGTGAACTCCCACTTGCGTCCTGTGGAATTGATGATCAGTTCGCGTTCCGACTCATCGCGCCCCATGCGGAACACGAGCGAGTTGGCACCCTGCACGAACAGCAGGAACACGAGCAATCCGCCAAGCAGGGCGATAAGGAACCACCAATAATGCTGTAAAAAAGAATATGTTATCATAATCGTTTCTGTTTTAGGTATGTTCTGTTAATTCTGACATTTGTTTATAGGCCTTAGATATGTTCCATATTGGTCGTTTTATGTTTTGTTTCCGTATCTTGCTCTTTTTCACTCGGTCACGTAGCCCGCTACGCTCCCTCATTCAAAAAAGCAATCTATTGAAAACAAATCTATAAAACGTCTCAACATAATTAACAGAACATACCTTTAAGGGTTTGAACTTCGGTAATCATTATAGTTCTTCTCCTTCAGGACCTTTCCTGATGGCATTGCACAAGATGCGCAATTCCACAGCAAGCATAACCGTAAAGAGTATGAGGAAAAGGAAGAATGTTATTACGACAGACGACACGCTGAGGCTGCTCACTCCTGCATTCAAAGGCAGCAAATCCTGTATTGCCCAAGGTTGTCTGCCCACTTCAGCCACAATCCAGCCAGCCTGTCCTGCAATATAGACCATGGGTATGGACCACAGACCGAGGTGCAACAGCCAGCGTTTCTTTTCTATTGTATTCTTCTTGCCATACCATATAAACAGCGCTACGATGAGCAACAATATGCCCCCAAGGCCCACCATCAGTCGGAAAGACCAATATACTATGCCGATAGGTGGAACCACATCTTCCGGTGTGTCGAGATAACCATATCCGAAGTATTTCACGTTGGCATCGAGTTTTGCCTTTGCTGCGGCTGCGGCAGCCGTGTCGGTCTTCATCATCTGTCTATACTCCTTAAATGCAGCAAGCGCTTCTTTTCCTTTGGTGATTTTTTCTGCCACGGGGAGTTCCGTTGTGCCGTCAGGTTTTGTATAGCCATTCTTAATGTCTTCTATACCAGGCACATAGCCGTCAAAATCGTGTGTGGCTAAGAAAGAGAGCACTTTCGGTACTTCCACGCCGGGCACAATACTGAATGGTGCTCCGTTACCCCCATGTTCCAGGCCTTCTGCGGCAGCCAACTTCATAGGTTGGTATTTTGCGGCTTCCACACCACTGCGGTCTCCCGTAGCCATCACGCCAAACGTACCGATGATCGTAACGATGGCGCCCACCTTGATGCTCTTCAGTGCGAAACGCGTTTCACGCTTGCGGAGCAGGTACCAGCAACTGATTCCTATGACGACAATGCCGCCTGTCATCCAACCGCTGAGGACGCTATGGAAGAACTTTGTTACCGCCATACCTTGAAAAGCCACTGCGAAGAAGTCCATCATTTCGTTGCGCGCTGTGGCAGGATTGAATTCCATGCCAACGGGATGCTGCATCCAACTGTTAGCAACGAGAATCCACCAGGCAGAGAGTGTGGCACCGATACCTGTGAGCCAGGTGGAAGCCAAATGGAATTTCTTGCCCACCTTGTTCCAGCCGAAGAACATCACGGCAATGAACGTGGCCTCCATAAAGAACGCCAAAATGCCTTCTATGGCAAGCGGTGCACCGAAAATGTCGCCCACGAACCATGAATAGTTGCTCCAGTTCGTGCCGAATTCAAATTCGAGGATGATACCCGTAGCCACGCCGATGGCAAAGTTTATTCCGAAAATTTTCATCCAGAACTTTGCCGTGCGTTTCCAGAATTCATCCTTTTTCACAACGTACATCGTCTCCATTACAGCCATCACCACGGCGAGTCCGAGCGTGAGCGGCACAAAGAGCCAATGATACATTGCTGTCAAGGCAAACTGCGCCCGCGACCAGTCGATAAGCGCCGTTGTATCCACTGAAAGAATGCTTAACATAATTGTTTATAGTTTTTTAGGTTAGTGAATTTATTCTATTTTTTTACTTTAATCTCCCTTCTCTATAAGGTTTCCACTCACTGTTTCTGCCTTCTGTTCATCATTCTGACCAGAGAGGACCGGCTGGAAAAAGAACACGCGCAAAACCAAGAACAGTACGCACAACTTGATGATGATAATCAACCACAATGTGCGGCCCCAGGTCATGTTACGAAATCCCTCCAGATAGAAGTTCCATATCCTGACGAACACGTTCGGTTTTCTGCCCATGTGGCAAACATACGAAGAAATTGTCGAAAAAACGGATTTTCGATGAAAAAAGTGAGTCGTTGGTGGTTGCGACTCAGTTGCAACATACTTGACGGCTTATTTAATAGTTTTTTTATTTCAATGCTTCCAGAGCCTTTTCGTAATCGGGTTCGTGTGTGATTTCGGGCACGAGTTCTTTGTAAACGATGGTGCCTTGTTCATCCACTACTACCACGGCGCGCGCCAAGAGTCCTGTCATCGGGGCACTTTGGATTAAAAGTCCGTATGCAGCATCGAAATCGGTGCTGCGGAAGGCGCTTACCGGTATCACGTTTTCCAGTCCTTCCGTGGTGCAGAAGCGGCTTTGTGCGAAGGGCAGGTCCTTGGAGATGCAGAGCACTACCGTGTTGTTGAGCGACGACGCCTCTTTGTTGAACCGACGCACACTTGCAGCACAAACCTCTGTGTCCATGCTTGGGAAGATGTTGAGCACCACTTTCTTCCCCTTGTAATCGCTAAGTTTTATTGTTGAGAGATCGCCACGTACACCTTCAAAATCGGGTGCTGTGGTGCCTGCAGCGGGCATAGTGCCGTTGAGGGCTACGGGATTTCCTAAAAATGCTGTTTTCATATTTTTTATGTTTTATTGATGGTCGAGTGCGTGTTTGGGATAGTCGAGGGTGTAGTGCAGTCCCCTGCTTTCGTGCCTTTCGAGCGCCCATCGGGTGATGAGGTAGCCCACGTTAATCATGTTGCGCAGTTCGCAGATGTCGCGTGTTGCCTTTACGCGCTTGAAGAGTTCCTCTGTCTCTTCGTAGAGCAAGTCGAGGCGTGTCCAGGCTCGGTGCAGACGCAGGTTGCTGCGTACGATGCCTACGTATGAAAGCATGATTTGTCCCACTTCCTTTGCGTCCTGGGCAATGAGTACTTTTTCTTCGTTGGTCATCGTGCCGGCATCGTCCCATTCCGGTATCTCGTCGTTGTAGGTGTATTCATTGATGTGGGCAATGCTGTGTGCAGCGGCCTTGTCGGCATATACCACTGCTTCGATGAGCGAGTTCGATGCCAGACGGTTGCCGCCGTGCAGACCTGTGCACGAACATTCTCCGAGTGCATAAAGGCGCTTGATGCTGCTGCACCCGTCGAGATCCACCTTGATGCCGCCGCACATATAGTGCTGACAGGGCGTAACAGGAATGTAATCCTTGGTGATGTCGATACCTATGCTCAGGCACTTCTTGTAGATGTTTGGGAAATGGTGTTTTGTTTCTTCAGGGTCTTTATGTGTTACATCGAGGCAGACGTGGTCCAGACCGTGCCGCTTCATCTCCTTGTCGATGGCGCGTGCCACGATGTCGCGCGGAGCGAGCGAGAGGCGTTTGTCGTATTTCTGCATGAATTCCTCGCCATTGGGCAGGCGGAGTATGCCGCCATACCCGCGCATGGCTTCGGTGATGAGGTAGGCGGGGTGGGATTCTCCCTGATGATAAAGCGCTGTGGGGTGGAACTGCACGAACTCCATATCAGCCACTGTCGCCTTGGCACGATAAGCCATGGCTATGCCGTCGCCCGTGGCTATATTGGGATTGGTGGTGGAGGCATAGACGGCACCCACGCCGCCTGTGGCAAGCACAGTTACCTTGGAGAGGAAGGTGTCGATTTTCTTTGTGTCCGGGTCGATGACGTATGCCCCGAAACACTCGATGTCCGTCGTGCGGCGTGTAACTTCTACTCCCAGATGGTGCTGCGTAATAATTTCCACTGCAAAATGGTGCTCCAGTACCGTGATTTTCGGATGCTTGCGCACTGCAGCCATCAGTCCTCGCTGGATTTCGAATCCTGTGTCGTCGGCATGATGGAGTATCCGGAACTCGGAGTGTCCGCCCTCGCGGTGCAGGTCGAATGTGCCGTCTTCATTACGGTCGAAGTTCACACCCCATTTCACCAGTCGCTGTATGCCGGCAGGTGCATTCTCCACCACTTGCCGCACGGCAGCAGGGTCGCTGATATAGTCGCCTGCCACCATGGTGTCGTGGATGTGTTTCTCGAAGTCGTCCACTTCCATGTTTGTTACACTTGCCACTCCGCCCTGTGCCTTCGCGGTATTCGCCTCGTCGAGCGTGGTCTTGCAAATCAGCGCCACCCGCCCTTTACCTGATTCGGCGCACTGAAGCGCATAACTCATGCCAGCCACACCGGAACCTATTACCAAAAAATCGAATTTCCGAATCATGTTCTTGATATTTCTTTCTAACCTGCAAACTTACAAAAAAACGGATAAAGCGGTGCTCTATAAATCAGGAATTTCTGTTTATGCATGCAAGGGAAGTACGTTTCGGGCTTTTCTTGCCAAACTTTCAAAACATCAATCCCATCCATGCGGCAGGAAATCCTTACCTTTGCAGTCAACATGAAGACATTTAAAGAACTCGGGGTATGTCCCGAAATTCGGCATGCCATAGAAGCGTTGGGTTTTGAAATGCCCATGCCCATTCAGGAAGAAGTGATTCCTTATCTGCTTGGGGTAGGTAATGATGTAATTGCCCTGGCTCAGACGGGAACGGGCAAGACCGCGGCTTATGGTTTGCCGATTTTGCAAAAAATAGATACAGAAAAACGCCACACACAAGCCATAGTGCTCAGTCCCACACGCGAACTGTGCCTGCAGATTACCAACGACCTGAAAGACTTTTCGCGCTACATAGACGGACTGCATGTGATGGCGGTCTATGGCGGTGCAAATATAGAAACACAGATACGTTCGCTTAAAAAAGGTGCGCAGGTCATCGTTGCTACACCGGGTCGCCTCATCGACCTGATGCATCGCGGTGTGGCTCAACTCGGCCATGTAGAAAACGTTATTCTCGACGAAGCGGACGAAATGCTGAACATGGGTTTCTCGGAGGACATTGACGAGATACTCGAAGGTGTGCCCCAGGAGCGCAACACGTTGCTCTTCTCTGCCACGATGAGTAAGGAAATAGAGGCCATAGCCAGGAATTATCTGCACGATTACAAGGAAATTGTAGTAGGGTCGCGCAATGAGGGCGCAGAGAGTGTGAACCACATCTATTACATGGTGCATGCCAAGGACAAATATCTCGCCTTGAAACGCATCGTCGATTACTTCCCGCGTATCTATGCCATTGTGTTCTGTCGCACGCGTTTAGAAACACAGGAGGTGGCAGACTTGCTTATCCGCGACGGCTATAATGCAGAATCCCTGCATGGCGACCTCTCGCAGCAGCAGCGCGACCTGACGATGCAGAAATTCAGACAGCACAACACACAGTTGCTTGTTGCCACCGACGTTGCAGCGCGTGGGCTCGATGTGGATGACCTTACTCATGTCATCAACTACGGTCTGCCCGACGATGTGGAACTCTACACTCATCGCAGTGGACGAACAGGACGTGCCGGCAAGCGCGGCACCAGCCTATGTATCATTCATACCCGCGAGAAATCGAAGGTGAGGCAGATTGAGCGCACTATAGGTAAGGCGTTTGAAGCAGCGACTTTACCGGAGCCCAAGGAAATCTGTACGAAGCAACTCTATAACGCCATCGACAAGTTGGAGCGGATGGAAGTCAACGAGAATGAAATAGCGCCTTTCCTACCGGAAATCTTCCGCAAATTGGAATGGCTCTCGAAAGAAGATATCGTGAAGAGGGTGGTCAGCAATGCTTTCGGACGTTTTCTGACCTATTATGCCAATGCACCGCAGATAGAACAGCCTTCGGAACGCACAGGCGACAAACAGAAAAACCGCGAGCAACGAAACAGGCGCAAATCGCATACTGCAGAAGAAGGCTATAAGCGTCTCTTTATAAATTTCGGCAAACGCGACAACTTCTATGCACGGGAGATTATCAACCTCATCAACCGATATGTAAAAGGAAAAATAGAAGTAGGACGTATAGACCTTACACAGAATTGCAGTTTCTTTGAAGTGCCCGAAAACGATGTCGAACTGGTCATGCAGAAGATGAAACGCGCCAAGGTGGGTGACCGCCGGGTGGTTGTGGACTGGGCAGATCCTGCCGATGCAGAGAATGACGTGAAGCCCCGTAACCGTCGCGAAAGGCGTAAAGGAATGGTTGAAAGAAAAAACAAAAAACGCGGCTATACGGACTCCACGCCAAATAAGCAAGAGAAGAAGGACGATTGGCGTCAGTTTTTCAAATAGTTAATCAGGATATTCTTTTAAGATAATCCAAGTTCTGAAGTTATCGAAGTTAACGACGATACTTTAGACCGATAAATAAATAATAAATAAAGGCATCAGCATAAGGTAACGTCGTTAACTTCGAGCGAAGCGATAATTTCAATAACTTCGTTAACTTCAAGCAAGTGGAACTTGCTAAACTTGAATAAGATAAGAAATACATACAAACTCATGCGCAGCAAAATCATACTTCTTTCCATCATCCTTGCCACAGCATCCGCCAAGGCACAGTATTTTCAATTCGAAGTCGGTGGCGGATTGGCAAAACACTACGGTCCCAGTAAAGTTGTAGGCTCTTATAAGATAGGAGTAGGGTATGAGTATGAATTTAATCAGAAATGGACGTTTAATCCGCAAATCTCCTTTTACGGCAAAGGATGGAAGAAACCGGACGAAACGATGCTCGTCTTCAATGAAGACGGTACACCTATGATGAACGTTGAGACAGGCGAGCAATACACAACAGTGAAAAGCGTTTCGTCAACAGCCTACTATCTTGAGATACCTCTGCTGGTGAATTATTATATCCGTACGGCTCCTTCGCAATACATTGTGCTCAGCGCAGGTCCCTATGCAGCAATAGGTGTCGGTGGTAAGCAAAAGACCAAAGGCGACTCTGATGCCACAGGTGCACGGCGACTCTATTACACCGAAAAGACGTTTGACATAGAAGGCGCACACCGTTTCGACGCAGGACTGCAAGTTGGTGCAGGCTTCCAGTTCGCTAATGGCTTGACGCTTGGTGCAGAGGCAGACTTCGGACTCCTCAATGTCAAGAGCGGTGGCTCGAAAAACGTAAGTGCCCTTGTCTCACTGACTTACAAACTTGGAAAATAACCAAATCCATCCATCTTTCTGTTATAAAATACCTATTTTTAGGTATTGCATATCAGGGAGTTGCGCCGTACTTTTGCATACGAAATACAGCACTCCGCCCATACATTGAGTAATGCGCGAGTGGAAAAGACCAGCGTTGCGAAACAGCGGGAGGTATTTCTAAAACAGAATTAAGTGAAAATTAAATTGTTATGTCTATGTTCGTGGAAAGGTCACTTCGCAGAGAAGTGGCCTTTTTCGATGATTAGGAGCCGAATAGCCATTTTGGGTAATCGTTTTTGTTTGTATATCTGCTTTTGCGCTTCAGTGCTTTTGACCATGTTCACCCAGGGCTGCTGGGCTATGCGCTTTTGAGACTTTCAGTCCCTGGCACCAATATAAAAAATACCGGCCATCAGACCGGTATAATATGATGTTTGTCGGGGAATCCTATGCGTCGATATTGGCGTATGTGGCATTCTTTTCTATGAATTCCCTTCTCGGTCCTACATCCTCGCCCATCAGCATGGAGAAGATATAGTCTGCTTCTGCTGCATTGTCGATGGTTACTTGCTTGAGCAGACGTGTGTCGGGGTTCATCGTGGTGTCCCAGAGTTGCTCTGCATTCATCTCGCCAAGACCTTTGTATCGCTGTGTCTCGATGCTTGATTCTGTGCCGTCGCCGTGTTCCTGTATGAAACGAATTCTTGCGGCTTCATCGTAGCAATACTCCTCAATTTTTCCCTTCTTGCAGCGATAGAGGGGCGGGTTGGCTATGTAGAGATGCCCTTGTTCGATGATTTGCGGGAAATAGCGGTAGAAGAGCGTCATGATGAGTGTGTCGATGTGTGCGCCATCGACATCGGCATCGGTCATGATGATTACCTTGTCGTAACGCAGTTTTTCGATGTTGGCTTCCTTGGAGTCTTCGTCCACTCCGAAGCGCACGCCGAGTGCCTGAATGATGTTGTTCACTTCTTCGCTTTCAAAAGCCTTGTGCCACATCACGCGCTCCACGTTCAGAATCTTACCTCGAAGGGGCAGTATGGCCTGTGTGCGGCGGCTGCGTCCTTGCTTGGCGCTACCACCTGCAGAATCGCCCTCCACGAGGAACAGTTCGCATTCTTCGGGGTTTTTAGACGCACAGTCGGCGAGTTTTCCCGGCATACCGCCACCTGCCAGCGGGCTCTTACGCTGCACGCTTTCGCGGGCTTTACGGGCGGCTATGCGTGCCGTTGCGGCAAGGATGACTTTGTCCACAATCATTTTTGCCTCCTTCGGGTGCTCTTCCAGATAGTTGGTCAGTGCTTCGCCCACAGCCTGGTTCACAGCACCTGTCACCTCAGAGTTACCGAGTTTTGTCTTGGTCTGACCTTCAAACTGAGGTTCTGCCACTTTCACGGAGATGACGGCTGTAAGACCTTCGCGGAAGTCTTCACCAGCAATTTCTATTTTTGCTTTTTCTATCTGTTTTTGCGCGGTTTCTTCGGCATATTTCTTGAGCACACGGGTGAGTGCTTGACGGAAACCGACGAGGTGTGTACCGCCCTCGATGGTGTTGATGTCGTTCACGTAACTATGCACATTCTCGTTGTACGACGTGTTGTACATAATCGCCACTTCGATGGGTATATCGTTCTTTTCCGTGTTGAGATAGATAACATCGTTGAAGAGGTGTGTGCGGCTGGAGTCGATATAGCGCACGAATTCACGCAGACCTTTCTCGCTGTAGAACGTTTCTTCACGGATGTTGCCTTCCTCGTCGGCACGCTCGTCAATGAGTTGGATATTTACACCGGCATTGAGGAATGCCAGTTCGCGCATACGGTTGGCTATGATGTCGTATTTGTATGTGGTAACCGTGAAGATGGTGTCATCCGGCCAGAAATGCTGTCGCGTACCTCTTTGTTCTGTTTCACCCACCACTTTGACGGGGTAGAGCGGACGTCCTATTTCATATTCCTGCTGGTATATTTTCCCGTCGCGGAACACTTGCGACTTCATGTGCTTTGACAGCGCGTTCACACAACTCACACCCACACCGTGCAGACCACCGCTCACCTTGTAGGAATTCTTGTCGAATTTACCACCGGCGTGGAGCACTGTCATGACCACTTCGAGTGCAGAGCGGTGCTCTTTTGGGTGTTCGTCCACCGGTATGCCACGTCCGTCGTCCTCCACGATGATGCTGTTGTCTTTGCAGATGACGACCTTGATGTTCTTGCAGTATCCTGCAAGTGCTTCGTCGATACAGTTGTCAACAGTCTCGTAAACCAGATGGTGCAAACCTTTTTCGCTGATGTCGCCGATGTACATCGCCGGTCTTTTCCTTACAGCCTCAAGTCCTTCGAGCACTGTGATGTTCGATGCGGAATATTGTGTACCGCCTTTCTCTTGTAGATTATCCATTCGTTAATATATGTGTTTCGTTCCTACAGACACCTGTGTGTCAAAAAATCAAGCAAAGATACAACTTTTTTCTCGCACGCGCGCGTTTTATAAGGAGTATTTTGCATTATTTTTGCTCAAAAAATGAAAAAACCGCCGGGATTCTCACGAATTGCCGGCGGCTTGTATGCAAAGTTATTTTGAAAAACATCCGTAACCCGACTGCTGCGAGTTTTCTCAGACTGACAGGAGCCGTTCACCCTTTGTGATGCGGGTTAGTTTACGAATGCGGCGGGACCGGTGCTTCACAGCATGAATCCTGCCAGAAGTTTTGGGGATATGAAAATGTGTTATTTTGTTTCTGTTATGAGTTTTTATTATTTGCTTCTATACTTTTGCAGTCCTTTGTTGAGCCATTCCACGTATTTGTCCACGTCTTCGTCGTAGGCATACGATGCGTTGAGCGGGTTGCCCTCGTTGTCGAGCAGTACGTAGAAGGGTTGTGCATTGGCTCCGAACTTCGTGCGCTGCAGGTAACTCCAATAGTCGCCTATGGTTCGCAGTGTTACTTCCTGTCCGTTCTCCATGCGTGTCTGCGGCTCGGGCAGTTTGGTTTTGTCGTCCACGTAGAGCGATATGAGCACATAGTCCTCATTGAGCAGTTTGACGACTTTCGGGTCTTGCCATACTGCCATTTCCATTTTGCGGCAGTTCACGCAGCCGAATCCTGTGAAGTCCACCATCACGGGCTTTCCTGCCTGTTTGGCGTATTGCATGCCCTGGTCGTAGTTTTTGAATTTGGCTTCCACCTGTGTCTTGTCGAGGACGAAGTCCTGTGTGGACATGGGCGGTGCGAAAGCACTGATAGCCTTACATGGTGCGCCCCAGAGTCCCGGCACCATATATACGGCGAAAGCCAGTGAGCAGAGCGCCAGGAAGAATCTCGGCACACTTGTGTGCTGGTTATCGTCGTCGTGCGGGAATTTCAGTCTGCCAAGGAGATATACGCCGAGTAGTCCGAAGATGACTATCCACAGTGCGAGGAATGTTTCGCGGTCGAGTATGTGCCACCCATAGGCGAGGTCTGCCACGCTGAGGAATTTCAGTGCGAAGGCGAGTTCAAGGAAGCCGAGCGTTACCTTGACCGTGTTCATCCATCCTCCGCTCTTGGGTGCACTCTTGAGCCACGACGGGAAGAGGGCAAAGAGCGTGAAAGGCAGTGCGAGCGCTATGGCGAAGCCGAGCATGCCTATTGTCGGTGCGAGTATTGAACTGCCTGCCGTGCCTACTTCTACAAGCAGAAATCCGATGATGGGACCTGTGCATGAGAATGACACAAGCGAAAGCGTGAACGCCATGAGGAAGATGCTGAGCAGTCCCGTTACCTTTTCCGATTTGTCGTTCACCTTGTTCGTCCACGACGAAGGCAGTGTGATTTCAAATCCTCCGAAGAAACTTGCTGCAAAGACAACAAGCATCAGGAAGAAAATGATGTTGAAGACAGCATTCGTTGACAGGTCGTTCAGTGCACTTGCTCCGAAGAGTGCCGTGATGACGAGGCCCAGAGTAACGTAGATCACGACGATGGATATGCCGTAGATAACAGCATCCTTAATGCCTTTCTTCCTGTCGCTGGTCCGCTTGAGGAAGAAGCTCACCGTCATCGGTATGATGGGCCATACGCATGGTGTGAAGAGTGCCACGAGTCCGCCGAGCAATCCGAGCAGGAAGATGTACCACAGCGACATTTTTCCATAGTCGTTTTCTCCATCGAGCGCTTTGAGGTCGTTTATGACAGGTTTCCACCACTTGGCATGGTCGTTGCCGTCAGTGGCTGTTGCATTGACAGTGAGGCTGTCGCCTGCGAGACTGTCTGCTGCCAGGCTGTCGCCTGCCAGTTGCATACCGATAAGGGCAGCCGCCGCCTCGGCGTCCATTGTCTCTACGGGAATGTCGTTGTTGGTGGCTTGCTGTGCTGCATTTGCTGCATCAGCAGGCATCAGGGCGTTTTTCGGGTCAGTTTTTGCGTTTTCGGCTTCTGCTTTTTTTTTATCCGCCTCTTTTGCGTTAGCGTCAGATGCTGCAGCAGAAGGTCCGTCGCTTCCGCTCACACTGCAGTTCACACTCTGCGGCGGCAGACAACTCTCGTCGTTGCATGCACCATAGCGAAGATAGCCTTTTAGGTTGTAGTCTTTTGCGGTAAGTTTGAGGCGTTGTGTGAAAGTGCACGGGTGTTCAAACCAAGACACCTGCATTTCGAAGATAGGGTCGTTCACTGTTTTTGCACCGGGGCCAGCCTTGAGTCCGCCTACGAGTTCCACACCGCTCTTACTATCCACTTCGAAAGTTGCAGAAGTGGGACCGCCGGCGGGTATATTAGTGCTGTAGATGTGCCATCCCGGCTGCGGAGTCAAGGTGTAGATGACATCTATTTCGGTGGGACTTACACGTTTGTAATCAACTTTGCTGCTGACCTGGGCTGATGCCGTTGCAAAAGCCAGAATTGTGAATAAAGCCGAAAGTATGTATCTTCTCATGCTTTAAGTGAATAACTATTTTCAGTTTGAAATGCAAAGTTACGGAATTTATCTTTAAGTGCAAAATAGAAAGGTATAAGTTTTGCAAAGATTTTGAGGGGTGGTATGTATTTTCTATATTTGCATGAAAATAACCGCAATCATATCGTCATCATGCAGCGACAAACAAACAGGGCAGATCAGACAGAACGGCAAAGGAGCACCATTCGTCAGAAGAACAGGCAGGATCAGGTGATGATGTCTGTCTATATCCAGAAGCCTATAGAGGAATTGCGCCAAGAAGTGGAAAAGACCGTGGAGGAGAACGAGGCACTTGAACTGAAGGAAGATGTCCTGGCTGGCGACGACAAGGCATTGGATACAGATGTCAGTGATGAAGACTGGGGCGAGGACGAAAGACAGGATTCCGACACTGATACTGATGACTATGAAGTGGACACTTATGCCCCCGACCCGGATGGTGAAAGCAGTTCTGACGATTATGGTGAAGACTACGACGAACCCTATTTTCCCAGGCAGACCGACCCTAACGAAGAGCACCGTGAGCCGACAGTTACCTATGGAAAATCGTTCTATGAAACCTTGATGGAGCAGGTGAATGAGTTCAACCTCACCGACCACGAGAAGAGCATAATGGTGTACATCATCGGTTCGCTCGACGACAGCGGTTTTCTGTCGAAGAACAAGATTTACCTGGTTGCTGAGGAACTCGATTTCAAGCACGGCATCGAAACGAGCGATGAGGAAGTGGCCCGGCTTGTCGGCATTCTCAAGCAGTTCGAGCCACGCGGTGTGGGCGCAGAAAATCTGCAAGAATGCCTCCTATTGCAACTTCGCGATGAGGAGAAAAAATCGCCTTATAAAGAAAAGGCGATAAAGGTGGTGGAGCGCTACTTTGACGACTTCATGAATATGCATTGGGACAAGATTCAGCAGCGTCTGAAAGTGGACGATAATACGTTCAATGGTGTGATGACACTCCTGACGCGCCTCAATCCGAAGCCCGGCAGTGCCTTCAACGATTCTGTGGGGAGTTCTGCCCCAGCCATCGTACCGGATTTCTATGTACATGTGGACGATTATGGCAACCTTACGGTAACATTGAACGACGGCGACATTCCCGAACTGAGGGTGGCAAGTTCTTTCCTCGAAACGGTGAAACTCTACAAGGGGCGAAAGTATGACCTCACGGAAGAACAGCGCGGCTTCTACACCTACGTCAAGGACAAGGTGGATTCCGCCAACAGTTTCCTTAATATCCTCAAGCGCAGGAACGAAACCCTTCTGCTCGTGATGAGGAGCATAGCACGGCGGCAACGCGACTTTTTCATAAACGACGAAGACGAAAACTTCCTCCACCCCATGACGCTGAAGGACGTGGCAGAGGAGGTTGGTGTGGACATCTCCACTGTGTCGAGGGTAACGGCAAACAAATACGTGCAGGCGTATTATGCCAATTATCCGCTCCGTTTCTTCTTCTCCAATGCCATTAAGGGTACTGACGGCGAGGACGATGTCTCCACGAGGAAACTGAAAGTAGCGCTCAAGGAAATCATCGATTCAGAGAACAAGGACAAGCCTCTGAGCGACGAAGCACTGAAGAAAGCCATGGAGGAAAGGTCCTTTGCCATAGCGCGGAGAACGATAGCAAAATATCGTGAACAGATGGGCATACCTCCCGCACGGTTGAGGAAAGGAAAAAAATAGAGTTTCGCAAGTTGTCAGATATTTTTTATCTTTAAGAATTTTGTGAATTAAAGAATTTATTTCACTACATGATTATATGAAACATCATGAATAGAAGAAGTTGATTGTACAGAGAATAATAATTCTCAAATTCTTAAATTCTTGAGAAAGAGTCACTTGCAAAAGTTGGGTGAAATCAGAAAAGACCATTGACGTGGCAGAGACAAAAGGAAATATCAAAAAGAAAAATCGGCTGGTAAGGGCTGCGCAGATTGTTTCGCAGGTCTTTCATCCCCTTTATCTGCCTTTGGTGGCTTTCGTTGCGCTTTTCATCTTTACATATCTCAGTCGGCTGCCCATACAACTTCAGTTGTATCTCATAGCACTGATATGGGTGTTTACTGTATTGCTGCCGAGGTTTGTCATTGCTGCATACAGGATGCTTAGAAAATGGGATACCCGTATGCTTGGTGAACGTAAGAACCGCTTCGTGCCCTACATCATAGTCCTTATGTCGTACGTGGCACTCCGGATTGTGTTCAACATTTTTGGTACGCCTTGGTATATGAACAGTGTCCTGTCAGCAGCCATCAACCTGCTTTTGCTGACTATCCTGATGAACATCTTTATCAAGGCGAGTACACACATCATAGGTTGGAGCGGTTTTGCCGGCGGCCTGACGGCATTCTCCCTGCTCAACGGTATCAATCTTACGCTCTGGGTATGCCTTGTGATTATCATCTGCGGCATAGTGGGTACGGCGCGGAACATCCTCCGGCAACACACACTCACAGAAATCGGTTTCAGCGCATTTTTCGGCTTTTGCTACGGCATGGTTACAGTCCTTTATCTTTGATTTTTAACAAAAAAAACAATAAAAAAGCATAAAAATGAATCCTTTGGTCAGTATCATTATGGGTAGCACTTCCGACCTTCCGGTTATGGAAAAGGCTGCCAAATTTCTCGATGAAATGGGCATTTCTTTCGAGATGAACGCACTTTCCGCCCATCGCACACCAGGTGAGGTTGAAGAGTTTGCCTTGCGAGCCTCCGAGCGCGGCATCAAGGTCATCATAGCCGGTGCAGGCATGGCGGCTGCATTGCCGGGCGTCATTGCGGCAAACACCACCGTCCCCGTAATAGGTGTACCCATAAAAGGCATGCTCGACGGTCTTGATGCCTTGCTGAGCATCGTGCAGATGCCCCCGGGCATACCTGTGGCGACAATGGGTGTGAACGGCGCACTCAACGCTGCCATACTTGCATCAGAAATGCTGGCACTGGCGGATGACGGTATAGCCTCGAAACTACAAGCCTACAAGACAGGGCTGAAGCAGAAAATCGTGAAGGCAAATGCCGAACTCGCCGACGTGAAATATACCCATAAAACCAACTAAATCAACGTATTATGCCACTGCGTTATTTCCATTGCGGACAGGAATTGTTCAATTATACGCCGCGCACGACCCATGAAGTGAATGTGGGCAACCGCCCACTCGGCGGCGACCTGCCCCTGCGCCTTCAGAGCATGACCACCTGCGACACGAACGACACCGAGGGCTGTGTGGAACAATGCCGGAAAATCATCGAAGCCGGAGGCGACTATGTGCGGCTGACCACACAAGGCACGCGCGAGGCCAAAAACCTCGAGAATATAAGAAAAATGCTCGATGAAATGGGCTTTTCTGATTTTCCGCTCGTTGCCGATGTGCATTTCAATCCCAATGTGGCTGATGTGGCAGCAGCGATAGTGGAAAAGGTGCGCATCAATCCGGGCAACTATGTTGACCCAGCGCGTGTGTTCCGCCACATAGAATACACAGACGAAGAATATGCAGAAGAACTCAGGCGTCTCGACGCGCGCTTCGTGAAGTTGCTGGACATCTGCAAAGCCAACGGCACTGCGCTGCGCATCGGTGTGAACCATGGGTCGCTGTCCGACCGTATTATGTCGCGGTATGGTGACACACCCGAAGGCATCGTGGAGAGTTGCATGGAGTTTCTGCGCATCTGTGTGCGCGAAGACTTCAAGAACGTGGTTATCTCCATCAAGGCGAGCAACACGGTGGTGATGGTGCGCTCCGTGCGGCTGCTATGTGCTGTCATGGCAGAAGAAGGCATGGACTTTCCGCTCCACCTCGGTGTGACAGAGGCAGGCGAGGGCGAGGACGGACGCATCAAGAGTGCTGCCGGTATCGGAGCACTACTGGCAGATGGTATAGGCAACACCATCCGTGTGTCCCTCAGCGAACCACCCGAGGCGGAAATACCCGTGGCTTACAAACTGGCAGAGTACGTGTTCCATCGCGCCGGACACCTCATGATTCCCAGTGAAGCATGCCCTGCTTTTGATTATCTCCATCCCGAGCGACGCCCTACATCGCCGGTAGGCAATATCGGTGGCAGAAACGTACCGGTGGTCATATCAACACGCTTGAATGGCGAAAAAGGATGGGGACAGACCCTTCCAGATTATATCTACTGCGGAACGGAACTGCCTGAACCTGAAATACGTGAAAAAGGTATTGGTTATATCGTTGATGCTTCAGCATGGCGCGGCGAAGCAAATACTTATCCCGCTTTCCCAACAAATATGCTGATGATGGTGGCGAGCAATCCCAGTCCGATCAAATTCCTCTTCTGCACCTATATCGGCATGAACGAGGAAGTGAAGGCATGCCTCAAGGCACACCCGGAAATGGTGGTCATCGCACAAAGTAACCATCCGAACCGTCTCGGCGACTTGCGCGCCCTCGTGCATGAAATGTGGAATGCAGGGCTTGTCAATCCTGTGGTATTCTTCCAGCACTTCGACTGCGCGCCTGACCAGAAGGAGGAATTCCAACTCTACAGCGCCGCCGAAATGGGTAACCTCATCTTCGACGGGCTATGCGACGGTGTGATGCTCTGCAATGCCCAGCCACTGCCCATCACCGTGCAGGACGACACTGCCTTCGGCATACTGCAAGCCACACGCGCACGCACCACGAAAACGGAGTACATCAGTTGTCCTGGCTGCGGCCGCACGCTCTACGACCTGCGCGACACCATCCAGCGCATCAAGGCGGCTACCGCTCACCTTACCGGGCTGAAAATAGGTATCATGGGCTGCATTGTGAACGGACCGGGCGAAATGGCTGATGCTGACTATGGCTATGTGGGTGCTGCCCGCGGAAAAGTGAGCCTCTATCGTGGCAAACAGTGCATCGAGAAAAACATTCCAAGCGAAGAGGCTGTGGAACGACTACTTGAACTGATTGAGAGCGATAGGAAACAAAACTATTAGTTCTATTGTTCGCTAAAATTAAAAATCGAGAAGAAATTTACATATAATAAGTTTCTTCTCGATTTATTAGTTTTGTATAGTTAGAACTTCCTATCTTGATACGGGGTGTTTTCTACACCTCTTTCATTTAAAGTATTTACTAGTTTGTCTAAAAGACTACGCCAAATGGTCTTGAACCAAGATGTATTTCCAAACCAATGAACCAATGTAGGACTTATCGAATAATAAATTTTTATAAATAACGAACCAAGCCAACTTTCAGCAAGAGTATAATCTCTAAATCTGCGCAGTGTCCATACTTGTGGGCAATCATAAGATCCATAAACTGCAGTTGCGACATAACAAGGGCCAGAAGATGGATTAGATATTTCTTCATTAGATATAACATCCTGTGCATCTTCGGGGAGTCCTTGTTTAATTTCAGCAAGAATTTTTCTATATTTCTCAACGGTTGCATCATTAAGTTTAGTTCCCATAACATTAAAACGCGCATTTAATGCGTTCGTATAATATACCCATTGTTTTGCAACTTCACCTACTATCTTTGAAATGTCTGGATTTTCTGATACTAATTTATTTGGTACAATTTTACGGAGATGAAGGACAAGGCTTGCTTGCTCCATGATTATATTTGATATTTTGTCTGCTGCTAAAGTCTTTTCAGTAGCCTTAAAAGCGTTTACGCGAATATTTGCCTCATAAAGTCTTTTAATGGCATCAGTATCAGAAATATGCTTCATTAAAAACTTTAAATCATTTAAACATTTAATTAAAAAATATGTGTATACATCTTTGCTTAATTCATTGTTAGAGTATTTTATTGCATTTGTTCCAGCTTTTACAACTTCTAAAACTTTTAAATCCTTTAGAATAGCCGTTTGCCCAACAGCTTTCATCCTAAGATACCAAGCTTGTGAATTCTCAGGATCAATCTCTAGAACTCTATTTGCATAATTGTACCCTTCTTCTCCATTTAGACTCTCAACTGATGTTTTAGCTAACTTTAGAAGTTTTTCAACTTCATTGGATTTGTCAACCTTTACCGTACCTTTAACATCTACAGTACCTTCGACCATCATTTTCTTGGCTTCTTCTACAGAATACTTTGTACCACAAGATTGGCATACAAAAACACCTTCATTTTTTACCAAATCTTGGCTACCACACATTTCACATTGTAATGCTTTCATAATTGTATGTTATATTATAGTTAGTTATATAATTGGTGGAGGCAATTCTCCGTTTTCAAGTGCAGAAAACTCACTAAATGTTTTAAGAGGTTGCCATCCTGTCATGCCTTTCTTCCATGCATTCAATTCCAAAACGGAACTATCTTGTGCAATAGCTTCGTTTATTTGTTGAGCAGTATATGGTCCTTGTTGTTGGCCATTGATTGCAAGATAATATGAAACATTAATGGGTATAGGGGGAGGTGCTTCACCATTATTAGGAGCTAAACTCTCTGCCATTTGTTTGCCCATATTTACAGAAGCACCCAAGCCAAGACCTGCATTTATAAAAGCTGCCCCAGTGCCGCTTTCATTTTCTGCCGCTTTATCCATTACATCAAATGAACGTTCCATCTTGTAGTTCTCGCGCCCAGCAATATGCAATCTCGCTGACAAATTTTTAGCTTTCTTAATTTCCCTGAGACTTTCATCATCTTCAGGAATGTTAATAGAAATAATATTAAATAACAATATTTCAACACCATAATCTGCAAAGAATGGTTGCAGCTCATTTTGACAATAAACTGAAATGTCATTCAAACGTGTAGGAATATCAAGAACGGATATTTTATCTTCTACAATCTTTTGAGCTACGATACTTGTCAATTTAGTCAAAAGTAATCCACGGAAATAAGCTTGAAGTTGAGACTCACTGAATTGTGGCATATTGCCAACAAGTGTATATACAAACTTTTCAGCATCACTAATTTTGAAACCATATTGACCATGCGCGCGTACTGGCACAATAATATTGTATTTGGGATCTTCAAGTTGTATTGGAGTTTCTGTACCCCACTTGAGGCTAAGTCGTTGTAATAGATTAACGAACCAAACATCTGCTTGGAATGGAGAATCACCGCCAAATGGCAAATTAATTATCTTGTTTAGCAGAGGTATATTCTTGGAATGAAGAGTATAAGTGCCATCAGTAAATTTATCACAAACAGTACCACCTTTAACAAAAAATGCAACCTGTCCAGGATAAACTACAAGTTGTGAACCCCACCTTAGGTCACAAGAAGGAAATTTTTGTACGATAACACCTTCTTGTTGTTCGTACTTAACAACGTCTATAATTGCCATAACAATAATGTTTTTAAGATTTCTCCTACATACATAAGAAAAAGCGTGAACTTACTTAATCTGGTTCGAAGGCTGTAGGAGATGCCCATGTCATTAGATAAGTAAAGCTCACGCTTAACACGTGAGCATTCACTCTATCCATCTTTATGACATGTTTCTCAAACTCCTACATTCTCGAAACCAAGATTGATAGCTGAACGCTACATTAACCAATATGTCGCGCTAAAATGGCTTTTGCCATAAAAGCTCTACAAAACTACATATAAATCTTTAATTAGTCAAACTTTTTTATCGTAGGATAATAATTTGGCATTTGCATAAAAACATTTAATCATATATATTCTGAATAACTAAACATTTCTCGCAAGCGACTAAAGCAAAGAACGCTTTAAGACTAAAAACATTTGCAGCCGTCACGTCGATGCGTGGCGGCTGCAATATTTATAGCCTTGCTGTTGGAAGGGTTATTCCTCTGGTAGCATAAGCACTGTGGCGCAGTTGTTTTGCTTGAGTAGTACTTTCTTCACGAAATCCTGAATATCTTTCGATGTGAGGGCTTGTTGGGTTTCAATATAGCCTGTCTGTGTGTCTTTGTTCCAGTTGACGTATGAAGAGATGAGTCCTGCCCAGTAACCATTGTTCTTTTGGTTGTCCTGATATGACTTGACATTGTACGTAATCACCTTGTCGAGTTCCTCTTTCGTTACGCCGTCCTTGGCTATTTCTTCGATGCCCTGACGGATGAGAATGAGCGCACTGTCAGCCTTCTCGGGCTTCACGGGGCAGATGATGCTCAGCGAATACTCGTCCTTGATGCCAAAGTCAGCCGAACCTGAAGCCTGTACGCTGTATGCCATGCTACCTTCTTCGCGTATGGACTTCAGATAGCGCTGGCTGAGGATTTGTCCGAGTGCATCGACGATGGCAGCCTCTTTCATGGAGTAAGGTTCTTCTCCATTCCAAATCTGGAAGATATAGGACTTCGGTGTTTCCATTTTGCGAGTGAAGCGGTTCATCACGGTACCTTTCACCATATCAACTTTCTCATTTCCTCTTGCTTCGCGCTGGTTCACACCGGGGAGCGATGCGATGTATTGCTCGGTGAAGAGGCGGAGCGAATCGGCATCGAAGTTACCAGTTACATAGAAGTCGAAGTCGCCTGCACTGTTGAAACGCTCGCGGAAGATGCGCTGCATGGCATCATAGTCGAGGTTGTCGAGGTCAGCCAACTTGGTGGGTTTTACATAGGCGTTGTTCTTGAAGAGGGTGGAGATGAGTGAGTCGGAGAGTGCGGATTCAGGCACTTTGTCTGCGTTTTCGAGTTGTGTGCGCATGCTTCCCAGCATCTTCTTGTAGTTGTCGGCATCGTAGCCGGGCTGTGTGAAGGTGAGGTAAACCATTTCGAAGAGGGTGCGCAGATCTTTCGGTGTAGAAGAACCGATGAGGACTTCCGTATTTTCGGCTATATTGCTGCTCAGGCTTACTTGCTTTCCTGCGAGCGCCTTCTCCAGTTCGAGATTCTTGAAGTTGCCCAGACCGCTTGAGTTCATGAATGTAGCCGTGTTTTTGGCATTCAGGAGGTCTTCCTGTTTTACGCGACGCAGACCGCCTTCACTTCTTGCACTGAGGCTTACGCTACTCAGATTGTGGTCGGTGTGCTTGAAATAGACGTTAGCACCATTCGAGAGTGTCCACTTGGTGTATCCGAACTTTGAAGGTTCTTCTTTCGTGATGCTTCCTGGAGCGGGCAGGGTAGCGATGAGCGGTTCGTTCTTCACGTTGTCCACGTATGCTTCGAGTTGTGCTGCCTTGGCTTCGCTGACAGCATTTCGGAGTTCTTCTTGTGTTGGCATCACGACACCTTCCTTTTCAGGATAGAATGCCAGGACAACGAAGTTGGTATCGGTGCTTGCCACCATTTCCTTAACCAATTCAGAATAGGTCTCTGCCGGCAGTTGTGGAGCCACCATTTGCAGGATTTGGTATTCTGTCTCTATGTTCGAGGCTGGTGTGCCATCGAGGTAAGAACGTACGAACTTCTGCACATAGTGGTTGTTGTACTGTTTTTCGCGGTTGTTGTATTGTGCTTCCTTGGCACTCATTATTTCCTCGCGCGCGCGAATAACTTCAGAGCCTGTGAGTCCGAATCGGTGTGCACGTTCTAATTCCTGCATCACCACCTTGAGTGCCTCAGCACTCTTTCCGGGCTTAGGCATGATGTTCACATTGAAGGCATCCTTCGTCTTGCTCATGATGTATGTGCCGTAGTCGCAACCTGCTTCGTTGAACGGGCAGTCTTCCTGTTGTGAGAGTTCGTCGAAGCGCTTATTGAGCGCCATGGTTATGACATTGACGATGAAGTCCTGAAGGGGCTTTGCCATCGTTTTGCGTAACTCCCGGGGCATAGGGTCTTGCTTGAAAGACACCATAATCATTTCTATGGTCTGCTCCTTGTCCTTGTCGATGACGTAGATGGGCGTTTCGTTGTCGGGCACTTCGTATTCAAGGTATGGCGAGGGATTCTCCGGGTTCTTGATGTCGCTGAAGAGATTCTTTACTTTCTGTTCTACTTCCGCTACATCTATGTCGCCTACCACAACGATACCCTGCAATTCCGGGCGGTACCAGCGGTGGTAGTAGGCGCGGAGCGTGTCGGGAGCAAAGTTGTCAATAACTTCCATCAGACCGATGGGGAAGCGGCGGCCATAGCGTGAGTTGGGGTAAATTGTCTCAAGGTTGCGCTCCAACATACGCATCATAGCGCTTGAGCGCAGACGCCATTCTTCGTGGATTACGCCGCGCTCTTTGTCTATTTCTGCATCTTCGAGAAGGAGTGAGTTCGACCAGTCGTGGAGGATGAGCAGACAAGAGTCTATGTGTCCTGGCGTTACGGGAACAGCATCAATATTGTACACGGTCTCGTCGGCTCCGGTATAGGCATTGAGTTCACCACCGAAGTTGATACCGATGCTTTCCAGATAGTTAATCATGTTGTTCCCCGGGAACGATGTGGTGCCGTTGAATGCCATGTGCTCAAGGAAATGTGCCAGACCGCGCTGACTCTCTTCTTCCTGAACAGATCCCACACGTTGTGCGATGTAGAAACAAGCCTGATTTTCGGGCAGGTTGTTGTGACGGATGTAGTAAGTCAGTCCGTTCTCCAACTTGCCGATGCGCACTTCCGGATCGTTGGGAACTTCTGGAAGTTGCTGTGCTTGCACCGCCATGAAAGGCAGCATAAGCAGAAGGATAAATAATTTTTTCATGAAAAATGTATGTATTTTATTTAAAATGTTTTGTTTATTCAGACGAATCAGTTTCGTTAAATAGAACGCAAAGTTAGATATTTTAGTTTAAATCAAAGGCGTTTTTGTGTTTTGATTTATTCAAGTATCACTATGCGATAGATTTGTTTTCAAAAATTTTAGATTTAAACGCGTAACCGAACTTGTTCGCTTGCAAGGCAAGAAAGCGAAAATGAACACACACAAAAACAGGAATGTTTAACTATGCATTTTTTCTTGAAAAACACTCAAAAATGCACTAAAACAGGCTTGTTGGAGGCTTTTTTGGGGAGAAATGTCGGTTTTTTTGCAAAAAAATCGAAAAAAGTTTGTATAAAAATCAAACATAGCTTATATTTGCCACAAATTCAGCAAATAACTATTTGTACAACTTTATTTTTAATCAATTTTAATCATGAACAAAACTGAACTCGTGGCTCAAATCGCTGCAGCAGCAGGTCTGAGCAAGGCTGACGCAAAGAAGGCATTGGATGCAACTCTTGGCGCTGTAAAAGAAACTTTGGCAAAAGGTGGTAAGGTATCTCTCATCGGTTTCGGTACTCTCGCAGTTGTAGAGCGTCCCGCACGTAAGGGTATCAACCCAGCAACAAAGCAAGCCATCACCATCCCCGCTCGCAAGGCTGTGAAATTCAAGGCTGGTGCAGAACTCGCTGCTGCTGTTAAGTAATTGGCTTAATCAGACTATTACAAGCACCGCATTCCTTCGGGAGTGCGGTTTTTTGGTGCATGAAAGTAGTGGCTTGGTCGTAAGGGATGGTGGGGCAAGTTTTGTCTATATGAAGAATTTTTGCATCTTTGCAGAATATTATACAAAGTATATGAATGTGCATAACATAGCGACCGGGGTCATGCGGGCATTGGCATGCTTAGTGTTTATGGTCTGCAGCCTTATCTTTTGCGGCAGTAACAGAGTCTGTGCTCAGGCGGAAAGGCCTTCTCACGAAAATACCACCTACTGCTACGATTTTGAGTCGGATGGTTTCTATTTTCGTGTGCTGAACGACCAGTGCGTGGCAGTTACAGCAGAGCGGATAACAAAAGACGAAAAGGGGCTCCGCACCTACTATAATGTCCTGTTGCAGCAACAACTCACAGTGCCTGGCACGGTGGCACATGCCGATACAATCTACAAGGTGGTGGCTGTGGACCAGGGTGCTTTTGCCGGATTGGCATTGACAGATGTGGAACTGCCGCCGTCGGTGCTGACCATCGGCAGCGAAGCCTTTGCCGGATGCCACAGCCTCGTCAAGGTGAGTTTGCCTGATAAACTTCAGGCTATAGGCGACAGCGCTTTTGCCAACTGCTCGTCATTGGCGGCAATACGTTTTCCGAAAGGTGTAGAACATATAGGCAGGTATGCTTTCGCCGGCTGTGCGAAGTTACAGAAACTAAGCATAGAGAAAGGCAACACGCATTTTGCAGTGAAAGGCGGTGCCATATACGATGCCTCTCTGCGTGTACTTCTGTCATCGCCTGCAGCGAAAGGTACGGTGGCAGTGCCAGGCGATGTGGAGAAAATAGGTGAAGGTGCATTTGCCGGTTGTGCAGCCCTACAAAGCGTTGCCCTGCCTCAAAGTGTGAAGGAAATAGGTGAAGGGGCTTTCCGTAACAGCGGTTTGCGGAACATATCTCTGCCGCGCGGATTGACGACTGTTGCGCCATACACTTTTGCCAACACCCGTCTGTCCGGTCTTGTCCTGCCGATGGGCATTGTGGAAATAGAACAATCAGCCTTTGAGGGCAGTACGATAGGCAGCATCAGTCTGCCGAACAGTCTCTTGCGAATAGGAGAGCATGCTTTCAGGAAAACTTTTCTCAAATCGGTGGGTTTTCCTGATGCACTGTCCGACATAGGTATGGGTGCCTTTGAAAACTGTCCGCTGTATGCCATCAGTTTCGGCAACGGCCTGGTTTCCATCGGTCCGAGGGCTTTTCAGGACGCACCCGTAGTGCAACTGGAACTGCCTGCCAAGTTGATGTATATCGGTGAGGATGCCTTTGCCGGTTGCTCACGCTTGCTCGATATACACATGCTCGCCACCACTCCCCCCATGATAGAACAGAATAACTTTGCAACGAATGCCTATTTCGGCATAAAGGAAGGCTACGAAATCACCCTCCATGTGCCCCAAAACGCTGCCACAGCCTACAAGGCAGCACCAGGATGGAAAAATTTTCAGACACTCCTTCAGTCGGAACGATAAAAATTGCTAAATGCAGATATTAAAGAAAATACTATACTATATTGCCCTCGGTGTGTCGCACCTACCATTAAGGGTGCTATATGTCTTTGCTGACATCATTCGCCCCTTTGTGTCAGGATATAGGAGGAAAATTGTGAAGAAGAACATCGATAACGCCTTCCCTGAGAAGACCGAAGCAGAGCGAAAGAAGATTGTGCGGCAGTTCTACCATCATTTATGCGACGTGATAGCAGAAACGCTGAAAATGATGTCTATAAGTAAGGAGGAAATGAAGCGGCGCATGGTGTTTGAGGGTGTAAAAGAAATGGAAGACCTGCTCGACGACCATCCTTTCGTTTTTATCTATCTGGGGCACTATTGTAATTGGGAGTGGTTTGCTTCAATGCCGATGTGGTCAGACCGCTGTTATCCCGGACAGGTTTACAAGCCGCTTCGGGACAAATGGATGGACGAACTCTTCCTGAAGATGCGCTCCCGTTTTGGCGGCAACTGCATGGATAAGAACAAGATCCTGCGTATTGTGATGCAACTCAAAAGTGAGAAAAAGCCTACCATCATCGGTTTTATTAGCGACCAGACTCCTAAGTGGGACAGCATTCACGACTGGGTGGATTTCCTGCATCAGGACACCCCCGTCTTTACCGGTACGGAGCGCTTGGCGCGCAAGGTAGATGCGGCAATCGTGTTCGGCGATGTAGAGCGCGTGAAACGGGGCTATTACAAGTGCACCTTGCGCAAGATGTGTACCGACGTGAAAGCCCTGCCGGAATATGCCCTTACGGAAATGTATATGAAGGAAATGGAAAAGATGATTCGCCGTGAACCGCAGTATTGGCTCTGGTCGCACAACCGGTGGAAGCGCCAGAGGAATAGCGGTGAAGAAGAAAAAGCGTGAAGCGCAGAAAAACAGCCACTATCAAACAACAAAACCGACGGGAACGAACCATTCAGTTCAAACCCGTCGGTTGATTTTAATACTTAAAACGATGGTTTATTTGTCTTTCTTCAAAACCAATTTCTCATTGCCATTGTTAAGCGTGAGTGTGCTGTCAGTAGCCACAACACCAGTGTAAGTGAACACTGAATCCTTTGTATAAGTCTCGTTCAGTTTTTCAGCCAATGCCTTTGCAACGGGTTCAATCTTTGCTTTAGCATCATCGTTAGAATAAGACATATTGCCATCGCAGAATTTACTGTCACCGAACTTCAAGTTAATGTTATCGCCAGCAACTTCCCAAGTAAATCTCGCCCAAGAGTTGCAAACAGCACCTTCTACAGACTTTCTGTCAACAAAGTTCAGTTTACCTTCATGCTTTGCAGTATCCAATTCGAGTTCCACAGATTCGTCTTCTGCTTCCCATTCGCCTGCGAGGAGAGAGTCAGGAATATTCTCAGCGGAACCACCGCCACAACTTGATGTAGAGAAACTGATGGTGGCAGCAAATGCCACAGCAATAATTGAAAGAATGGTTTTCTTCATGTTGATTTGAGTTAAATAGTTTAAATAATAAATATTACAATCAAACGCAAAGATATATAAAAGTTCCGAAAATATATTCTTTCAGATGAAAAATGTTTTTCAAATTTCGTTAAATCAAAAAGATTTTAAAAAGATTTTGCACTTTAAAAAAAGGTTGTATCTTTGCACCCGCTTTTAGCACAAAACCAATTAATTCAATTCACAATGTACTTAGATTCTGCTAAGAAAAAGGAGATCTTTGGAAAGTACGGACAGTCTAATTCGGATACTGGTTCTGCAGAGAGTCAGATAGCCTTGTTTTCTTACCGTATTTCCCATTTGACGGAACACGTGAAGGCCAACCGTAAAGATCATACAACTGAAAGGGCCCTCGTCATGTTGGTAGGTAAGCGCCGTGCGTTGCTCAACTACCTCAAAGCGAAAGACATCAACCGCTACCGTGCCATCGTTAAGGCACTCGGTCTGCGTAAATAATTTCGCTTGAAAAAACAAAAGAAACACTCCGAAGTCGTTAAAGATTTCGGAGTGTTTTGTGTTTTTCTTTGCAGCACTTCTGCTGAATCGCAATAAAGTGCTGCTCCAGAAAACGAAAAATGGCAATTTTTATGATTGAAAATTTCTATTTATGTTAAAATTAACTTATTTTTGCACAGAAATGCGTCCTCCTAATAAATGAGGATGGTTCATTGTGACAACAATTTAAAATCAATAAACTTAATTCAAATCAATTTATGTGGTTATGTAATTCATCTATCGGACGAAAGGTGGTTATGTCCGTAACCGGTCTCGCCCTCGTCCTGTTCTTGACGTTCCATGCCTGCATGAATGTTGTGGCTATCTTCTCTGAAGATGGATACAACATGATATGCGAATTCCTTGGAGCCAACTGGTATGCAGTTGCTGCAACGGCTGGTCTTGCGGCATTGGTTGTCATCCACTTTGTCTATGCAATAATGCTTACTTTGCAGAATCGCAAGGCACGTGGCAGCAATCGCTATGCAGTGACAGACAAGCCTGCAAAAGTGGAATGGGCATCGCAGAACATGTTCGTGCTCGGTCTCATCGTTTGTCTCGGACTCTTGCTACACTTGTTCAATTTCTGGTTCAACATGATGTTCGCAGAATTGGCAGGCACAACTCCTGTAAACGGCATTGATCCTGCCAATGGTTATGAGATGATTGTTTACACCTTCCATGGCGCAGGTGTAACGTCGTACATCTATGTAGCCCTCTATGTGGTGTGGCTTTGCGCACTTTGGTTCCACCTCACTCATGGTATCTGGAGCGGTATGCAGACACTCGGTGCAAACAACAAAGTTTGGTTCTGCCGTTTGAAGACTATCGGTTTCTGGTATGCTTCAATCGTGATATTGTTGTTCCTTGTTGTAGCACTTTACTTTGCATTCGGCGGAACGGCACTTATCGGCTAATAGTGTGACTAATGAAGAAAACAGTCTCCACCGATGGTGGCAGACTAATTCTTCAACAAATTCTCCATCTTTTAAATAACTGAATTATGGCAAAATTAGATTCCAAAATACCTGAAGGTCCTATTTCTGAGAAATGGACCAATTACAAAGCACACCAGTTGCTGGTAAATCCCGCCAACAAGCGTAAACTTGACGTTATAGTCGTTGGTACCGGCTTGGCAGGTGCCTCTGCAGCCGCCTCTCTCGGCGAGATGGGATTTCATGTGATTAACCTGTGTATTCAGGACTCTCCCCGTCGCGCACACTCCATCGCTGCACAGGGAGGTATCAATGCAGCAAAGAACTATCAGAACGACGGCGACTCCACGTATCGTCTGTTCTACGACACTGTGAAAGGTGGCGACTATCGTGCTCGTGAAGCCAACGTATATCGTTTGGCAGAAGTGAGTGCAAGCATCATTGACCAATGCGTGGCACAAGGTGTGCCCTTTGCGCGCGAATATGGTGGTTTGCTCGCCAACCGTTCTTTCGGTGGTGTGCAGGTGAGCCGCACTTTCTATGCAAAAGGTCAGACCGGACAGCAACTTTTGCTGGGTGCATATTCAGCACTGATGCGTCAGGTGCATGAAGGCACGGTAGAACTCTATACGCGCTACGAGATGCTCGACGTAGTGATGATAGACGGTCGCGCACGCGGTATCATCGCCCGCAACCTCGTTACAGGCGAACTGAAGCGTTTCGCTGCGCACTGCGTCATTCTCGCAACTGGTGGTTACGGCAACACTTACTTCCTCTCCACCAACGCCATGGGTTGCAACTGCTCGGCAGCCATCGCAGCATACAAGAAGGGTGCTTATTTCGCAAATCCTGCCTTCGTGCAGATTCACCCCACGTGTATCCCCGTGCATGGCGACAAGCAGTCGAAACTCACGCTGATGTCGGAATCACTGCGTAACGACGGCCGCATTTGGGTGCCCAATAACATGGAAGACGTTAAAGCACTCCGTGAGGGTCGCATTAAGGGTAGCGAAATACCTGAAGAGCGACGCGACTACTATCTCGAACGCCGCTATCCCGCATTCGGTAACCTCGTGCCGCGCGACGTTGCCAGCCGTGCAGCCAAAGAACGTACCGATGCCGGATATGGTGTTAACAACACCGGACTGGCAGTGTTCCTCGACTTCTCCGAAGCCATCAACCGCCTGGGCCGCGATGCAGTGGAACAGCGCTACGGCAACCTCTTCGACATGTACGAGGAAATCACGGACGTATCGCCTTACGAAGAGCCGATGATGATCTATCCTGCCATCCACTACACCATGGGTGGACTTTGGGTGGACTACGAACTCCAAACCACTATACCAGGTCTGTTTGCCGCTGGCGAGTGCAACTTCAGCGACCACGGCGCCAACCGTCTCGGTGCATCAGCACTCATGCAGGGCTTGGCAGACGGTTACTACGTGTTGCCTTACACCATTCAGAACTATCTGAGCGACCAGATTACCGTGCCTCGCTTCAAGACCGATGCTCCCGAGTTCGATGAAGCAGAGAAGGAAGTACAGGCACGCATCGACCACCTGCTCAACATCAACGGCAAGCGCTCTGTAGATTCCATCCATAAGGAACTGGGCCGCGTGATGTGGGACTATGTAGGCATGGCTCGCAACAAGGCCGGTCTCGAAAAGGCTATCGAGCTCATTGACGGTCTCAGGAAGGAATTCGAAACCAACCTCTTCGTACCTCACATCGAAGGTGTGAATGTGGAACTCGACAAGGCTCTCCGCCTGAACGACTTCCTCACTATGGGTAAACTCATCGCTTACGATGCCCTCAACCGCGAGGAAAGCTGCGGCGGACACTTCCGCGAGGAACACCAGACGGAAGAAGGCGAAGCCAAGCGCGACGATGCAAACTGCTTCTACGTAGGCTGCTGGGAATATCAGGGCGAAGGCAAAGCTCCTCAGAAATACACTGAACCTCTCAAATACGAGGCTATTGAGGTTAAAACACGTAACTATAAGAGTTAAACAGACATGGCAAAGAATATTTCATTTACAATCAGATATTGGAAACAGAACGGTCCGCAGGACCAGGGGCATTTTGACGAGCGTCAGATGACCGATATCCCCGATGATACAAGTTTCCTCGAAATGCTCGATATCCTCAACGAACAACTCATTGAGGAAGGCAGCGAACCTTTCGTATTCGACCACGACTGCCGCGAAGGCATCTGTGGCATGTGTTCACTCTACATCAACGGTACACCCCATGGTAAGACAGAAACCGGTGCTACAACCTGCCAACTTTACATGCGTCGCTTCAACGACGGCGATGTTATCACGGTTGAGCCCTGGCGTTCGGCAGCCTTCCCCGTAATCAAGGACTGCATGGTTGACCGCTCTGCGTTCGACAAGATACAGTCTGCCGGCGGCTACATCAGTGTGCGTACGGGTGCACCGCAAGATGCCAATGCCATTCTCATTCCCAAGCAGAATGCCGATGAGGCAATGGACTGCGCCACATGTATCGGTTGCGGTGCCTGCGTGGCTGCATGTAAGAATGGTTCTGCCATGCTCTTCGTCTCCTCGAAGGTCAGCCAGTACGCACTATTGCCTCAGGGCCGTCCCGAAGCCGCAAAGCGTGCCAAGGCTATGGTAGCTATGATGGACGAACTCGGTTTCGGCAACTGCACAAACACACGTGCCTGCGAGGCTGTTTGCCCCAAGAACGAAAGCATCGCAAACATCGCACGCCTGAACCGCGAATTCCTCAAGGCAAAAATGAAGGATTGACATAATCTTTTTTGAAACAGATACGTAAAAGCGCTTCCTGATTTTCAGGGAGCGTTTTTTTTGCTTTACTTTCTGATTTTGTGGGTTTTACTTGTTTTTTATAAATGTTCTCGGGATAATTCATACGAATCAAAAAAATGTAACAGTATTGTAATCGGTAGTTGCCTTTCATTTTGACAAATGCGAGTTAATTTTGTAAAGAAAGTGTTAGATAAAATTTGTTTTTATGGAAACAACTGAAGATTATTTGATTGTATTTATAAAAATTTTTGGAACATTAGGTCTGCTCATTTATGGTATGAAGATGATGAGCGACGCCCTGCAAAAGATGACTGGTCCACAGTTGCGACATATTTTAGGGCGGATGACCACGAACAGAGTGACGGGTATGTTTACGGGTATGTTGGTCACTTGTGCTGTGCAATCGTCTTCTGCCACTACAGTGATGACCGTTTCGTTCGTTTCTGCAGGACTGCTTAGTCTGTCGCAGGCCATCTCTGTTATTATGGGCGCGAATATCGGAACCACGCTTACCGCATGGATTATGTCGTTAGGCTATAATGTGGATTTGACAAATGTGGTTTTCCCAGCCTTTTTCGTAGGTATGGTATTTATCTATCGCAAGCGTTATCGTAACCTGGGCAATTTTATCTTCGGAATAGCCTTTCTGTTTCTCTCATTGGTGATGCTGTCGGCGCAAGGGCGCGAGTTAGACTTGGAACACAACGAGAGTGTGGTACGTTTTTTTGCATCGTTTGATACGGACAGTTATCTGACAATTATTATATTCCTCACCATTGGTACTTTTATCACTTGCGTTGTTCAGTCGTCTGCCGCAGTAATGGCTATTACCATCATGCTTTGCTCCACAGGAGTTTTGCCGATACATCTTGGCATAGCCCTTGTCATGGGAGAGAATATCGGCACTACTGCTACTGCAAATCTAGCAGCATTGGGTGCTAACACAGAAGCGAGAAGAGCAGCCTTGGCACATTTGTTGTTTAATGTAACAGGTGTCATTTGGGTGTTAATCGTGTTCTATCCTTTCGTTGATATGGTTTGCAGTCTATCTGGTTACGACCCGACTATTGGTGGTCAGGTGGAACGATTGCCCATAGTGTTGGCAATGTTCCACACATGTTTCAATGTCTGCAACACCTTGTTGCTCATTGGTTTTATTTCTCAACTGGAAAGACTTGTGCGATGGATGCTGCCAATGAAGTCAGAAAATCAAAAGGAGGGTTTCCGTATGCGCTACATTGGTAGTGGCCTGATGCAAACACCGGAACTTTCTCTGCTTGCGGCACAGAAAGAAACCCATTATTTTGCAAGCCGTGTTGTGGAGATGTTTGGAAAGGTAGAAAATCTCTTGCAGACAGACGAAAAGGATTTTGACAATCTGTATGAGCAAATATCCCATGAAGAGGACATCTCCGACCGTACGGAATTGGAGATAGCCAACTTTCTTGGTCAGCTCTCGCAAGATCATCTTTCAGACGAGACAAAACAAAAGATACGCAGCATACTCAGAGAGATAAGCGAACTGGAGAGTATAAGCGACTCTTGCTACAAGTTGGCGCGCAACATCCGTCGCCTTCACGACTCTCATCTGCATCTGACAGAGCCACTTTTACAGAATGTACATAAGATGATGCAACTTACAACGACGGCTCTTCTTCAGATGCAAAAGGTAGTAAAAGGATATGCCTCGTCGCCTAATTCTCGGGAGGAAATTGCCAGTGATCGAAGGAACCGGAAAGACCTTAAAAACACCTATTGTATAGAGAACGATATAAATGCTCTGCGCAATCGGCTGAAATCCGAAAACATTGCAGCCTTCAATCATCATGAATATGATTATACTTTAGGTACTATTTATATTGACATTATTATGGAATGCGAAAAGCTTGGCGACTATGTGGTCAATGTGGTACAGGCGCGCTTGGTAAAGAAATAATTTAAAAGCGTTTGAAATATGAAAATGTGAAATGTTTTTCGCATTTTTGCAACTATGACAGAAAAGAAAAAAATTTTGGTGGTGGACGACGAGCCAGATTTGTGTGAGATACTCTCATTCAATCTTGCTGCCGCAGGATATGACACCGTTACTGCAATGTCGGCAGAACAGGCAAAGGAAATTTTGCAAGATGCCGAGTATCAGGAAAAAGGATTCCACCTACTGCTTTTAGATGTGATGCTGACCGGTAAATCGGGTTTTGAATTAGCTGAGCAACTGAGAGCCGATGAACAAACAAAGCAAATCCCCATCATCTTCATTACAGCCAAGGATACAGAGGAAGACACCCTGCGCGGTTTTAGTTTGGGGGCTGACGACTACGTGGCAAAACCTTTTTCTGTGCGAGAAGTGTTGGCAAGGGTAAAGGCTGTTCTCAATAGAGTTCAGACACGAAAGACAAAGGAAAGCCATGATGTTTCTAATCTGATAGCATACGATACTTTGGAAATGCATCTGGACACAAAAACATTAACTGTTGATGGAAAGATTGTGGGGTTGACCCGGACAGAATGGGACTTGCTCCTGCTTCTTCTCAGTCATCAAAGTAAGGTGTATTCTCGTCAACAGATATTGGAGTCTGTCTGGCCAAGAGATGTTGTTGTTACCAATCGTTCGGTTGATGTAGCGATTGCCAGACTACGTAAGAAAATAGAACGTTATGGTGATTGCATCATTACCAAGTCGGGCTTTGGATATTGTTTTCAACCCACAAAAGAATGAAAATGAAGAAAAAGAATCTGACCGAAGGAAGGAAGATGTTTTGGAGTGTGATGACTATTTTTATCGTTTTCATCGCCATTTTCATACTATTCGATGATTACGGTCGCCACAACTTCCAACCTCTCGATGAACCCATAGAGTGGCACCTGATGTTAGTGGCAGTGTTGATGCTGTTTGGACTCGGATGGCTGCTCCATTATTATGCACAAAGAATGGATTGGCGCATTCGCCAGCAACAAGATGAGCAAGTAGCAGAAACGCGACGTCAGATGACACAAAACATCTCGCACGAACTAAAAACTCCTGTGGCAAGCATACTTGGCTTTACTGAAACATTGATGACAAATCCTAACATAAGTGAAGAGCAACAACGTCAATTCATAGCACGCACGAATTTTCAGGCCCAGCGACTTTCAGCCTTGCTTACCGACCTGAGTACGCTTAATCGTATGGACTATGCCTCAGATCAACTTAGGCGAGAGCGAGTGGATATTTCCGCTTTAGTAGCAGATATAGGCACGGAAGTGGCATTCAGGCTTCATGAGCGACAGATGAATTTACGCGATTGTCTGCCATCGGACATTATAGTCATGGGCAATCCTGAACTCCTCTATAGCATTTTTCGCAATCTGTTTGAGAACGCCATAAACTATGCAGGAAATGGCACTACCATAGAGATAAGTGCTACCAAGTTTCCTTCTCAGTCTTCCAATGGAGTTACAGATGGACAATCCTGGCACTTCTCTTTCAGAGATAATGGTGTGGGAGTGCCCGAAGCACACTTGGACCACATCTTTGATCGCTTTTATCGCATTGACAAAGGGCGCAGCAGATCTATGGGAGGTACAGGGCTTGGGCTTGCCATAGTCAAGAATGCTGTGCTCCTTCATGGCGGAACAATCTCCGCCTCTCAATCGTCTGGAGGAGGGCTACATATCAGTTTCTCCTTGCCGATACCGTCTTGAAATCTATCGTCAGTCAGTCATAATTTAGGAGCTGAAGTTACGCCTTGGTTGGTGCAACTATCAACTCCTAAAAAAATTATCCTAAGAAGCAGAGAGGAATCGCCTCTTTCCTGCGTCTGATCAGAGCAGTGTGCCGTCAGTGGCAAAGCGTAGGTATATGTCGGCAGTTTTGCTCTTTTCGAGTTCAACTAAGTACATTGAGTTTTCAGGTGTCTCCACCAAATCTACATCCCTCGTGCGGCGGTCAGGATAGTTCGTATTGATGTAGTCAATAGCCGCTTGGGGAAGGTCAATAGGAAGGAGTTCTGTAACAGTCCTAACCCATGTCCCATCGGTGTTGAAATAAGCCTCTGCCTCACGGCTGTCTTTTATAAATTCGGCTTTCAGATAGCCGCTCTCCCATTCCCATTTTGCTACTTTGCAAGTTGGATATTTAGCTTGGAATGTAGCAACTGCTGCATCTACTTCTGGTCCTACCATATCGTCGTTATCATCGTTGCACGAATAGAAGGAGAATGTTGATAAGCAGAGGCAGAAAGCCATAAGGGAAAATATCTTTTTCATCTTGATTATTGTTTTGAATGTTTATTAGTTATTAGGATTTGTTTATTTTTATGAGTCTCTTGAAGAGAAGGATTATTACTAAGTATCAATTTCACGTACTTGGAAGTTTTTATTGAACTCAATGTCAATGCCGTTAGAGAGTTCTACATCATAGCCACGTGTTTCTCGATCTATTTCTGTGACGAAGACCCCTGGATAGTGTTTTTTTACGAAATCGAGGATAGGACGAGGGATGAGTGCTTCAGGGACAGGGCTACGATGGCAGTCTATCTCGTCCCAAATACCTCGGGAATCAAACTTTATCTTGGTTCCATCTGAGAATACCACCACATAATAGCGGCGAACAAACTCCATTTCCTGAGTTACGAGAACGACACTCTTTCCGGCAAAGTGTTTATCCACTATGGCCTGAGCTGTTGCAGGTAATTTAGTAGGAAACTGATTGGAATTTTGCGACGAACACGGTGCAGTGTTCACAACAGCCAACAAGATGGCTACGATAGCAAATCTTAATAAGTTTAGTTTCATAATCCAATATGTTTTTGATGTTAATACTAAATATTCCTTTTATCGCTGCAAATATAAATACTTTGGTATTCAATTTAAGGTCATACTTTGTTACAAAAAGATTACAAATATCAATAGGCAAAATTAAAGCGCATGGCAGTTCTGCCATGCGCTTGTTTCGATTTGTTAAAAAGAATATTTATTTCACCTTGATGATTTCCACCTTGAAGATGAGTGTGCTGTATCCGGGGATGTTCTGATTACCACGCTCTCCGTATGCAAGGTCGTAGGGGATGTAGAGTTCCCACACACTGCCTTCGGGCATCATGGTGAGTGCTTGCGACCAGCCCTTAATGACTTGTGTGGGCTTGAAACTTGCCGACTTGCCGCGTTTGTAACTGGAGTCGAACACCGTGCCGTCGATGAGTTGGCCCTCATAGTTCACTTCCACAGTGTTTGTGTCGGTGGCTACTACTCCCGCGCCTTTGGTCAGAATCTTGTATTGCAGGCCGTTGGGGAAGGTGTTGACACCTTCTTTCTTGCTGTTTTCTTCCAGCCATTGCAAGTTGAGGTTTTTGTAAACCTCCTGTTGATATTTGAACTGGCGCTCTGCAATGGCTACTGCGCTGTCTTCCTTCAATGTAGCAGTGCCTTGCAGACCTTCTACGAGACCTTTGTTGTAGAGATCCTTAATCAGATAGTCGGAAGTCTCGCTGCCTGTAGCCTGTTTGTTCATCGCCTTGTAAACGATTTCCTCGTTCTGTCTGGCAATTTCAAGGCCTGCTGCATACGCTTTGTATTTGTTGATGTGTTCCTCGTTGTAGGGCTCTTGCAAACCGCGGAGGAAGTCGCCCATGTAGGCATCCTCCACACCTAAGGAATTCTTGATGTAGGTTTTCAACCCGGTGCTCTGTGCCACACCTACAGCATAACTGAAGGAGTCTGCCGGAACGGGCTGAACGCTAATGACGGGTGTAGCCGGTGTGAGCGTTTCCGCCTTGACCACGGCTTCTGCCTTTTTGGAGTTTTTTTTCTTTTGTGCCGATACAGTGCCGGTGCACAGCAGTGCGAGTGCAACGATGGCTAATGTTTTGATTTTCATTGTTTTTTATTATGTGAATATTATTTTATAGAAATGAAATCTATGGTAAAGATGAGCGAAGCGTAAGGAGGTATGCTGCCGGGAATTCCTTTTTCTCCGTAGGCTTCTTTGGAGGGGATGTATATTTCCCACTTCGAGCCGACAGGCATAGCCATCATGGCTTTACGCCAGCCCGGGATGACTTTCCCGAGGTTGAGCGTAGATGTGGGCGTATCGTGGCGCGATGTGGCATCGAATTCAGATCCATCGTATAGTCGCCCTTCGTAGATGATTTCCACGTTGCTGTCTGCCTTCGGTTTAGGACCATTGCCTTCCTTGATGACGCGATAGTAGATGCCGTCAGAAAGTGGCTTCACACCTTCTTTGTTACTGTATTTCTCGCTGTTTATTCTTGCTGAAATACTTTGTATGATGCGGTCGCCTGTTTTCTCCGCGCCATCTCTGTCGAGTACCTTGCCGTCTATTTGCAACGTAACTTTTCCAAGGGCATTGTCTGCAAAGCCACGTGCCATGATGTCAGCGCTGAGGTGTTCTTTCTCGCCAAGGCCTATCATTTTCTCTGTGCTGTAGATGCGCGACTTCTGAAGTTGTTCGCCCATCTGAAATCCCAGTCCGTAGGCTTCATCTGCCTCAGGGCTTCCCTGGTCTTCCTTTTCCTTGTTGCTTATGCCTGCATACAGCCCATTGAGAACGTCGTAAGCGTTGTCTTCACTGATTTGGTTGTAGGAGAGATGATTGTTAAATGATTCGCTGCTGATGGCTTCGAACACGCCCAGACAGTAACTCAGTGTGTCGAGATTGCTCTTCAGTTGCGCCTCAGGAATGTTCAGTTCGTGCTTGCACGAAGCGAAACACAATGCGATGCCAATAAGCAATACAGATACAAAACGTTTCATTGTAAGTGGTTTTAAAAAGGTCTGCATAGCACTAATGCAGCAGACCTTTCTATTGTAAAATATGTTCAGCGATTTTGAATCAACTTTATTTGGCTTTTTGTACGGGTTGCATATCTATCGGCTGTTGTGTCTGTGGTGCTTTCGGTCCATCAGCCTCGCCCACCAGTTCGATAGTGAAAATCAGGGCTGAGAAAGGCGGAATCACTTCGCCTGCACCCTTGCTGCCGTAAGCCATTTCGGATGGTATGTAAACCTTCCATGTAGAACCTATAGGCATGCTCTTGAGTGCGAGTTCGAAGCCTTTCACGAGTTGGTTCTTGCCTACCGGCATTGGAGCGGGCTCGTTGGCATCCATATTTTGGTCGAACACCTTACCATCGATGAGTTCGCCCTTGTACTTTACTTTCGCATACTTGCCTGTCTGTATCTTGGCACCTGTGCCTTCCTTTACTACTTCATAGTACACACCCGAGCCCAACGACTTGATGCCGCCCTTCTTGGCTATCTTCTGCATGTATTCTGCGTTCTTTTTCTTGTTGTCGCCAAATTTAGTCTCGTTGGCCTTTTCGCCCAATACCTTGAACTTTTCGCTAAGGTATTCCTGAGCAGCGGTTGCATCCATCTTCTTGCCGTTGATGACATATTTCGTGGTCTTCTTCACCGCACCGTCCTTGAGACCATTGATAAACAGACGCTCGTTGATGTGTTGTGTAGTGTCTGCAGCAAAAATCTGTGCTTCTGTAGCAGGGAAGGCCTGTTGCTTGAACTGAATACCTGCCTGGAGACCGAGGCAATAGGCAACCGCCTTCTTGTCTTCAGCATCGAATTCCTTCATACCGTCCTTGATACCCTTGATGAAGTCATCAATGTGTGTAGAGTCGCTGCCTACCTGATTGAGGTACATCTTCATCTGTTCGGGCATGGCTTGCGACATACCGAGCAAATAACTGATGGTGTCGATTTCTTCTTTAGGCACACTGCCTTCTTTTTTGTCGCCGCCGCATGAGGTCATGAAACCTACTGAAAACACTGCGGTCATGGCGAGAATGATAAACTTTTTCATTATGCTAATTATTAATCTTTTAGTTCTTTTCAGTTCTTTTTGACGATTCAGAGCACTTGGATGAGTTCCACATCGAATATGAGTGCCGCGTAGGGTGGTATTGAGGCACCTGCACCGCGTGAGCCGTATGCCAGGTTGTAGGGAATGAAGAAGCGAAACTTTGCACCCTCGCCCATCAGTTGCAGACCTTCTGTCCAACCGCTGATGACACCATTGAGTGGGAATGTGGCAGGTTCGCCGCGACGATAACTGGAGTCGAACACCGTGCCGTCGATGAGCCGTCCTTCATAATGGCACTTCACGTTGTCTGTAGCACTTGGGTGCTTGCCGAGACCGGCTTCAAGTACCATATACTGCAGTCCGCTTTCTGTAACTTTCACGCCTTCGCGCTTGGCATTCTCTGCCAGGAAATCTTCGCCTACCTTACGTGCTGCCTCGCCCTTCTTGGCTTCGCGAGCCTCTTGTTCCTTAATGAAGAGTTCCAGTTGCTGCTGCGCCTCAGCAGGCGTCAAAGCAGGCGTCTTGCCTTCGAGCACATCTGCCACCGCCTGTGCAAAGTCTGTGGCAGAAAAGTTCTCAACACCCATCTCGCTGAACTGTCTGCCGATGTTCATGCCGAGTGCATAACTTAATTTGTTCATAGAATAAAAGTCCTTATTTATATAATTTGCGCGCAAAATTACATATTTATTCGGAATAATGGCGTCTCTTTGCCGTTTTTCATTTTATGCATATCTTTGTAAGACCAAAATTAAGAGAAAGATGAAAAAACTGGTTTTGCTCACCGGAGCCGGAATGAGCGCAGAAAGTGGTTTCAGTACTTTCAGAGACTCTCAGGGACTTTGGGAGAAACATTCTGTGGAAGACGTTGCAACGCCCGAAGGGTGGGAACGCAATCCGGATATGGTTACGGATTTCTACAACAGCCTGCGTCACGACCTCATCACGGGCAAGCCCAATCAGGGACATTATGATGTGGCGGCTCTCGAGAATGACTATGAAGTGGTGGTGGTTACTCAGAATGTGGACGACCTCCACGAGCGTGCAGGCAGCACGAATGTCATCCACCTGCATGGCGAACTGATGAAAATGTGTTCCACCCGCAACCCCAACGACCCTCGTTATATTCGCACGCTACAGCCGGAAGAGTGGGAAGTGCCTCGCGGAACGATGTGTGAGGACGGTTCATTGCTCCGCCCATGGATTGTGTTCTTCGGCGAACCTGTGCCTAACCTCGATGCAGCAGCACGTGAGGTGTCAGAAGCCGATGCGCTCCTCATAGTGGGTACATCACTGGTGGTTTATCCTGCAGCAAGTCTCATTCATTATGTCAAGTCCGATGCGCCTGTGCTTTTGGTCGATCCCAAGCCTGTGCAGGTGAATTCAAGCAGACATGTTGAGGTTATTCAGGATGTAGCGTCGAAAGGCGTAGCAAAAGCGGCAGAACTATTAAAAAGAATGCTGTAACGGCGAGTTTCGGACAAGATGAACCTGCTTTTCAAGATATGCAGCGCCATAGTGTGGGTAATGGCGCACCTGTTGGGGATGACTTACGAGGAACTCAACACGGTGCTCTTTATCTATGCCGAACCTGCCGTGTTGCTCTTTACGGCACTGCTGTTGCCCATATACATGGCTTACAAGGTATGGAAAAAGGCTACAGTTTGGCGAATAATTGTATTCGTTCTTTCGCTCGCCTATGTAACGCCGTTCATCATAGCCTGTCGCAAATTGTGGACGCACTACAACCTGTCGCTGCACGACAATTTCGTACTTGCCTATGAGGATTTGAACCATGCTGCAGAAACGACAGGTTTGGGGTACATAAAAACCGTTTTGCTCCTTTTCATCGGGATTTTTTTAGTCTTACTCATAGTTAATTTCTTCTTGCTTTACCTCGAACGCGCCCTCTTTGTTGACATGACGGAGAAAAAAATCAGAGCCATCGTAGAAAAGCGAAAGAAAGTTGCTCAGAAGGAAAAAGAGAAAGAAAAATCCGACAAAACAGAAGAAAAACAACACGAAGACGCAAACAAAACTGCAGAAGATGCCGAATTTCCTACGGAAAAGCGGTAACTTTGCGCCGCAAAAAATCATTATATCCAAAATTCGATGAAACAATACAAATTGGTAAACAATGTGCTGGGATGGATAGTCTTTGCCATTGCAGCCTTTACTTACTGCTCCACCGTGGAGCCGTCAGCAAGTTTCTGGGACTGCCCGGAGTTTATCACTACAGCCTATAAAATGGAAGTAGGGCACCCGCCCGGTGCACCTTTCTTCATGCTGACGGGTAATTTCTTCTCGCTCTTCAGCAGCGACCCTTCTGAAGTGGCATTGATGGTCAACATCATGTCAGCGTTGCTCTCGGCTTTGTGTATCCTGTTCCTCTTCTGGAGCATCACCCACTTGGCACGCAAACTGATTTGCACAGACGGCATAGTGGGTGCCACTTGGCAGACCATTGTCATCATGGGCAGCGGTGTGGCAGGAGCACTGGCGTACACCTGGAGCGACACGTTCTGGTTCTCGGCAGTTGAAGGTGAGGTTTATGCCTATTCATCCATGTTTACCGCACTTGTGTTCTGGCTCATACTCAAGTGGGAGGACAATGCAGACAACCCCGGGTCGGACAAGTGGCTCGTACTGATTTTCTACCTCACAGGTCTGAGCATCGGTGTCCACTTGCTCAACTTGCTCTGCCTGCCAGCCATTACGTTGGTTTACTACTTCAAGAAGAGTAAGAACGTCAATGCAAAAGGTTCGCTCCTTGCCGTACTCGTCAGCGCAGTGCTCATTGGCGCGGTGCTCTATGGTGTGGTGCCTGGCATCGTGAAGGTCGGCGGCTGGTTTGAACTCTTCTTCGTCAACACCATTGGCATGGGTTTCAACTCGGGTATGATTATCTATATGATTGTGCTTGTAGCCATCGTCCTCGCTGCCATTTGGGCGACCACACAGAAAAACCGCACGCTTATCAATGTGCTCTTCCTGCTTACGGTAGCCATGCTCGGTATTCCTTTCTATGGCGAAGGATTCGGATCTATTCTGCTTGGTCTTATAGTACTCGCAGTTTTGGGATGGTTGCTTTTCCTCAAGCGTGGTGGGGGGTACCTCGTCCGCAAGCGCGTGCTCAACACCTCATTGCTTAGTATGCTCATGCTGATGATTGGCTATTCCACGTATGCCGTCATCGTTATTCGCAGTGCGGCAAACACCCCGATGGACCAGAACTCGCCCGAAGACGTGTTCACCCTTGGCGAATACCTTGGTCGTGAGCAGTACGGCACACGTCCGCTCTTCTTCGGCGAAGCCTATACTTCCCGTCCTGAAGGCGTGAACAAGAAAGACCACATACAGAAACACGAAAAAGAGGATGCCAACGAACCGGATAAGTACGATGAAGTGGAAATTTCCGGCAACTATCGCTATCCGTCAGGCGCAAAGATGCTCTTCCCGCGAATGTACTCATCAGCACATGCTGCTTCCTACAATTCCTGGCTCGGTGGTGATGTTGGTATGCGCACAGCCAATGTGGACTATCGCGATGACAATGGGAACATTATAGGTAGTGAAACCATAGAAATGCCTACGCAATGGTCCAACCTGAAGTTCTTCATGATTTATCAGGTGAACTACATGTATTGGCGCTACTTCATGTGGAACTTCGCCGGACGACAGAACGACATACAGGGCTTCGGCGAGAAGAATCACGGCAACTGGATAACAGGTATCTCGTTCATCGACAACATGATGTACGGCGACCAGAGCCTGTTGCCCGACGACTTGAAGAACAACAAGGGACATAACGTGTTCTATTGTCTGCCGCTCATTCTCGGTTTGCTCGGACTGTTCTGGCAGGCGTTCAACGGCAAGCGCGGCATACAGCAGTTCTGGGTGGTGTTCTTCCTATTCTTTATGACAGGTCTGGCGATTGTGCTCTACCTGAACCAGACACCGTCGCAACCGCGTGAGCGTGACTATGCATACGCAGGATCGTTCTATGCCTTCGCCATCTGGATAGGACTTGGTGTGGCTGCCATCGCAACGTGGGCAGACAGACTGATCAAGAACAAGACGATTACAGCCTGCATCGCCAGCGTGATAGGTCTGCTCATCCCCTTGCAGATGGTATCGCAGACGTGGGACGACCACGATCGCAGCGGACGCTATGCCTGCCGCGACTTCGGTGCCAACTATCTGAATACACTCCCTGACAACGATTGTCCGGTTATCTTCACCAATGGCGACAACGACACCTTCCCGCTTTGGTACAATCAGGAGGTGGAAGGCTTGCGCACTGATGCGCGTGTGTGCAACCTGAGTTACCTGCAGACCGACTGGTACACCGACCAGATGGTACGTCCGGCATACGACTCGAAGGCGCTGCCCATCACGTGGGACCGCGTGCAGTATGTGGATAACACAGGTTACGATGTGTTCTATATTCAGCCCAATAAGTCGGAACTGGACGAAATCAAGGCGAAAGACCCAAGTGTAAACCCATACGAACTGAAATACATCATTGACAACTATGCCCGCAAGCAGAAACCCATACCTACCGACTCTGTCATTGTCAGCGTGAACAAGCAGAATGTCATCAAGAGCGGTATGACACTGCCCAACGGCCCCGACAGCATACCCGATTACATCACCATCTCATGGGCTGGAAAGAGTATGATTACGAAGAGCGAGATGATGATTTACGAAATGCTTGCCAGCAGCGACTGGAAGCGGCCGCTCTTCATGTCCGTAACACTCGGACAGGAGAATTACGCACGTCTGGACGACTATCTCGTGCTCGAAGGCCTTGCTTATCGCATCACACCGTTCAAGCAGAAAAGAAGTGTGGATGTTGAAAAGATGTACAACAACATGATGACGCGCTTCAAGTATGGCGCAGTCAACACACCGGGCATCTACCTCGACGAGACTAACATGCGCATGTGTCGCACACACCGCCACATGTTCAGTCAGTTGGTGGGTAATCTGGTAGCACTCAGCGAGCAGGAGAAGGCGAACGGCGATGAGGCCAATTCCAAGAAGCACCTCGACATGGCGCGCAAGGCCCTCGAAAAGTGCAAGAAAGAACTTCCGTTCACTACCATACCAGTCGATGCCAGCGACTATGCTTTGGCTGAACTATGGGTGAAAGCAGGAAACAAGAAGGAGGCTGAAGCCATCTTCAAAGGTGTGAAAAAGCAAGCCATCGACAATCTGAAGTGGATTAACTCCTTAGGAGAGGATTCTTACGAATCGAACGCAGACGAAGCAGAACGAAGTATTCAAGTACTCTACCAAATGATGTCACAAATGAAGGAATACAAAATACCGGGAGCAGACAGTGCGGAAAAAGAATTCGAAGCCATCTCTTCTACAGGTATTGGTGGTTTCATCAATAGCCAAATGATGATGCAGCAACAAATGCAGATGCAACAGCAAATGCAACAGCAGAACGGTGGTGCTGCCGGTGGCATACTGGGTGGATCCGGTGGTCTGCAACTTGGTCTGTAACAACCCTTGATAAAACGCAGGCTCCGCCATCATTGCAGTGCGGAGCCTGCGACATTTTATTTCGACGAAGGTTTCCGTTAAGCCAGAAGGGCAGAAAAAACAATACCTATAGGTCATGTTTATTGAGCAACCCGCTAAATTCCTGAGATGGCTCTATCCGCACGCCCTCTGGCGTATGGATAAGCACGAACGCGCAATATACCTGACGTTCGACGACGGACCTATACCCGAAGTTACTCCGTGGGTGCTTGAGGTGCTCGACTTCTATGAGATACATGCCACATTCTTCATGGTGGGCGACAACGTGCGTAAGCACCCGGAAGTGTTCGAAATGGTGAAAAATGCAGGACACAGGCTCGGAAACCACACATTCCATCACATCGGAGGACTGCGTCGCAACTACAAGACGTATATGGCAGACGTGGAAGAAGCGAACAAACTGATTCAGACCGACCTGTTCCGTCCGCCACACGGTTGGATGACCACACCGCAGTATGCACGGGTGTCGCGCAAATACAAGGTTGTGATGTGGGACCTCGTTACGCGCGACTATTCCACACGTCTCAATGGTCGCGATGTGTTGCTCAACGTGCGACGTTTTACACGAAACGGGAGCATCATCACCTTCCACGACTCCCTTAAAAGCCAAGACAAACTGATTTATGCCCTGCCAAGAGCAATAGAATGGCTCAAGAGTCAGGGATATGAGTTCAAGGTCTTTCCTTGAACTATTTTTCTGTCCCTTCTTTAACATGGAAAGCAACACTCTTTCAGCAAAAATCATCAAACAGGCTGCAGAGCGCTTAGGTTTCACGGCTTGCGGCATGGCTCCGGCAGAGCGTGTGGCGCCATGGCAGGAAGCACGCGTCAGGGAATGGCTTGAAGAGGGGAAAAACGGAGAAATGGCATATCTCGAGAACAATGTAGAGATGCGGCTCGACCCCCGGTTGCTTGTACCGGAAGCAAAAACTGTAGTCAGTCTGGCACTCAATTATTATCCGAGCGAGGAGATGGCAGAAGAAGGCTACCATTTCGCACGCTACGCCTACGGAAAGGACTATCACGACGTTATGCGGCGCAAATTGCGGGAACTCATGCAACAACTTGGATTGAAGGAGTATGAGGACGCAAGACCGTTCTGCGACACAGCCCCCGTGGACGAACGCTATTGGGCTTGGCGTTGCGGACTGGGATGGATAGGGCGCAACACCCAACTCATCGTACCCAGAAAGCATGGCAACAAACTGCAGCCAGCGGGGTCGTACTTCTTCCTTGGGGAAATCATCACTACGCGCGAAGTGGACCAATATGATTCTCCCATAGCGTCACGATGCGGAAATTGCAGAGCCTGCCTTGATGCCTGTCCCACCAAAGCGCTGACTGAAGGTGGACTTGACGCACGCCGGTGCCTGTCGTATCTTACCATTGAATATCGGGGCGAATTGTCCGATGAAATCGGCGATCTTCTCAAAGATTGCATTTATGGCTGCGACCGATGCAGCGAAGCCTGTCCGTGGAACAACCTCGCGCTGCCAAACACAGAAACCGACCTCCAACCCTCCGAGGAATTCCTCAGCATGACGCAAGATGACTGGAATAACCTCACCATTGAGCAATATCGGAAGATATTCAAGGGGAGTGCCGTGAAACGCGCCAAATACGAAGGCCTCACACGAAACATACGCCTTGCCGCAAAGAAGAGAAAGGAACTTTAGGGAGTTCTATGGAGGTGTTCTGTCAATCAAATTGCGCCACACTATCTTCTCAGGCGGTGTGGCGCAGTATATAGGGGGGGTAGAAATTTTTGACGTATTTGTGCAAGGTTATCTAAATCCGTCGACGAACCAGTTTTCTCTTTGGAAGAGTAGTCGTAAGGTGCGTGTTTGAGTGACTGACTGCTGAGCGGTGTTGAGTGTGATGAAGACGAGTGCGCTGTCGCCGCTGATGCGTGTGGAGTCGATGGCAGAAAGGCGCGTCGTGCCTGTGCCGGAGCCTTGGAATTCGCCTTCCCATACGGAATACTCGTCGCAGGTGGTGCAGGGGAGTTTTTCTGCTTCCCGTGCAAAGCGGCTCGTGAAATACTCCACATTTTTCGGTGCCGGCGATATATGGTTAACCGATGGTTTTTGCACCATATAACTGCGGCTCTGGTTGGTCAGTACTTCCCGATAAATGGCTTCTATACGCGATTTGAGTGCTGTTTCGGAGCGCATGTCCATTGTCCTTGGTTTGCTTTCAGTCTGCGCGGTGTCGCTTATGTCAGTTTTCTTGCTTGCAGTATCTTCCGTTATCTGTATGGCTCCTGCCCGCTTGGCTTCTGCGCGTTCTTCGGGCGAGGGGGAGTTGTTCCGGCAGGATGTCAGTGTGATGATAACCAAAGCCACAGCGATAAATAGCAACTTCTGCATACTATGATTCTTGTTTTATATAAAACGGCGGCAATTCTCCGAATATAGGATGTTTGCCGCCGGAAAAACTTTTCAGGAACTTATGTTGCTACAGACCCCAATCGGAAAGCGTGAAACTTTTCTCCGTGTCTCCTTCAAAGACATCGTTGAGGTTGTGGAAGAAGTCGATGCCTGTTTCTGCTTCGAGTTGGTCGATGCTGACAGCATAATTCTTCAGGTCGTACTCGTCGTCAGTATAGTAGCGGTGCTCAAGCAAGAATCCGATGGACTTATACACACCACCCTTGACCCTAAGGAGCGCCATAAAGAATTTCTGTGGAACGGCGACGGCGTAACCTTTAGAACTGTATGTGTATTCCGTGATTTGGTCAGGGTTGATGATACCGCCTTTCACCACATAGAGCGTGTCAAGGAACGAGGTGTTGTTGAGATAACTTCTCACTTTTCCTTCGAGTTTCACCCAGATGCCTTCGTTGAATGAACTGAGCATGGGCGACATGTTTGTCATGTAGAACGTTTGCATGTTAGCCTCTTTGCTGTACTGTCGGTCGGCAGATGCACAAAGGTGTCCTCGCGAATAACCCATGAAGTATCCGCTACCCACTTGGTTGGTTTCCGGTAACGATGGGTCGTCGTACCATACGCCGTGATAACCGGCATCGCCACTGCTCGTCCTGTTGTCGAAACGGAAAGCCACCCAGCGCGAATGGTTCATTGATGGGTCGTATTCCAGACAGTAAGTCTCAAAATCACTGCCATCTGTCAGTTTGGTAGAATGACTGATGAAGATATTACCTTCTTTGAGAGCGGGTATTTCGAGCGGTCCGTCGTTGGGATACTGCGCAACAAAATCTGCCCATTCGTCGCCGAGGATAATATTATCATCGTCATCACCGCAAGCCATGAATGTCATGCAGATGGCTGGTATGAAAAACAGGTAATAAAATATCTTTTTCATTTCGATTATTCAATGAAATGGGGCATGAGGTGCTTGCTGCAAGAGGTAGCACCTCTTGCCCCGTTTAGTTATTGCTTATCAGTTGTAAATCACTTCGAGGCTCACAATGCGCATTTGGCTACCGCCCGAGTTTGAAGAGTGGCTGTTTGTGATGTCGAGCGTGTTGGTTATAGTGCCAACTGCAGGTGTGAATGTTACGACATAGTTGGTTTCATCCTTTGCAGGACTTACTGTTGAGCCTGCTGCGTCTGTCGCTGTCAATGTCTCGTTACCCATATACGAAACACCGCTTGAACTCGTTGCCACACAATGGAAGACGATGCTCTTGATAGGACGGCTGGAAGTTACGGTCAGTTTGTTATTAGCATAGAGGCGCAGACTCTTGTCTATGGTGTAGTATTTGGGTGAATTGGTTCCTCCGTTCTTGCCGAAGACGAGGGTGGTACCATCTACAAGGGTGATATTCGTTACTTCTGCGGCATTTGCCAGACCGAGTTGCTCAGAGACGAGTCCTACACCGAGGTCAGTGTTGTAACCGGCATTTGTTATACCATCGCCTACTGATGGGTCTGTACCCGGGTCAGGAGTGGTTCCTCCGCTTGCTGTGCCGGCAGCCACCGTCAGGTTCTTTACTTCCCATGTGGAAGATTCCGTGTCTGTGGCACTATGGCGCAATGCCACGCGGATGGTCTTGCCCATCAGTTCTGAAGGTACGTTGACATCCGCCTTCGAGAAGTCGGTGTAATTGCTGCCTTCTGTGTGCTTCGAAACGAGGGTAGTCCAGTTGTTCTGTTCAATTGTTTCTGCATCGTAGTTGCTATTATCGATAACGAGCAGTTTCTGGTTTTCATCTCCACGGTTGTAACGTAGGATATAGTCGTAACTGATGTGTACGGCATTGGCTGATCCAAGGGCAATAGGTGGGCTCACGAGGTAGTTCACTCCTGCCTTGTTGGTCTTGGAACTATTGTCGTAGAGTGAGATGGCTGCTGTGCTGTAATCGTTCTTCCAGCCTGTTGCACCACTTGCGTTCACATTAACGTAATTACCGAGCGATGTTTCGAATGTTTCTGTGTAGTCGAGTTGTTGCACTTGGTCATTGTCAGCCGGTACAACAGGGTTGGGAGAATAATCGCCTTCGCCCTCTGTTACGGAGAAGTTTCTCACTTCCCATGTAGCAGCTTTGGAATTAGCGATATACCTCAGTGCTACGTGTACGTTTTCCTGTCCGCAGAATTCTTCTGGTACGTTGATGTTTCCGCTGTTATACCAATCGTTCCAGTTACTTCCTTCTACCACATTCCATTCCAGTTCAGTCCAGTCATCCTCTTGTGGTGTGCCGCTTTCAAAAGTTTTGCTGATGAGCAGTTTGTAATTGGTTTTCAGTTCTTCTTTATTAAGGGCATAACGCAAGATAAATTCGAATGCTATTTTAGCATGCTGAATGTTTCTCAAATCGAGTTGAGGCGATATGAGCCAAGAGTCAGATCTGTTGTTCTCTCCATTTACATAGGCTGTTATAGCAGCGCTTCCGTAGTCGATTTTCCAAAGGTAGTTACCTATCTTGTCGATGGCTGTAAATCCTTCGAGCGATTGGGCAAACGTGGCTGTGAATGGTAAGGTCCTGACAGATGACTCATTTTCTTCACCCCCATTATTATCTTCGATATCATTGATACCGTATGGTGCCGGAACGTCCGAGCAGGCTGCAAAGCCCAATGTGAGGGCTACTGCAAAAAGTAAAGAAAGATATTTCTTCATGGTGTATCTTGTTTTTATTTATATTTCAAATTTGTTTGGTTGCTTTGTGATGGTATTATGCCGACTTGCTTATTGTTCTTGTTCTGTGGGAAGAATATTCAGGTCGTCGAGTGCGCGCAGTTGCACCTGCCATCCATCATAATAGGTCAGGATACCTGTGAAGGTGCAAGTCGTAACCGGTATTCTCGTAAAGGCTATCTCGTTTTCTGTAGAGGTTCTGAGAGTCACTTTCGAGGTGTTGGTCAGCAGTTGGATGGTGCGGTCAACACCGTAGCCGTCGTCGTGAAGCACTTCCGGTGCAAAAATTTTGTATTTCACACTGTCAGCATCCATATAGATGGGCTCTTTCTCGCCTGTTACTTCACCTACGGCAGGAATGTTTACGTTGTCGCCCTGCACTTCTGTGATATATCCCCTCACTGTGGCAAGCGTGGGACTATTCTGGTAAGTGCGGTTTGCTGTTGCTCTGAGCCAGGCATCGGTGGGTACCCATGGCTTGAGTTCACGTGCATTGGGGTCGGGTGCGCCTACAAGTTCGATGTTAGTCTTGCAAAGGTCGAGGAGCATGGGACCCAGGTTGAGGTTGCCATAACTGGTGTAGTAAGGCTGTCCGATTTTTGGTGTCTTACTGTAGCAGCCCACGTAAAGTCCCTTAAGGTTTACCTTAACCTTTTGTCCGAGTTGGAAGTAGGGGTAAAGGCAGGTGTTCTTAATGCTCAACAGTATGCAGTCGCCAATGGTGTCTGTTTCGCTGCTGAAACTTCTGAGCATGAGTGTCTGGTAGAGATTTCCGCTGATGTCGTTGGCTACGATGACGCCTTCAATCACCTGCGAGTCCTTCACTTGCGTATAGAAATTAGAAGCATTTCTGCTGAAGTCCGCCCCATTTCTGCCTGCGCAATATTTTTTCTTGATATCAGCGATGGTGGTATTGACTTCTCCCACACTTGTCTGGCTGGTGATAGAAAATTTGCTGAGGTCGGGATCGTCATTGTTGTCCATGCACCCCGTCAGGCAGAATGCAGACAGTGCTGCGAACATTAGAATTGAAAATATACTCTTTTTCATTGCTGTTTTCGTTTTTTTAGAATCTGAAACCGACGTTCAGGAAGAAATTGAATGCGTTAGCGTAGTAGTACTTCGAGTTTCTCGAGAACTTGTAAGAGCGTGCCACACCTGTGGAATAGAAGTCGTCGCGGTTTTGTTCGTAGCCGCCCGTTCTCAGGTTGCGGTTGTTGGTGATGTTGTTAAAGGAGAGGTTGATGCTGATGCTTTTACCTCGCTTCAGGCGGATATATCGTCCTATTGAAGCATTGAGCATAAATCCTCCGTCGAATTTTTCCTGAGCAGGGCTGACAGCCTTGAGCAGGTTGCCATCTGCATCATACAGCATACCTCCGTTTTCGCTGATGTCGCTTCTTGTTACCTCAAACACGTAATTGCCTTCGTAGGTGATGTTGGATACGTAGTTTGGCACGACATTGCTCAAGCGGCGATATTGTGAATAACTTACATATACACGGTTGTAATAGTTCAGGTCGGCTTCGAAGAACCATCCTTTTATGTTATAGTTTGCTCCTAAACTCAGTGCTGTGAGAGGTGTTCCGTTGGCATGCATACCGTCTGCAATTACTCTCAGTGTTTCTGCTTTTCCTGTCACGGGGTTGACAGCCTTATTGAGCGAAGCAATGGTGGCACTGTTCATGCCTTCGTAGTTCACCTGAGCCAATGGGTTGTTGGTATATTTAGCCTCTCCCATGCTTCCGATGAAGTTGAACGAAAGACTTGATGTTACGGCATATCTCAGAGCCATTTCCACACCATAGTAAGCCTTGTCGATGTTGCTCATGGTGAGATAGGTGAAACGCTGTTCCTGGTCGTTGTAGAAAGCGGTCTGTTCTACCATGTTCATCATTCTTGTCCAGTAGCCGCTTATCTTTCCGCTGAAGTCGCCGAAACGGAAGTCGTAAGAAAGGTTGGCATTGAAGATGTCTTCCACTTTCAGGTTGTCCACGAAGTTGTTTTGCATTCTCGCTGCAACAAATGCGTTGCGTGCAAGCGGAGCCTTCGTGATGGCAGACAATCCGAGTTTGACAGTGTTGTTTGGTATGGGTTGATAAGCGAAGAGCACTTTTCCACCTCCTGCAAGGAATTTGGCTGCACCGCTCTTGCCGTATGAGTTTTCCGGTGCACGTCCGTTTTGCATCTTTCCGTCGCGCTCGATGGTGGTTCCGTCGATGTGAGCACCAACAGTAACGCCAAAGTTTCTGTAAGCATGTTCATAAGCACCCCAGAGTTTGGCATAGTTCACGATGATATTGTAGTCGTATCCAAACTTGTCATCTTTCCTGATTTGTCGGTTGGGGTGTCGAAGGTCGTTCTGTGCTTCTGTGCTGTTGGGGCCGTAATCGTTTGCAGCGAACTTGTCCACATCGGTGTAGTTAGTACCTCCGAGCAGGTCATCCATCGTCTTGTAATGCATACCTTTGGTGTGGTTAAGCACGGCTCCGATGGCATATTTGTTGTTGGTGTTGATATAGTGTGAGAATGTTGGACTTAGTGCGAATACCAACTGGTTGTTGTGGCGGCGTTCCTGATAGTAGAGTGCTTCTCCGCCGAGTTGTTCGTTCTGCCGGTTCACGAAGTACATGCGGTCCCAGTTGATTTGCCGGTTGGCTTTGCTGGATGTCCAGAAATCGTAGAGCGTGTTCCACTGCTCAAGCAAGAAGGGGTGTTCGCCCAGATAAGTTGGGTTGTTCTGCTGAGGGTCATAAACATCGAATATGCTCGAAGGCAGATTTTTGTAATAGTCTGGTCGTGGGTCGTATGCATCGCCATTCCATCCGAGCGCCGTACTGGAATACATATTGTATTTAAATCCTGCCGAGGTGGTGAGTTTTCGGTCGCGGTCGAAGCGACAGTCCCACGTCAGGATGGCTGTAGGTTCAAAACTGTGTACTACGCGAGCATTTCGCTTAGAGCCGTTCTGGTAGCCCCAGTTAGGATTATAGTAGTGTGAGTTAGCCAGCCAATAGACCTCTTCTGTGGCAGCCGCTTGCTGTGCACGTTCGGTAGGTGCTCCGAATGTGACGAGCGATAATGTGTGTCGGTCGTTGATGCGCTTTTCTGCTGCGAGGAAGTAACTGAAGGAGTTGTAGAAAGTTCCCTCAATAACACCTTCGTTTGCCCATCTGTAGCCCACAGATCCCGCAAAAGCCCATCCATTGGGCTGCATGCCTGTGGCAAAGGTGTACATGCCTCGGAGCAGGTAGTTGCGGTTGGTGCCCGATAGCGTCAGTTTGTTCCCTTTTGAGAACTGGCTCGCCCTTGTGAGCATGTTTTGCGCCCCACCTTCATTTGCCATACCGAAGATGTTGAATTCGAAAGGACTGACAGATTCCCTGTTTCTCACAGCATCGTTCAATCCTCCTACAGAACTGTAGTTGAATCTTCCGCTTTCCATGTCGTTGAGCAACAAGCCATTCATATAGGTTTGGCTGCTATTGTTGTCATAGCCTCTTACCCTGAATCGCATGGCACTGAAGCGGAAACCAACTGCCGACATGAACGGGTCGTTCTTTGCGTTCATGATGGCACTCGCAGCCTGTGTGGCATCGCTGTTATCCTCATCGAGTTGCGTCTCAGTGAACGTCTCGTCGGAATTGTCATCCGCCATCGACAAAGAGTCGCTTGGCGTTTGGGCAAAAGCCCCTGCTGACAGCCATAGAGCAGCGAGTGTTAGAATTATTCCTTTTTTCATGATATGTTGATTATATATTTTTGTTGCGTATTGGGTTTAACACAAGGTTTGTTCTGCAAAACTAATTATTTTTTTTCTTATTGTGGTCTGTTTGTAAAAAAATGTTTATTAAAATGAAATACGTTATTACTTTTCTATTCTTTTTCTTAATTTTGCAAATGAATGGCAGATTGGTCGTCAGAGGTGCTTGCTTTTGTGCAGTATTGCCAGCGCGCGCCTTATAATTACCGGTTTGCATACCAATACTAATAACATGAGAAAGTTTCTTTTAAGTGTAGTGCTTCTGTATGCAGCCTTGATAGGCTTTGCACAGAATAATGGCGAAAAGCGTTATGCAATGTATGGTGTAGGTTTCTACAACTTGGAAAATCTTTTCGATACGTTGCACGATGCCGGTAAAAACGATTTTGAGTACCTCCCGGATGGTGCAAATGCCTGGAGCGGGATGAAGTATCGCGCCAAACTCAAGAACATGTCCACTGTCCTTGGTGAGATGTGCACAGACAAACTGAAGAATGGTCCTGCATTCATCGGGCTGAGTGAGGTGGAGAACCGCTCGGTGGTGGAGGATCTCCTCAAACAGCCTGCCCTTGCTGGAAGGAACTACCGAGTGGTGCATATTGAGGGACCCGACCGAAGAGGTGTGGACTGTGCTGCCATCTATAATCCGAAATATTTCGAACTCGACACCTGCATGTTGGTGTATTACTATTACCTTGACCCGAACCAGCCGGAAGTTGATCTGAGTTTCTATGTGGACGAGAACAAGCGGGTGGTGCCCTATCAGGAATTGCGTGGCGATACGTCACACGTCACGCGTGGTTTCCTTGTTGTTTCGGGAAAACTCGTGGGCGAGAAAACGCACTTTATCGTGAATCACTGGCCATCGCGATTTGCCGGCAGCGAAGCTCGCGAACGTGCGGGATATCAGGTGTACCACCTCAAGGAGGCACTGCTCGAACAAGACCCGGGTGCACACATTATTATAATGGGCGACATGAACGATGATCCGAAGAACAAGAGTATGTCGGAGCAACTGAAATGTAAGCACGACATTAAAGACGTAAAGTCTGCCCATGACCTCTACAACCCTTGGTGGGACATGCTCTACAAGAAAGGGCAGGGCACATTGTCATATCAAGGTTCGTGGAACCTCTTTGATCAGATAGTGTTCAGTGGCGACTTGATAGGCGACGACCGGTCCACACTGAAGTTCTTACGTAATGAGGTGTTCCTGCGCGAATATCTCTTCCAACGTGAAGGACGCTATAAAGGCAGTCCGTTCCGCACCCATGCCGGCGGCGTGTGGCTCAATGGCTACAGCGACCACCTTCCTACGTATATTTATCTCGTCAAAGAAGTGAAATAAGAAATTTTAAAGACAGACATATCTTATTATACCTATTTAAATATAAATGGCACAGAAACCATCTATTCCCAAAGGAACTCGTGACTTTTCGCCTGTAGAAATGGCGAAGCGTAACTATATATTCAACACCATCCGCGACGTATATGCACTCTATGGCTACCGTCAGATTGAAACTCCTGCAATGGAGAACCTTTCGACACTGATGGGCAAATACGGCGAAGAAGGCGACAAACTTCTCTTCAAGATACTTAACAGCGGTGATTTCGTGGCAAAAACTACCGACGAGGAACTTCTCGGAAGGAATAGTATCCGCCTGACTAATAAATTCTGTGAAAAGGGGTTGCGCTATGACCTGACGGTGCCTTTTGCACGCTATGTCGTACAACACCGCGAAGAATTGCAACTTCCGTTCAAACGTTACCAGATACAGCCCGTTTGGCGTGCAGACCGACCGCAGAAAGGGCGCTATAGGGAGTTCTATCAGTGTGATGCTGACGTGGTGGGCTCCGATTCTCTGCTCAACGAAGTAGAACTCGTACAAATCATCGATGAGGTATTCTCCCGTTTCGGAATTCGCGTGTGTATAAAAATCAACAACCGCAAGATTTTAGCAGGTATTGCTGAAATCATCGGAGCACCCGACAAGATTGTTGATATCACTGTTGCCATTGACAAATTAGACAAAATCGGTCTTGACAACGTGAATGCAGAATTGCTGGCGGGCGGATTGTCTCAAGAGTCTGTTGAGAAACTGCAACCAATTCTCACCTTAAGTGGTAGCAATGAGGAGAAATTAGAAAGCATAGCCCATGTGCTCGCTGACAGCGAAACAGGGTTGAAGGGTGTGGAAGAAGTGAAATTCGTACTTGGTGAGGTAGCAGATGCCAGACCCCACAATGAGGTGGAACTGGATCTAACTCTGGCTCGTGGCTTAAACTATTATACGGGGTGCATTTTCGAAGTGAAGGCGCTCGACGTACAGATTGGCAGTATCACCGGTGGCGGGCGTTACGACAACCTCACGGGCATCTTCGGCATGCCCGGGCTTAGCGGTGTGGGCATTTCCTTCGGGGCCGACCGCATCTACGACGTGCTCAACCAACTCGAACTCTATCCGGAGGATGCTGTGGGTGGATGCCGTATTTTATTTATCAATTTCGGTCTTCGCGAGGCGAAACAATGTATGGCTTATGCAAGAAAATTGCGCACGGAAGGCATTTCCGCAGAAGTATATCCAGATAGCGTCAAGATGAAAAAGCAAATGAGTTATGCCAATGCACATGGTGTTCCATACGTGGCACTCGTTGGTGAAAACGAAATCAAGGAAGGCAAATTGATGCTGAAAGACATGGTTTCAGGCAACCAACAACTTGTCAGCATAGAAGAAGTTGTCGAATTGCTGAATAAGAGTTGACATTACTTGTTCATAACAATTTTTTGTGCCGTTTCCCCAAAAGAGACGGCATTTTTTTGTTTTGCAACTATTTTGTTTCAAATGCAACCATTCTCCTTGAAATGCTTATTTTAGTGCTATTTTGCTATATAAATTGCACAAAACAGAGTCTTTTTGCGCAAGATTTTTTACTTTTTTTCATAATCGGTTTGGTCATATAAAGTTTTCACTATACTTTTGCACGTCCAAAATAAAAAGAACGGACAGCAACCTTCTTCTATGAGGGTGTAGAAAATCAGAAATCAATTATTAACAAACAAAACAATTAATTTACACAACTATGGCAGACATGGAAATTGCAGCTAAAGTGAAAGAAATCATCAAGGACAAATTGAGCGTTGACGACGCTGACGTAAAGGACGAAGCAAGTTTCGCTAACGACCTTGGCGCAGACTCTCTCGATACCGTAGAGCTCATCATGGAATTCGAAAAGGAATTCGAAATTACCATCCCCGATGATCAGGCTGAAAAGATTTCTACAGTTGGCGATGCTATTGCATACATCGAGGAGCACACGAAAGCATAATTTCCGCATCCTTTAGAAACTTTCCGAGAAGTTTTTCTTCTTAAGAAGTCAAAGCAGTTGAGAAGTTATAGCAGTTACGTACCCTCCAAAAGTTCGTAACTACTATAATTCCAATAGCCGCTAACTACTTACGAGGGATAACTTCTTTTTTATATTTTAAAAAGAAACATGGAATTAAAAAGAGTAGTTGTAACCGGACTCGGTGCTCTCACCCCAGTAGGAAACTCTATTCCTGAGATGTGGGAAAACATCAAGAATGGTGTGAGTGGCGCAGCGCCCATTACAAAATTTGACGCGTCGGATTTCAAGACGCAATTTGCTTGCGAGATAAAGAATTTCAATGCAACTGATTATATTGACCGCAAAGAAGCCCGCAAGATGGATCCGTATGAGCACTATTGCCTTAAAGTGGCGGCTGAGGCGCTCGAAGACAGCGGATTAGATCTTGATAAGGAAGATAAGAACAGGATAGGTGTCATCACTGGTGTAGGTATTGGTGGTATTCAGACTTTTGAAAGCGAAGTGGGATATCGTGCCTGCCATAAGGAAGGTGCACCTCGTTTCAATCCTTTCTTCATTCCTAAGATGATCAGTGACATTGCCGCAGGGCAAGTAGCCATCAACTATGGTTTCCATGGTCCTAACTTCAACACCACTGCAGCCTGCGCCAGTTCTACGAGCGCCCTGATTGATGCGTTCAACAGAGTGTGTCTCGGTCAGGCTAACGTTATGTTGGCAATAGGTGCAGAAGCGGCCATTTGCGACTCTGCTGTGGGTGGTTTTAATGCCATGCATGCCCTTTCTACAAGGAATGACGACCCACAGCATGCATCGCGTCCATTCAGTGCCAGCCGTGACGGCTTCGTAATGGCTGAAGGAGCAGGTTGCCTCATCCTTGAAGATTTGGAACATGCCAAAGCGCGTGGAGCAAAGATTTATTGCGAGATAGCAGGCTGTGGTGAGAGTGCCGACGCACATCACATTACGGCATCTCATCCGGAAGGCCTCGGCGCAAAACTCGTGATGCTGAATGCATTGACAAACTCGGGACTGAAGCCGGAGGACATCGACTATGTCAACGTGCACGGCACATCCACTCCTGTGGGCGATATTTCGGAAGTGAAAGCCATACTTGATGTGTTCGGTCAGCACGCATACGAACTAAACATCAGTTCTACAAAATCGATGACGGGCCATCTTCTCGGAGCGGCAGGAGCAGTAGAAAGCATCATCTGCTGTCTCTCAGTGAAGAATGACATCGTGCCACCTACCATCAACCACGAAGAAGGCGATGAAGATGAAAACATCGATTACAATTTGAACTTCACTTTCAACAAGGCTCAGCAGCGCACAGTGCGCGCAGCACTCAGCAACACATTCGGCTTCGGCGGACACAATGCTTGCTGCATCGTAAAAAAATACGAAGACTGATACAAAGTAAAAATCCATAAAGGTTGGGGCTGAAAGTGGCTAATGGTTTCTTTCAGTGCCAACCTTCGACTATTATTAACAAAAACCGAAACAACAAAAATAGTCCATCAAACGGCTATGCCGAAACACAGAATGGCTATTCCCACAGTTTCGAAAACAAGTCTGAATACCCTGCTAAAGGAAAATAAAGAATAACGGTGTTGGCAGATTATCCAGAGTTGAAATACATTCCAAACAACAATGGGAGATTTATTAGGAAAAGTGAAATTGCTGTTTCAGAAAGACAAGCATCTTCACAACGATTTATACAAGATTCTCGGTTTCTTTCCTCGCAACATTGAACTCTATCAAATAGCCCTTTCCCACAGTTCAAACACATACAACAGGAAAGATGGGAGAAAATTCAACAACGAACGCCTTGAATTTCTTGGCGATGCCATCTTCGGCGCTGTTGTCAGCGACATCCTTTACCATCGTTTTGAAAACAAAAGAGAAGGATTCCTTACCAATACGCGCAGCAAAATAGTGCAACGCAACACACTCAACGAACTCTCTGCCGAGATGGGTGTGGAAAAACTTATACGCTCTAAAACCAAAAAGACGAGTCACAACAGTTACATCGCCGGCAACGCATTCGAAGCACTTATCGGTGCTATCTACCTCGATCGCGGCTATCCTGCTTGTAAGGCATTCGTAGAAAGACAAATCCTTAAGAAATTTGTCAATGTGGACATTGTGGCAAATACGGAAGTCAACTTCAAGAGCAAACTTCTCGAATACTGTCAGAAGAACCGTTTCAGATGCGAATTTACGCTCAAGAATGTTGACAACACCGATGCCAACACCCCTGTATTCCGCACTATAGTGCAAATTGAGGAGGTGATGTCTGGCGAAGGCAAAGGGTTCTCCAAAAAAGAAAGCGAACAAGAGGCTTCTAAAGATGCTCTTACACGCCTCTCGCGAAATGACAAACTCAAAAACCAGATTTTCGGTTCGAAAGAGAAACGTACTGCTATGGAAGCACCTGAATATGCTGCTGTGCCCAAAATTTTAGAAATAGAGAACAGTTTTTCCAAAGAGGCGAAAGAGCAACCGGAAACTCAAAACCAAAAGGCCCAAAATGAGAAAAAGGAATCTAACGACAATAGTAACAGCAAAACCTATCAACAGAAACAGATACCGAAGGCGCCTGATGTTACCGTAAAGGAAGACACGAAAAAAAATGAAGCCCAAAAAGAGAAAAAAGAGCAGAAGACTACCGAAGAAAAGATAGTTCAAAATCAGCAGAAACCCTCCAAGGAACAGACTGCAAGAAACAAGCCTGAAACAAAATATACAGAAGAACCTCAGGAACAGAAACGAACTGTCGATTCGGAGAAAGTTTCCGTAACACCTGAACAAACCATTGCGCTATCCGAAAATCCCTCCTTGCCTGTGAAATCAGAGCCTATGGTCGCTACTGAACAATCCTTGCGAGAGAAAAAAGAAGAAGAACCTGCCAAAAAGAGCGGCAGAAAAACAAACCGGCGATCAACTAAAAAGGAGACTCCACAGCCCGAACAAATTATAAATACTGAAGAAGGCACAAAATCTCCTGAAGCAGCAGAAGAAAAGCCGAAAGAAGAACCTGAATCAGTAGAAAAAACAGCACAGAAAGCACAAGCCAGACAGACTGCAAAAAAGACGGCAACCAAAAAAACGGCAACCAAGAAACCGGCTCCTGTCAAGAACGAAGCCTCGAAAGGCGAGGAGGTAGCAGACATTGCTGAAACAACGACTACCGAGATTTCCGAAAAGGCAGCAGAAGAAAAGGCGAAGCAACCTGCAAGAAAACGCTCAACAACGAAAAAAACTGCGACCAACTCAAAAGCAAAAGAAACAGCAGAAAAGGGAGAAGCCGCTCCTGTAGAACAAAAAGAAGATAAACCTGCAGAGAAAAAAACCAAATCCACCCGGAAGAGTGCTACTGTGAAGAAATCTGCTGAAAAGAAAACCTCAACGAAGAAGACAACTTCGACAAAAAAGTCTATCGCAGCGCAGTCTGCCGCAGAGCCGAAAGAAGTGAAATAACCCTCTCCAACAGCATTCCCTCATGCGCATACTGATGGTCAATACATCCGAACTGACAGGTGGTGCTGCTATAGCAGCCAACCGCCTGATGAATGCTCTTAATACTGAGGGTCATGAGGCAAGAATGCTCGTGCGCGACCGCAATACGGAGAGTAGTCTGGTCAGCACTATACCGAATGGTGCAAAGCAAAGGTGCGACTTCATCCTGGAACGATTAGGCATCTTCTTTGAAAATGGTTGCAGGAAACACCGCTTATTCGAAGTGGACACTGCCACCCGAGGTACGGACATCACCCTCGACAAAGCCTTTCAGGAGGCAGACATCATCCACCTGCATTGGATCAATCAAGGCATGCTCTCGCTTGGTGGCATCGGCAAGATCCTCGCGAGTGGCAAACCCATCGTCTGGACAATGCATGACATGTGGCCATTTACAGGTATTTGCCATTACTCGCGAGAATGCACGGCATGGCAGGAACAATGCGGTAACTGCCCAATCCTTCGTAAGGGAAACGTCAACGACCTCTCTCATCGACGTTTCCTGAAAAAAGCACAGGTCTATGCCAAGGGAAAAATAACTTTCATAGGATGTAGCGACTGGCTTGCCGACCTTGCCAGACAAGCCCCGCTACTTAGCGGCTATCGCATAGAAAGCATACCCAATGCCATCGATACTGACTATTATCAGCCATCATCGAAGGCACAGGCAAGAGAGGCACTGCAACTGCCTGACAATAAGCACATCCTGCTCTTCGTGGCTCAGAAAGCCACAAATCCTATCAAAGGTATCGACTACCTTAAAAAGGCTCTGGAGCGAATTTGCGAGGCAGACCCCTCTGTCAAGGACAGCATGCAACTCGTCATTGTGGGGCTTGAAGCATCAACACTGAAAGAAGCCGTTCCCATACGCGCCACCACATACGAGTACATCAGCGATACAGAAACCATGCAGCAACTGTATAATGCTGCCACGTTGCTCATGATGCCCACCTTGCAGGACAACCTGCCCAACACCATCGTTGAGGCGATGGCATGTGGGCTGCCTTGTGTAGGTTTCAATGTGGGTGGTCTGCCACAACTCATAACGCACCATCAGACAGGCTACCTTGCACAATACAAAGATGCAGCAGACTTTGCAGAAGGTATAAAGTATTGCCTGAAAGAAGGAATGGCTGAAAAAATGGCGATTTCATCGAGAGAAAAAGCACTTGCAAACTTCTCGCAACCCATCGTTGCTCAACGGCACGCAGCACTCTACGAATCTCTCCTTCCACATGATTAAGATATTGATATTACTTACAAAATAACTCAGAATTCTATAAAAATGGACACACAACCTCCGTCGGACTCTGCCAGTCAAAAAAACACAGTTAAATTCACCATTGCCACCGTCACCTACAACGCTGGCGCTCTCATTGCCAAGACCATAGAAAGCATTGAGCGGCAGGATTATCCACACGTGGAACACCTTATCATTGATGGCAATTCTTCTGACAACACACTTGAGCAAGTACACCACTATCAGGAGCGCAACTCCATTGCTGATGTGAAACATGAAGTCAACTGTCTCAGTGAGCCCGATGAGGGTATCTATGATGCCATGAATAAGGCGATAGACCTGGCTACGGGCGACTACATCCTTTTCCTCAATGCGGGCGACACCCTCATCTCCGACACTACGCTCTCCGACATACAACGTAGCATTGCAGACGAGGAATCACTGCCTGCCGTGCTTTATGGCAACACGGACATAGTGGACAGAGACGGCAATTTCATCCGACATCGCCGGCTGCAACCGCCCGAGATTCTTACTTGGCGCAGTTTCAGATACGGTATGCTGGTCTGCCATCAGGCATTTCTGGCTCGTACCGACCTGGCGAAAGCAAATATATACAACTTGAAATATCGTTTTTCTGCAGATTTCGATTGGTGTATCCGCATCATGAAAGAAGGGCAGAAACGCCGCGAAAAACTCTTCAATACAAGGCTTGTTATTGCTAATTTCCTAAACGAAGGCGCCACAAAAGTAAATCACAAGGCCTCGCTCAAGGAGCGGTTCCGCATCATGCAAAAACACTATGGTTTAGTGGCTACATCTGCACTCCACAGTTGGTTTGCATTGCGTACGTTTATCAAAAAATAACATTTGTATTGCGATGAAAGAGATAAACCCTGAAGAGGAGTACAGAAAAATGTCATACACTTGCTCGCTTCGCGAAACGTGCAGGAAAGATGTTCAGACCAAGTTAGAGCGACGAGGTGCTGATGTAAAGACTATAGAAGACATTCTGACTCGTCTCGAAAAGGGTGGTTTCATCGATGAAAACCGGTATGCACGGGCTTTTGCGCACGACAAGTACCTCTTTGACAAATGGGGGCGGCTCAAGATTCGCAACAGCCTACGGCTCAAAGATATCAGTCAGACCGATATCAGCGATGCACTGCAGCAGATAGATGAAGATATTTACCACGATAACCTAAAGTCCATTATTGACAATAAGCGCCGCACGACTAAAGCAGACACGTCGTTCGCCCTGTCGCAAAAACTGCTCCGATTTGCCACGTCGCGAGGCTATGAGCCGCACCTTGTATTCCCGCTTCTTGAATTAGATGAATTAGAAGAATAGAAAATTCTAATCTTCCCAACATTTTTCATACCTTTGCACCTGCATAGTGGTTCCGAACACGTTCGGCCAAGAGGGAATGCCGTGAAATTCGGCAACAGTTCCCGCTGCTGTAAGTCCATTTATGCTTGCAAACATCACCGCCACTGCGCTCCTGTTGCGTGGGAAGGCGTTTGTCAAGCGGACAAAGTCAGAAGACCTGCCACTTTTTTGCATTCACGCACGTTCTCGGGAGATAGAACAAGCAGTGGAAAGGATTCTTCTTGTCCGCCTTTCTATAGGCATACCCCTGACTGCACTCCCAGTGATCGTGTGTTTAGAAAGAGTAATCATTTTAAACATACAAACATTATGAAACAATTAAAAATTTTTGCAATTGCTCTTATTGCAGCACTTACGTTCACAGCATGTGGTGACGATGACGATCCAAGACCTATCATCGATCCTGTAGAAGTTGACGGCAATGCCCTCGTAGTCAGTCAAGGCTCATGGGGCGGCACACCTGGTTCGCTCGGCCTCTTCATGCCATCGGACAGGTCTTTCAGCACACTCATCGCCGACCTTGGCGACTCTCCCCAGAATGTCGTTGAAGAGGATGGTTACATCTTCGTACCTGTCAATGCAGAAAGCGTTGTAAAGGTGTATGATGCCAGAACAGGCTCCCTCGTTACTTCCATAGCCATACCTTTCGTGCAGAATATCTGCGAAGAAAACGACTTCGTTTTTGCTGTGGGTAGCGACTCTCTCTTCCGTATCAATACAAAGACAAAGGCAGTTGACCAGAAAGTTAAAGTAGGTCCTGGTCTTTATTGCGTAGCAGCCACCGACCACTACGTATATGTTCCTATTGCCGGAACCTATCATGAATGGGGTAACCCGGAGAACTACATTGATGGTATGCGCCTTGCTAAATTCGACATCAACAACATCAGCAAAGGTGCTGTGAAAGAAATAGCAATAGGCATGAATGCCTACAACCAAATAGCCGTTGACAACAACGACAACATTTTCGTGGTATGCAACGGCAACTATGCAGATGTGGGCAAGGCTCTCTACAAGGTAACTCCTGCCGATGTAGCAACAAATATAGGCGAGGCAGACATGATAACCATCAGCAAGAATGTGCTTTATGCCATTTCATCTTCTTATGATGGGATAACTACCTATAAGAAGTATTCTACCACAACGAATGCTCTCCTGGACGAAGACTTCCTGAAAGAAGCAACCGAAAAACCCATCAATCCCACTTTTATTTCTGTTGATAAAAAATATGGCAACATTCTTATCGGTAGCAACAACCTGAAAGATGATGGTAGTGTGGACTATCAAGGTAACGGACTGCTCTATTGGTATTATTCTGACGGCAAATTTGCCAACAAATACACCACTGGTCCCAATCCTTATTATGCACTCTTTGTAGACTAATAATTATAACGTCAATTTACCCGCTGGACAAATTAAGCGCATTTGCTTCATTCGTCCAGCGGGTTATGATTTGGATTGATTTTTCAAAAAAACAGAGAAAGAAACCATTGTTTCGGAATTTATTAGCACATTTGCAAATCAATCAATAAACAAGTAACTCAAATTCTTTCACAAAATGAAATCTATCAAATGCATCATGCTTTCACTTAGCCTTTTTTTAGGCTGTGGGGCTTTATTCGTGAGTTGTGATGACGTTAAGAATTCTATTGAGAATTCTATAGAATCTTCTACTATCAAAGGTGTCTATCAGAACACAGGGCGCGTCTATGACAACGTTCGCACCATTCGTTGGTTTAACCTTAAGTCAAACGGCGACATGACACTTGTTGAGACTCTGAATGGCAAACGCTTCATCACTAATGGTAAATGGGTAAAACTGGACAAACAAGAAACTATTAAGATAGTTTGCAATGATGGTGACCGTAAAGGAGAAACTCACATTATCAACCTAACTAATGTGCATTATAGTGATATTTCGTTTACCTTTAATGGCATCGACTACACGCTCTACGAGACCAAGACGGCCAAAATGGAAGAGTGGCTGAAAACCACACCTGCAACTTTCGACTATTCTTACCTCTTTGGTACATGGACTGCAACACCCACTTATGGCGGTGAATCTGCCAACTGGAAGACGCTGCAAGTGAAAAGCGACTATACTTTCACCCTGACCACTCAAAACGGTGAACAAACACAGACTACTACCGGTACTGTCGGAGTAGGCGACAAAGGTAAGTTCCTGGATCTTTTCGCCAAATCCGGTGCCTATGCAGGTCAGACATTCCAAGGCAATGTGTATGGTGAAATCAGCAGTAGTAAAATGGATATGGATGTCTATAACCTGAATACCGAAACCGAAACGAGATACGACTTGACGAAATAATCCATATAAATAAAAAAAGTTCCTGTAGGTCAGGGTTGAATCCCTGTTTTACAGAAACCCCTTAAAAAACCTCGAAAGTCAGACAAAAACTTTCGAGGTTTGTTTCATTCAGTCGGTCATTTTTTAGTAGTTGTAAACCTTTGAGGCATGGATGTAGCCAATGTGTCTCCCGCCTTGATATACAGGAATCCAGGTGCTGCCGTTGGGACGAATGGTAATCCAACTGCCATCGCGCACTTTCTTTACTATGCCATAGTTGGAGCCGGGACCACGGCGAATGTTGGTGTAGCCGCCTTCACGGACAACCTGTGCCGAAACAAGGCCACTTGTGCTATAGTTTGTCCTGTCGTATGACCTATCGTATGGTCTGTCGTAACCACTGCCACGAACGATTTTGCTGGATGCCATGTACCCTATGAAAGAGCGAGGACTTGAGTTGCTATAAACAGCACACCAACCGCCACCATAGTTCGTATAGTAAATGGTACTGCCGTCTCTGATTTTGCGCACGACACTGTAGTAAGTGCCCGGACCGCTTCTGACATTGGTGTAACCACCTTCACGTTTTACCATGCCTCGGGTCTGTGCCGCCATAGGTAGCGTAAAGATGAGCGCAAGGATGAATAGAAATACTTTTTTCATGGTTTTGAGGTTTTAGGGTGAAACAATAGTTTTCAATATACAAATATAGATGTTTTTTATATAAGTGAACATGAAGACAAAGTTTTTTTGCAAATGGATGAAAAAAAGTAGTGTAAGGTGAAATATATTGTTACTTTTTTCTAACTTTGCACCCCGAAACGCATGTGGATAGATTTGGCTGCTTGCAACCACAGAAAAAAATGCTAAAACGATGTCGAAAAGCCTTGAGAAAGTACATCGCTTTTCACTGTCTTTTTCTCCCAGTTGCATATAAAGCCATGTCTGCCGCTAAAGTTCGAGCATTTGCGGGGCTGTAATGTTGTGCACTTCAGCCTGCAGCGGACGAAAAAGAATTAACAATCAAAAAACAAATATTAAGTTATGTATCTTTTCACTTCAGAATCAGTGTCCGAAGGGCACCCCGACAAAGTATCGGATCAGATTTCCGATGCTATACTTGACGAATTCCTGGCATACGACCCGGAATCGAAAGTAGCATGCGAAACCCTGGTAACAACAGGTCAGGTTGTTGTTGCCGGCGAAGTAAAATCAGAGGCTTACATCGACATTCCCACTGTTGCGCGAAAAACAATAGACAAGATAGGCTACAATAAGGACGCTTATCTTTTCAGCGCTGCTTCGTGTGGTGTACTCAATGCCATACACGAGCAGAGCCCCGACATCAACCGTGGTGTTGACCGCAAGACTCCCGAAGAACAGGGTGCAGGCGATCAGGGTATGATGTTCGGTTATGCCAACAATGAAACGGATACCTATATGCCGCTTCCTCTCGCCCTTGCGCACGACATCGTGGGTGTGTTGGCAGAAATCCGTCGCGAAGGAAAGGTAATGACCTACCTTCGTCCTGACTCCAAGAGCCAGGTAACGATAGAATACGACGACGACAATCGTGCAGCGCGTATCGACACCATCGTGGTAAGTACACAGCACGATGATTTCATCTCTGCAGAGGAGGCAGGAAGTCAGGAAGAGGCTGACAAGCAGATGCTCGCTAAAATACGTGAAGACGTCATCAATATCCTCATTCCCCGTGTGCTCGAGACACGTGTGAACACTCCCGAGGTGCGTGCGCTCTTCGAAAAGGGAGAAATCAAATACTACGTCAATCCAACCGGCAAATTCGTTATCGGAGGACCTGCTGGCGACACCGGTTTGACTGGCCGCAAGATTATCGTTGATACATACGGCGGACGCGGTGCGCATGGTGGTGGTGCCTTCAGCGGAAAAGACCCCTCGAAGGTGGACCGCTCAGCGGCATACGCTGCACGCCATATTGCAAAAAACATGGTGGCAGCAGGAGTGGCATCGGAAATGCTTGTACAGTTGAGTTATGCTATCGGAGTGGCAAAACCCATCAGCATCTACGTCAACACTTATGGGAGCAAGAACGTGCCTCTTTCCGACGGAGAAATCGCTGAAAAAATCAGAGACATCTTCGACCTCACACCCTATGCCATTGAGAAACGTCTGAAACTTCGCAACCCAATCTATCTTGAAACGGCAAGTTATGGGCATGTGGGTCGTCTGCCGCAGATAGTGGAGAAGACCTTCGGAACGGAAGGCAACCAGAAGAAACTCAAAGTAGAACTCTTCACATGGGAGAAACTCGACTATGTGGACAAGGTGAAAGATGTCTTCTTCAAATAACACAGCGCATCAATGAACATCTGCGTTTACGCGGCATCGAGCGGGAAAATACCCCAACAATTTGTTGACGCTGCAGAAATCTTAGGACGTCTTCTCGCCGTTCGCGGGCATACGCTCGTGAACGGTGCGGGGCGTACCGGACTGATGGGAGCCGTTACGGAAGGCTGTCTCTCTGTGGGCGGAAGGGCAGTGGGGGTAATACCGCAGTTCATGGTGGACAATGACTGGCACCATTCGGGTATGAGCGAACTTGTCATTACACCCGACATGCACACGCGAAAGGAAAAAATGGCAGAGATGGCAGATGCATGCATGGCACTGCCCGGCGGAGTGGGAACGCTCGAAGAACTTCTGGAAATTATCACCTGGAAGCAGTTGGGCCTTTTCCTTAAGCCTATCGTCATCGTCAATGTTGACGGCTATTTCAACAACCTGCTCAAGCAGTTGGAACGTGCTGTGACAGAACAGTTTATGCGCCCTATGCACACAGGGCTGTGGCAGGTGGCGCAGGATGCAGAAGAGGCCGTAAACCTTGCAGAAACCACACCATTTTGGGATCCTTCGCTTACGAAGTTTGCAGCAATATAAAAGAAGAACAAATGCCGGAAACCCCTCAGCAAATACAAGCGTTAAGTGTAGCCGACACGTCTGCCGTCGATTCGCTGGCAGCAGCAAGTCTGCAGCAGACGGACAGCGTCAACCAAACTGCAATAAACGACTCGCTCGTGGCAGCCCGGGCAGAGGCGGCGAGGCAAGACTCGTTGCTCAAAGTCAGACAAAGCATGGCGATTGACGGGACACCTGTTCCATACAACTTCGGATCGGACACACTCATTACCGGCACATTGATTATCAGTGCATTCATATCTATATGGGCTGTTGCCAGAATGTGGAACTATCTGGTGCGGACATTCAACGATTTCTTTTACGACATCAGGCAGAGAGGAAACGTGCAGATGCTCTCAGGCGATGAAGACGGCAATAGCAACTTTTGGATTCTCGCCATACACAGCAGTCTGCTTCTGGCAATGTTCTTTGCCTGTTACACGCAACGCATCCATCCTGACATCTTCAATGACAAACTGCCCTATCTGACCATCATCATTGCTATGATGGTGTGTCTGGCTTTCTATTTCGTCAGGTGGTTGGCATACGGATTTATCAATAATGTGTTCTTTGAAAAGTGGCAAGTGGCAAAATGGAATGGAACACTCTCACTCGCCACATTCATCGGTTCGCTTATCATACTCGCACTTCTGTTGCTCTACGTCTTCTTCAACCTACCATTCAGACCCATAAGCATAACCTTCATTTTGCTACTTGCAGTTGGCAGAATCGTTCTATGTTATAAAGCATACGCCACTTTTTTTACATACAAAGGTGGCTTCTTGCATTTAATTTTGTACTTTTGCACGCTCGAAATTACACCTCTGCTTGTTCTATGGAAAATGCTGCAGGTGGCGGCAATTTGAGAATACAGTTTTCCCAAGAGAAATAACGAAAAGAAATGATAAAAAATATTCTTGTTTCGCAGCCCCAACCAAAAGAAAAATCCCCTTATTTCGAATTGGAGAAATATGGAGTGAACGTCACATTCAGATCACTCATCAATGTGGAAAAACTCACTCCGCAGGAATTCAGGAAACAAAGAGTGAGCATACTCGACTATACTGCAATAGTATTCACGTCGAAACATGCCATCAGATGTTTCTTTGAGTTATGTGCGGAAATGCGCATCAGCATGCCCGACACAATGAAGTATTTCGCAACGTCGGAAGCCATAGCCCTCTACATTCAGAAGTATGCACAGTATCGCAAGCGCAAGGTGTTCTTCGGAGCAACAGGAAAGTGGGACGACCTCGTAACTGTCATGATGAAGCACAAGACTGAGAAATACCTTCTCCTGCAGAGCGAGCAGCATCGTCTCGACCAAGGACGTTCTCTTGCCGAAAAAGGACTTGATTTCAAGGAATGCGTTATGTTCCGCACTGTGTGCAAACCTTTCGAAAAGGACGAGAAATTCGATTATGACATGGTGGTGCTCTTCACACCAATGGGCGTAGAATCTTTCACACAGTCGCTCTCGAAAAAGGCCGCAAGTAAGGTAACTATTGCCACGCTCGGGCCAGGCGCACGGGCAGCCGTGGAGAAAGAAGGGCTTAAATCGCACATCATAGCACCCACCAGCAAGGCACCAAGCATCACAGCAGCCATAGCGCAGTATCTCGAAGCCGAGCAGGAAAGCAGCAAGAAGGCTGCAACGAAGAAAACGACAGCCAAAAAGGCGACGGCCAGGAAGTCTTCTGTAAAAAACGCTGACGAGCCTACAATGACAACTACCGTAAAAAAGACCACCACCGCAAGGAAAACGACAAAGAAAGCAACCGAGAAGGTGAAGGCATAACCGTCACCACCGTTGCAAACATATATAGATAAAGGTGTGCCAATTCAGGGGCGCACCTTTTTTGCGCTCTGCCAGCCAGAAATGCGACTGATACGACAAAAAATGCGTAACTTCGCGATGAAATGGCGCTAAAAATTGAAAATAACATCAACGTGCAGCACGTCCACACTTTCAGAAAAGCCGAACACATCTGTCTGAAGCGCGACATCGACGCCCTCTTCGATAAAGGGAATGCAGCAAAAACAGCCTATCCCCTGAGGGCGATATGGCGAATGCTTCCTTACGAGGCGGGACCGGTGGTGAAAGTGCTTGTCAGTGTGTCGAAACGCCATTTCAAGCATGCTGTGGACAGAAACCGCGCCAAGCGACAGATGCGCGAAGCCTACCGCCTGAACAAGCAAATTCTCAGCACTCCCGAAGGACTTGCTTTGCATGTGGCATTCATCTGGTTAAGCGACATGCCGTTGCCGTCTGAGCAGGTGCATAAGAAGATGAAGGCATTACTGAAATCTATCAACCTGAAAATAAATGACAGTGCTGAAGTGGATTAGAAACTTTTTCGTGGCTGTGCTCATAGCGCCGATACGTTTCTATCAGCGTTTCATTTCGCCCCACACACCGCCTGCCTGCCGATTCACACCGACATGCTCGCAGTATGCCCTTGAAGCCATAAAGAAGCATGGTCCCGTCAAAGGACTGTGGCTCGCCATACGTCGCATCCTGCGCTGCCACCCATGGGGAGGCAGTGGCTATGACCCCGTGCCATGATGATCGATTTCCATACACACCGCCCGAATACACTGCCCGGAACAGCCATTTTCAATCTGCCGGCACATTTGCTGTCAGAACCCGGTAAGTTCTGTCCCGAGGAAGGAGGTTTGTACAGCGTAGGCGTACATCCATGGTGGATAGATGGTACGCACGACGAAGAACGTCTTTGGAAAGGTGTGGAAATGTTGGCAAGCCACCCGCAGGTGGTAGCGATAGGGGAGTGTGGACTCGACCGCCTCAAGGGAGATTTTGCACGGCAGATCATCTTTTTTGAAAAACATGCCCTACTGGCGGAAACACTCGGTAAGCCCCTTGTCATACATTGTGTCAAGGCATTCGACGAGATTATTGCTGCCAGGAAACGGCTGAATCCCACTGTGCAATGGACCATTCATGGTTTCCGGGGAAAACCGCAGCAGGCAGAACAACTCATCCGTGCCGGATTCGCCCTGAGTTTCGGAATAAAAGCTAATCCCGCCGCCGTGCGCCTTGTGCCGAAAGAACACCGCCTGTTTGAAACCGATGATGACGATGTGAAAATAATCGATGTCGTTGGAAAATTCAGCAACATAGACGAAGTGTGAGTCAACATTGAAAGAAGTTCCTATAGTATCTATAGTATCTATAGTATCTATAGAAAAACTTCTGAAAAACGCGGACACACCAATCCCGAACGTGTCCTGCGCTGCTTGTCTGTCCGACAAGACAACCTTGGGATACGCCCGGCTAAAGAAATGATGTCGTGAACAGAGAGAAGGTCCCTTTTTCTAACTTCCTTTGTTCGTGGACTTAGTTATGCGTTGAAAAACAGCGCGAAGAGTACAACGAAAACAAAAAGTCCAACAAAAAATTTCCTTACCATAACCAGACAAATTTTTTTGTTGATTTTGATGGTTCAAAATTACAAAGAAATATACAAAAACGGAAAACTTTTTTCAAAATTATTTTAAAAAGTTTTCCGTTTTGGGAAAGTTGCCATGATTTTGGCAACCTTTTTAAATTCTTTTTGTTCTTTTTAGCCTACCGTACTGCCGGGCTTCACGTCGCGCTCGGTGGTAATAACGCTGAGGCTGCCGTCGAAGTTTTCAGCACTCAGAATCATGCCTTGGCTTTCGATGCCTTTGAGTTTGCGCGGAGCAAGGTTGGCGATGAAGCACACGGTTTTGCCTACAAGTGCTTCGGGCTGATAGTGTTGCGCTATGCCACTGACGATGGTGCGCGGTGTGCCGCTGCCGTCGTCGATGGTGAAGCAGAGTAGTTTGTCGGCCTTCTTCACTTTCTCACAAGCGGTAACGATGCCCGTGCGGATGTCGAGTTTTTCGAAGTCTTCAAAAGGGATGAAGTCTTTTATGGGTTTTGCCGTATAGTTGGCTTCTGCGTTAGCTTTCTCCATGTCGAGCAGTTTCTGCACCTGTGCTTCCACCACGTAGTCCTCTATCTTTTCAAACAGCAGTTCCGGCTGCTTCAGTTGGCGTCCGGCTTCGAGCAGGTCGGTTTGTCCGAGGCGGTCCCATTCCACGTCTGTCATACCGAGCATGTCGCGCAGTTTGGCGGAAGAGAAAGGCAGGAAGGGTTCGAAGGCTATGGCGAGGTTGGCTACCAACTGGAGTGAAAGGTTGAGGATGGTCTTTACGCGCTCGGGGTCGGTCTTGATAACCTTCCACGGCTCACTGTCGGCAAGATACTTGTTGCCGATGCGTGCCAGGTTCATAGCCTCTTTCAGGGCATCGCGGAAACGGAAGCCTTCGAGCAGGCGTTCTACTTCTGCCTTTACATCCTTAAATTCGGCTATGGTGGCTTTGTCCTCTGCGGTGAGTTCGCCACATGCGGGTACCATGCCGTCGAAGTACTTCTGCGTCAGCACCAGGGCGCGGTTGACAAAGTTGCCATATACTGCTACCAACTCGTTGTTGTTGCGTGCCTGGAAGTCCTTCCAGGTGAAGTTGTTGTCCTTCGTCTCGGGTGCATTGGCGGTGAGCACGTAGCGCAGCACGTCCTGTTTGCCCGGAAGGTCCTTGAGATATTCGTCGAGCCACACTGCCCAGTTGCGCGATGTGCTGATCTTTCGGTCCTCGAGGTTGAGGAACTCGTTAGCCGGTACGTTTTCAGGTAGTATGAACGAACCCTCGGCTTTGAGCATGGCGGGGAAGATGATGCAGTGGAACACGATGTTGTCCTTGCCGATGAAATGGATCATGCGCGTGTCTTCGTCCTTCCACCATTCTTCCCAACTGTCGGGCAGCAGTTCGCGTGTGTTGGAGATGTAGCCTATCGGGGCGTCGAACCATACGTAGAGCACTTTGCCCTCTGCGCCCTCCACGGGTACGGGAATGCCCCAGTCCAAGTCGCGCGTCACGGCGCGAGGCTGCAGGTCCATCTCAAGCCACGACTTACACTGTCCATACACGTTCGAGCGCCATTCCTTGTGCCCTTCGAGAATCCACTCCTTCAGCCATCCCTGATGGCGGTCGAGGGGGAGATACCAGTGCTTTGTCTTCTTCATTACCGGCACGCTGCCGCTGATGGCACTCTTCGGGTTGATGAGTTCGGTGGGGGAGAGGTCGCGTCCGCATTTCTCGCATTGGTCGCCGTATGCGCCCTCGTTGTGGCAGTGGGGACATTCGCCCGTAACGTAGCGGTCTGCCAGGAACTGATGCGCCTCCTCATCGTAGAGTTGCTCGCTCTCGCGCTCCACAAATTCGCCCTTGTCGTAGAGTTTGCGGAAGAACTCCGATGCCGTCTTATGGTGCGTCTCGCTCGTTGTGCGGCTGTAGATGTCGAACGAGATGCCAAAGTCGGCAAACGATTGCTTGATGATGCCGTGGTAGCGGTCCACCACCTCCTGCGGTGTGATGCCCTCCTTGCGGGCGCGTATGGTGATGGGCACACCATGCTCGTCGCTGCCGCAGACGAACAGCACGGGGCGTTTCTTCAGGCGCAGGTAGCGCACATAGATGTCGGAAGGCACATATACGCCTGCCAGATGTCCGATGTGCACACCGCCGTTAGCGTAGGGCAAGGCGGCGGTAACAAGTGTTCTCTTATAGTCTTTCATTGATAGCATTTATTTTTCCAACTGCAAAATTACGTAAAATTCACCGTACAGCAATGAAAAGAGCAATATGAAGAAACAACCTCTGCAGGGCGAGTGTCCCGCAGTGGTTGTTTCTTTTGATAATTCTGAATATTCTGGGTATTCAGATTGCTCCGGATATTCAGAAAACTGCCCTCATGACAGTGAGCGTCACTCGTTGCCGTTGTCCTATTGCCAGTCGGTTCCGCCCCAATAGGTGTCCTGCTTGGGTGTGAAGACAAAATCGTCGCCATTATCGTCGCCGATTTCTTCGTCGGAGACTTTGATGCTGTCTGCAACAAAGCCTTCTGAGAGCAGACTGTAAATTTTGATGGAAGGTGTGATATATGCTTTCTTCATAAAATGTATATAATTCTGTTTGTTATGGATAATGAAAGTTTTGCTTTACGCAGTTGCGATGACAGGGCTGGGAGTTTGTATGCTCCCTTCCCTGTCGTCACGTTGCTTTTATTTCATCACTTTCTTTCCGTTGATGATATAGATACCTCCCTTTTCGGGTTTAGTCACACGGCGACCCTGCAGGTCGAAGATGGCGCCTTCGGTGCCACCGGTGTTGATGCCGTCGATGCCTGTTATTTCATCGTCACCAATACCGCCGAAGAGGAGTTCGAGACCACGCACGTTTGCTGCAGCGGCTGCGGGCAGGTAGGAGCGATAAGCTGGAATGGTCAGGCCGGTGTTTTTAATCTTGTAGAATTTCTGTTCCGCATCGTTACCCTTGTATGCCAACATGTAGCCTGAATAAACTTTCGTCGGTTCTACGACTCCTACGAGCAAGTTGGTTGACGAAAGTGCATCTACCTCACCGATAGGCAGCAGAGGCACTGTAGCACCTTTCACACCGCGGATGATGTAGCCTTCGTTGGCGCGTATTGCACTCGAACTAACCGTTTCGATATGTGCAAAATTACCACTATTGGTAGAAATATAGTGTACGCCCACATTGAGCGGCAACTGCTTGTTGCTGCCGTATGCAAACGATTGGTACACTTCATCGCCTTCAGCAACACCATTGGGCTCGATGAGTGTGATTTCGGGGATATCGAGTGGATAGAGACGCCACATGGATGCTTCGCTGTCTAACGTCCAATTGGTTAGTGTTCCAGATACACCGCTACCACCACTATGTCCATTTGCATGAAGTGCTGCATCTTGACCGCCACTGGGATCGTATGCAAGATTTACTGAAGCAGGGCCTGATGCCAATACTTCAAAAGCAAGTCCGTCTCTTTCTGTACTGGTTGTAACACCTTGTTTTGTTTGAAGATATACATCAGCAAGTGGCGCATAAAGACGGTAAGTTGATGCACCGCTAACAGCTTTAAGCTTCATCACTTGTGCTGCACTGCCATCTGCAGAATTCCATTCAATCGTACTATTATTGGTATTGTAGTACATTGCCTTTTTGACACCTTGCCGATTTTCAAATTCTTCAAAAGCACTGTAAACGATGTAGTAGCCTTCTGTGGGTTGCACCACGTTAGCCTCTATGGTAGCCTTGAGTGCAAGGTACTCAGAAGCTCGGGGAGGATTTTGAGTGAATGATTCATAAGTAGGATTTAGTTCTGCTGCTGCTGACGCTGTAAGTGCGTTTACACAACCTGCATAGGTGAAATAAGGCTGAAGATCGGAAAGGAAGCCTGCCACAGCATCGTTTTCTGTGTAAATCTTGAGGCAACAGCCTGCATCGGAAATAGCGTTTGAAGCAGAAGTTACCCATGTAGCGATAGTGCTCGTACGTTTATTGACGTATGTATTTGAACTACTACCGGGAACGTAAAGGTTGAAAGCGTCTGTCTGAACCGTATTAGGAGAAATGGCGAAGGCGAACGGTGTTGAGTTGTCGAAACTTGCTGGGGTATTGTTTGTCGTAGCGATTCTTAAATAGCCGTTATTCTTATTGTACACGGTAATACCATTGTACTCATCGCCACCGAATGTCCAGTAGTAAGAGTTGCCGAAGTCGCAAGAAGATGAGAGGGCATTACCATAACAATATTGACTGTTTAGAGTGAGGATATACTCTGTTGCACCCGCGCTTGTCGGGTCGTCTGACAATGTAAATGGGAGCGACGATGTATAGGTGACATCCACGGATTGATCTGCACTTGTAGCTGTAATCGTTGCTGGGGTAAGATTGCTTACATAATTGGGTGTACCTACTGCATCAGTCACGGTGATAACCGCGTTTTCAGGAACGTTTTCAATGGTAACGGTTTTTACAACTGTTGAGCCACGCATCACGTTAATAGTAATATTGGAAAGCACTGCTGAAAGTGTGACATCCACCGTTCCATTGAAACCTGCATCTGCAAGTGCTTCTGCAAGTGTATTGAATCCATTGTAGGTTTCAATCGCATTTACTAATGCGCCCGAAGTAATAATTGCGCCCGAGGCAAGAACTACGGGTGTGTTGAGAGAAACTTCTGTTCCTCCAACGTAAACAGTTGAGAGTTGACCACCAGAGCATGTAAAGTTGACATTATAAAGATTTTGGAAATTGATGACCTGACCAGAAGTGTGGGCATAAGGAGAATTACTTGAACGGTCAACATAATAGCCGTAATCTTTACTTTTCCATTTTATGTTGGTTGCGCTGTTGTACTCAGGGACGAACAGCACCGCATCTGCTTCATCCACCAAAGTCAAATTTCCTCCAGTAGAGGTTCTTCCACCCAAATAGCGACCAGTACTCTTGTTCTGAATCTTATAACCATTTACGGCATCACCATAGAAAGCCCATGCATAAGCATCTGCTATTCCTGTAGGCAGACTACTTCCATCACTATTATTTATGGCAGTATTACTCGTTACTTTCCACCACGATGAAGTGTTAGCAATGGACATGGCATACCATTTAGGATTGCCTACAGTTGATGATTGGAATATTGCATCGTAAAACGATTGGGGTATTGCCTCGTAGGTCACTTCGATGCTCATAACATAATAACTCTTCCATGCATTAGAAGTACCGCTTACATAAAACGTAGTGCTTGTTGTGTTGAGAAGTCCTGTTACAGCGAGTTGACCATTATCTGAACTCGTTACACCATTGCTGGAGAATGTCACGCCAGACCCTGTGGTGTAGTTAATGGTAAAACCTGTGATGAAGTAGCCATCTTCAATGGCAATAGTGTAAGTTTTATTGCCGTTACCGAAAGTAAACATGCTTGTGTTGTACACCACGTCACCAGAACCGATTGTAACGGTAATCAGTGGGCTTGAAGTACTCCTTACCTGATGGTTGAAGGAATTGTTTGAGCCTGGCGTAACTTTATTCCCATCCTTATAGATTTCGATGTCGTTATAAGAAAGGGTTGCAACTTGTCCAGAAACATTATCCTGTTTCTTAAAAGCGTAAAAGCCAGTCCAATGACCACCTCCTGTGCCGTATGCCCAACCATTCGAGTTGTACCAAATACGGCTTGTGTTATCAGAAGTGGAAGTGGTAATCAAACGTATAACATGGTCTTGATCGCCGCCTTTAAAGTTAGCAAAACCGATAGTTGTTTCCGGACTTGAACCCGATGCAGATGCAATCTTGATATTGAAGACACCTTTCTCAGAAACATTAGTAGTTGAGGCCATTGTTCCGCTGGCGGCAGCAGCTTTTAAGTAGTTCTCTGTACCTTCTGCCTTCAAATAGAAATCGCTTGAATTACCGGTACCGGCATCTTCAAGAACAAAATTCGTAGCCATCGAAGCGTTAGTGGTCCGAGTGTTGTTAATCTTGAGATAATTATTACCGCTGGCTTGGCGGATAATAATTACATCACCAGCCTGCAATGTGCTCGCATCTTCTACGAGTTCATAACCATAGGGAGCAGTAGCAGGGTATGTCTCTGCCTGGGAATTGGTCGGAAATCCTGCCGTTGTTAGCAGTAGCAGGATAAATAATTTTGTAATTTTTTTCATGTTTATTTGTTTTTGTTTTTTTCTTTTTTGATTTGTTCTGTGGGTTTATATGAAGTTTTGAATACGTTTAGCGGTCAAAAATATGATTTTATTTTTAAATAAAGGAGTACTTTTTACCGGAAAAACTGCATTTCAGGAGGAAAATTTTCTCATTTTGTCATATTTTGCCCTCGAAAATTGCATTTTTGGCATTTTTTTCTCCACGAATGTCCTTAAAACTTTAACCACGATTTTCTCTAATGTACACGAATTATTTTGCTTCGCTGTTCCCCATGATGGTGAATCTTTTTACACGAAATTCCATGAATTATCATGAATTTTCTTAAATTTTGAATCAATTCTGTTTAATTTCTGCCCGTCAGGGCACTCGCTTGTCAACTGTCAACTGTTAAGGGTCGTGCTGTGCACGAGAAATTATCGGAAATATATTTTAAAATGGACGGAAAAATTCTTTGCTATTAGGTTTTGGAACGCGAAGGACGCTGAAGGGACACGAACATTGTCGCTGCTTACTGAATTATGCCATTGCTTCGCTCGGCGATGACACGAATCTTGCGACAGTATTAAAAAAATTCATGGAAATTCATGGAAATTTATGTGAAGAGTTCTCTACGCAAACCTTGCAGCGAAAAACTATCAACTTTCCACTATCAACTATCAACTGTCAACTCTCCACCATCAACTCCTTCACCACTTCTCCGCCTGCCACGAGCCCTTCTGCGGCAGGTACGAAGGCATTGCTGGCAGGGATGTTTTTTTTAGGAGAATTGAGAGATTCGTTGGAGTCTGAAGTTTCAAAAAACTGCGGTTTCATCGGGATTTCTTCGCTATATACCACCTTTACGTGTCTGATACCTTCCGGGCGGAGTTTTCGGCGGATGACCTTTGCTAATGGGTCCACCTTTGTTTTCGCGAGGTCGCTCACCCGGAATGCCGTAGGGTCCATCTTGTTGGCAGCACCCATGCAGACGAGCAGAGGGATGTCCTGACGATGGCAACGGCGTATGAGTTCTATTTTCGCCGTTACGGTATCGATGCAGTCCACCACATAGTCGTACACCGACAAGTCCACCTCATCGGCAGTTTCAGGCAGGTAGAACATGCGGTGGACGGTTACGATGCACTCGGGATTGATGTCGCGGATGCGCGCGGCAGCCACATCCACCTTATACTGTCCCAATGTGCTGTGGAGGGCAATGATCTGGCGGTTGATGTTCGACGGGCTCACCCTGTCGTTATCGAAGACGTCTATAGCGCCCACACCGCTGCGCGCCAGCACTTCCACGACATAACCACCCACGCCGCCTACACCGAAAACTGCCACTCTGCTCTTGCGCAATCTTTCCAAAGCCGCATCGCCCAGCAGCATACGTGTCCTTGAGAATATATCTTCCATCGTCTTGAAGCGTGATATTTACAGATAACGATTGCAAAGATATGATTTTTTAAGCAGTTCTTCAGATATTCCGGATATTCCGTCATTACCGGATGTTCCATGAACACTAAAGCGGATTAGGCACGATAGTCCAGTCTTTTTTCAATTTTCACAGAATATATGCAACTGAACAAAAGATAAATTGTATTTTTGCAAAAACAGGTACGGAATACACCGTTACTCAAAGACGAAACAACATGAAAGTCATCAACATCGGACAGCAGAACAGTGCCATCAATACGTATATGGCACAGTTGAGGGACGTGGAATATCAGCAGAACCGCCCTCTCTTTCGCAACAACCTGACGCGTATAGGCGAAGTCATAGCCTACGAACTCAGCAAGACGCTGACATACACTATAAAGAACATTCGGACGCCCCTCGGCATCAAGCCCACACCCCTGCCCGAAGACCATATCGTCATAGGTACGGTGCTGCGTGCCGGACTTGCCCTGCACCAGGGTTTCCTCAATGTGTTCGACCATGCGGACAGTGCTTTCGTGGCAGCCTATCGCGAAGAGGGGAGCAAGGAAAACATGAAGATACACCTTGAATACCGCGCTGCACCTCGTCTTGACGGCAGCACGTTCCTGCTCGTTGATCCCATGCTCGCCACGGGTGGCAGTCTGGAACTGGCGTACAAGGCGTTTATACAGGCGGGTCAACCCTCAAAACTCCACATCTGCGTCGTTATAGCCGCACAGGAAGGCATAGACCGCCTTCAGAAAGCCTTTCCCTCCGACGATGTTACACTCTGGACGGCAGCCATCGATGACCACCTCAATGAGAATGCCTACATCGTGCCCGGTTTGGGTGATGCCGGCGACCTCAGTTACGGAGAGAAATTATAGTCTCTTTATTAACCATATTCATTAACCATCCCTAAAAAACGCATTATGAAAAGATTTCTCAGCATTTTTGCCTTGGTGTTCGCCTTTACTGTGGCAGCACAGGCACAACGTCAGTACACCCTCGGTGTGGTAAGTGCATCCGATGGCTATGTCAACGTACGCACCGGTCCGGGCACGAATTATGGCATCGTTACTTCCTACCGCAACGGCACCACGCTCTACTATGGTGCAGGCTCGGGCAGGTGGTACCGCGTATATAGAAATGCCTACGGCGGATTCCTTGGCTACGTTCACAACAGCGGCTTGCGTGCCAAAGGTACACGGACGTATGGTCCCGGCATGAATGTAGGACGCATTTATGACCCTGACGGCTATGTGAATATCCGCAGTGCAGCAAACGGCAGTTCTGCCATACGCGGCAGGCTCTACAACGGCGACCGCATTCAGTACACGCGTGCCAGCGGCAACTGGGTGCGTGCATACGACATGAACGGGCGATACCTGGGCTATGTGCATGGCGGTCGTGTGAGATAGCATTTCCGAATCAGAGAGAACAGAAGGGCAGTCGGTAGCGGCTGCCTTCTTGTGCTTTAGGGGTGTTCTAAAACAGAATTATAAATCAGTTTTATATTTTTTCAGTTTTTAAGTTTTGTCTATCGGCGGTCTTCAACTAACTTTGCACGATAATATGTTTTTGAACAAAAAAAATATAAACAACAGATATACCAATGGAGTATAAATTCACTGAAATAGAGAGCAAATGGCGTCAGAAATGGGCTGACGAGCGAGTGTATCACGTTGAAGAGGACAGTGCGAAGCCGAAGTACTACGTGCTGTCGATGTTCCCTTATCCCAGCGGAGCTGGTCTGCACGTGGGTCATCCGCTCGGCTACATTGCCGGCGATATCTATGCCCGCTACAAGCGTTTAAAGGGCTACAACGTGCTTCACCCGATGGGTTACGATGCCTACGGACTTCCCGCAGAGCAGTATGCCATACAGACGGGTCAGCACCCTGCCATTACCACAGAACAGAATATCAAGCGTTACCGCGAGCAACTCGACCTCATAGGTTTCTCCTTCGACTGGGACCGCGAGGTGCGCACCTGCGACCCACAGTACTACCATTGGACACAATGGGCTTTCCGAAAGATGTTCAATTCTTTCTATTGCGACGTCTGTCAGAGTGCACAGCCCATCGAAAAACTCATCCGCCACTTCTCAGAGAAAGGCACGGAGGGCTGCCATGCAGTAGGAACTGAAGAATTATCGTTCACGGCAGACGAATGGAGCGCCATGAGCGATGTGGAGCAGCAGGAAGTGCTGATGAACTACCGCATAGCCTATCTGGGCGAGACCATGGTGAACTGGTGTCCTCAACTGGGCACGGTGCTCGCCAACGACGAGGTGGTGGACGGACTCAGTGTCCGTGGCGGCTATCCTGTCGTTCAGAAAAAGATGAAGCAGTGGTGTCTGCGTATCTCCGCTTACGCACAGCGCCTGCTTGATGGTCTCGACACCATAGAATGGAGCGACAGCCTCAAGGAGACGCAGCGCAACTGGATAGGCCGTTCGGAAGGTGCAGAGATGCAATTCAAGGTGAAGGACAGCGACATGGAATTTACCATCTTTACCACACGTGCCGACACGGTCTTTGGCGTAACGTTCATGGTGTTGGCGCCCGAGAGCGAATTGGTAGAAGCCCTCACCACACCAGAGCAGAAAGCCGCTGTAGAGGCATACGTGGAGGAAACGAAGCGCCGCACCGAACTGGACCGCATGGCTAACAAGAAAGTCAGTGGCGTGTTTACCGGTTCGTATGCAGTCAATCCCTTCACGGGCGACGCCATACCCGTCTGGGTGGCAGACTATGTGCTCGCCGGTTATGGAACAGGAGCCATCATGGCTGTACCTGCCCACGACTCTCGCGACTATGCCTTTGCGCGTCATTTCAACCTCCCCATAGTGCCGCTCGTAGAAGGTTGCGACATCAGCGAGGAGAGTTTCGATGCCAAGGAAGGCATTGTTACCAATTCCCCGGCAGAGGGCAAGACGGCACTGAACGGTTTCTCGCTCAACGGACTGAGTGTGAAGGAAGCCATCGCTGCCACAAAGACATTTGTAGAAGAGAACAAGTTGGGCCGCGTGAAAGTGAACTATCGTCTCCGCGATGCCATTTTCAGCCGCCAGCGCTATTGGGGTGAGCCTTTCCCCGTTTACTACAAGGACGGCATGCCACAGATGATACCCGAAGAATGTCTGCCGCTCGAACTCCCCGAAGTGGACAAATTCCTTCCGACAGAATCTGGCGAACCGCCTCTCGGCAATGCCACGAAGTGGGCATGGGACACAGCCCGCAACACTGTTGTGGAAAACAGCCGTATTGACAATGTGAGCGTGTTCCCGCTTGAGTTGAGCATCATGCCAGGTTTCGCAGGATCGAGTGCATACTATCTGCGCTATATGGATCCGCACAATGACGGGTGTCTGGTGGACAAGGCTGTGGATGAATACTGGAAGTGTGTTGATCTCTATGTGGGTGGCAGCGAACATGCCACGGGGCATCTCATCTACAGCCGTTTCTGGAACAAATTCCTCCACGACTATGGCTGTTCGTGTGTGGAAGAACCATTCCAGAAACTCGTTAATCAGGGAATGATTCAAGGACGTTCCAACTTCGTTTACCGCATCAAGGGCACCAATAAGTTCGTAAGCCGAGGTTTGAAAGATGAATATGATGTAACACCCATCCACGTAGATATCAACATCGTGCAGAACGACCAACTCGACATTGCTGCCTTCAAGGCTTGGCGTCCTGAATATGCTGATGCTGAATTCGTTCTTGAAGATGGGAAATACATCTGCGGCTGGGCCATTGAGAAGATGTCGAAATCGATGTTCAACGTGGCTAACCCCGATCAGATAGTAGAAAAATATGGAGCAGACACGTTGCGCCTCTACGAAATGTTCCTCGGGCCTATCACACAGAGCAAACCATGGGACCAGAACGGTATAGACGGTTGCTTCCGCTTCCTGCGCCGTGCCTGGAATCTCTTCTTCGACAAGGACGACAACTTCTGCGTTACTGACGAGTCGGCTTCGAAAGAATCGCTCAAATCCATCCACAAACTCATCAAGAAAGTGAGCGACGATATGGAGGAAATGTCGTACAACACGAGCGTGGCAGCCTTTATGATAGCCGTAAACGAACTGAGTCAGCAGAAGTGCAGCAGCCGCGAAGTACTCGAGAAACTCGTTGTGTTGCTTACACCGTTTGCCCCATTCATGGCTTGCGAACTCTGGCAACTCCTCGGACATGAGACAGTGGCATTCGATGCGCAATGGCCAACGTATGACGAAGCCTACCTGAAGGAAGACACTGTTACGCTGTCTGTCTCCTTCAACGGCAAGACCCGCTTCACGCTCGATTTCCCGGCTGATGCGTCGAAAGAGGAGATAGAGAAGGCTGCTCTCGAAGCCGAACAGAGTAAGAAATACCTTGAAGGCTTCCAAGTGGTGAAGGTTATCGTAGTTCCTGGCAGAATCGTCAATATCGTACTCAAAAAATAAGCGCTTCAAATAACGACATACAAAATAAGATTGTCATGACAACTCCGCGACTATTTCATCCCACCGTCCTGCAAGAGGTGCGCGACTATTCGTTCATCACGCTCGGACTATTGATGTACGCCGTAGGTTACACTTGCTTCCAGTTGCCCTATCAGATTACCGGCGGCGGTCTTGCGGGTATCTGTGCACTCCTTTTCTATACAACCAGTTTGCCTGTGTACATTACCTTCTTCACCGTGAACATTATCCTGCTCATCATGGCGGTGAAGGTGCTTGGCTGGAAATTCTGCGTAAAAACCATATATGGTGTAGTGGTGCTCACGGTTATTCTCGCAGTGATGCAAGACGTTATGATAAATTATGGAGCAGAACATGCCAATATGTACGAAATCTCCCCACAACATTTGCCTAAACTGCTTGGCACTCAGTCGTTTATGGCATGCGTTATAGGATCCGCAATCGAAGGTATAGCCCTCGGTCTTGTATTCCTTCACAATGGATCAACTGGTGGAACAGACATCATTGCAGCCATCGTCAATAAGTACAGGAACGTATCGCTGGGTCAGATTATCATGCTGATTGATATCTTCATCATCACTTCTGCACTCTTCACACCTATCGGATCGCTCGAAAAGTTGCTTTATGGTTACACCACACTCATCATAGCGAGCGTATTGCTTGACTATGTGAATGATCGTGGGCGTCAGTCGGTGCAGTTCTTGATTTTCTCGCGTTTCCACGAGCAGATAGCAGAAGCCATAACCACAGAGACTTCTCACAGTGTGACCATTCTCAATGGTATGGGTTGGTACACCAAGAAGGACCGCATGGTGGTCTGCGTATTGGCACGTAAGCGTGAGAGCACTACAATTTTCAGAATCATACAATCCGTTGACCCCACTGCATTCGTATCGCAGAGTAAGGTTATCGGTGTGTTTGGCGAAGGTTTCGACAGGATTAAGACCAAGGCCAAGAAAACCAAGAAAAAAGAAGGCGAGAGCCTGCCTCCGCCTGCACAAGCATAAGGACAAGAAAAATGGGTAAAAAACTGACAGTCACGGCTTTAGGCGGTCTCTGCAACCGATTGCGGGTGCTCTTCTCTGCTTTGACTTTCCATAGGGAAACGGGCATACCGGTGAAACTGGTGTGGCAGGCGGATTGGCAATGCAAGGCGAAATATTCCCACCTCTTCAAACCTATTAAGGAGGAGGGATTTAAGGTAGTAGAGGGTGGCTTTTTCGATAAGGTAACCAACCATCGTAACCTCTATACACCTGCCTTGCCAAGAAGTTTTTATTATGGAAAGCAGTTCTTCAATTACCATCCTAACCGTAATGGTAACTTGATAGAACTTTTTGAAAAGTACAATAAAATATACCTGTCTACGGGCTATACACTAATGCCTTATACTCACGAAATCACCACTTTGCTTCACCCCAAGACGGTATTGCAGGATCAGGTGGATTTCCTCTGCCAGCGCTACACAGACAACACGGTTGGTGTACACATTCGTCGTACAGACAACGAAAAGTCTATAATCGTGAGTACTGATGATGCATTCATAGAAGCCATGAAACAGGAAGAAGGTGCAAAATTCTTTATCGCTTCTGATGATGAGGAGGTGAAGTGGAAGATGCGTGAGATTTTCAAGGGACGTACCATCACACAGGAGACTGATGCCCGTCGCGACATCGTACGCAGTCTGCAAGATGCCGTGGTGGACCTTTACTGCCTTACACGTACGCGTAAGATTCTTGGCAGTTATTGGTCCAGTTTTTCCGATGAAGCCGCAGAAATAGGAAATATTCCCATGATACCGGTAGGCTTCACAGGCATAGACCCCGACGACATGGAAGACGAATATGATGATGACGAAGACGAGTAACAAAGTGCCAACTCAATATAAAGAAACATAGAAAACATACCGCAAAATGCGCAAACAAATACTCTTCGCCACAAACAACGCACACAAACTGTCCGAAATCAGAGCCATACTTGGAAAGGACTTCCATGTGTTGAGCATAGCCGACATCGACTGCCATGGCGAACTGCCCGAAACCTGCGATACCCTCGAAGGAAATGCCCGGCAGAAAGCACGTTATATTTTCGATAATTACGGCATCGATTGTTTTGCTGACGACACAGGCCTGGAAGTGGAGGCCCTTGGAGGAGCACCTGGCGTACATACTGCGCGATATGCCTATCCTGACCGCAACGACACCGAGGCAAACACCGCAAAACTGCTTAGCGAACTTAAAGGCGAGCGCAACCGCAACGCAAGATTCCGCACCGTCATAGCACTTATCAATGGCGAAGGAGAGCATCTGTTTGAGGGCATCGTACGCGGAGAAATCACAACAGAAAAGCGTGGCACAGACGGTTTCGGCTATGATCCTGTCTTTGCACCATACGAAATAGGAAAAACCTTTGCAGAAGTGGGGCCTGAAGTCAAGAACAACATCAGCCACAGAGCACGTGCCGTCAGAAAACTTTGTGAATACCTCAAGGACGCTAATCTAAATGAGTTGTGAAGCCTTCGTAACACCAAATCTTTAAGCCAATAAACCATCATAAACTGCCATCATGAGAAAATTATTATTATTTCTGATAACCAGCATTATTGCTCTGTCGTCTCCTGCTCAGAGAATAGGAGATTGGACAATGTATCAGTCCTATTATAATGCCACGGCAAGTGTTGTGGCTGATGACTATGTGTTCGGCATATATGGTGGAAACCTTCTGCGTTATACGCCTGAAGATACCGAGGTGAAGTTCTATACCCGAAACGATGGCCTTAATGGTAAGAACATAACTCTCACAGGCTATTCTTCAACACAGCAGACACTTGTACTCGTCTATGATGATAATAACATTGATCTGCTTGACGTGACTACAGATGATGTGGTGAACATGGCACAACTGAAGAACAATACTTCCACGGTGGGAACAGTAACCGAATTGAGTGTCAATGGCGACTATGCCATCCTCGGAAGTACCGCTGGCGTAACTGTCATCAATTTGGCGCGCACGGAACTGCGTGGGTTCTATGCCAAGAAAAGTGCTGTTACAGCCACGGCTTTCTATGACGGCACAGTATATGCCGCTCTCGAAAGCGGGGGAATATTGGCTGGGCGATTGGAGGATAACCTTAATGAGGATGCGCAGTGGAAAACCATAGACAGCCATGGCGCAACAGTTCTGAAACCCTTTGCAGGAGGACTCTACCTGCTTACGGCGAGCGAGGGGCTTTGGCGTATAACGAAAGATGCCGAAGGCAATCACAGCGTTACAAAAATCAATGGTGCAAGTTACAACAAAAATATGTTTGCAAACAGGACGCAGTGTGTTCTGTTCAACCCGGGAGGTGTAACCATCTTTGAAAGTTCATCACCAAATTATCCCAAGCATGAAATCCCCCTAACCAATTCATGGCAGAGTGTAGCCAAAGCGGCTGACGGTACCTTCTGGGTGGCTGACGGAGGAAATGGACTCGTGGGCTACTCGTTCAATGGTACTTCTTTCAAAACCACAGGCACGTCGGTAGGTAACTATGGTCCGCAGAATGATAATTGCGGGTTTCTCAAGTTTGAGGGAGAACGCCTGTTGGTAAGCGGAGGTATATTCGATTATTACGAGAGAAACTTCTACGACCCGGCAGTCAGTTATTACGAAAACGACACATGGAATTCGATGCAGACAGGAGGTATCTCTGCCGTAACAGGCATGCCTTTCCGAAGTGTGACGAGCATGGCTCAAGATCCCAAGGACCCCAACCATCATTTTGCTGCAACAGGCGACTATGGTCTTTACGAGTTTAAAAATGGGAAATATGTGAACTATTACAACCTCCATAACAGTCCGCTGAAAGCCTTCTCCGGCAATCAGCCTTTCTATGTGCGAGTGGACGGTCTTGCCTACGACAAGAACGGCTACCTCTGGATGACCAACGAGCAGGTGGACACCATTTTCCGTATTCTCAAACCTAACGGAACGTGGACAAAACTCTATAGTCCGCAACTTGCCAACTCGCGACACATCAACCCCATCATGTTCGATAGCGATGGCAGGCTGTGGGCAGCATCGCGCAGTTTCATTGGAACACATCGCGGAGGACTGTACTGTATTGACTATAATGGTACCATCGACAACACGTCTGACGACAAAGCCACTTTCCGCTATTCTATGATTAACGAAGACGGCGCAACCATCGACCTGAGCGGAGGTGTGTTCTGCATGGCGCAAGATAAGACGGGACAAATATGGTTCGGAGGATCGGCAGGTATCTTCGTGGTGGAAAATCCTGCAGATTATGCATCGTCTGACTTCCAAGTGCTGCAAGTGAAAGTGCCGCGCAACGACGGAACAAATTATGCCGACTATCTGCTCACGGGCATCTCCTGCACAGCAGTGGCGGTGGATGGCGCTAACAGGAAGTGGATAGGCACCTCGGGCTATGGTTTGTACCTCGTCAGTCCAAACGGACAGGAAATCATTGAGCAGTTCAACACCGAAAACTCACCCCTGCCGTCTGACAACATCCTTTCCATTGCCGTACATCCTTCTTCTGGCGAGATATTCATCGGAACAGACAAGGGCCTCGTTTCCTACCACAGTGAAGCGACAGAGGCTATGGAGACACTCGACAAGGATAATGTGAAAGTATATCCCAACCCTGTGCGTCCCGGATATAATGGTAATGTGATAGTATCCGGTCTTACCGATGCAGCCGACGTGAAGATCATGACCACTGGTGGGCAGGCTGTGGCAACAGGAACATCTACGGGCGGAACATTCGTTTGGAACGTCCGAAACTTTAAAGGCGAGCCTGTGGCAGCGGGAGTGTATTACATTCTTGTGGCAACTGCCGATGGCAAAGAACACATCGCAGCAAAAGTGGTGGTCGTACGCTGAAAAAATGAAATTATAACACATCTTGATAATACTTACAGAAAATGAGATTCTTAAGAATTCTTACTGCACTGATGCTCGTCCTCGCTGTCTGCCACGCACCGGCAACAGCACAGATGGATTGGCTAAAGGTGTTGACGGGTACCGTAAAGGCGGGTAAAGCAGCCACCATCTCCGATGCAGACCTTGCAAAAGCCGTAAGACAGGAAGTGGCTAAGATGGATGCCAAGAACAAGGTATGCTCATCAAATAGTAACTATGCACGCCGCCTCAGTCGTATCACTTCAGGCATGACTTCTGCCGATGGCATAAAACTAAACTTCAAGGTATATCTCACTAAGGATATCAACGCCTTTGCCTGTCCAGACGGCAGTGTGCGCGTTTATTCTGCACTGATGGACGAACTTTCCGACGACGAACTCCTTGGTGTCATCGGACACGAGATAGGACACGTGGCACTCCGACATTCTAAAAAGGCTTGGCGAAGCGCACTGATTCGCAGTGCAGCATCCGACTTCATGGGCGCGGCAAGTTCCACCTGGTCTGCTCTTTCCGACTCATACCTGGGTTCCCTTACAAGTGCCGCACTTTCCGCAAAACATTCCCGTTATCACGAAACTCAAGCCGATGAATATGCCTATAAATTCCTGAAGAAGTGCCACAAAGACCCCACAGCCATGATTGATGCACTCAAGAAATTGAAGAATATGTCGGAAGGTTCATCGAGCAAATACTCTACGATATTGCATGCCTTTTCCTCTCATCCTGACTTCGATGAGCGCATCCGGCACCTCGAAGATATGGACTAAGGCATACATATTTGGCTTTTTCATAAAAAACGCTTCATGCTGCGGCAGAAGCGTTTTTTTCGATGAAATCGCTGTTTTTGCGATTGGAAATTATAGTTTGATGTTTCTCCAGATGCAGCGTGGTATGCAGCGCCATGCCATGGTGAGGAGGCGATATTTCCAATCTATAATGCAAACGTGGCGTCTGTGCTTGATGGCCCTGACAATTTGACGAGCCACTTTTTCGGGCTTCAGCATCATGGGGTAACGGAAGTCGCCACTCAGGAGGTCGGTATCGACAAAGCCCGGGCGTATATCAGTGAAGTGGATGTTGAGTTTCCTGTTTCGTGCTTGCTGTTCGAGGGCTTCGAGATAGGTGGCTTGCATGGCTTTTGTGGCAGAATATGCCGGTGCCGGACCGAGACCTTTTGTTCCTGCGATGGATGTGATGGCTGCGACGTGTCCCGTTCCTTGTTTTGCAAAATAACGATATGCCGCGCCTATCATTCTTGTAAAGCCTAACGCATTGGTCTGGACGGTCTGCAGTTCTGTGTCCGGTTCTAATTCACGGTTTTGTTTGCCGATGCCTGCTGCGTGGAAGTAGAGATCCATGCCGCCGAGTTTTTCTATGAGTGCTTCAAGGCGTTCTGCGGCATTGTCGGCTGTAACGTCGATGGGCATGATTTCCACGCGCCCACTTTGCGAAAATTCCTCTTTGAAGGCGATAAGTTGATTCTCGCGGCGTGCAGCGATGCCGATATCGTAGCCCTCGCGGAGCAGGAGTCGTGCCACTTCGCGCCCTATGCCTGAGGAGGCACCTATGATGATGGCTCGTTTTGTGGTCATGCGTCGGTGGTTTTGTGCTTTTTGAGCGATGCGATGAATTTTTCGCGCATTATGAAGGAACCGAAACCAAATAATGGTCCTATTCTGAGGCTTTTTCTGAGTTTTGGATCGAGGCGTTTTAATTGCATATTATCGTAAGCCTCTTGCAGACGTTTTTCAGTAGTTTTCCACTCATTTTCAGTCATTTTCCCGCGCTGATTCAGCATATCTTTGCAGATGCCGAGAAAGATGCGCCAACAGTAGTCCTCGCAAGTTTGCAAAATCTGATCATTGGCACCTTCGCTTTCGAGTGTCTGTCGTAGCGAGTCGTTAGCGCGAAGGAAGTCGAGGCGTTTCGTGTCGCGCTGGTGAGTGACGGAGGCAGGGTGCTGCCGGTAGAAGTAGTCCGCATCGGTCTGTGCCACGAAGCGGCTCTTCAGGTAGTGGATGCGCGAGGTGTTGTCGTCGCTATAAACGCGCGTTGTTTCATCGTATGGATAGCGTCTGTGGAGTTCTGTGCGCACGGCAGCAAAACCATGCAAGCGCCAGTTTATAGCCAGCAGACATGCCTCTTCGCCTGTCATCAGTGGCGGTATGGTCTCGTCCTCCTTGAAAGGGTGCGTAATTCCGCGCTCTTCCACCATCTGCAGACGGAACGCCAGGCTGTCAATGTCCTCGCGAGTGGAGAATGTCTGCCACATTTTTTCGAGAGCGTCCGGTGCGAGCCAGTCGTCGGCATCTACCATCGTGGTCAGCACACCTGTGGCATGTCTCAGTCCGAGGTTGCGTGCTACCGCCTGTCCGCTGTTTTCTGAAGTTTTCAGCATTTTGACCCGACGGTCCTTTGCCGCATATTCATTGAGAATCTGCGGTGTGCTGTCGGTGGAGCAGTCGTCGATGCAGATAACCTCGATGTCGGTAAGTGTCTGTGAGAGCAGCGAATCGAGTGTTTGCCGGAGGTATGGTTCGGCATTGTAGCAAGCCACGAGTATGGAGAAGCGGGTCATAGATTCGTTTGTAAAGCGTCTATACTACTGGGAGCGAATGTCCTTCTATTTTGCGGTAAAGGTCGAGGGCGAAGACGTCGGTCATGCCTGTGAGGTAGTCCACCACACTGATGATACGTTCCGCTATGGGACCTTTCTGTAAAGCATATTGACTGGAAGCCTGTGAGATAAGCAGTTTGCTGTATGCCTTTTCAGGACTCATCACGGCATCCACCATGAGATTAAGCAAGGTGTAGATGATATGGAAACCGGCAAGGTCGATGTCCGTTACTTCTTTGCAGTTGTAGATGCGCTGTTTTGCCACTTCCGAGCAGTGTTTATAGGCATGGAGTTGGCGTTCGGGCAGATGGCTGATTAGTGAGCCTTCAAAACTGCCCGCGAGTATTTCCTCTTCGTGTTCCATGAAGATGCGCACACACTCGCGCTCAAGCAGATTTATAACACACGCTCTGAAAAACACGATGCGGTCGTTGCGGTCGCTGTCCTCGCTGTAGGTGGTGGCGATGTCGCAGCGTGCATCATAGTCGAAGAAGTCGAGTAGCAGGTCGCAGGTTTCTTCGAAGGAGAGGATGCGCAGTTTGAAGGCGTCCTCTATGTCCATTATTTCGTAGCAGATGTCGTCGGCTGCCTCCACGAGATAGACCAGCGGATGGCGTGCAAATTCAATGCCTTTGTCCGTCTGTCGCACCACGGGGATGCCCAGTTTCTTAGCGATGCGGCAGTAGCCCTCCTGCTCGGAGGCGAAGAAACCAAACTTGCTTTTCGTGGCGAGGGTGGAACTGTAGGGGTATTTCACGATGCTTGCCAGGGTGGGGTAGGTCATGACGAAACCTCCCGGGCGGCGTCCCTCAAACTGATGCGAGAGCAGGCGCAGCGTGTTGGCGTTACCATCGAAGTGCGCCATGTCGCTCCATTGCTGGTCGGAGAAGTGGTGGCGCAGACTTTGTGCCTTCGTCTCGGTGAAGAATGTGCGGATGGCATTCTCGCCACTGTGTCCGAAGGGCGGGTTGCCCATGTCGTGTGCCAGGCAGGCAGCGCTCACTATGTCGCCAAGGCTCTCGAAGCGCGGGTTTAGGCGATGCGTCAGGTCGGGCCGCAGTCTGATGTACTTCTCAACGAGCCTCTCGCCCACATCGTTACCCAACGAACGCCCCACACTCGCCACTTCCAGGCTGTGTGTGAGTCGGTTATGTACAAAGATGCTTCCCGGCAGCGGAAACACCTGCGTCTTGTTCTGCATCCTGCGGAACGCGGCAGAGAAGATGAGCCGGTCGTAGTCGCGCTGAAACTGTGTCCTGCGCTCCACATCGGGCTTCGATGTGCCCTCCTTGCCGAATCGCTCTGATGAAATGAGGTCTATCCAGTTCAAAACAATGTAATTTTAATCTGAATGCAAATGTACGTAATTTTAGAGTGTTTCCCATGTAATCAAACCACGAATTTTATTTAATTAAACCACAGATTTCATGGATGACACGGAATTGTTCGCAGATGTCCACGAAATGTTCACGCTATGGAGAAAGAGAACACTGAAACACCTGAAACACCCTGAAACACCCTCGAACAAGCGTGAACATAACAAATCCGCAATACTTGTTTGACGGCACTGCGGATAGGTGATTTTATGATTTTCAAAGTTTGGGAGGCAGTAATTGTAATTATAGTTAAGAGTATTTTTTACTTAACAGCCCATCGCGATACAGCGTAGTTTGTTATTTAATTGTGAAAAAAAAACAAATAAATATACTCTATAAATTAACAAAGAAAGGTGAACCTTTCCTGAGTTTAGGGGCATAAGTCTGCCTAAGGGATTCAACATCAAAATAAGGTTTTACCCCAACTTCTTGAGTAATCACATAAAGCAGATATTCTCTATCAGGCTTCAAATCAGGATACCCCTTAGATTTCATCAAATCATTTTTAGCTATGATGTGATTTGATGAATCAAGTTCAAAAATTTGATATTCCTTTGGATTCTTGTAATCATACAATAACAACCTTGATGCAGAAACCACTAGCCCAGACTTGGATATTGCGCCATTTCTATCGCCCAGTCGGATATTGTATAGGCGATTTTGTTTTATCCATTCCAAGTGTTCCTTGCTTCTATAGCACCCCACAAGCATTGTTTGCACATAGAGGGGTGTTGGTTCAGCTGCCACAAGTGGTATGGTGTTATCTTTCCAATCATATTCATATCTATAAATTGGTTGGATTTCAGGCTTAACATCAAGGCAATGGATGATGTTATGTATCTGTTTTTCGTATGTGAAAGGATCGGTTAAATCAAATGGCACTACCATCAGTTTCAAGCCAATCTTATCCTTTATATCTTCATAAACAAATTCAGGAAGGTATTCAGTAAACTTTTCAGAATATGGATAGACTAAAACCAACTTTGGTATCACATCTAAACCAATTTCTTTAGTTTGCCCTTGTCTATACTTTTGCCCATAAGCATACAATTGGTACATATCCTTCATATCTATCAAATAGTGGCGGTCTGGTCTGCTAGAGTCTATTGCCTTCCATTTGGTATCTATGATGATACATTCATACTTTGGGCTATTCTTGTCAGTTTCCACAAGTATATCAGGGCGCAACTGAAACATTCTTTTCCCATTGTGCCTATCCACAAGGAAGAACCTTGTATTCTGGGCATCCACATTGTATGTAGGGGCATATTTCCTGAACAAATAAGCCACAAAATCTTCAAATAGCCTTTCAGCTTGAAATAGTAGGGATTGGTTTACATAACTTCCAGCAAAAGTGGTGAAGCCTCTATTAAGTAGGAACTGTTTACTCCACTTGATAAGCATATCATAGGATGTGAATAACCTATTACTGGTGCTTGCAATCCTCAAATCATTTTCGATATTGGGGCTTGAAGGTATATCAGCTAATATTGTAAGTAGGACTGAAATATGTGCTTTGTTGGTGGTGCTATGGCTGTCACTTATAAGCTTCCTAAGGGTGGTAACAATAATCCTATTTTGTGGAATATCTTCAATGTATTTATTATACTTGATGGCAAACCTTGCCTTGTTGGTGATATTCTTAGTTATTTGCTTTGTTATGTCTAATTTGCCTTTCAGGAAGCGTTGGTTTTCCTCTACTGGGGCATAGTTTTTCTTTAGACCACCTAACACCAATTGTTCAACTGCATTGATGTAGTTACTGATATACACTTCAAGGATAGGAAAGCCCTTCTTGGTGCTTAATGTCACATTCTGGAAAGAACGCGCCTTTATATCGGTGAAGTGTCTAAGCATATTCAGGAATACGCTTCTACACACAACCTTATCCTTTTCTTGCTGTCCGCTTGCCTTGAATATTTTAGGAAGTACTTCTATTACCTGACCATTCTTGGTTTGTATAGTACCAACATATCTACCAGTTTTAATAAACTTCCGACCACCCCTTGTATGTACTGACATTATTACATCAGTATCATCAGTGGCTTTATTGGAAAGAATGAAATCCCATAGATTATTGAAGGTGGTTTCCTCTATAGGGATATCACCTTCTTTATGGACTTGACCTTCTATATACAAAGTGCCAAACTCATAAGTTATTATGGGATTCTTTTTACTCACTTTCTCCCAACAAATGCTTTATATATTTGCTACATTCTTCTTCACTGGTAAGATTGGCAATACTTCTATTTAACGTAAAGAAAGACTTATCTTCTTCATCTATATCTTCAGATTGAAGATAGGTTTTGAAAGCCTCTTTGGCATCTTTATCTTCTACATAGAAAGCATTGTTAGTTGTAGTTGTATCATCTTCATTCAACACAAACCTAACCTTGTTAATATCATTGTAGAAGTATTCTTCCAGTAAAGGAATAATTTTAGTAGTTATTGCTTCTATTATATCCTTATTAAGAAGGCTTCTAATTCTTGAATTTATTCTTTTCAGTACCTTGACAGCATCTCCATCTTTAATATCAAAAGCTTTATAATTAGGTAATAGTTCCTCGAATCTAAACCTTCTTCTAAGAGCAGAGTCAAGCAATTGGATGGAACGGTCGGCGGTGTTCATTGTTCCAACAATAAAAAGATTTGCAGGAACACCAAATTCTTTCTTTGAATACGGAAGTACTACAGTCATTTCATAAGTTCCAGAGCCTAATCTTTTGCTTGGCTCAATCAATGAAATTAAATCTCCAAAAATAGCAGCTACATTTCCACGATTAATTTCGTCTATGCATAAAAGCATTGTTCTATGGGAATCCTGCGCTTCCTTGAATTTTATTTTTCTATTCTGTGAGGAATCTGCAATACAATCTTCAAGATTATCATAACCAGCAAGAATTGCAGCTCTCTCACAAGCATTATAAAAAACACCTGTTTCAATATAATACTTTACCTCTTTACTATCGTTATCTAGTTCTGGTTTTAATCCTTCTACGAATTCTTCGTAAGTGTATGATTGGTGAAAAGTCGTAAAAATTCTATTAGCACTATGATACTTTGAAAATATTTCTTCTTGTGCATACCTTGTTTTTCCTGTACCTGGAGCACCATAAAAAATAATGGGAGAAATGTCATCTAAGTATTTGGATGATTCTATATGCATATATTTGTAGGAAGGACTATTTGAATTTAATAAATTGGGATAATAACGCGTCCAGACTGAAGGTAATTTAATTCCATCAAGCATAAAAATCCCACTCGTCAAGTCCCCATAATAGATATATCTATCATTTTTGGAAACTCTTGTGTCTACTTCAATTTTATCCTTGTTATCGGCAATAAAATCAATAATGGGCGAAGCATCCTCCTTAAGTGTCAAAAAACGAGATCTACCTGTTTCATTAACTTCTTTAAATAATCCAGTTCCATTAATGTAGTTGAAGAGCAAATCATTTCTATTACTATCATTTGAAGGAGTTCTATTCAAACTATATCCTTCAACCTTAGATAGGTTTTCTAACATTTCAATAGTTATGTCACAATAGTCATTTTTTTGAAGATACAAACATAGTAATGCAAGAAAATTTACTACTGGAGTATCATTCGACCATCCCCTATGTTTTGATAAATTAATAAGGGCATATTCAGAAAGAGTTAGTTTATTTGTAGCGATTAATGTTAATAGAGGACTTAAGTTATAGTTATCATCAATAAAACCTAAATTGCGAATAAAAGTGCCTAAAGCAGGACTTGGATATTTAATCTGCCCATCTTTTATTTTAGGCTCACGAAAAGTTCCAGTAATTAAGGGTTGAAGATTCTGCTCAATAAACTTATTTTTGTCTTCAATATTTTCCCATCTCGAGGAAATAAACCATAACCAATCCGAAATAATTCTTATGTATTCGGGATAAGCATTTTTATTTACATCAAAATCATTCCATTTCATAATTTTAGAAGTTGTTGATTTATAGATATGATTCCAAGGATTTGATAATTTCTTTAAGAACTGGAACAACAATTGAGTTCCCCGAATGTCTATAAGCTATTGAATCTTTAACAACAACTTAAATTCAAATAAGAAGTGCAAGACTCGTCCTGTGGGATTCACTGATTGAAAGGTAAGTCAGAGACATCAAGTAGCAACATAAAAGCAAAAGGGAGATTTTCATCTCCCTGAGATTAACTACTTTTGTGTTGCATATGAAATATAAACAGCTAACCTCGCAGCAAAGGTACACAATCCAGAACGGATTAAAGCAAGGATTGACCAAAAAGATGATCGCCGCCCTCATAGAGGTGAACGAAAGCACCCTTTACAGGGAAATCCATCGAAATGGCGGTGCCAAGGTTTATAATGCAGAAAAGGCACAGCGCGAAGCAGACCGCCGCAAGACGCGTCTTCAGAAACCGCGAAGATTCACACACGCCCTTAAGCGGGAAGTCATAAGTCTGCTGCAAAAGAAATGGTCGCCCGAACAGATATGCGGGTATATAAAGAGACAAGGGCGCGAATGCGTCTCCCATGAAACAATATACGCATTCATCAGAACCGACAGGAAGTGCGGAGGGATGCTTTGGAAACTCTGCCGTCACGCAATGAAGAAGCGACGGAAGACAGACAAGGGAAAACGGATTCCCATAAAAGACCGCGTGAGTATAGACCTTAGGCCGGAAGAGGCAGACGGCACGCGTTTCGGAGATTGGGAAATGGACACCATAGTCGGTAAGGATGGGAAAGGAGCGCTAGTTACACTCTACGAGAGACGTACTGGATATGGGATGGTCAAAAGGCTGCCTGATGGAAAAGAGGCAAAAGGCGTGGAAGAAGCAGTATACAGAATGTTGATTCCTTACAAGAAACAAGTACTCACTATTACTACAGATAATGGAACAGAGTTCGCCAGGCATAGTCAATTGGCAAAGAAACTCTCCACGAAAATCTTTTTTGCACACCCTTATAGCTCATGGGAAAAGGGAGGTGTAGAAAACTACAACAAACTCGTCAGACAATATATACCTAAGGGAACGAATTTAGAACAATACACAGACAAATATCTTATGGAAGTACAAAAGCAAATTAACAGCAGACCAAGAAAAAAACTCAACTTTAATAACCCAAAAAACGAATTTTACAAACTTTTAGACTAATATTGCACTTGCTACTTGAATCTACGCAATATTAAAAGTTTCATCAAATCCCATTAGATTTAGGCATTCTCTTGGTGTCATTTTCCTACCCACCGCGTCAACAAGACCTTTTCCATCATTAAAGTCATGTTTGCCAATATAAATGCGTGGATCATCATAGTGTCTTTTTTGAGGATGTTCTACTCTAAAATCTCCAATCCAATTATCTTGTTGATATGCTGTTTGGCAGCCTATAACATCCTGATTAATTCGAGAACGTCTAAGGTTCTTCTCTGGCGAGGTAATCCACTCAAACCCCTTTTTACCTAAGTAATAAACATTTTCTACATTCGATTGTAAAAAATCTGTACTTTTTTTATGAAGTGTCTGTTTTTGGGGGAATTTATAAGGTTTCTTATAAATATCTTCTCTAAAACCTATGAGAAATAGTCTACTTCTTAGTTGAGGGTGGTTATAATCTTTTGCATCTAAAATAGACCATTCTATATGATAGCCGAGAGACTGCCATACCTGAAACATGACTTTCCATGTTTTGCCGCCATCATTTTTTGTTACGTTTTCGACGTTTTCATAAATAAAAATTTTAGGCCTACATTCATTTATTATTCGAGCATAATCATAAAACAATGTTCCTCGAACATCTTCTAGACCTAATTTTTTTCCATAATTAGAGAAACTTTGACATGGACTCCCTCCTATAAGTATGTCTATTTTGTTACGATAATCATTTGCGTCTAAAAATCTTATATCTTCATGCCATTTAGCTTCTTCTATTTGATAATTGGCGAAATATGCATCTTTAACGTAATTGTGCTCTCCTAAATTGTCGTACAAAGATTTCACAAATCTCTCACGTTCTTTCATTGTAGAGTTTGGTGTGAGAGCAGCTATCATGTCCTGTGTTAAAATAAGTTTGTGCTTAATTGGACTCTTCCTTCCTTCTTTGTAATAAGTTAAAACAACATTATCATCATCTTTTTTGTTAGAAGAATTCTTTACTGCTTTGAATAACAAATCTATTTCAACTTCGCGATATTCTCTTCTTACTCCTATCTTATTAATATAATCCTCACAAAAAGTACGAAGAGCATTTTTACTCAAATTTTTTGTGAGACATTTTATATTTCCATAAGATAAATATAATTCTCTTTCACCATTATCGCAAGCAAAAAGAATTTCATGTTTAATCTTTAGCTGTTTTAATGCATGCTCAAAAGCACCAATTCCACTAAAAAGGGTTCCCAATCTTATGATTAACTCCTTCTTTGCCATAAAAAAGCCCTCTCTTCGTTTTCAGAAAAGGGGGCATGGAAGAATGATGTGTTTAAGCAAGGCCTACCACAGCCCACATCAGACAACTATCTTTCTGTCCACACCCCGAAGAGCGCAAACATCCCGATATTTTTGTCCGACTGATGCGTCTATTTAAGTGGTAATTCTGCTTAATCAGTCAATCGAGGACGTTATTTGTCTCTATTTGTTTTCCTTTACGTTATTATTTTGTTTTTCTCTGATTGCAATCTTTTGAAGAGTAGATTAAGGCTTTTAAAATAGCCATCACAACCAAGAGCAGTTCGCAAACACCCAGTGCGAACGGGTTAATTCTATAGTGTGATGACTACAAACGAAAAAACGTGGGTGCTTACTTCCATCTGTTCCACCCTTCTGGCCTACCACAGCCAACAGCAAAAGAACAAACGGAGAAACAACCACGTTTGGAATGTATAGCTACACCGTAAAAGTGTGCGTGAAGGCAACTCGTACCTTCAAAGCACACTACGGAGATGCTATGAAACACACCCCGTGGAGTTACTCGTGCTTTTGTCTTGGTTTGCTGTTTCGATAGTGGTAGTTCGAAGAGTCCAAAAACAAAGCGTCAGTAACGCCTTTTCAATATGTAGTGCCCCGCGGTTCGGACCTTCTTTAAGGACTTTACAACCGCGTTGGGCCAATATGTCCTTGCAAAAATACAGAATTTTGTGAACTTATCCGTTTTTCTTTTGAATAAAATAATATCATCTTTGTAATTGGAAAGGGGATCGATGTGTCACAACGGGCGCTCATAGACTGCTAAATGCCTTTTTTCTTTCTAAAACATAACCAGAAAAAGGGCAAAATCTTTCTAAAACATAACCAAGAACGGGTGTTTTTTCTTCTAAAACATAACCAAGAATTGATAATTTTCTCAAGAATGTGGAGAATTAGAGAGTTATCGTGCTTAATAAAAATAATTTTGGATAATTTCTCGCCCGACAGGGCGACTTCCTCCCAATGCCGAGCAACGCATAAAAAAAGATTTATCAGATTTCTCGCTCCAATTCGCTAATATGTTGTATTTTTGTAACTTGGAAAAGGGTTATGACTATGGAAATAAAGATTGTAAATCGTTCGAAGCATGCTTTACCTTCGTATGCCACGCCATTGAGCGCAGGTATGGATTTGCGGGCGAACTTGGATGCCCCCGTCACTTTGCAGCCGTTGGAGAGGCGGTTAGTGCCGACAGGTCTGTTTATTGCGCTGCCGGCAGGTTATGAGGCACAGGTGCGTCCGCGTTCCGGTCTCGCTATAAAGAAAGGCATTGGTGTGCTCAATTCTCCCGGTACCATAGATGCTGACTATCGCGGCGAAATTTGTGTGATTCTCGTGAATCTTTCAAATGAGGCGTTTGTTATCAACGATGGCGACCGCATAGCACAAATGGTGGTGGCGCGCCACGAAACAGTGGAATGGACGCCTGTGGAAGCCCTCGACGAGACGGAGCGCGGAGCAGGCGGGTTCGGACATACCGGTAAGGAATAAATAACTCAACTTTCTGAAGTTATCGCTACGCTCGGAGTTATCGGAGTTAACGAAATTATCGACGATACCACCATGCGTGATGTAAAAGGTCAACTGTCGTACAAAACATACGTCGTTAACTTCTTTAACTTCTTTAACTTCAAGCAAGTGGAACTGGCGAAACATGAATAAATAATAAGGAGAAAAGGTTCTACCGTAAATGTTCTGAAGGATGAGAATAGTCGTGTTCATTTTCTGTGTGTTACTGCTTGCCGGCTGTGCAAGCACGGGCGATACCGTGTCGTCCCGTAAAGTTGCACCCAAAGAGGAAGTGGACACACTCAGCCCCCAGGACGGTGCATCAGCAAGGACAACCCGGCGCGCGATGGACGAAATCTTCGAAAGCGGGGTGAAGAATTACCTCATCGGTAATTACAAGCTGGCAATAGAAAATCTGTACAAGACGATGGAACTTGTCGAAGCCGGTGCTGATTTCCCCGCCGGTTCGGCATACTATCTCGGCCGTATTTATGCCGAGTTAGCGGCGAATCCCGAGGGTGCTCTCGAAAAATACCAGTTGTACCTGAAGTCGTTTATGGACGATGACATTGACCTTGCGCTCAACTTTGAAAATCCGTTTGAAGAATACGCTAACTGTGCCGACAGTGCGAATAAGTATCTTAAGCTCGCCGTGGATTGGGAACAAGGCGAAAAGCGCTACAAGAAAGCCTATTTAGATTTTCTCCTAAATACTTATGGTGACACCGTTGAGGCAAGGAATGTGGCTAAAGCCATTCTCGATTTAGAGAAAACAGAGGACAATTACATACAGGTTATACAACTCTGCAAGACCAAGGAAGAGCAGTTGCAGCAATACCTCAAGATGGAAAAGGATTTTGGCTCTTCGTACGAAACGAACAAAAGAATTTTCCAACTCTACAAAGAAAGTGGCGACATGAAAAAGGCACTTGAGGCATTGGAGCGTCTGGCTAAGAGTGATAAGTCGATAAGTGATGCTGAGAAGAATTTCAACAAGATTTTCTACGCACGTCAACTGCTGGATAATGGTAAGACGAAGGATGCATACAACATCGCAAAGGGTGTGCTGCAGAACTCACCAGAAGACGAAAGTGCCGTCTGTTTCATGGTTTACTACTACCGAATGACAGGGAATGACAACGCGATGTACGAAACGATAAAGAGCGCGATGAGAAGCCCTACCATTTCTAATTATAGCAAGTACGACGTACTGAATGAGATGCTCGAAGGCTACAGGGCCGACAAGGAAGACAAGGACGTCGTTCTGTCCCATCGCGCTGAAATGCTCGACGTGTTGCGCATTGTGCTTTCAGAGCAGACTATTAACAATGACATATTGATGCTTTGCGAAAAGTTGACAGAAGATGAAAGTGAACTGTCGGAAACGACAGAGCAAATATTCTATGATATTCTCATGCGAGACCCCGAGAATGTCCGCCTGCGTGAACTCCTGATAAATTACTATATCGAGGAAAACGACTCTGCCAAGTGCATACAACTCTGTGAAGACGGAATGAGGTATATGGATCCGGTAAGTATATTCTACTATTATGAGGGTTTGTGCTATTTGCGCCTGCAGCATTATGACGAAATGTTCGAGGCACTCGATAAGGGCATAAAACTGGCTGATGAAAAGGATGAGGCTGACGTGCTTTCGCGGTTGTACAATCTCTATGGCATGGGGTGCTATCGTGTTGACCCACCAAATGCTCCTGAGAATTATGAAAAGTCGCTGGAGTATGATACAGAAAACATAGATTGCATGAAAAATTATTGCAATTATCTCATTGACTATTGGGATGGTAGCCGAGGCGACAGGCTGTTAGAACTCAGCAAGAGAGCCGTGGAACTCGATCCGTATGATATGGAGACGAAGACCTATTATGCCATGGCAATGATGCTAACGGGTCAAAAAGAGGCGGCGAAAGTGCAAATAGATGCAGTGCTGTCGGAGGATGGAGAAAACAGTGTGTATGACATCGTACTTGAATATGCTGGCGACATCTACAATAGTGTAGGTTTAATTCAGGAAGCGAAGGATTTTTGGAAACGTGCAGAGGCGGTTACTGACGACGACAGCATGAAAGCAAGGATCAACAAGAAAATAGAAGAAAATTAAATATTATACAGAATAATGAAGATATACAAAGCATTATTGTTCGTGGCACTGATAGCAGCAGTCTGTTCTTGCTCCACGACGAAAAATATTGACAAGGGGAACACACCAAAGAACAATCAGGTGTCGAACCACGCACCAAAAAACAACGCTGTAGCCAACTACCTGAAACAGGTGGAGGCAAACCGCCAGACGGCAAAAGCCGTAACAGCCAGCATAAGCCTTGACATCATGCTCAAAGGCAATGGTGTGAGTTGTAGCGGAAAGTTGAAAATGCGACGCAACGATGTGATACAACTGTCGCTGAGTGTGTTGTTTATGGAAGTGGCGCGTTTCGAATTTTCACCAAAAGAGGTGCTCATCATCGACAAGTTCCATAAGCAATATGTACGTGCATCATACGACGAGGTTTCGTTCCTGAAGAACGCAGGGTTAGACTTCTACGCGCTTCAGGCGCTGTTCTGGAACGAGATATTCGTGCCGGGAGAAAAGACTGACGTTCCTGCCTCGCGTTTCAGCATGTCATCTGCAGGAGAACATACAGTCCTTACGATTGCCGATGCACCAAAGTTGAACTACGAGTTTATGACCCTGACAGAGTCGCAGCTGTTCGACCGATTGAATGTGGAAGGTAAAAACAGTAGCGATACAGGGCAGTTTGTCTGGACCTACGGTGATTTTACTAAACTCTCGGGCAAGCAGTTCCCTAAGTCGATGACCATGAAGGTAACGGGTGTGGGTAGCGATATGGAGTGTGAAATGTCGTTGAGCGGCCTGTCGAACGACAACAACTGGGAAGGCCACTCGACACCATCTTCGAAGTATTCGCAGCGTTCGGCGGAAAGTCTGCTCAAGAGTCTGTTTTAGGAAAGAGCAAGTTATAAATTATTTACCATAAAATAAGTTAGGTTTTGACTTTGAAAAGGTTTATCATATTATCCTTATCTCTTGTGCTCGCATTGTCGGCAAGTGCACAAGCAAGGAAAAACGTGTCAGCGAAGAATAATGAAGCCACAAAGGCAAAGACCGCTACAGCGGCAAAACAGACTACGACAGAGAAGGTGGCAGTAGTACCAAAAGCGACACAAAAGACACAATCCACCTCAAAACCTGTCGCAAAACCTGCAACAAAGACTATCGCTAAGCCGGCGACGCAGCAAAATACCATATCTCAGCAAAAGCCTGCAAATCAGTCAAAGTCCGCAGCCCAGCAGAAAACGGCTATCACTTCCAAACCTGCCACTCAGCAGAAGTCAACGACTCAGCCAAAACCATCCACTTCTAAGCCTGCTACGGCAACCAAGCCTACAACCCAGCAAAAGTCAGCAACCCCGCAGAAGACCTCTACCACTGCGAAGTCATCTACTCAACCCAAACCTGCCACTCAGCAGAAGTCAACGACTCAGCCAAAACCATCCACTTCTAAGCCTGCCACTCAACAGAAGCCGACAACACAGCAGAAATCAGCAACCCCGCAGAAGACCTCTACCGCTACCAAACCTGCTGCTCAGCAAAAACTATCCACTTCTAAGCCTGCAACACAACAGAAAACGGCTGCAACCCCAAAACCTGCAATACAGCAGAAGTCAACCGCGGCTTCTAAACCAGCAACACAGCAAAAATCAACTGCACCACAAAAGCCTACCACGGCATCTAAATCAGCAGCCCAGCAGAAACCGGCAACAACTCCTAAACAGACTACACAACAAAAGACAGGCAGCTCAAGTCCGCAAACAAACGATTCAAAGCCTGCTACTCAACAGAAATCAACTACCCAGCAGAAGCCTGCAAATCAGTCAATGTCCGCAGCCCAGCAGAAACCGGCAACAACTCCTAAACAGACTACACAACAAAAGACAGACAACTCAAGCCCGCAAACAAACGATACAAAGCCTGCTACTCAACAGAAAACAACTACCCAGCAGAAGCCTGTTACGAACACAAAACCTGCGGAGCAAAAACAAGAGTCTAAGTCCGCCCAGCCAAAGACTGACGAAAAGGTGCAACCGCAGAAAGGTAACAAATCTGCAACAACGCAGAAAAAAACAGATCGAGTCACCTATAACACCTGTACAAAGTCAACCTGAGGACACCAAACCTATATATCGTCAGGCAGACGACAGTAAGCAGGAACTTAGTGGAGGTTTTGCTGCCAACAAAGGACGCCTGCCCGTTCCCGTAACAGGAAAATATGCCATAACGAAGCGTTTCGGCTCTTATAACGTAAGCGGTCTGAGCAACATCATACTCGATAACAAAGGAATAGACATCGTAACCGACGGTGGACATGCAAGGTGCGTTTACGACGGCACTGTGTCCACCATCTTCTCCATATCAAACTACTACAACGTCATTGTGCGCCATGGCAATTACCTGACCATGTATTGCAACCTTTCCAACGTGAAAGTAAAGGAAGGGCAGCGTGTCAAAACCCGTCAGGAACTGGGAAAAATTGCCAAAGACAGCAACGGAAAGCATACACTGCATTTCCAAATCCGCCGAGAAACAGAAAAACTCAACCCCGAGCAGTGGATTAGTAAATAAAAAATGGAGATTTTGCTGGTCATGAGTAGGCATTGAAGTGTAGAATCATTAGAAATTTTCAAAACTTGAATCTATAGAAAAGTTTTCCGTTTTGGGAAACTTTTTTGTTCGTTTTAAAAAAAAGTTTTCCAAAAAAATTTTTTTTGCTTTTAAACTTGCCACGAAAAAAATCTGTTGTATCTTTGCACTCGATGATGGTTCCGGACTATTTCCGGCGAAGAGGGAATGCTGTGAAAATCAGCAACAGTACCCGCTGCTGTAAGCCTGTTTTTCTACCTGAATCAACTGATTGTCACTGCTTTACGATAGCGGGAAGACGTTTGGGTAGAGGGCGAGTCAGAAGACCTGCCAACATCCATTAAGACTAATGAAAGCGCTCGGGAATAAGCGCCTTTGGTTGAAAGGGAAATTAGAAAAGAAACTTTGATTCTCGGGAAACATTTCCCGTCGAAGGCAGAAGGAAGTTTTCCAAAAAGATTCTTCCAGGTTGAAAAAGTAGGGACGAGTTTGTGCTATTGATTGTAAGGAATTACCCCTCGTTGAAAGGGACAAATCAACAGGCACCCGCGGACAAACGAAAAAAGGAAAGGAATTTTATCAAAAAAAGCAGTCGGTAGGCGGCTGCATGAGAGGGCAGGCTGTCAGTCAGACTGCTGAAAGACCGCAACGGCTCAACAGCATTGCAGCGGAAAGACGGCTCTCTCACTGAACGTCCACAAAGGAATATAACAATAATAAAAAGCATAAAAAATGAGCACGGAAAATTTTATCATCACCAAGCGTGACGGCGGAACAGAGAGTTTCTCTCTCGACAAAATCAAGTCGGCTATTTTGAAAGCCTTTACTTCTTCAGGCGAACCGATTGACGCAGAAGGTTTGCAAAAAGTTATAAGCCATCTTCGCTTCTGCAATGGCATGAGTGTGGAGGACATACAGAATCAGGTGGAAGTAGCCCTGATGGCAGAGCGCCACTTCAAGGTAGCCAAGCGCTTTATGCTGTATCGTCAGCAGCACACAGAGGATCGTGAAATAGTTGACCACATCAACTTTGTACTCGACTATGTGGACAGCCTTAACCCTGCCACAGGTTCAAAGTATGATGCCAACGCCAATGTAGAGAACAAGAACATTGCCACACTGATTGGTGAATTGCCAAAGAAAAACTTCATCCGCCTGAACCGCCGTATGCTTACCGACCGCATCAAGAAGATGTACGGCAAAGAAACCGCGGACCGCTATCTTTTCCTGCTCAACAACCACTATATATATAAGAACGACGAGACCAGTCTTGCCAATTACTGCGCCAGCATCACGATGTATCCATGGCTACTCGAAGGCACGAAGAGCATCGGTGGCAACTCGTCTGCTCCCACCAACCTCAAGAGTTTCTGCGGAGGCTTCGTCAACATGGTGTTCATCGTCAGTTCGATGCTCAGCGGTGCATGTGCCACACCGGAATTCCTGATGTATATGTCCTACTTCCTGCAGAAGGAATATGGTGAGGACTATTTCGAGCGCGCAGACGAGGTTGTGGACCTTTCCACTCGCAAACGCACACTCGACAAGGTAATTACGGATTGCTTCGAGCAAATAGTATATTCCATCAATCAGCCTACGGGTGCACGCAATTTCCAGGCTGTGTTCTGGAATATCAGTTACTACGATGAGAACTACTTCAAGAGCATATTCGGTGACTTCTTCTTCCCCGATGGCACACAGCCCAGTTGGCCCGCTGTAAATTGGTTACAAAAGCGCTTTATGCGTTGGTTCAATGCAGAGCGCACACGCACCGTGCTCACTTTCCCTGTTGAGACAATGGCACTCCTCTCTAAGGATGGCGAAGTGATGGACCAAGAATATGCCGATTTCACCGCAGAAATGTATGCTGCAGGCCACTCCTTCTTCACCTATATGAGCGATAATGCCGACAGTCTCGCTTCATGCTGCCGCTTACGCAACGAAATTCAGGACAATGGTTTCAGTTACACACTCGGTGCAGGAGGTGTTTCCACAGGTTCAAAGAGTGTGCTGACCATCAATCTGAACCGCTGTGTGCAGCAAGCCACACGTGAAGGTCAGTCATATATAGACTATCTCTCACGCATCATCGACATCTGCCACAAGGTACAAATGGCTTACAACGAAAACCTGAAGATGTTGCAAGAAAAAGGCATGCTCCCACTCTTCGACTCTGGTTATATCAACATCGGCCGCCAGTATCTCACCATCGGTGTGAATGGCTTAGTAGAAGCAGCCGAGAGTCTTGGCATTACCATCAGCGACAACGAAGAATACGCCACATTCGTAAGCGATATCTTAGGTTTGGTAGAAACTTACAACAAGAAATATCGCACGAAGGACGTGATGTTCAATTGCGAGATGATTCCTGCAGAAAATGTGGGTGTGAAGCACGCACGTTGGGACCGCGAGGCAGGCTATTTCGTACCACGCGATTGCTACAACTCTTATTTCTACGTGGTGGAAGATACCAATACCGATGTCATCGAGAAGTTCCGTCTGCACGGTCGCAAGTATATCGAGCACCTCACAGGAGGTAGTGCGCTCCACATGAATCTCGACGAGCACCTCTCAAAGGCGCAGTATCGCCAGTTGCTCCGCGTGGCAGCGAAGGAAGGTTGCAACTACTTCACATTCAACATTCCTAACACCGTTTGCAATGACTGCGGTCACATCGACAAGCGCTATCTGCATGAATGTCCCAAGTGTCAGAGCAAGAACCTTGACTATCTCACACGCGTCATTGGTTACCTCAAGCGAGTAAGCAATTTCTCTGCAGCACGCCAGAAAGAGGCATCACGCCGCTACTATGGCAACCTGCGTCCCGACATGAGCGGTGAAACAATGATGACAGAAAAGGTGCAAAATGTGGAAATGAAGGGATAATCCCTGCCACACTTTTTATGAGAACTTTTTAGAAAAAAGACTTGCTTTTCTTCGTTGTGCGTGTGTGCATCAAGAAAGGCAAGTCATTTTAGAACATAACCATTGGTTTAACCAACCGAAAAAGATAAAATAAAGTGCTGAAATACGTCAACACCGACATTGTGTTCCAAGAATTCCCCGATGAAGTGACGCTCGCCATCAACCTCTCGCTTTGTCCAAATGGCTGTCCAGGTTGCCACAGCAATTACTTGCAAGGCGATGTAGGCGCAGTGCTCGATGCCGTGTCGCTATTAAGTCTGCTCAATGACTATCGCGATGAAATCACCTGTGTGGGGCTGATGGGTGGCGACAATGATCCTGCTGCAGTGATGCAACTGATGGACACCATACGGTTGAGTTATGGCAATCAGCTCAAAACGGGTTGGTACAGCGGTCGTGCGCGCTTACCTGAAGGCTTTAAACCCGAACTTTTCGACTATGTGAAACTCGGTCCTTATAAATCGGAAAGCGGACCACTTAATGCTCCCACCACCAATCAGCGCCTCTATCGCATAGAAAATGGCGAATTCATCGATATTACTTCTCGATTTTGGAAGAAATAAACCAAGATTTTTCACTGCACATATTCCCTATAGAAAAAAATAAGTATTTTTGCCAAAATAATATATGCTTATAATATGAAAATACTTATTCTCAATGGTCCTAACCTGAATCGTCTTGGGAAGCGTGAACCTGATATTTATGGTTCGGCAACGATGGAGGAGTGTCTGGCTACGTTGCGCACAGATTTTCCTAATGTGGAACTTGAGTATGCGCAGAGCAACCATGAAGGCGAACTTATTGATATAATGCAGCAGGCAAGCGATGGCGACATGGCGGGTATAGTGCTGAATGCAGGTGCATACACACATACTTCGGTGGCTTTGCTCGACTGTATTCGTAGTCTCAGCATCCCCGTAGTGGAGGTGCATCTGAGCAATGTCCATGCTCGTGAAGATTTTCGCCATAAGAGTCTGATTTCATCAGCATGCAAAGGCATAGTGGCTGGTTTCGGCATGAACAGTTATCGCCTCGCTGTGGAGGCTCTCGTCAGATTGGCTGCAGCAAAATAAATCTACATAAATAATCTTTTTTAGGAATGATGTCTCTCGACGACTACATTCTTCAACACATCACGCCAGAGGATCCTTATCTCCATGACCTCTATCGTGCCACGAACCTTGAACTGCTCCGACCACGCATGGCATCAGGGCATTTGCAGGGTTCGCTTCTCCGTATGCTTGTGAATATCGCGCAGCCCAAGCATATTCTCGAAGTGGGCACCTTTTCTGGCTATGCCACACTCTGCATGGCCGCGGCACTGCCCGAAGGAGGGCGAATTACCACATTTGAAATCAATGATGAGCAGGAGGAATTTACCCGTCCTTGGTTTGATGGATCGCCATACGCAGACCGCATAGAATTTGTTATAGGCGATGTTCTCGACATCCTCCCTACGCGCAATGATACCTTCGACATGGCATACGTTGATGGCAACAAACGGCAGTATATTGACTATTATGACCTCATTCTACCCCGCTTAACCTCAGGAGGTCTCTTCATTGCCGACAATACCCTTTGGAACGGCAATGTCAACGACCCTGCGCACCACGATGCCCAAACGCAAGCCATCCGCGACTTCAACGACCGAGTGGCAAACGACCCACAAGTGGAAACCATCATCCTCCCCATACGAGATGGGCTTACGCTGGTAAGAAAGAAATAAAAACCAACAAAAGAAAAACTCTCGGAGAGGTGCAAGTTAAGCAATCTCTCCGAGAGTTTTTATATGGTTTAGATATGTGCTTATTCTGCCGTTTCTTCTTCGGTCAGTGTGTCGGTGAATTCGTATGAAGTGCCATCGAAACAGTGGGTGCAGACGCGGTCTTTTGGTAAACCGATGGCATCAATGAGTGTTTCTATCTTGTTGAATTTCACTGAAGTGAGTCCGAGACGCTTGCCAATTTCATTGACCATGCGAGTGTATTCTGGTGTGTCGGTTGTGGCATATTTTTCAAGATTTTTGTTGGCATCGCCTTCGAAATCTTGAATGATTTGGCGTGTAAGTAGTTCCATTTCGCTCTTTGAAGCAGTGAAGCCTACGAAAGGACAACCATAAACGAGTGGAGGACACGAAATGCGTGCGTGTACTTCGCGTGCGCCATAGTCGAAGAACATTTTGACATTGTCGCGCAGTTGGGTTCCTCTGACGATGGAGTCGTCGCAGAACACTACACGCTGATTGTCCAAAATGGCTCTATTGGGTATGAGTTTCATTTTTGCTACGAGTTGTCTTCGGCTTTGCTTGCTTGGTGTGAATGATCGGGGCCATGTGGGGGTGTATTTCAGTACCGCGCGCTTATAGGGTATTTTATGTCCATCGGAATAGCCGAGCGCGAAGCCCACACCACTGTCGGGTATGCCACACACACAGTCGGCTTCAAGGTCGTCTTCCTCTCCCATTTTCTGCCCAGCCGTTTCGCGAACATATTCAGCATTGATGCCTTCATATTCGCTCACGGGGAAACCATAATATACCCACAGAAAAGAACAAATCTGACAACGGCTGAATGGTTTTTGCAGCACTTCCTCGCCTTCTGCTGTAATTTTCACAATTTCTCCTGGTCCTACATTGCGAACGATGTCATAGCCTAAATTAGGTAGAGAAGTTGATTCACTTGTAGCTGCATAGGCGCCATCTTTTCGCCCCAATATGATAGGAGTTCTGCCCAGTGCATCGCGAGCTGCAATGATGCCATCTTCAGTGAGTACGAGGAGTGAGCATGAACCTTTCACTTTCTTGAAAATGAGATTGATGCCGTCAACGAAAGTGTCGCCCATATTAACAAGCAGAGCGATGAGTTCAGTTTGGTTAATGTTGTTTTGGCTCATTTCGGAGAGGTGCATGCGCTTCTCCTTGAGTTCTTCAGCAATTTCGCGCAGGTTGTTCACCTTTGCCACAGTTACGACGGCATAGCGCCCGAGATGTGAGTTGACGAGGATGGGCTGTGGATCGGTATCGCTGATGATACCTAAACCTGAATTCCCCTTGAAAGCCTCAAGTTCTCCTTCAAAACGACTACGGAAATAGTCGCGCTCAAGTGAGTGGATGCTTCGTGTGAAGCCCTTTTCTTTATCGAAAGTTACAATACCTGCACGTTTAGTGCCAAGATGGCTATTATAGTCCGTGCCATAAAATAAATCGGTTGCACATTCCTTTTTAGAAATAGTGCCAAAAAAACCTCCCATGTCTTTTCGTCTTTTATAAAAGCGGTTTTAGAAAGCGCAAAATTAGTGCAAGCCGAATGAAATGCCAAATTTATTTGAGTATTTCTTGCACGTCTCGGAAATGCTCAGATAAATTTGGCATTTCGCTCGACTTGCTCTAACTTTTCATAAGTTAGGCTGCGCCTCGGAAATGCTCAGATAAATTTGGCATTTCGCTCGACTTGCTCTAACTTTTCATAAGTTAGGCTGCGCCTCGGAAATGCTCAGATAAATTTGGCATTTCGCTCGACTTGCTCTAACTTTTCATAAGTTAGGCTGCGTCTCGGAAATGCTCAAATAAATTTGGCATTTCGCTCGACTTGCTCTAACTTTGCAGCCGAAAAATAATAAAACAACAAATTCGATGAATTTCGTAGAAGAACTACAATGGCGTGGCATGGTTCACCAGATGATGCCAGGCACAGAAGAACAACTTTCAAAAGAACTTACTACGGCTTATTTGGGCATAGATCCTACAGCCGATTCACTGCATATTGGTCACCTCTGTGGGGTGATGATGCTCCGCCACTTCCAGCGTTGTGGCCACAAGCCCCTTGCGCTCGTGGGTGGTGCCACAGGTATGATAGGCGACCCATCGGGTAAGAGTCAGGAACGTAACCTGCTCACACCAGAGATACTCGAACACAACAAGGCTTGCATTAAGCAGCAGTTGGCAAAGTTTCTTGATTTTGACACCAACCTGCCTAATGGTGCAGAACTCGTGGATAACTACGAGTGGATGAAGGACTATGGTTTCCTCGACTTTGTGCGCGAAATAGGCAAGCATATCACGGTGAACTACATGATGGCGAAGGACTCCGTGAAGCGCCGCCTCAATGGAGAAGCCAGCGATGGCCTGTCGTTCACGGAATTCAGTTACCAACTCTTGCAGGGTTACGACTTCCTTCACCTTTACGAAACGAAGAACTGCAAACTTCAGATGGGCGGTTCGGACCAGTGGGGCAACATCACGACGGGTACAGAACTCATCCGTCGCACCCTCGGCACCGAAGCGCAGGCATTCGCACTGACCTGTCCGCTCATCACGAAGAGCGACGGCAAGAAGTTCGGTAAGACCGAACAAGGCAATGTATGGCTCGACCGCCGCTACACCACACCTTACCGCTTCTACCAGTTCTGGCTCAATGTGGCAGATGACGATGCGGAACGTTACATCAAGATCTTCACATCATTACCACAGGAAGAAATCAACGCCCTCATCGAGGAACATCGTGCCGATCCGGGCCGCCGCACACTGCAAAAGCGACTTGGAGAAGAAGTAACCTGCATGGTGCATAGCCGTGAAGACTATGAAATGGCAATCGAGGCATCGAATATCCTCTTCGGAAAGGCAACGAAAGATAATCTCTTGAAACTGGACGAGGAAACACTATTGCAAGTGTTCGATGGTGTGCCACAATTTGAAGTAAGCAAAGATCAAGCACTCGGTGTGAAGGCAGTAGATCTCTTCGCTGAAACCACAAAGTGCTTCGCTTCAAAAGGCGAGATGCGCAAACTCGTGCAAGGTGGTGGTGTGAGTCTAAACAAAGAAAAACTTGCTGCATTCGACCAAGTCATTGAGCAGAAAGACCTCCTCGATGGCAAATACCTCCTCGTGCAACGTGGCAAGAAGAACTACTTCCTCATCACCGTGAAGTAAAAATAGGAAAAATTTGCAAAAATTTTGTCCTGTCGAAAAAAGGACTTAACTTTGCATCATAATAATAAAAAGTAGATGGATATTGAAAGGATTCCCTTGAACGGGAATTCTTTCGGTTTTTTTTCTGCTGCGAAAATATACTAAAAAAGAACATCATGGCATACATGACAAAAGAGGGCTATGATAAAATGGTAGCCCAACTCCGCCAAATGGAACTGGTGGATCGCCCTGCAGCATCGGCTGCTATAGCAGAAGCCCGCGATAAAGGCGACCTCTCGGAAAATAGTGAATATGAAGCCGCAAAAGAAGCGCAGGCTATGCTCGAAATGAAAATCAACGAGCTCAAGGCTGCCGTTGCATCTGCAAAAATACTCGACACATCGCATCTCAAAGGCGACATCGTGCAGATTCTCTCAACGGTGGAAATCAAGAACGTGAAGAACAACACACTGATGAAGTACACCATCGTCAGTGAAAGCGAAGCCAACCTACGTGAAGGCAAAATCAGTTCTACAACACCTATAGCACAAGGATTGCTGGGGCACAAAGTGGGCGAAGTGGTGGACATAAAAATACCACAGGGCAGCGTTCAACTCGAAATCATGAGCATCAGTATCTAAAAAAAACTCCTAAATCATGACACTTTTCAGTAGAATAGTAAAAGGAGAAATACCCTCCTACAAATGCGCTGAGAACGATAAGTACTACGCATTTCTCGACATCAACCCCATCACACGCGGACATACTCTCGTCATTCCTAAGCGCGAAGTAGATTACTTCTTCGACCTTACCGACGAAGAACTCGCCGAAATCATGCTTTTTGCAAAAGATGTGGCAGCAGCAATCAAAAGTGTTTTCCCATGCAAGAAGGTCGGTATGACAGTGCTCGGACTCGAAGTGAACCACGCACACATCCACCTCGCACCCCTCAAAAGCGAGGATGACCTCGACTTCTGGAAGGAAAAACTAACCCTTCCTGCCGAGGAGATGCAGGAGATAGCAAATAAAATCTTCACTGCATACACAAATATTTAAAAATAAAGCATTATCTTTGCACCGTTTTCGGGAAAATGCCGAAAACGACGGACTTGTAGCTCAGTTGGTTAGAGCAACAGACTCATAATCTGGAGGTCGTAGGTTCAAGCCCTACCTGGTCCACTCTGAAAATCAAGTACTTACAAAGATTTTGTAGGTGCTTTTTCTTTTGCGGGTGACCTTCAGGTGACCTTTTTGAAGCAAAAGTGACCTTTAGTGACTTTCAGAAATATAATGTGATTTTTTGAGCTATAGGTCAATAAAAATATCGGATTGCGCAAAATAATAACACTATACTTTGGCATAATCTAAACAAAATTTGAGATTATGCCACTTTATATTTACGAAAATTCATGGGGCATTACATGGCAATTCATGGAGAACTTTACATAAATAGACATGAAACTATCATAACAGACGGCTCTTCCAGCCCAGGGAACCACTATTTCCTGCACTTTCGCAAGAAAACACCCCGGAGAATGAAAATAATCCAATAATTTTATGCAAATTTGCATAAATTAGGTAGGTTATGGCAAAAACCCGAAGTAGCAAGGCCAAAAATCAACCAGAAAATCAAACAAGTCAAGCATAAGTATCATGAAAAAACTATTAGCGGCGCTGTGCCTGATGGCAGCAACCATGACAGCAGCGGCACAACCGAAAGTATATGTTACCCGCGACATCAGCCCCGAAGCACTCGTGAAGATCTACAAGGCACTGGGCGTAAAAGCCGAAGGTCGCGTGGCAGTGAAAATATCAACGGGCGAAGGCAGCAACCCCAACTACCTCAAGCCTGAACTCATAAAGGAACTCGTGTTTGAAGTGGACGGCACCATCGTCGAGTGCAACACCGCCTACGGCAGCGGAGCAGGTAACGAAAAGGACGAGCGCAACACGTCCGCCAACCACTGGAAAGTGATAGAACGCCACGGCTTCCTCAATTACTTCCCCGTGGACATCATGGACGAATACGACGAAATACGCATACCCGTCAACGACCAGACGAACATCAAGTACGACATCGTGGGCGGCCACATAGCAAACTACGACTTCATGGTGCTCCTGAGCCACTTCAAGGGACACCCCATGGGCGGATACGGAGGTGCACTCAAAAACCTATCCATAGGCTGTGCATCAAAGAACGGAAAGGCATACATCCACTCAGCTGGAAAAATGGAAAAACTCGACATGGGCAAACTCTGGACACCTGAGTACGTCGGCAATCAGGACGGCTTCCTCGAATCCATGGCAGCAGCCGCACAGGCTGTAGTCAACTACTTCGAGCGACAGAAGGGCATCATCTATATCTCCGTGATGAACAACATGTCCATCGACTGCGACTGTGTAGACCACCCCGCACCTGTGAAACTCGAAGACTACGGCATACTCGCATCCACCGACCCCGTAGCACTCGACCAGGCATGCATCGACATTATCAACCGGCAGAAAGTAACAGCAAAAAACGACCCCACCGACCTACTCAACCGTATCGACAAACAACACGGCATACACACCATAGAATGGGCAGAGAAAATAGGACTCGGCAGCCGCGAATACGAACTCGTCAGTATTGATAAATAACGGAACATCCCTAAAAAGATATTCCATGGCGAACAGATGTTTATATATAGCCAGTATTAAGGATTTTCTGGAGCAGGAACGCCTGTCAGTATTGGGATCGCTTCACAACAACTATCATGGTGATGCGCTCACGACAACAGACGAGGCTTGGATGGGCGAAATAGACATCTTACAACAGACACTTATTCCTTGGAAAGAGGAAGATGCTCAAGTTATCTTTGAATATGAGATTCCTCGGTTAGGCAAACGTGTTGATGTGGTTCTATTGCTTCGGGGTATTATTTTCTGTCTTGAATTTAAGGTAGGGCAAAAAGATGCTTTACAGGCTGATGTTGAGCAAGTAATGGACTATGCGCTTGACCTCAAAAACTTCCACCGTTTTAGTCATGATAAAATTATTGTGCCTATCCTGATTCCTACGCGACGTGAGACATCTACTACAGAATTCCAACCGTCTGTTTATGACGACAAGATTTACAACCCTATAATTTCTGGTGCAGAACATCTTCAAGACTTAATCATAAATGTTATAAATAATGAGAATGCCTCAGTCTCTGGAACGATAGATAATTGGATTATCAGTCCTTATACTCCTACTCCTACAATAATTGAGGCTGCTCGCGCTCTTTATGAGAATCATTCAGTAGAGGATATCACGCGTCATGAAGCAGATAAGGTTTCCACTGACCGAACTATCAATTACATCCTTCAGATTATTGAACAAAGTAAAAATCAAAAAAAGAAAAGTATTTGTTTTGTGACAGGTGTACCAGGAGCGGGCAAAACCCTGGTTGGATTGGATGTAGCTATTAAACAAACTTATAAAGATGGCGAGTTGGATAAGGAGAATGGTGCTGTTTATTTGTCTGGCAATGGACCTCTTGTGGCTGTATTGACTGAAGCGCTGGCTCGTGATAATCAGAAGAAATGTGTAGCGAAAGGCGAACGTAAGACTCTTTCTGCTTCAAGGCGAGAAGTGAGTGAATTCATTCAGATTATTCATCGCTATCGTGACAACATGCTGGCTAAGATTAAGAATCCTGTGGAGAATGGCATCGTTGAGATTGATCCAGAGAAAGCTATTCATTTGGAGCATACTGGTTATGGTGAAGTGGAGCATGTGGCTATCTTTGATGAAGCTCAGCGCAGTTGGACGCACAAACGCATAGCTAACTATCTGAAAAGAGGTGGTACATACGGCAACAAACTTAAGGTGCCTAATTTCCCGATGTCGGAAGCAGAGTTCTTGATTTGGTCGCTTGATCAACGTGAAGACTGGGCGGTCATTGTTTGCCTTGTTGGAGGTGGACAGGAAATCAATACAGGTGAGGCAGGTATCACAGAGTGGATTAAGGCCTTGAATTCTATGTTTAAACATTGGTATGTTTATATCTCAAACAAACTGACGGATGTTGAATACGCTGAAGGGCGTGTAAACGAACTGTTGCAGGACAACGATAAAGTAACCTTTGCTGAAGATTTGCATCTTGCTGTTAGTCTTCGTTCTTTTAGAGCGGAAACGCTCTCTGCATTTGTGCAGTCAATGCTTGCTTTCCGCCCAGATGCCGCAGAACTCTACAAAGATGTCGATAGCAGGAAATATCCGATTGTTTTGACCCGTAGTATGGATACCGCAAGAAATTGGCTAAGAAAGCAAGCACGTGGTACTCAGCAGACAGGCATTCTTGTAACCAAGGTGGCTGCGCGTTTCAAGCCGTTGGCCGTTCATATCCTTGCACAAGACGAAGACAATGCTGTGCATTGGTTCCTTGAAGACAAAACAGATATCCGTTCTTCCAACTATTTGGAAGATGCTGCAACTGAGATTCAGGTTCAAGGCCTGGAACTTGACTATGCATGTGTGCTTTGGGATGCTGATATGCGATATGTGGATGGGGAATGGTTTTTTTATAAGTTCAACGGCAAGAATAAGTGGAATCCTGAGAATAACAAAGAGAATCAGAAGTACATGCTCAATGCTTATCGCGTATTGCTAACACGTGCTCGACAGGGAATCATCATCTGTATTCCTAAAGGCAATAGCCGTCTTACACCAGAGGGATTCCCTGAAGACCCAACGCGCTTGCCAGAGTTCTATGATGGAACTTATGAGTATTTGAAATCACTCGGATTGAAAGAGTTATGAAACGCATAGAAGTAGTAGCCGCGATAATCCATAAGGGAGATAAGATTCTTGCCACACAGCGGGGCTATGGCGAGTGGAAGGACTTCTGGGAGTTCCCGGGAGGCAAGATGGAGGCGGGCGAAACGCCCGAGGAGGCGCTCCGCCGCGAGATATGGGAGGAACTGGAAACGCGGATTGTCGTGGAGCGCTTCGTGAAGACAATAGATTGGGATTACCCCGCGTTCCACCTGACCATGCATTGCTACCTGTGCCGCGTGGAGAGTGGGTGCCTAAAACTGAAAGAGCACGAGGCGGCACGATGGCTCACGAAGGACGATCTGGACAGCGTGGAGTGGTTGCCCGCCGACAGGGATGTGGTAAAGGAAATATCTGCGTATCCTTAGGCGACAGAGCGTTTGATATTTTATTTTTAAATTTGGTGTGATTTGCAGGATTTCTGCATGGCAGCGCACTCCAAATCTTGTTGACACCCGCTGCGTCTCAGAAATACTCAAATGAATTTGGCATTTCATTCGACTTTACGTAACTTTGGCTTCACCGAAGTTACTGCGTCTCAGAAATACTCAAATGAATTTGGCATTTCATTCGACTTTACGTAACTTTGGCTTCACCGAAGTTACTGCGTCTCAGAAATACTCAAATGAATTTGGCATTTCATTCGACTTTACGTAACTTTGACCCCAAAATTTTAGAATTATGAAACTTACAGGAAGACGTGAAAGTACAAATGTGGAAGACCGTCGCGGGCGTCGCGCATCGGGTGGCCTTCTTGCCTGTGGTGGCATCGGAGCGGTAATAATTGGTGTTTTGTTTGCTCTGTTTTCGGGTGGTGACCCTACAGCAGCCCTGCAGCAAATAGATCTCAGCCAGTTGGGAAGTCCAACACAGGAAGTCAATCCGCAGCAGTTCACCGAAGAGGAACAGCAACTTGCAAAGTTTTCAAAGCAGGTGCTTGCCAGCACGGAGGACGTATGGGAGAAAGAGTTTAAAAAGAGGGGCTTGACTTATACCCCGCCGAAACTGGTGCTGTTTACGGGTAGTGTGCAATCCGCTTGCGGCGGCGCCACGGCAGCAGTGGGCCCCTTCTATTGCTCCGGCGACGAATGTCTCTACATCGACCTCTCTTTCTTCTCGCAGATGAAACAGCAACTCGGTGCTGACGGCGACTTTGCATACGCCTACGTCATTGCACACGAAGTGGGGCACCATGTGGAGCATCTCCTCGGCACACTCAGTGAAAAGCATGCCGACATGCAGCGCATGAACAAGGTGGACGCGAATAAGGTCAGCGTGCGCATCGAACTCCAGGCAGACTTCTATGCCGGCGTGTGGGGCCATCACGAACAGAGCCTGCACAATTCGCTTGAAGAAGGTGACTTGGAGGAAGCCATCGACTGCGCTCATAAAATCGGCGACAACTATCTGCAGCAGAAAGCGCAGGGCCGTGTACAGCCGGAAAGTTTCACGCACGGCACAAGTGCGCAGCGCATGAAATGGCTGAAACTCGGTTTGCAGACAGGCAACATGGACCTTGGCGACACATACAGCAAGAGCGACGCAGAATTATAGGACACCCCTTAAGCATACGCATACAACGCGGCGGGAAGTACTCACTTGTACCTCCCGCCGTTGTTTAATATGTTCGCCAGTATAGTCTCAGAATTATAGGTGTCCGGTAAAAGTTTTAAGAGAACTGCTTTAAGTCCGTTTACATCGTTCTTTTGAGTTTTTTTTCGTTGATGATGGGCTTACTTTTTATAACACATAGGTTTGTTTTGGAACGCGATGAGCATTGTAGTTTTTATAACGCGAAGGACATGAATTAACACGAACTTTTTTTCGCCCTGTCTTTGACACGAATTCAGCCATTGCTTCGCTCGGCGAAGACGCAAAGACCTTGCGCCGAAAAACTATCAACTGTCCACTGTTCACTTTCAACTATACTGCGCCGTAGGCATACGCGCCGCTCAAGCGAAGCGAAGATATAATTGGCGTCAAAGAGTCAGCGATGATGCCTTCGCGTTAAATTTGCTTTCGCGTTCAGAACGGCTAAAACCTGTATCAACATACTTCTATGAAACTTCATTCTCTGTTCCTGTTTTTTTACCGGACAAAAAATTCTCAGAATACCAGTCGATACGTCTTTCCTGATTTCGTGGGGAAGGATATTCGGTTGCCGTTGCGCGTGAAACTGATGCTCCTGCCGCTGGCATCGGTAATGCTGCTGAGGCGGTCGGCATTGTCGAGGCAGATATCCAATGCTTTCCCACTTCCCGAGAGGATGGTTATGGCAGTGGGCTGTTTCTTGTCCCAACTGAGACTGATCGTGAAATTGCCGGCAGCGCGCAGGCCTTCTGCAGAACCCTTGGGCCAGGCATCGGGCAGAGCGGGAAGGATGTGCAGATAGCCCAGATGGCTCTGAAGCAACATTTCTGCCATGCCTGCCGTGGCGCCGAAGTTGCCGTCAATCTGGAAGGGTGGGTGAGCATCGAACAGGTTCTCGTAAACACCGGCTGCAAAACCGCCCATCTGCACGTTGTTCGCCGTGGCGAGGGCTAATGCCGCCTTGAGGAGTTTGTGAGCATGGTTGCCATCGAGCAGGCGTGCCCAGAGGGATATCTTCCAGGCGCGGCTCCAACCTGTGCCACCGTCGCCCCTCGACAGCATGGAACGCTTGGCAGCATTCGCCGTGTCGGCATTTTGCATAAAACTGATTTGTGTGCCGGGATAGAGCGCTATGAGGTGCGACATGTGGCGATGTTCCTTGTCGCGTTCAGCCAAGTTCTCCTTGTCTGTCTTCCACTCTTTTATCTCGCCTCTTTCGTCGATTTCTATGCCACGGTCCAGGCGGATTAGTTTGTCGCGAAGTTCATTCTCGAAAGCGGGGTCTGACTTCAGTGTCTTGCAGGCTTCGAGCGTACTGGCGAAGAGTTCATAGACGAGTTGTTGTGCGTATGGCACACCGTCCTGCCATGGGCCGTGCTCGGGCGACCATTCGTCAGGGCAGAGCAGTTTGCCGTTCACTTCCTTCAGCCGGTCGAACCAGTATTCGCATGTCACTTTCATGACGGGCCATGCCGTTTTTTTCAGGAAGTGCCTGTCCTGCGAGAAGAGGTAGTGCTGCCAGAGGTGCATGCAGTACCAGGCATTTGCCGGACGGTTGATGTTCCAGTCGGTCTGTCCGAAGATGTTGCTCTGTGTGCAGACAGTCCACCCGCGACAATCCTCCTGTCGGGCTAAATTCTGGAAACTGCCGCTGTCGCGGAGTGCTTCGGTTTTTACGTAATTGATGAACGGCTCATGACATTCTGCCAGATTGGTGGGCTCTGCGGGCCAATAGTTCATCTGTATGTTGATGTTCGTATGGATATCACTTTCCCATGGCGGAGTGTTGGAGTTGCACCAGATGCCCTGCAGATTGTTGGGCAGGTTCATGCCGAGCGACGATGAGATGGCAAGGTATCTGCCATATTGGAAATAAAGTGCATCGAGATAGTTGCTTTCGGTGTGCTTCCGCACGAGTTCTGCCGTTGTCATTTCAGGCTGTTGACAGTGGAGGTCGAGTTTCACACGGTCGTAGAGCGCCTTGTAGTCTGCCACGTGTTCCCGGCGCAACTTGTCATAGCCCTTACGGCTTGCCATGCTGATGCGGCGCGAGATAGTGCTGTGGAGTTGTTCTGCAGTCTGTCCGATGTAGTTTGCCTTGGCAATGTCGTAGTTAGTGCCTGCTGCCAGGATGAGGGTCACGGCATCAGCATTCACTATGCGTATCCTGCCTTGTGAGGCGATGGCAGACCCACCTTCATTGACCACGCGGAGTTGGGCCTCATAATTCAGGTGTGTCAGTTCTCCGCGAAGGGTAAAGGTGGAGTTCTCAAGTGTTCTCTCTGCATGGTGTGCGTCGTTGATATCAACGAAGAAATTCAGCCTGCCGCTGTTGCCGGGCGTGGTAATCCTGACTGCCACCACCTTGTTCCTCCGGCTGGCGATGTATTCGCGGCGGAAATCCAGATCATGCGAAGTGTAACGCACATAACCTATGGCAGAGTCGAGATCAAGACCGCGCTGGTAGTTCAGTTGCTCCTTGTAGCCGGGGAAGTCGAGCGTAATAAGTCCGAAGTCTTGGTACGCCCCGCGCACTGTGGGACTACCCTCCCAAAGTGTCTTTTCATTGAACTGAATGTTCTCCTGCTCCACACCGCCAAAGAACATTGCACCCAATTCGCCGTTACCTACTGGCAAAGCCTGCGTCATCCAGTCTGTGGCAGGCTTATCATACCATAACTCCATCCGCGCCTGCTGCGCAAGGAGTGCGGTGTTGGCAAAAATAGCCATTATGAAAACTAAAAATATTCTCATCGTATCTTGTTTTGCTATAGTCGGGTTAATTACTCTTCAAGACGGAAAGTGATGGGTTGCAGGAAGCGTGTGCGCACTTTCTGGTCGTTGTTATCGACAGCCGGACCCCATTTGCCGAGTTTCACTACACGGACCGCTTCATCATCACACTCCTTTGACACACTGCGTAGCACCTTAACATCAGAAACGGAACCGTCCGTCTCTACGATGAATTCTACCATCACCGTACCCTGCACGTTCTCATTCAAGGCCTTATCAGGATATTTCAAGTGGCTGAGCAGAAACTGACTCCAGTTGCCACTGAAAGATGCCTCGCTCTTCAGATTGAGTGCGTCGCGACGCATTTTAGCCAAGGCATACCACTGCGCCGTGGCGCGGCGATACCACATCTCTGCCTCCGCATAGTTCTGTTCCACTCCATTACCATGGAAATAACAATCGCCAAGAGCGAACTGTGCCTCTGCATTGCCAAGTTCTGCCGAATGTCTCAGTTCTTGCATGGACTGTGCATGCAGCAACTGAGGACAAAGCCCGAAAACAAGCAGAGAGAAAGAAAAAACTTTGAGTATATGCCTTAACCGATACATATCATGATAGATTTGTTTACCGCAAAAATAGAAAAAAAACGGCACCCCTCCTTGTTTATTCTCAAGAAATCTACATCGCAAAGCAAAAGCGGCTGACATCATTCGACATCAACCGCCTTTTCATAACTTTAGGGGTGTCCTATAAATTAGGCTTATTCTCCAAAATAGCGCTTGTAGAGCCCTTGGAAACCTTTGCCGTGGCGTGCTTCGTCGCGAGCCATTTCGTGCACTGTGTCGTGGATGGCATCAAGACCAAGTTCTTTTGCGCGCTTTGCAATGCGAGTCTTGTCTTCGCAGGCACCTGCTTCAGCAATCATGCGCTTGTAGAGGTTCGTCTTGGTGTCCCATACGTTTTCGCCAAGGAGTTCGCAGAAACGGCTGGCATGGTCGGCCTCCTCGTAAGCATACTGGCGGAAAGCAGCAGCAATCTCGGGATAACCCTCGCGGTCAGCCTGACGGGCCATAGCGAGATATTGTCCCGCCTCGGAGCATTCACCCATCCAGTGGGCATTAAGGTCTTTCTTCATCTCTTCATCGCAGTCGGCAGCAACGCCAATGACATGCTCGGAAACAAAGTTCAGTTCGTCTTCCTTAACCTCTTTGAACTTAGAAGCAGGAACATTACATACCGGGCAACGTTCGGGAGCAGCATCCCCTTCATGAACATAACCACATACTGTGCAAACAAATTTCTTCTTCATGTTGTTAGTCTATATGTTTCGTAAAATTAAATAATAATTCAAATGCAAAGATAAAAAAAAGTCCTATAATATATCTCTTCAAACGCCATATTATTTTCAATGGAATTTTTATGCGGAATATAGATCCGTAAAAACATAGTTACAGGTTATATCGCCCTCAATCTCTCTGCATAAAAGTGTAGGGTAGGTGAAACCTGTAAATATGTAACCTCGGCGTGTCTCTCTTGGCGCAAGATAAACCCAAATCGGTCATTAGACCGAAAAATGGGGGTGTCCTCAATCTGAAAAGGCTTTCATCACGCTTTTCATCTTTTCGCGTATCTTGTCGGTACAAAGGTTGCCTATGCTTCCTTCGTGGGTGTGGTGTACTTCCTTTGTGGGCTGATATTCGCCATGCTGCACCTGCATGCCGACTGTGCGATATGCCTCACGGAAGGGCATGCCATCAAGCGTCAGGCGGTTCACGTCTTCCACAGTGAAGAGATAGTCGTACATCGGGTCGGAAAGGATGTCTGTATTCACTTCTATATGCCCAAGCATGAAATGAAGCATTTCGAGGCAATCGTTCATCATCCTGATTGCGGGGAAGGTTACATCCTTCAGCAACTGCAAGTCGCGCTGATAGCCCTGTGGGAGATTAGTGGTCTGCATCGAGACTTCGCCCACTATGCTTTGCAGGCGGTTGCACTTGCCACGCATAATCTCGAACACGTCGGGATTTTTCTTGTGCGGCATAATGCTTGAACCAGTCGTATATTCTTGTGGCAGTGTGATGAATCTGAAATTCTGGCTATTGAAAAGGCACACGTCCATGGCAAATTTTCCTACTGTTGATGCTATGGCATTCAGGGCATAAGACAAGACGCGTTCTGTCTTGCCACGGCTCATTTGTGCGGCACATACGTTGTAGTGCAAATCACGGAAATGCAGCAACTGTGTGGTCATCGTGCGGTTGAGCGGGAAAGAACTTCCATATCCTGCCGCACTGCCGAGCGGATTCTGATTGGCTACGTCGTATGCAGCACGAAGCACCTGCAGGTCGTCCACAAGTGTCTCTGCGTATGCGCCGAACCATAATCCGAAGGACGAAGGCATGGCAATCTGCATGTGGGTATAGCCAGGCATGAGCACGTCCTTGTGGCGTTCGCTGAGTTCCTGCAGACGGTCAAACACATGTTGAACATTCTCTGCCATTTTTCTAATCTCTGCACGATAGAACAGTTTCAGGTCCACAAGGACTTGGTCGTTGCGCGAGCGTCCTGCATGTATTTTCTTACCTATATCGCCCAAGCGCTTTGTCAGCAACAATTCCACTTCGGAGTGAACGTCTTCTATGCCTTCTTCTATGGTAAATTTTCCTTCTTCTATCTCATCGGCTATTTGCTTCAAACCGCCGAGCAGCAAGTCGAGTTCTTCGCTGGTAAGCAATCCTATGGTTTGGAGCATACGGATGTGCGCCATAGAGCCTTCTACGTCGTATCGCGCCAATTCGAGGTCTAATTCGCGGTCCTGTCCAACGGTAAATTCTTCTATCCATTGGTTTGGTTCATAGCCTTTGTCCCAGAGTTTCATATTTGTGTATAAAGTGTATAAAGGATGGGTGCAATGCCCGGGGTTATAATTGCAATTTTTTAAGAAAATCAATATAGATGTGTATGCCTTCACGGATTTCTTCTTCGCGAATGTATTCGTCGGCGCTATGTGATCTTGCGCTATCGCCAGGTCCCATCTTTAATGTAGGGAAAGGCATCAGGGCCATGTCCGACATTGTGGGCGACACATAAGTGGTTCTGCCCAACTGCAGTGCTGTGCGCACAAGTGGGTGTGTCCGGTCGATACCGGAAGCACTCAAGCGCGTTGAACGTGGGATAAGCGTACTGTTGCAAACGGACTGTAAGAGCGATACTGTTTCTTCGTTGCTGTAAGCATCAGTCGTTCTGACATCCACCACGAATCTACATTCGTCCGGCACAACATTGTGCTGTTTCCCTGCCGAAATCTGCGTAACACTGACCTTTATATCGCCAAGTAGTTCCGAAACCCGTTCGAAACGGAAATCGCGAAGACGATTGATGTCTTCGATGGCTATATAGACCGCATTGATGCCTTCATTGCGCGCTGCATGACCGCGTCTGCCTTTTGCCAGACCGTCAAGCACCACAAGTCCACGTTCGCCTATGGCTGCCTGCATACCGGTAGGCTCACCCACTAGCCCCATGTCTATGCGCCCAAGATATGGCAAGACAGACGAGATACCATCCTTTCCGCTGACTTCTTCTTCTGCAGAGATAGCGAGAATAAGGTTGGCGGCGAGTGGTGTTTCATATAGATGCCGAAAAGCCGCTATGAGCGCTACGACAGAGCCGCCGTCGTCGTTGCTCCCGAGCCCGTAAATGCAGCCATCCTCGTGCGCCGGCTCATACGGGTCGCGTGTGTATGACGGCGAAGGGTGTACTGTGTCGTGGTGGGCATTCAGGAGCAACACCGGCTTACTTTCATCCCATGCTGCCGCTCGCATAAACACATTATTTCCCACGCGCTGCACATTGGCAAGTCCTTTTTCCGAAAGGAAGTGCTCAAGGATGTCCGCAGTGTTGCACTCTTCGCATGAGAGCGAGGGTGTACTAATCAGGCGGTCCAGCAAAAGGAGAGCATCGGAAAAAAGTTCGTCGAGTTGTATCATTCTTGTATGGTTGTGCCAGTATTACAAAGCAGGCTATCCGCACATTTTATGATGACTTCCTTTACACCATTATCTATTGCCTTGAAAGCGCCGTCTATCTTCGGTAGCATGCCTTCAAAAATCAGATTCTTGGCACGCAGTTCAGCATATTTCGACCGATTTATTATCGGAATAACGCTGTTGTCATCTTCCACATCAAGCAGCACCCCGGGTTTCTCGAAACAGAACACGAGTCTTGTTGCAGAAATATGTGAAGTTGCAATCGCCACTGCAGAAGCCACACTGTCAGCATTGCTGTTGAGAAGACTTCCATGGCTATCGTGGGTCAGGGCGCAGAACACAGGTACTATGTCCGCATCAAGCAAAGTCTTGATAAAATCCGTGTTTACTTCAGCGGGATTGATGTCGCCCACGTATCCAAAGTCGATGGGGTTTGGGGCGCGCTTTGTTGCAGGAATTACGTTTGCATCTGCTCCGCTCAGGCCAACGGCTTTCACACCCCTTGCAGAAAGGGCTGCCACTATGTTCTTGTTTGTCAACCCGGCATATACCATCGTCACGATGTCGAGCGTTTTCTTGTCTGTGACGCGACGACCTTCAACCATTTTCGTTTTTACCCCCATCTGTGCGCTTAACCGTGTGGCGAGTTTTCCGCCGCCGTGAACGAGCATTTTCGGGCCTTCTAATTTCGAAAAAACGTCGAGGAAACCTGACAAAGCCGAAGCATTGTCAATCACGTTTCCACCTATCTTTACGACCGTTATCATTTGTGTTAGTACGCTTATTTACAGGCTTTCAAGCATTCGTTTCAGCACGGCTGTTGCAGAAATTTCACGATTGGCAGCCTCGGGTATGACAAGGCTTGTCGGCGCCTCAATGACATCGTCGGTAACAATCATGTTGCGGCGCACCGGCAAGCAGTGCATAAAGAAAGCATTGTTTGTCAGCGCCATTTTCTCCTTGCTTACCGTCCAACTCATGTCTTTGCTTAACACCTTTCCATAGTTCGGGTCGGAATAGGCAGCCCAGTTCTTTGCATAGACGAAATCGGCTCCCGCGAGCGCTTCATCCTGATTGTGTGTGATAGTTGCGCCTTGCGTAAATTTCTCGTCGAGTTCGTAACCTTCGGGTTGCGCAATGGTCAGGTCATAGCCTGCAGCAATCATCCATTCAGCAAAAGAGTTTGGCACAGCCTGGGGCAACGCCTTGGGATGCGGAGCCCAAGTGAGCACCACCTTCGGACGCTCAGTGCGTTTGTGTTCCTCGATGGTTATGAAGTCGGCAAAGGCTTGCAGCGGATGGCGTGTGGCACTCTCCATGGAGAATACCGGACGTCCGCTATAATCAATAAACTGTTGCAGGATCTTCTCGCTATAGTCGTCTTCCTTATTCTCAAATTTGGCAAAGGACCGCACGCCTATAATGTCGCAATAACATCCCATCACAGGAATGGCTTCAAGTAAATGTTCCGACTTGTCGCCGTCCATTATCACTCCCCTCTCAGTTTCGAGTTTCCAAGCCCCTTGATTCACGTCGAGGACGATGACATTCATACCAAGGTTCATGGCGGCCTTCTGTGTGCTGAGACGTGTTCGCAGACTGTTATTAAAGAAAATCATCAGTAGCGTCTTGTTACGCCCGAGTTCCACATTGGCATAGCGGTCAGCCTTGATTGCAAGTGCCTCCTGCAATGCCTGATGAAGGTCGCCTATGTCGGCTGGTGAGAGAAATCTTTTCATATTGTTATTTTGCAAAAAAGTGGATTGTCATATTGTGTTATGCGCCGAGCACTTTCTCGAAATGCGTCATAAAACTTTCGGCTTCTTTCTTTCCTATATTGAGCGCGGGAAGCAGGCGCACGGTGTGTTGTCCTGCACCGCCTGTGAAGACATGCTCTTCATATACTAAGCGCTTACGGAGTTCAGATGCCGATTCTTCTATTTCGATACCTATCATCAGTCCGCGTCCGCGTAGTTCCTTTATGCCTTTCATCGCAGAGAGCCTTTCCATCAGGTAGTCGCCCATTTTTTCGGCATTTTCCACAAGATGCTCATCCTGAATGACATCAAGCACGGCAATGGCTGCCGCACAGGCGAGGTGGTTGCCGCCGAATGTGGTGCCGAGCATACCCGGCGTGGCTTCAAATTGCGGCGCTATAAGCACACCGCCTATCGGAAAACCGTTGCCCATGCCCTTCGCCATGGTGATGAGGTCAGGACGTATGCCTGCCCACTGGTGCGCGAAGAAACGTCCTGTGCGCCCGTAACCGCTCTGCACCTCGTCGAGTATGAGGCAGGTGCCTTGCCGGAGGGTCTCCTCGCGCAGTTCACGCAGGAAGTCGTCGCCCGGCATTCGTATGCCTGCCACACCCTGTATGCCTTCCACGATTACAGCGCAGTATTCACCCGAAGAGAGTTCCCTGCGCACGCTCTCTATGTCGCCAAGCGGCACGAAGGTTACCTTGTCCGTCGCGTTGAAGGGAGAGTTGATTTTCGGATTGTCGGTCATCTCCACTGCACCACTCGTGCGGCCATGGAATGCACCCCTGAAAGCGAGCACACGACTCCTGCCTGTGGCGAACGATGCCACCTTCACGGCATTTTCATTGGCTTCAGCACCACTGTTGACAAGGAACAACCGGTAATCATCGTAACCGCTTACCTTTCCCAATCGGTCAGCCAACTGCTGTTGAAGGCTGTTCTCAACGCTATTGGAATAGAATCCTAACTGCCCCAATTGCTCTGAAATCATCTGTACATAATGCGGATGAGCATGACCTATGCTGATGACAGCATGACCGCCATATAGGTCGAGGTATTCCGTGTCGTCGGCTGTATAAACGTAACTCCCCTTGCCACGAACGGGCTCCACTTCGTAAAGGCTGTAAACAGGAAATAGTGTCATTATAGATTCAAATCATGATTATTTATTTGATGTTCACTAAATATCATCGTAGTGCCCGTATGCAGTAAGAACGATTACGGTTACCTGCATATCGTGGATTTCATATATCAACCGATGTTTTGATGTGATGCGTCGGCTCCACTGACCAGCCCGATCGCCTCGCAGGCGCTCCGGTTTTTCAGTTCCGGTCATAGGGTGCTCATACAGTTCTCCTATGAGTTTAAGTGCCTTTTTATATGCATTAGGCTCATTCTTTAACAGACGAATTAAATCCTTTTCTGCTTGTTCCTTGATTTCGACAATATATTTTTTCATAAACTGCGAATATATTGGTCAAGGTCTTCTATGCTATCGAATGATTTTGCTGGTCCTTTCTTCGCCTCATCCACACGACGGAAAAACTCGTCTTCAGTCATCAGTGTGGAGTCTTGTTCTTTCTTTGCCACAAGTTTTTTGGCATATTTCACCAGTTTCTTCATCAAAGTCTCATCCTCTGCAATGATGCTCAACTGGCGGTACAATTCTGCATTTATCTGTGATGCGGTCATAATCGTTTTTTTTCTACTTGTTTCTAATTGCTTCAAAGATACACCGGGAACTGAGTTCTACCAAATATCGCACACTCATACTTACGGTATAGAAATCTTTTATTTACTTATTCTTAGAAAGCGTTGCCTTTCAGGCGAAGGCCGGTGTACTCATCAAGTCCGAACATGAGGTTCATGTTCTGCACCGCCTGCCCGCTTGCACCCTTCAGCAGATTGTCTATCGCGCTGAGAACGAGCAACTTGCCTCCATGCTTCTCCACATGAACTATCGCCTTGTTAGTGTTCGTTACCTGCTTAAGGTTGATGTTCCTGTCGCTCACCACCGTGAAGGCGGCATCGCGATAGAAACCCTTGTACAATGCAACTGCCTCCTCTTCGCTCAACGAACAATCGGTGAAGCACGAAGCAAAGATGCCGCGTGCAAAATCGCCGCGCATGGGTACGAAATTGATGGCGGGCATGTCTGCGGTCCTCGAGAGACGCGACAGGTTGCGGCAAATCTCCTTCAGGTGCTGATGCTCAAATGCCTTATACACTGAGATGTTGTCGTTCCGCCAACTGAAATGGGTCGTAGCACCAGGTTTCACTCCCGCTCCCGTGGAGCCGGTAATGGCTGTTATGTTGATTTCATTCCCTGACAGTTTTGCCTGGGCTAAAGGAAGCAATGCCAGTTGTATGGCTGTGGCAAAGCATCCCGGATTAGCAAGAAGACTTGTTGCCTTTATGCGCTCGCGTTGCCACTCGGGAAGGCCATACACATAGCCCTCTGATTCATCACGGTAGTCCTGCGACAAGTCGATGACCTTCAAGTGTTCGGGACGCGAATAGTTCGTCCAGAACTCACGGCTCTTGCCATGACCCATGCAAAGGAAAACCACATCAATAGCCGTCAGGTCTGCTTCGGCGGAAAACATCATATCCGTCTCTCCTGCCAGACTTTCATGAATATCTGAAATTGGCAGACCAGACTGACTTGTGCTGTGTACAAAAGATATATCCACGCATGGATGATTGATAAGAATTCTTATCAATTCCCCCGCAGTATATCCTGCGCCCCCGATTATTCCAGCTTTAATCTTCCTCTCCATTGACATTGAAGTAAATCTTCATCTGGTTTGCAAGGATTTTTGTAAAGCCTTTCACATCGTCGGGTGTCCATGCCTTCATCACTTCACCGTATTCGCCAAAATCGTTGTTCATCAAGTCGTGCGGACTGTCCACACCAACGAGCGTATAACCATACGGACGGAGTATGATTTCCACTGTGCCAGTAACGTTGCGTTGTGAACTCTCGAGCATTTTCTCCATGTCGCGCATCACCGGTTCGAGATACTGTGCTTCATGAAGGAACATGCCGTACCATGTACCGATTTGCTCTTTCCAATACTGCTGCCACTTTGTCAAAACATGCTTTTCAAGCATCTTGTGAGCAGCGATAATTATGATGGGTGCAGCGGCTTCAAAACCTACACGTCCCTTGATGCCTACAATGGTATCGCCAATGTGCATGTCGCGCCCTATGGCAAAACGACTTGCAATAGCCTCTACTGCACGGATGGCTGCCACCTTGTCGGTATAAACCTGACCATTCACCGCGCTTAGTTCGCCCTTTTCGAACGAGAGTTTGAGCGTTTCCTCACCCTCTGCCACCAACTGGCTGGGATAAGCCTCATTGGGAAGGGTCAGTTTGCTGTCGAGTGTTTCCTTACCGCCTACACTTGTACCCCAAAGACCTTTGTTGATACTATACTCCAACTTTGTGAAGTCCGCTTCGTAGCCATGTTCTTTGAGATAGTTGATTTCATATTCACGTGTCAGCCCCATGTCGCGTGTAGGGGTGATTATTTCTATGTTTGGTGCAAGTATCTGGAATGTGAGGTCAAAACGTACTTGATCATTGCCTGCACCAGTTGATCCGTGTGCCACAGCATCTGCACCTATTTCCTTGGCATAGTTGATGGTGGCAATAGCCTGGAAAATACGTTCTGAAGACACAGAGATGGGATATGTACCGTTGCGAAGCACGTTGCCATATACCATGAATCGGATGCTCTTTTCGTAATAAGTCTGCTCTATGTCAAGTGTAGCGTGACGCACAGCCCCCAAGGCGAGTGCTTTCTGTTCTATCACTTTCAATTCCTCGGCATTAAAACCGCCTGTGTTGGCGATGGCAGTATATACGTCATAACCTTTCTCTTCGGTGAGGTATTTCACACAGAAGGAGGTATCCAATCCGCCACTGAAGGCGAGTACTACTTTCTTTCTTTCCATAATGCAATATTTCTTTCAAACCCCGTTGTTGAGGGAGGATATTTATTTGTAAATTATTAACTTGATGATTAGTAGAACGGACTATTTCTTCAGGTTGAATATAGCCTTGAGTTTGTTCTTGATGTTCATGATATACGGTGTGAAGAATGACCCTTTTTTACCTTCTGACTGGTTGTCAGGGTCCTTCGGGTCGAAAAGCATACCATAGCAAAGGCACACCCGCCGGTTGTTTCGCATCAAGATATCATAGTTCACACAACCTTCACAACCTTTCCAATATTCCGGATCTTGTGTGAGTTCTGAAAGTGTAACAGGCTTATAGCCCAGGCGCGTGTTCAACTTCATGACAGGCAGCGACGTTGTGATGCTGAAGATTTTTGCTTCCGGATAGCGCAGGCGCGCCAAGGCGAATGTCTGCTCCTTGATGCGAGTGGCTATACCCATACCGCGATAGTCAGGATCGACTATCAATCCGCTCGTTGCCACATAATCGCCGTGACTCCAGGTCTCTATGTAACTGAAGCCCACCACCTTGTCGCCATCAAGTGCCACGACAGCCTTGCCTTCCTCCATTCGGGAAGAAACGTATTCAGGAGTACGACGGGCTATGCCTGTGCCGCGATTCAAGGCTGATTCGTAAATCAATTTGCAAATACGCTCGGCATAGTGTGTGTCGGAAGCGGTAGCATGTCTTACTACGATATCCTTTGATTCCATAATTTTTGTATTTGAAGTGTATGGGGATTTTTCCAAAATATGATCCCTTCAAAATTCTATTTCCAAATTTCGGCGCTAATTTACAAAAAAATAGCCATTCCATAGTGATTCACAACAGGAAAACCAATAGAAATGACATATTCATAACGTTTTTATTGACAAATTGAAACTTTGATTCGCATTTTCCTTCATTTTTTAATGTCAGATTAAAAAAAATTATATCTTTGCATTGAATTACAAAAAAAACGAATAGCCATGAAGAGACAGGGCATTTTTACTTTTATCCTAATTAGTTTATTGACAATGACGGGACACGCGGAAGACATAAAAATTATAAACAGAGCAGACGGAAGTATCACTTTCGTCGTTGATGAGGATTTAACGCCTATCAATGACCGATACAGACACAAACTGTTCACTGGAGGAGACATTGCTGACAATATGCTTAATGATGAACAAATCTCAGATGAAGTACTTGGCATTATTGCAACGAGTTTTGCTATGGAAAACAATTTATACCCCATGGGTAAGGATGCTTTTTACAAAACTGTTGTAGAAGCATACGCCAACCATCAGTCGCTTACGATTTCCCCTGATATGATATGGCTCATTATCTGTCAGGGTTTTGCCCGGTACGTGAATGCTCATACAGAAGAAATGCGTCCCAAATTGGTAAACCACGAGGGGAAAATGGACTTGGTGGTTGAAACCAAAAAGGATCTATTGACTGAAGACGTTGACTGGCCATCTCTTATTGATAACATTTCATCTCAGATAGACAAATACACAAAAAACAACGTAGCCAAGATAGTTACCTCAGACTTTACGACGACTGGACAGGTTGAGCGTGTGGCTTCGCAAATCACGCTGATGGAGAGCGTGAAGTCATACTTTGAATATATCATATATCGCATAGTCTGCGGGATTCCTTCCGTCACACTACAAGGAACCGTCAGCGACTGGCAACGGGTACTCGAGAAGACCATGCAACTGAAAGCATACGGGCTCGAACCATGGGTAAACGAACTTGAGCCTATACTCAAGGAGTTCATACAAGCAGCCGACGGGCATCCCAACCAGGTATTCTGGAAAGGTATCGTAAGAAAACAGAGTATTGATAAACTAAAAGGCGGAGGTTGTATTCCCGAAAAACCTACAGAACTCGATGGTTGGTTGCTGAAACTCTTTCCGGATGAGAATGGACAGACCCTTGACAAGATAAATCATAAGAAGAACATGCCGTCAGAATATGTAAGAGTGCGTTTCAAGTACCGCACCATCAATCCAGCAAACGGTAATCTCATCAGCGAAATGCCAATGGAACTCTGGGCAGGATTTATAGGAGCAAAGGTTGACACGACAAACAACATACTGACTCCAAAGATAGGATGGCTTGTCCGCGTGGCAGAAGGCGATGATTACACCTTAAATAAACTCAAGAAGAATAATGAAAATGGTAGGGGCATAGAACTGCGCATCAAGGAGGTTCCGGAAATGTTGTCTCAGTTGGGATATATCAAGTCTTTGCGCCTTGTGTTTACCGACAAAGTGGTACTTCCTGAATGGATGGACAATATGACTATCGACGAATTCATTATATCTGGAAAGATGACAGAAGAAGAGAAAGCAAACATAAGAAAGCGATTCCACAATATAAAGATTCAATAGAGTTTTTTTACTTACGAAAGTTAAAAACGAAGGTGAGGTAAGATGACATAATAGTAATAAAAACACCAGCGAGACAAACAAACTGCCGTTGCTTATCTCGCTGGTTTTAAACTCGTCAACTCTAAATTAGATCCTTAATACTCATCCTCGTTGAAGAGGAAATCCTCTTTGTCGGGATAGTCGGGCCATAGGTCTTCTATGGTTTCATATACTTCGCCTTCTTCCTCTATTTCCTGAAGGTTCTCTACTACTTCCATCGGCGCTCCAGAGCGCATGGCATAGTCAATCAGTTCTTCCTTGGTTGCTGGCCATGGAGCGTCTTCAAGTTTTGAAGCAAGTTCGAGCGTCCAATACATATTCTTTCTTTGTTTAAATGTTTTGTTAATATCCTGTTTTTTTAATCTTCTGCATTTCTTTCCGAAAAGCGCCGCAAAAATAGTGTTTTATATGAAAAAACAAAAGAATTTACATATAAATTTTGTTTAAGTTTTTTTCGCAGCCCCTTTTCACATCATTTTTCTGACTTTGACGATACGTCACCCTACAAACCTTTGCCATTATTCATAAGACTTTCTGGATACGAATATCAGGCTTCATGGCCTCTTAACACACTACTCCCCGCTGTTTCAACGACAACGAGGGAGTAGTAATTCAAGATATGTTCTAAACCTTTAGGCTTATGGGTCATTTTGCAGGCTGAAAGTTGATCAACGACGCTCTATGGGTCATTTTGCAGGCTGAAAGTTGCGTAAAAGTCCGATGATAACTATATTTGTGTTCATTTGAAATACTTCAAACCGACTGAAATATGAACAAAAAAATGCCCGTCTTGTCATTCGCCTATATTAAAGAAGAACGGGCTGCGCCAAGGCGTAGAATTGTACAAATGCATGGCATGTGGTAGGCAGTTCAGAGGAGGTCATAAAGTCTGTTCTAGTGATGTTTGGCACTTATACTTACATAACAAGCAGACAGTGGCCGAAATTTCAAATTTGTTTCACAAAAGTGCTTCAACAATAAAGCGCAGGCTACGTAAAGTCAAGATAGATTGGATTCAGCCATCATTGCAAGGTGAAGGTGTGGTACATATAGATGCAACTTACTTTGGTCGCAACACAGGTGTACTACTGGCATTGGAAGCAGGCAGCGGCAGGCTCCTTTACATGCGTCATATCTCTCATGAACACATAGCAGACTACGAAGAAGCCGTGGCCTATATCCAATCGCAAGGCTATAGGATAAAAGGCATAGTGATAGATGGTCTGCAAAAGTTGTTCAGTGTATTGAGTGATTACCCTCTTCAGATGTGCCAGTTCCACCTCGTAGCCATAATCAGACGCAAACTGACTAAAAAACCACATTTGCCCGCCTCTCGTGAGTTATTGGACTTAGCTTATAGGTTAAAGGATATGGATAAAGACACTTTCCAATCTGAATTTGAGCAATGGAAAGCAAAATGGAAAGATTTCTTAGCCGAGAAAACTACGAATCAAGTTACAGGAAAGATCGTATTCACACACCGAAGGCTACGTTCAGCTATGGTGACTATAAGCTTCTACATAAAATGGTTGTTTACCTATGAGGAAGTTGATGGTATGCCCAATACCAATAACTTAATAGAGGGAACATTTACCGACCTAAAGAAGAAACTGCGCAATCATCCTGATATGTCGGAAGAAAATCGCAAACGTTTCATGAATGGTTTTTTCTTGGCATACGCGAAATTGCATAATGAAAATGGAGGCGGTATCTAACCACCTCCATACAGATGCATTATGCATATTCGGCGATACTATTCCTGGCGGAGTTGCTCCCCAGCAGAGCTCCGTTACGCTTCGTATCGCAAGGCAAAGATAAATAACTATTTTATCTGGTCAAAACGATGCTAAATTTTCAGCCTGCAAAATGACCCATAGCGCGATTTACTCCGAACCAAATCGGCTTGAAAACTTTTGAAACGATTTAACTAAATGTAAATCATCATGTTACAAAGATTTTAGCCTGCATTTTGACCTATACGCCTTTATTAACTTGTAGGAGTGAATTATTTTTTTGGCAATTATATATGGTATGACTCTGTTTTTGATAAAAACAGTTCAAAAATTTGGTTATTTCAAAATTTGTATTATATTTGCAATAAAGGAAGAAATGAAATAATGAAGGAATTTTTATCTCAACTATCCAAAGAAGAGTTAATGAAATATTGGATTGACTATGGCACAATTCAGAAGGCTGCATCATATACAAACCCTTTAACAATGGCATTAGGTTCAACTATAAATGAAGGTTTAATACAGATATATCCTATTGATAAAACAATAGAGTATGTGAGATCTTATTTTGGATTACATAACAACCAAATTAAAGAAATTAACGCAGATAATGGAATTAAACATATTTTGGTTGTGATTCCATCAATAGGAAATAATATAGAACTTATTAAAAAAGCAATGGATTATTGTGGGTATTATTTAGGTTTTCCTAAAGAAGATAATATTCCAATAAATCAATTGGTTACTTTACAATTTGAACCAAAATTTCAAAATAACGTAAGTAATAATATTAGAAAAGAGGAAACTACATTATTACATTTGACACCATACTATAATTTAAAAAAAATTCAAAACATAGGTTTTTCTCCTAGACTAAGAAATGAACTTTTCAATTATCCAAGTCGTATTTATTTTTTAAGAGGTTCAATGAATAGACAAGAAATGATAGATATTGGTATTCAACTAAATAATGCAAACAATAGTTTAGGAAACACAGGAAAATATGCATTAATCACATTAGATGTGTCAGCAATACCGCAGGAAAAAAGTCTTTTTCTTGATCCTAATTACCCTTATGGTATATTTACAATGAATAATATAACTTCAGATGTAATTATAAATGTTGAAGAAATTCAATTTTAACTTAAACATAAAAATACATTCTAATCCATTTATAGTTGTATTGAATATAAGTAAGTTATCATATGTGGATTATTATGGAAATTTTATTACCAATTTGAATAAATGCAGCCATTGATGACTGCATTAAGTCATGTTGGGGTCAAACCCTATATAATTGCCATTTTTTTTGCTTGAAGTTAACGAAGTTATTGAAGTTATCGCCTCGCTCGAAGTTAACGACGTTACTTAATGGAAATTTCTTCTTTCATTCGTTATTCATCTGTCCAACACTATCGTCGTTAACTTCGATAACTTCGTTAACTTCAAGCGAAGCGATAACTTCAGAAACTTGTATTATTTTGACTATTCCTATATGCCGCCATTCATCATGCCGCCTGTCGAGATGCCTGTACCGCCACTGTTCATGCCGCCGCCTTGCTGGTCGGATGCCTTCACGTCGTCGTTCGAAATACCTCGACTCACGCGCTTGGTGCTGATGTTCATCTTGCCGAGGTGGAGCGTGGCGGTGATGCCTATCTGTGCCACAGGCATACGCATGCTCATACGGTTGGAGAAGGTCTTGTCGGACGTGTTCATTTTGAAACGTATGTTCTTCCCGTCGAATGGCATAAAGCCGGAGATGCCCACAGAGAGTGTCTCGCCGAAGAATTTCTTGGTCAGGCTACCCATAACGCCCCCAAATCCACCCATAGTGCCTTGCAGCACGTGGCGCTTGGTCATCGCCATGGCATTGAGGCTCAATTTGAGGTTCCACCACATCGTCTGCTGCAAACCTACCATCAGGTTGCCCTGCCAGCCGCTGTTGTGTACGTCGAGCGCACCGCTGCGAAGGTCCACATACGACCCGCCGGCATTCATCATGATGCTTGTCTTTGCTGTGGGCTTGTAGTTCATGAAGGCATTGACACCGAAGTCGTGGTTTTTGTTCACGTTACCGAATGTGGTGTTGAGCACGTGCGATTCGTCATAGAAACTGTAGTTCTCAATGCCGTTAGAGCAGAAATTATAGTGGAAATTCAGGTTGATGATGAATTTCGGCGTGAATGAAGAAGCCACGAGACTGATCTGGTGCGTCTTTTCGGCATCAAGGTCGGAATTACCATATCTGATGCTTGTTGGGTCGCTCATGTCGCGGTAGGGGTTGAGTTGGTCTATGCCCGGGCGACTGATGCGCATGGCATAACTCAGTCCTATGCTCTGCAATGGCGTCGGGTTGAACGAGAATGTGGCGGAGGGTACGAAGTTGCCGTAGTCAAGCGAGAAGTTCTGCTCCGGACGGTCGGCATAACGCACACGCTGCCAGGTATGCTCATAGCGCGCACCGGCTTTCAGTTTGAACAAGCCCATTTTGCCTTCATATTCCGTGTAGGCGGCTGCAATGTCGTTGAAGAAACGGTAGTCCACACTGTTCATTGCATTGGGCACGAGTACATTGTCGATGACGTCGTAGTATTTGGAGTCGCTTGAGTTCTTTCTGCCAATGAATTTCAGGCCCACGCTCAACTGATGCCCTTCTGCCACGGGGGTGGTAAAGTCTGCCTGCCCTGTATGTTCCGTGCTGTGCATGTTGTTGTCGCTGAAACGGTCGGTCAGGTCAATGTCTGCCATCATTGTTACGGCATCGCTGAAATCGGTAAAACTCTTGTTGCGATTGGGCGATGCGCTGAACTGGTAGGATAGGGTCAGCATACGCTCGGGACAGTTGGCAAAGGTGCGCTGATAGTCGAGATTGGCATCGATGGAGCGGAAGTGCATGCGGGTGCTACCATTCTGATTATAACTCATGAGCGGCATTCCGCTGGCAGCCATACCCATGCTGCCCACCGATTTCTGATTGTTGCCGAAACCCATAAGGTTTGCTGCAGCAGTGAGGAGGCGGAGCGAGTCTATCTGATAACTCAGGCTCAGCCCGCCGCGATAAAAGCGGTTGTGAGTCCTCTGAGCGTTTCGCATCGTGGTAGTTATATCGCCCGTCTCAGCATACTGCACGCGGTCAAAATCCATAGCGCCGAGTCCTGACCTGCCATTGTGCAGAGAACCATTGACACTCATCGAGAATTTGCCCTTCTGCATCGAGAAGAAACCGCTGCCCATCTGTCCACGGGTGGTTACTGCACCCGTAATGTCGGCGGAATAGCCTTCCATGCTTTCGCCCTGTCCGCCTGGACCGCCGAAATTGGCTGTGGTGATGTTGATGATGCCGCCGGTGCCTTCTGCATCATAGCGCGCACCGGGATTGGTAATCACCTCCACATTCTTGGCAAAGGAGGCAGGCATGGCCTTCAGCACGGCAGAGGCATTCTGGCTGAGCATCGGGTTGGGTTTGCCGTTTACGTATATCTTGAAGTTCGACTGTCCGTTCACCGTGATGTTGTCCTGACCGTCCACATTGACGAGGGGCACACGGCGCAGCATTTCGAGCATCGTGGTCGATTTGGAGTCGGGATCGGCACCCATGTCGTATGTAATCTTGTCGGTCTCCATCTTTACCACCGGCTTCTGTGCAGAAACCACGGCAGTGCCTTCGGACGACTTCGACTCAATCAGACCAATCTCGCCAAGGCGTAAATCTCCTGCAGAACCCACAGAGAGTTCCACTTTCCGCGTCTTCTTACCTATGGCGCTGACCACCAGGTTATAATTGCCGGCTTTCGACACTTCGTGTGAAAACGCGCCCTTCTCATCGGTAAGGAACGTGGAAAGCGGCACTTCGTCATTGTTCGACGGAAATATCCTAACCGTAACGTATGGCTGCGGGTCACGGCTCACCGAATCCACCACCATACCGCTGATCTTTGTCTGTCCTGCCGCACCCAATGCAAGAAATGCCAGCAGAAACACCAATAAACTCTTTTGTTTCATATTGTTTTGATTCTATTTACAAGTAAAGATTCTCTTTCTTTGATGGTGCAAAGTTACGGCATTCTTCTTGTAAACCGCCTATAAAGACGCACTTTATTCGCTTACTGCTGTTCTTTAGGTTATTCTTCAGGAGTGTTCAAGGTATTCAAGTGTTCAAATATATAGGAACATGAACGCCTTGAACACCTTGAACGCCCTTGTACACTTTACGAAGACTTTTACCTAAGTTTTTTCCGTCAAACGTTTTGTGGGTCAAAAAAATGTTGTACTTTTGCACCGCTTTCGGCATAACCTCTGGCAGGGCGCGCGAAAGAGCAGCGCCAAAAGAGAGAACTGCGAATGTTGTGTTCGAGACGATAAACAACAAAACAAAGAATCCGCAATGGAAGATTTATTGAAAGTTGCTGAAGAAGCATTTGCTACTGGCAAGGAGTTCCCAAAATTCAAAGCAGGTGACACTATTACAGTGGCATACAAAATCGTCGAGGGTAACAAGGAGCGTGTACAGTTGTACCGCGGTGTTGTTATCAAAATCACAGGTCATCAGAACAAAAAGCGCTTCACTGTTCGCAAGATGTCGGGCACAGTTGGTGTGGAACGTATTTTCCCCATCGACTCTCCAGCCATCGAGAGCATCGTAGTGAACAAAGTTGGTAAAGTTCGCCGCGCTAAACTGTATTACCTGCGTAAACTCACTGGTAAGAAGGCACGCATCAAGGAAAAGCGTGTTGCCATTGCCAAGGAGGCATAAACACCAACTCAAGACAAAAACAACGTCTGCAAGTTTCGGCTCGCAGACGTTTTTTTATTGCTGCCTGACAGAATTCTCAGACATTTTGGAACGCGGTTGTTTTGGAACGCAAGCCGGTTGTTTTGAAATGCCCCTACATGTATTCATACTCTTTCATACTCTATGAGAGACTCTTTCTTCTATTTTTTACCAGACACCAATAAATATAAATTGTTAACTTTGCGCAATTTTATATAGCATTAGTAACAAAGACAGATAAAATTCAGAAAAATGAAGAAAGCATTATCCACAAGCAAGGCTCCTGCTGCTATCGGTCCTTACAGTCAAGGCATTGAGGCAGGCGGCATAGTATTCGTATCAGGTCAGTTACCCATCAATCCTGCTACGGGCGAATTTGCAGAAGGCATTGCAGCGATGACACGCCAGTCGCTTACAAATATCAAGAACATACTTGCTGAGGCAGGTATGACGATGGACAATGTGGTAAAGACGAGTGTTTTTCTTGCCGATATGGACGACTTCGCTGAGATGAACGCAGAATATGCGAAATTCTTTGAAGGTACGGCACCTGCCCGCTCTGCTGTTGCAGTGAAGACACTGCCCAAGAACGCGCGTCTCGAGATAGAAGCGATTGCCGTGAAATAATTCAGTTTCAAAAGAATTACTCAACTTTCGCAAGTGGTTATTTATCGGGTTTTCAAGAATTGAAACAAAACTAAGATTATACTTATTCTGAAAAGGTGTTGTGAGAATCAATTCTATAATTCTGTAATTCTTGAAGATACAACAACCTGATATTATAATGCTTGACAACTTACGAAACTTGAAAAAATTTTATTATGATGCAGAAAATAGGCGTTTTTCTTTCCGCTCGCACTAACATCGATGCAGTTTACAAAACTGCGGCTGATGAAGTGGGCGAATGGATAGGCAAAACGGGGCGCACACTCGTTTATGGCGGTTCGCGTGCAGGCCTTATGGAAGTGATTGCTGCTGCCACGAAACGCAACGGCGGTAAGGTGTATGGTGTGGTGCCACAAATCATCACGCAGCGCCATTTGGAGAGTGAACTCATCGATGTTTGCTTCCCTTGCGCCGACCTTACCGACCGCAAAAGCATCATGATGCAGGAGAGCGATGTACTCCTTGCTCTGCCAGGTGGTATCGGCACACTCGACGAACTCTTCACAGTGCTGGGTGTGAGTGCTATAGGCATACAGGGACAACGTCCCCTCGTGCTCTACAACGTGGCAGGCTGCTGGGATCATCTCATCACTCTTTTGAAAGACCTCTGCGAGAAAGGCTTCATCACACGCCAATTTGAAGAAGTGGTCAGTGTGGCTACTACGGTGGATGAACTTGCACGTGTCATTACCGATTTAGAAAATTCATGGCAAGCCGTAATAGGTTGCAAATTATAAACAAATGGTACTCAACTACATTTGGTTGGCTTTTTTCTTCATCGCTTTCGCTATAGCGGTGATAAAACTCGTGTTCTTTGGCGATACGCAGGTATTTCCAGACATCATGAACTCCACTTTCGATAGTGCGAAGAATGGTTTTGAAATATCGCTGTATCTGACTGGTGTGTTATCGCTCTGGCTCGGCATTATGAAGATTGGTGAGAAAGGCGGTGTGGTAAACGCATTGGCAAGATTTCTTGGTCCCTTATTTGCAAAACTCTTCCCCGACATTCCGAAGAACCACCCTGTCATCGGCAACATTTTCATGAACATCTCTGCCAACATGCTTGGTCTGGACAACGCCGCCACTCCCCTCGGGCTCAAAGCCATGGAGGGATTGCAGGAACTTAATCCTAAAAAGGACACGGCGAGCAATCCGATGATTATGTTCCTTGTGCTCAACACTTCAGGTCTCACACTCATCCCCATCGGTGTGATGGTGTATCGTGCACAGGCAGGTGCGGCACAACCGAGCGACATCTTCATTCCCATACTCATTGCCACATTCTTCTCTACATTGGCAGGCATCATTATTACCTGTCTGTACCAACGCATCAACCTGTTCAACCGCACGCTGCTCCTCACACTTGGCGGCGCTACGCTTTTCATAGCCGGCATCATCTGGGGATTCAGTACGATGAACAGCACGCTTATGGACACTGTGGGCACCACGAGCGCAAATGTTATCCTCTTCTCCATCATCATACTCTTCCTTATAGCCGGTTTACGGAAAAAAGTGAACGTATATGATGCTTTTATAGAGGGTGCCAAAGACGGTTTTACGACAGCCGTAAAAATCATTCCTTATCTTATTGCTATCCTCGTAGGCATCGGCATATTCCGTGCATCAGGCGCTATGGACTGGCTCATCGACGGCATTAAATGGTGTGTTACCGCCTGCGGTTTCGACACACAATGGGTGGAAGCCCTCCCAACCGCCATTATGAAACCGCTAAGTGGTAGTGGGGCACGAGGAATGATGGTAGATGCCATGAACACATACGGTGCCGACTCGTTTGCCGGTCGCCTGAGTTGTATCTTCCAAGGCTCTACCGACACCACTTTCTATATCCTCGCCGTCTATTTTGGTTCAGTGGGCATCAGTAAGACGCGACATGCCGTAACTTGCGGCTTACTTGCCGACTTAGCAGGAATGATAGCCGCTGTGGGTATTTGCTATCTCTTCTTTGGATAATAGGTAGCCACTACAAACAAATCATTATCATTATGGCAAATCTAAAATCACTTGCAAAAGATACCGCCATTTATGGGCTGAGCAGCATCGTAGGCCGTTTCCTGAACTACCTGCTCGTGCCGCTCTACACCGCAAAGATCAGTGCAGAGAGCGGCGGCTATGGTGTCATTACGGAAATATACAGTTATGTGGCACTACTGCTGGTTCTGCTCACTTTTGGCATGGAAACCACCTTTTTCCGTTTCGTAAACAAAGGCGAGCACGACCCCATGCGCGTCTATTCTACTTCGTTGATAGCCGTGGGCAGTGTGGGAATCTGTTTTGTGGCACTCATACTACTTTTCATCAGTCCTATCAGCAATTTCCTCGACTATGCCGACCACCCGTCCTACGTCTATATGATGGTCATTTGTGTAGCGATAGATGCATTCCTTTGCATTCCTTTCGCCTATTTGCGCTATCAAAAGAAACCCATCAAGTTCGCTGCACTAAAGTTGATTTTCATTTTCCTGAACATCATACTCAATCTGGGTTATTTCATAGTTTTGCCCCATTTCATCGATAATTTCCGCATTGACGTGGGCTATGTTTTCGGCATCAACCTCTTCTGTTCTGCTGTTTCCGTTTTGTTCTTTCACAAGGAACTGACAGGCTTCAGGTGGGTGTTCGACAAGGCGCTGATGAAGAAGATGTGGCGCTATGCCTGGCCCATACTTATTCTCGGCATAGCCGGCATACTGAATCAGACTGCGGACAAAATCATCTTCCCACGCATCGTTACGGGCGACCTCGGCAAGGAGCAACTCGGTATCTATGGTGCCTGCTTCAAGATAGCCATGATTATGGCGATGATTACACAGGCCTTCCGCTATGCCTATGAGCCTTTTGTGTTCGGCAAGTCGCGCGACAAGGACAACCGCGAGACATACGCCAAAGCGATGAAATACTTTGTCATCTTCACGCTTCTCGCTTTCCTGCTCGTGATGGGATATATGGACATCCTGAAATATATCATCGCACCCGACTATTGGCAAGGGCTGAAGGTGGTGCCCATCGTCATGGTTGCCGAAATTATGATGGGCATCTATTTCAATCTTTCGTTTTGGTACAAACTGACCGACCGCACCATCTGGGGTGCCTACTTTAGTGGTGCAGGTTGCGCTGTGCTTATCATAACCAACATTCTTTTCATCCCATACTACGGCTATATGGCGTGCGCATGGGCTGGTGTGGCCGGCTACGGCACGGCAATGGTGCTGAGTTATGTGTTTGGTCAGAAGTATTACCCCATCAACTACCCATTGAAGAGCATAGGTATCTACGTGGGTGTTGCAGCCTTACTTTATGTTGTCATGGCGCTTCTACCGGACGAATGGCCCGCTGCATGTCGCATCGGTATCAACACCGTTCTGATACTGCTCTTCATAGGACATTTGCTCTATCATGACATTGGGTTAGAAAAACTGCCCGTAATTGGCAAGAAATTTAAGAAATAACGAATTAGCGTCATGACAAAAGGACAGCAATTAAAGACAAGCCGCCCCGATTACTATGAAGCGACTCTCCCTTGTGGCTTGCGCATCATTTATGAGCCAGCCAATACGGAGGTGGTCTATTGTGGCATCGTTGTTGGGGCAGGTACCCGTCATGAAGATGCTGCCGATTCGGGCATGGCGCATTTCATAGAGCATACAACGTTCAAAGGTACTACGAGCCGCAAGGCCTACCAAATCAACGGCTTCCTGGAGCGGCGTGGCGGCGATTTGAGCGCTTTCACCACAAAACAGGAGACTGTGTATTATGCCACGGCGCTGAAAAGCGACTTCCATCATGTAGCCGACATTCTGACCGACATCGTTTTCCACAGCACCTACCCACAGGCAGAACTTGACCGCGAAAAGGAAGTGATCTGCGATGAGATAGACAGTTATCTCGACACCCCGTCCGACCTTATCTTCGACGAGTTTGAGACACTGATTTTTCCCAATCATCCTCTCGGGCGCGACATTCTGGGCAAGGCAGAAAGGCTCAAGCAATACACCACGGCTGATGCCCACCGCTATGCCGATGCCTATTATCATCCTCGCAACTGTGTGTTCTATGCCTTTGGCGACCTCAACTTCGCACGAATGGTGAAAACACTGGAGAGCCTGCTACCCGCAAGCGATTTCCCTGTTACACCACAGCAAATCGTAACAACCATTCCCAAAGCCCTCCCCATCTCCACAGAGAAAGGCTGGACACGCGAGACAGATAAACAAACGCATCAGGCACATGTGCTCATGGGCTGTCGCACCATAGGCGGCAACGATAAGGATTGCCATGCGCTGACATTGCTCAACAACATCATCGGCGGTCCTGCCCCCAATTCCCGCTTCAACGTCCGACTGCGGGAAAAGGCAGGGCTGGTATATAGCGTCGATGCCTACATCGGATTCTATCCCGACGCGGGTGTGTGGTCGGTTTATTTCGGTTGCGACCAAAAGGATATAAAACGCTGTCAAAGACTCATACGCCGCGAGATGGACAGATTCATCGAAGCACCCATCACCGAAAACCAACTCCGCACTGCCAGGCAGCAACTCGTGCGTCAACTGCGAATAGCACGCGACCATTTTGAGAACCATGCCGTCTCCATGGGACGCCTCTACGCCAAATACGGCATCTTCCGAAACATCGAAGAAGTATGCGCCCTCTACGACGATGTAACACCAGCCGACCTGCAGCGCATAGCCAATGATATTTTCAATCCCGAACGCCTTTCAACCCTGATATACAAATAGCCACGGAACTCATGCACTTCCTCGACCATTTCAACTACTGCCCACACTGCGGCAGCCAGCATTTCGCCGTAAACGACTTCCGCTCAAAACGCTGCGCCGACTGTGGTTTCACACTGTATCACAACGCCTCAGCCTCCACCGCGGCATTCATTCTGAACGACAAGGAAGAACTGCTCGTTTGCCGCCGTGCGCTGGAACCTGCAAAGGGCACACTCGACCTGCCGGGCGGCTTCGTCGATCCGAACGAAACACTCGAAGAGAGCTGTCTGCGAGAGATAAAGGAAGAAACGGGTTGTCAGGCCAAGATATTGCGCTATCTCTTTTCTTCGCACAACGTCTATCCTTTCTCCGGGTTTAACGTTCATACCGTTGACGCCATGTTCCTGTGCAGGATTGAAGGTGATACACCCGAAGCGCACGATGACGTGGCAGAACTCCGATGGGTGCCCATCGGCGACATACGTCCCGAGCAATTCGGGCTGCCCAGCATCAGCCGCAGCGTGGAGCGTTTCCTCAGGGAGTTCGTTTCATAATTATCTATTGGTATCTGGTAAATTCTTAGAAAACAACGGCAAACCCGTTTATATAGTTGCTTTGAGTATTTATGTTGATGACATGAGGGACTTACTTTTTATAATTTAGAACGTGAAAGACTATTGTTTTTGAAACGCGAAATACGAATGGACGAAGTCAACTTACAAACGTTTTTAATAATGAGCGTTAAACATCAAAGACAATGCTGTGTAAATTCTTTCGCATTCAAAAAGTCGCACAATTTGTATTCACATACCTCTAATGAGACTTTTTTCTCTGTCTCCTTTTTTTACCAATAAAAAATCCAATTTGCATTTTTTATAAAAAATATGTATTTTTGTGCCACGATTGAGTAATACTCAATCAGTGATTATAACAACGAAGCGTTATGCTCGTCTTGTGATGGAAACGTGAGAAACTTCCTAAGTAGACAAGTGAGTATAATGGTTCGCGCATAAAGCGTGGGCTATTATTGTTTTACTTTCTACAAGGTTATTCTCACGACCTCCATCAGAGTGAAGCATATCAGCACCACGCTTCATTCATTTAATAACAAAATCTCATTTCGGTGCTGTGTGAGGCAAAAAAATATAAATCATGAAAAAAATATTCATTTTTCTGATGCTTTTTGAGGCTTTAAGCCTTAATGCCCAATGGATTAATCCCTTTAACCCTTTTGCAAACCCAAATGCCTACCAAGATGCTTATAATCAAGGGCAACTCATGGGTGCTAAAATTAACATTAAGTCTTATATTGCAAAAGGGGATTATAGAGCAGCTAATGACGCAGCAAGAAAAGCCGAATTAGATCTTTTGGCGCAAGGAATTAAAAGTGGCGAAATAAGCTTTTTATATGGATTGACTTCTGAAATAATGTTGGCGATAAATTGGTCCAATCTTGACAACTTTTCCCGCGAAACGAATAAAGAAATAATTATTTCGAAATATGAAAATGCAGTAGCTTGGGGGTTTAATGCTAGAGAATATCTTTCACGAGTTAAACGTGGCGAATTCTATCAAAATGACAGAAAACTTTTCAACAACATAAGTAATTACTTTGCAGCTCAAATGAATATGCCCTTAAATAATGGCGGCATAAATTATAACAATTCAAATTCAAGTTCCTCAAGTTCTAGCGGCAGGCGTCAATGTCCAAGCTGCGGGGGAAGTGGAAAAGGGATGGATGAGATTATTTGGCAACCAGACTACACAGGAAGGGGGAATGACAGATATTGCTCTACATGCAACAGAACTATGTCTGCACACTCCCACCATAGGAAAAATTGTGGTGTGTGTCTTGGTAGTGGCTATGTTCAGTAAAACAAAATAACCCATAATAAAGCCCACAATGCCAATTCATATCGGCATTGTGGGCAATCTCTATATATAAAGTATCTATTCATTACTGCATCTTTATCGTCATTGTTTCCTCTTTTCCCGTTTTTGAACTGCGGTACGTAATCTTAGTGCCGTAGGGATTCATGTTGAAAAGATTTGTTGTCGTAGCCATGCGCATATCGACTGTTTCGCAACGTGTGTCGCCAATGGCTACAATCTGGTCGCCTGCCACTATGTCAGGCTGCGGCATGGTGTTAAGCCCTTTCTGCGGCACTTCCCACACCATTCCTGCCACCACCTTGTTGCCCATCACGACAGGCACGACGTTCCAGTCAGGCTGATAGCAATCGGGCACTTTCTCCTGCTCGTAAGGCTGGAAATAGAAGATGCCTTCAGCGTAGTCTATGATGACGTCGCCAAATTTGAGCAATTCGCTGCCAATACGGGAGTCGTGGGCATCAGTAGTAATAGTAGTAACATTGGCGAAAGCACTGTTACCTATGTTGAATTCCGGCATCTTGAGCCTGTACTTTACCGATGCGTCCTCCATTCCTGCTGCACCCATCGAAAGTGTGCCCTTGCCTGTGGCGAGAAGGTTGATGTCTGCCGTTGCGCTGCGCACCCTGTCGTAGGTCTTGGTGCACATCTCATATAGGCTCTCCGCCCCCGTGTCGAACATCACGGTGTCGGTCTGCACACCCATCCTCACGGGGATAAGTGCCAGAAAATGGTCGGGCACCATGACGACACCACAATTATAGTCGATACCGAGTTTCTCATCATCATCCGACATTATGAAGCGACGGTTGCGACCATCGAATTTCGCCTTGCCTTGCTTGAGAAGGTTGTAGCCCACTATGCCATCTATGCCAAACTGGTCTATGACGCTGTTCGGAGCCATTCTCATGGCTTGCAACTGCTGGAAGTCCACACCGCCTAAAGCAAATGACCTTACCTGCACCACATGTGACATCACGATGTTGCCATTCGAGTCGTACGACTGCTGAGGTATGCCGCTTTCTGCGGGTATGCCGCATTTTTTTGCAAAATTGGCAGATAGGCAACAGGGCGCACCGGTATCGACAATAAACTTGCCCCGCACCCCATTTACGGCGGCTGTTACGACCATCTTGCCGTTTTCCATGCCGTAAGAGGTCTCCATATAAAAAGCCTTTGCAGGTAACAGGGCTGCCAATGCAGCGCAGAGCATCAATAATTTGCGCTTCATGTTAGTCTGAATAATAGTTTACTACCGATTATTTACCTGCCTCCTCCAACGCTTTCTTTGTTGCTGCAAGGAATTCGGCAGGTCGTCTGAAACCTTCTTGCTTTGCGATGACTGTGCCGTCGCTGTTGAGATAAACCAATGTGGGATATGCTGCCACACCAAAGCGCTTTGCCAGTTCGGGACCTTCGCCGCGCTCCATGTCGATTTGAATGGATACGAAGCGTTCGTTATAGTAGTCGCCCACCGTGGCGTCTGTAAATGTCTGTTTGGCGAGCATCTTGCACGGACCGCACCATGTGGTGTAGCAGTCCACGAACACCATTTTCCCTTCGGCTTTCGCCTTGGCAAGGACTGTCTCGAGGGTACCTGTCTCAAACTTGATTCCACCTACGCGGTTGAGGTTTTCCACCATGTCGCGATAAGCACGGAAGTATGAACTCCTCTCACTGCCATACTCCATCTGACGTGCCTTGAAGTATTCGGTGAGCATTTTTGTTTCCTCAGGTGTCTGGTCGGGGAATTTGAGCGACATGTCGATTATCGGCTTATTGCGTAGGTCGAGTTTTTTCAGGCTTTCGATGGTTTCGGCATATTTGTGCTCACCATGCGTCTTTACGATGTCGTAAATCACGAAGCAGTCATTGTCATCTGCTATGTCTGCCTTGTTCATGGCGAGATAGATATCCAGCACATGCTTGCTGTCGTAGGCCTTCTCACCCATGACGTAGGGCATGAGTTCGCTGACAAAGCCTGAGGCGAGGACGTCGTCCACACGTTTCTGGCCTATATTCTTGTCGAACGCCTCGCGGTTTTCCGTGATATATTTGAAAACGGGCGAATTGATGTCGCGTGCATAATGGCGCACGGTGGTCCAGTTCTCCTCCAGGGCATATTCTTCGGGCGTGAGCATCTCAAAATATACCGGTCTCATCACATTGATCAGACTATCCTCTCCTGCTGCTTCTATCGCCTTAAGATACTTGAAGGTCATCTCCTTGGAGTGGTCGCCGGCGTTATATTTCTTCGCCGTACCACGTAGGGAAGTTTCTTCGTTGAGCGCGAGTTTCATATTGTTCATGAACGCCTCGGGCATTTTTGCGGAATCAGTAGGCAAATTGTTGAAACCACGGTACATCTGTATCACCTCGCCGAAGCGGTCCAGTACGATGTAGCAACTCATTGCACTCACTTTATACTTTTCGCGGAAGGGAAAATTTTCGGATGCCCGCGTGTTGAGCCATAGGCAAACAAAGTTTTCGTCCATCCATTTGCACAACTCCTCGTTGCTGAAGAAATAGTGGTTAGCCAGATGGCAGGGCACAGCCCAGTCCTCAAAGCAATTCACAAAGATGGGTTTCTTCGATTTTTTTGCCAATTTCAAGGCATCCTCTAAGGAATAAACGTAATTCATCTTTACTTCCTTACGATAGGGCTCAGCCCATTCGTAAGTGCTCGGTCCCTGCTGTGCAGAGGCTTCGGGCACTGCTATGCCTAATGCGGCAAGAAGTGCAAAAACTAAAGTAAGTAGTCTTTTCATACTTGAATATTTTCCGTTCGTTTTTATTACAAAAGTGCGCAAAGTTACACAAAAGTTGCCGCTTTCATCCGATTTTTAGTTTTTTTAGCAAAAGGGTATTTTCACGCAGTTTCCAAAACATCCCCTATACAATCTCTAACGCAGAACGGGCACCAACTGTATACCCAACACCATGGCAATTCGCAGGAAACTACTCAGTTGCACATCCGTTTCTCCTTTTTCTACACGGGCGATATAAGAACGCTTCACTCCTACGGCATCTGCCAGCTGTTGTTGTGTCATCTTCTTCTCCTTACGGCGGTCGCGAAGCAATTCGCAATAATACCAAATACTGACATATATTCATAATACCAGAAAGGTGGGGCGTTCCAAATATCTGCAAACTTTCTACAGTGTGCTTTTTTTATACTTTTGTAGGCAATAACCTTTATTAGGTTCTGCTGATAATAAATATCCATTATAAAATACACTAAATATGAGAAGAATAATATTCATTTTCCTTACCACCTGCGTGCCGCTATCAAGCTGCGTAACGGCGCAGACCGACAATAAACCTACATTTCACACTCTGCTAACACTACTACAACAGATTCAAGAAAATGAAGAACTACCACCTAAAGCAATAGCTGATGCTGCGGGTCTTACTCTTCTAAATTATAGTTACTACGATGGAGATTATAGTAACAATGATGATGGTAATGTGTATCCAGACGAAATCAGTATAGTTTATGGTCGAAACGCAAACTACTTGGAGTGTGAAAGGGATACAAATGGGATAAGCAAATTTGAGAAGATAAGAAAGCATGCTTGTGTCTTAGAATTTTCAGCATGTACTGACACTGGTGCAGGAATATACTTCTCGGATGAAGAAGATTATAAAAGTTTTATGACCGAAGCACTTGATTATGGTCTGCTACAAATACAGGGCGGCGAACCAAATGTATTTTACGTCACAGGTAAACCTATCAAAAATGGTGGAATACACAGCATATCTGAGGATGACCTATGGGGCGAAAAAAGCGACGAGCGTGTTTCCTCTCTTCTTTATCAACTTACTCCGCAAGGTAAGAATCAGCAAGGATGGTATGAATATGCCATTTGGATGGGTTTCTGAACCTGATAGTTTCGACACTCATTTGGAATAATCTGGACTGTAAAATCGTAAAAATCGCCACTTGTCAGTACGTTTTTTGCGTAAATTTCGCCATTTCAAAATATGTTTTTATCTTTGCCTCAGAATCTGTCAAGTTTATGAGAACAATCAAAAGAACACTTCAAGAGAGAATAACAGCGCGAATCACTCCCAATAAGGCTGTGTTGGTTTTTGGCGCACGACGCGTAGGAAAGACGGTAATGATGCGTAAAATTGTGAACGATTTTCCCGGTCGGACGATGATGCTCAACGGCGAAGATTACGATACATTGGCATTGTTGGAAAAACGCTCGATAGCCAATTATCGCCATTTACTAAACGGTATTGACTTGCTTGCTATCGATGAAGCACAGAATATTCCATATATCGGCAGTATTTTGAAGTTGATTGTTGATGAAATACCAGGTATATGTGTGCTGGCAAGCGGTTCTTCTTCATTCGATTTACTTAACATGACCGGTGAACCATTGGTTGGTCGTAGCACTCAATTTATTCTTACCCCATTCTCGCAAGAGGAAATTGCACAAACTGAAAGCGCTTTTGAAACCCGCCAGAACATAGAGGACCGACTAATCTATGGTTCTTATCCGGAAGTGGTAATGATGGATAATTATGAAAATAAGATTGACTATCTGCGCGACATTGTCAACGCTTATCTGCTAAAGGACATATTGGCAATAGACGGCCTGAAAAACTCAAATAAGATGCGCGATTTGCTACGACTAATTGCATTTCAGATGGGTAGCGAAGTTTCATACGAAGAGTTAGGCAAACAACTTGGCATGAGTAAAACAACAGCCGAAAAGTACTTGAATCTTCTGGAGAAAGTCTTTGTCATCTATCGTCTGGGTGCTTACTCGCGCAACCTTCGTAAGGAAGTGACAAAAGCCGGAAAGTGGTACTTCTACGATAACGGCATTCGCAATGCTATCATCGGATCTTTTTCACCAATAGCTGTCAGGCAGGATGTCGGGGCATTGTGGGAAAATTATATCATCGGAGAGCGACGCAAAGAGAATTTCAATAAGGGGCTACATAAAGAGTTTTATTTCTGGCGCACTTATGACAAACAGGAGATAGACCTTATAGAAGAGAGTTCAGATAGTTTGACAGCATTGGAATTCAAATGGGGTAACAAGAAGCCTGCTATCCCGACAGTTTTTCAAAAAGCATATCCGCACGCAGAATATCATGTGGTAAACAAGGATAATTACTTGGAGTTTATCTAACATCAAAAAGCACATGGATGCAAATAAGTGCCGCACGGATTACTCGTTGCGGCACTTATTTGTTTTTCTTATTGTTACGTCGTTACGCAGAATTCTATTTTTTCATGCGTGCGAGTTTGTCGTTGACTTCTCTCAGGTTCAGGGGGTCTTTATATACCGACTGAAGTGCGGCTTTGAGTTCGGCATCGCGTCCTTGTGCCTTCATCTCCTTCACCCTGTCCACGATTTGCAGCCAATAGCCGTTCTGACGGGTCTTGTCGTTGAGTTTAGAATAAGGATGGTTGAGTATGCCGTCGGCTTCGCCCTTCTGTATGGCTGATACGAGCGATTTGCTGTTGGCATTTGTTGAAGATGACCATACGTCGTTCTTCTTGAGGTATTCCGTTTCGCCTGAAAGCGCAGGAGCGGGTTGCTGTTCAGGTTGCTTCGCCTCCTCCGTCTTCTGCTCTGTGGCTTCAGGTGCGGGTTTTTCTTCCTCTTTTTTCACTTCTTCCTTTTGCCCTGCTTCGGTTTTATTAGCATCCACGGTATCCTTTTTCTCTTCAGCATTTTTCTGTATGTCGTGCACCTGTTCCGGTGTGCCACCGTCCATGATAACAATGTTATCTTCATCTGAATCTGAAGAGCACATGCGCACGATGCCGAACACAATGGCACCCAGAACTGCCAAAACGAAAAGGATGAAGACTATCTGTGCCCCTCTGCGCGAACCACCGTTGTCATTGCCACCTCCGGTATAAGTAATTTCCGTGCCGAGGTATCTCAGCACATCCTCTATGCTTGCCATGCGATTCTCCCAGTTGGGATTGGTCATTCTGGCGATAAGGTGCTGCATCTGTGGCGTAACGCGCTCATCGTATTTCATGGCGTTGGGGTCGGCTATTTCGTCTGCCGTAGGAGGTACCTTACCGGTGAGGCAGTTGTAGAGCAACATGCCGAGGCCGTAAATATCGGTCTTGGCACCTATTTTCTCATTGTCGCCATTGATTTGTTCCAAAGGCGAATAAGAGCCATTGTCGTTTTTGGGGAGTTCTTCGGGTATCTGACCGGGAGTCAGTTCGTTACTTATGTCTCGCCCCGGATTGAAGCCTATCAGTACGGCATGGTCTGAACCGTCGATGATGACGTTGTCGGGATTGATGTTCAGATGCACCAGTTTGTGGCCATGTATGTCTTCCAATGCTGTTGACAGGGAGTCGAGATAACGGCTCATGGCATTCACGGAGAAAGGCTTGCCAAGACGCTTCATCCTCTTCGACAGCGTTTCGCCTTCTATCATGCGCATCACATAATAGGCGGTGCCCTCGTCCTCAAAACAGTCCAGAATCTTGACGATGGCAGGATTTGCCAGACTCTTTATCCTGCCCGCACCTATCTTGAAGCGCTCGCGCTGATACTGAAAATAATCCTGATACTTCGCGTCATACACTCCCACAGTTATATTGTTGCCTGCCCTGCCGGTAATGCCACTGACATAAAATTCCTTTATCACCACTTTTTCCTTCGTTTCGTCGAGGCGTGTGGCTATGTATGTATTGGAATAACGGCTTTGCGACAGGTAACTGTCGATACGGTATTTACCATGATTGATTTCCGTGCCAAGGGGCAGCATTTCTTCTACATTGAAATTCGCTGATTTAGCCATAGTCTTCTGTTTTTTCATTGCATTCCCGGCGACATTTGCATCGGAGGGTCTGTATATGCTGAATCAGCAAACTCTCATGCACCTGCGCCAGGCTTTTATTAGACAACCTTTTTCTTTCTCTCGCAAAGTTAAGCGTTTCCTGCAAAACATATTGTTTTTTTATAAAAAAAAATAAAACTCATCTTGTTATTTGCCGTTTCTTGAACTACGTCGTATCTTTGCAAATCATTTGAAATAACCACTTTGGGCAGCCATTGCCACTACTACAAGAAATGGAAAAATTTGAAATCATAGCCAAGACATTCCAAGGCATAGAGGATGTGTTGGCTGGAGAACTCGAGGAACTCGGTGCGGAAAACATCAGCAAGGGCCACCGCATGGTCACATTCACAGGCGACAAAGAGATGCTCTACCGTGCGAATTTCTGCTTGCGCACGGCTGTGCGTGTTCTTAAACCCATCCTCCACTTCAATGCAAAGACAGCCGACGATGTGTACGATGCCGTGCGTAAGGTGGAATGGAGCGACATTATGGACCTCACCACGTCGTTCTCCGTTGACAGCGTGGTAAACAGCAACGAGTTCCGTCATTCTAAGTTTGTGGCATACAAGGTGAAGGATGCCATAGTGGACTATTTCCGCGAGAAAACAGGAAAACGGCCCAACATCAGCATTTCGA